>NZ_JBIBEP010000010.1:0-305131 GCF_042955185.1 Streptomyces sp. NPDC012474
CGCCCGGTTACATTCCGAACCCGGAAGCTAAGCCTTACAGCGCCGATGGTACTGCAGGGGGGACCCTGTGGGAGAGTAGGACGCCGCCGAACAATCATTGAAAGGGTTGGACCCGGAACTTCGGTTCCGGGTCCAACCCTTTTTTGTTGCGCGTTACTTGAAGTTCACGTTGCGCAACCAGCATGCACAGCATGGGTACTGCTGCAATGCTCAGGGCCGCCGGTGTCGGACTCGGTGACGAGGTCGTCGTGCCGGCCTTCGGGAACGTCGAGGTCGCCGAGGCCGTGACCATGGCCGGGGCTCTGCCGGTGTTCGCCGACATAGACCCCGCCACCTACTGTCTCGACGCCGCTGCTGTGGAAGCAGCGGTCACCTCGCGAACCGCGGCCGTGGTCGTCGTACACCGCTTCGGCCGGCTCGCCGACATCGCTCCGCTGCACGCCCTCGGGCATCGGCACGGACTGCTGGTGCTGGAACAAGGGGAGTCGGAGGCGCCGTACGACGAGATGGCCCAGCGCAGGGAGCGCGCGGCTTATCTCGACGCCAAGTTGAGGGGTGTGCGGACGCCGGACGACGGTGACGGGCACACCTATCAGCAGTACGTCGTGCGGGTTCCGGGCAATGGACGGCCCGATCGGGACGCCTTCGCGCGGGCCTTGCGGGCCAGGGGAATCGAGTGCCGCGTTCCGGTGAAGACGCCCGTGCACAGGCTGCCCGCGTTCCGTCGTTGTGTTGCGCTGCCGGAGACCGAGCGAGCCTCCGACGAGACTCTTGCGCTGCCCGTGGACGCGTCCCTGACCAAGCGGGACATGCATCGGACCGTGTCGGCCTGCAACGCCCTCGGAGGGCTTCTCCAGCCCGCCTTTTGACGTGGTTGGGAGCACGGGCCTGTTCGGGGTAGGATCTATCCCGTTGCCGCGGGGAGACCTCGCAAAGCAACAGGCCCCTATAGCTCAGTCGGTAGAGCGTCTCCATGGTAAGGAGAAGGTCAGCGGTTCGATTCCGCTTGGGGGCTCCAGCAAGAAAGGCCCCACCCTCACGGGTGGGGCCTTTCTGCGTTTCCCTAAGGGCTGTCCCGTAAATGATCTAAGACATGCTGGTTGACCAGCGTCGTTTCCCGGTCATCCGGCGAGAGTGAGGTTGTGGAGTCGGGCGATGCCGAGCATGGCGTGGTGGACGCCGTCGCCTTTGAGGCGGCAGTCGCGAAGGATCTTCCAGGTCTTCATACGGGCGAAGGCGTGCTCGACTCGGGCTCGGACCTTGCGGTGAGAGGCGTTGTGCTCTTCTTTCCAGTCCGGGAGCTCGGCCTGGCCTTTCCCGCGACGGTGCGGGATGACCAGGCCGGTGCCCCGGTAGCCGCCGTCCGCGATCACCGTGGTGCGGCCGACGGCGTCTTTCGCACCGGAGAGCTCCCACGCCTTGCAGTCATTGCGGTTGCCGGTGACCGGCCGGCCGACGGCGACGACGAGCCGGGTGTCGGCGTCAATGACGACCTGATGGTTGGTGGAGTACCGGTAGTTCTTCGACTGCTCCGCGATAGTGTGGTCACGGGTGGGCACCAGGGTGCCGTCCACGATCAGCACGGTGTCCTTACGAAACCGCCGCCGGGGATGGAGCGCGAGCGAGGGACCGAGGTGGTGGATGATCCGGTCCGCGGCCGACTTCGACACCCCGAACAGCGGCGCCAGTTGCCGCAGGGTGAGGTTCGTGCGCCAGTACGCGGCGACCAGCAGGACCCGATCCTCCAACGGCAGCGACCATGGCCGGCCCTTGCGGACCGGGTCAGCACCCTCGCGCCGCAGCGCGGTGATCAGCTTGTTGAACTGGCGCAGGCTCAGCCCGGTGAACGGGACTATCCAGGACGGCTCCGACGCCGTGATCACACCAGCCATGCCGCAGATCATTTCAGTTGCCGACACGTCGCCTGGCGACTGATCCTGGGCACCAGGCAAGCAGAGGGGGACACGGTGGGGCTCATGCTCTTCCCCGGAGACGGCGACGTGAGCAGCCCTGACGTCTCCTGGTCCTACACCGGCTTCCACATGTTCAGGGAGTGGCTGGCCGACGCAGAGGGGTTCACCCTTGCTGAGATGCACGGATTCGGTGGAGACCGCGCGTGGAGCAGTGTCTCCACCACGCTGACACCGCTGCTCGACCATCCAGACGATGACGGATCCCTCACGGCCGCTCAATGCGCAGCCATGCTGCCCAGACTGGAGACGATCATCGATCAGCTCCACCCTGAGGACGGTGACCCCGTTCTCCAGCGACGTGTGGACGACACCCGCCAACTGGTCACCGTCATGAAGTACTGCCTGGACAGAGGCGTTGAGCTCCTCTTCGGCTGACCGCCACAGGCGGTCTCCTGTCGGAGATGATCTGCAGTTACGGGACAGCCCTTAGTCCTTGTGGATCCCGGGGACACGCATCGCCAGGATCGCCATGTCGTCCGAAGGGGCATCCGACGCGAAGCGTTCCACCGCGCGCATGATGCGGGCCGCCACCGCGCCGGCCGTGAGGCCCGTGCAGGTCGTGAGGACGTCGGCGAGGCCGTCGTCGCCGAGCATGCGGGCGCCCTCACGGCGCTCGGTGACGCCGTCCGTGACGCACAGGAGGACATCGCCCGGGTCGAGGGTGATGGTCTGCTCGTAGAGCTCCAGGTCCTCGAGGACCCCGAGGAGCGGCTGGGGTTCCGCGGCCGGTTCGACCGAGCCGTCCTGGCGCAGTCGCAGGGGGAGCGGGTGGCCGGCGCAGACCACCTTCAGTTCCGCGCTGCCGTCCTCCTGGGGGCGCATCTCCCCGTAGAGGAGGGTGAGGAAGCGGCTGCGGGCGCCTTCGTCGAGGATCGCGGAGTTCAGGCGCTCCAGGACCGCCGGACCGCTGAGCCCCTCGCGGGCCAGGAGGCGCAGGGCGTGGCGGGCCAGGCCGGTGACCGCTGCCGCGTTCGGGCCCGTACCGCAGACGTCGCCGATGGCGAAGCCGTACGCGCCGTCGCGGATGGGGAAGACGTCGTAGAAGTCGCCGCCGACCTCGTTGCCCTCGCCGGCGGCGCGGTAGATGACCTCGACCTCGACGCCGGCGATCTCGGGGAGCTCCGGAGGCAGGAGGCTGCGCTGGAGGGACTGGCTGATCGCCGTGCGCTCCGAGTAGAGGCGGGCGTTGTCCAGGGCCAGGGCGGCCCGGCGGGAGAGGTCCTCGGCGAGTTCCAGGATCTCCTGGCGGAAGTGTTCGTCGGTCGGCTTGCCGAGGGTCAGCATGCCGATGACGCGGTTGCGAGCGACCAGCGGGAGGACCACGGTCTCGCCGCCCACGGCGGACGCGGTCGCGAGGGTGGGGCCGATGCCGGGGGTGACCTGGCGGGTCGGGCTGCCGCTGAGGCCGAGGCTGCGCATGGAGCTGCGCAGCGCCGCCTGGTGGGCCATCTCGCCGGGGGCCGTCCACACGCGGGCGCCGGGGGTGGGGACCGGGTCAGGCGCGGGCACCTTCGACAGCAGGGACTTGATGCCGTCGATGAGTTCCTCGTCCTCGTGCAGGACGTAGGAGAGATAGGGCTCGGAGGCCTGGTCGGCGATGGTGTAGACGGCGCACCAGGTGGCGAGGGTCGGGACGGTCATCTGGGCCATGAGGGCCAGGGTCTGGTCGCGGTCCAGGGTGCCTGCCAGCAGGTCGGAGGCCTCGACGAGGAAGCTGAGGGAGCCGCGGCGCAGGCGTTCCAGTTCGCCCAGCCGGGCCGATTCGACGGCGAGGGCGATGCGGTCGGCGGCGAACTGGAGGCGCAGAGCCTCCTCGTTGGAGTATCTGGCGGGGGCTTCCGCGGCGACGCCGAGGGAGCCGGTGAGGCGGCCCTCCACCTTCAGCGGGACGGTGACGACCGAGCGCATGCCCGTGCCGTTCAGCAGCGGTACCGCGCCGGGGACCGCGGTCAGGTCGTCGTGGACGGCGGGCATCCGCGCCGAGCCGTAGCGGCCGGGTCCGGCTTCGACGGGGACGCGGGCGAAGCGCTGGCGGGCGGAGGGGAGGCCGGTGGAGGCGCGGACCTCCAGTTCCGTCTCGTCGTCCGTGGCGAGCAGGAGGAACGCCGAGTCGCCGTCGAGCATGTCGCGGGCGCGTTCGACCGTGCGCTGGAGGAGGCCGTCGAGGTCGTCCGGGGCGGGGGAGCCGATGAAGACCTCGAAGGGGTCGCTGCTCTGGCCCTCGGAGCCGGTGGAGGTGTCGGAGGCCGGGCCGCGCAGCGGGGTCTGCAGAACTGCCCGTTCGTGGTCCCGTACCAGGAGGCACACGGTTGACGGTTCGCCGCCGGTGTCGCGGACGCGCAGGTGGGAGGCGTAGACGGGGGTGACGCGGCCGGTGACGGTGCGGACGCCGTAGCTGCCTTCCCAGCGGGAGAGCCGGAGGGCCTCCGCGATGCCGGTACTGGTGCCCGGGGTGTGCGGCCAGGCCGCGAGGTCGGTCAGGGGCTTGCCGGTGACCTGCTCGGCCGGGTAGCCGAAGAGTTCCTCGGCGTCCTCGTTCCAGGCGGCGATGTGGCCGGTGCGGTCGACCTGGACGACGGCCACGCGGACCCGGCTGTCGGCGAGGGGGAGGAGGTCGGAGGGGAGGGCCGGGCCGGCCGCCCGGGTGCCCACCACGCGTGCGGGCAGGTCCAGTTGGAACCAGACGGTCTTGTGGGTGGGGATGTACTCCACACCCCAGCGGCCGGCGAGGGCCGCGCACAGCTGTAGGCCGCGGCCGCCCTCGCGGTCGGGGCTGCCCATGTTGACGGCCGTCGCCTGGAGGGGGATCTCGCGTTCGGGATAGCGGTCGGCCACCTCGATGCGGACGCCGTCGTCGCTGCGCAGGCACAGCACGTCGGCGGAGGTGCCGGCGTGCACCACGGCGTTGGTCACCAGTTCGCTCGTGAGAACGACGGCGTCGTCGATGATGTCGGCGAAGCCCCAGCCCTGGAGCGTGTCGCGGACGAAGGAGCGGGCGCTCGCGACCGATCGTCCGACGGGCTCGAAACTGGCGGCCGCGCGCGCGGTGATCACAGAACTCCTCGACCGGTTCTCGACGTGCTGGGCTGCGTGGCCGGCCGGCTCGCGCCGCTGCTGGGGCAGGGCGCCCGTCGGCCGGGGGTCGGGGGGCTGTCCCCCCGGGATCAGTCCGGTGGTCATGTTGTGTGCGGCCGCCCCTCCGATGCCCGCTCGTCTTCGTGCCACCGCCCAGGCCGGACGGACCGGCGTGGCTGGACAGCCGGATGCAAGGTTACTTACCTTCGCGGTCCATGCGGATGCCGGTCTGCAGTGTTTCCGTCCGGAGGGTGTGCGGACGATGTGCGAAGCTGCCGAACTGTTATGGCCTGGTTCGGCCGGGGTGAAACACTGGGCAAGCTTCTGGTGAAGGTACGGGCAGGCTGTGTGCCCGAAGCCGACCTTGGGCAGCAGCCCCCTGGCGACGGCCTGGTATGCAGGGCAGAGAATACGCAGTAGTAACTGGTACGCCGAGCGTGGTACCCGAGCACAGCAGTGACGGTCGATCCCTGCGGGAGGGACACAGTGGAGTCTGGCGCAGCGACGCGTGGCAAGAAGGCGCGCGCGAAAGGCGGACAGTCCCCGATCAACCAGGGCCGGGTGCGCAGTGGCACGACGGAGGTGGACACGGCGGCCCTGAACCGGCTGATGGCGGCGTTGGTGTCGATGCGGGACGGGAACTTCCGCAAGCGGCTCACGGTGTCCGGGGACGGCGTGATGGCCGAGATCGCGGCGGTCTTCAACGAGGTGGCCGACCGCAATCTGCATCTGACAGGTGAGCTGTCGCGGGTGCGGCGCATGGTCGGCCGTGAGGGCAAGCTCACCGAGCGGCTGGAGACGGGTGCCTGTGAGGGCTCCTGGGCGACGGCGATCGACAACTCGAACGCCCTGGTGGACGACTTGGTGCGGCCGGTTTCCGAGGTCGGCCGGGTGCTGTCGGCGGTGGCGGAGGGTGATCTGTCGCCGCGGATGGAGCTGCGGACGCAGGTGCCGGACGGGAACAGTCAGCCGTTGCGGGGCGAGTTCCTGAAGGTCGGGCGGACCGTCAACAACCTGGTCGACCAGCTGTCGACGTTCACCGACGAGGTCACGCGTGTGGCCAGTGAGGTGGGCACCGAGGGCAAGCTGGGCGGTCAGGCTCGTGTGCGGGGCATGTCGGGTTCATGGCGGGACCTGACGGACTCCGTCAACACGATGGCGTACCGGCTGACGGCCCAGGTGAGGGACATCGCGCTGGTGACGACGGCGGTCGCCAAGGGTGATCTGTCCCGGAAGGTGACGGTTCAGGTCGCCGGCGAGATGCTGGAGCTGAAGAACACCGTCAACACGATGGTGGACCAGTTGTCGGCGTTCTCCTCCGAGGTGACCCGGGTGGCCCGTGAGGTGGGCACGGAGGGGGCGCTGGGCGGTCAGGCGCAGGTGCCTGGTGTCGCCGGCGTGTGGAAGGAACTCACCGATTCGGTGAACACCATGGCCGGGAACCTCACGGCTCAGGTGCGCGGGATCGCGGAGGTGACGACCGCGGTCGCCAACGGTGACCTGTCGCGCAAGGTGACCGTGCCGGCGCGCGGCGAGGTCGCGCAGCTCGCCGACACGATCAACCAGATGACCGAGACGCTGCGGATCTTCGCGGACGAGGTCACGCGCGTCGCCAACGAGGTCGGGGCCGAGGGGCAGCTCGGCGGTCAGGCGAACGTGCCGGGCGCGGCGGGGACGTGGAAGGACCTCACCGATTCGGTGAACACGGTCTTCCGGAATCTGACCACGCAGGTGAGGGACATCGCCGCCGTGACGACGGCGGTGGCCAATGGCGACCTCTCGCAGAAGGTCACGGTGGACGTGGCCGGCGAGATGCTGGAGCTGAAGAACACCGTCAACACGATGGTCGATCAGCTGTCCGCCTTCGGTGCCGAAGTGACCCGTGTGGCGCGGGAGATCGGTGTCGAGGGGGAGCTGGGCGGCCAGGCGCAGGTGCCCGGTGTGGCCGGCACGTGGAAGGACCTGACGGACTCCGTCAACACGGCGTTCCGGAACCTCACCGGACAGGTGCGGAACATCGCGCAGGTGACGACGGCGGTGGCCAACGGTGACCTCTCGCAGAAGGTGACGGTCGACGTCTCCGGCGAGATGCTCAAGATGAAGAACACCGTGAACACGATGGTCGATCAGCTGTCGAGCTTCGCCGACCAGGTCACGCGGATGGCCCGGGACGTGGGCACGGAGGGCCGTCTGGGCGGTCAGGCCCGGGTGGACGGCGTGTCCGGCACGTGGAAGGAGCTCACCGACTCCGTCAACTCGATGGCCGGGAACCTCACTTCCCAGGTGCGCAACATCGCGCAGGTGACGACGGCAGTGGCCCGGGGTGACCTGTCGCAGAAGATCGACGTGGACGCGCGCGGGGAGATCCTGGAGCTGAAGAACACCATCAACACGATGGTCGATCAGCTGTCGGCCTTCGCCGACCAGGTGACCCGGGTCGCGCGGGAGGTGGGTACGGACGGCCGGCTGGGCGGTCAGGCGCAGGTGCCGGGCGTGGCCGGTGTGTGGCGTGACCTGACGGACTCCGTGAACGGCATGGCGTCCAACCTGACCGGCCAGGTGCGCAACATCGCCCAGGTGGCGACGGCAGTGGCCCGGGGTGATCTGTCGCAGAAGATCACCGTGGACGCGCGCGGGGAGATCCTGGAGCTGAAGAACACGCTGAACACGATGGTGGACCAGCTGTCGTCGTTCGCCGAAGAGGTCACGCGTGTGGCCCGTGAGGTGGGCACCGAGGGCATCCTGGGCGGCCAGGCCGAGGTGCAGGGTGTCTCCGGCACCTGGAAGGACCTCACCCAGTCCGTGAACGGCATGGCGAACAACCTGACCATCCAGGTGCGCAACATCGCCGAGGTGACGACCGCGGTCGCCCGGGGTGATCTGTCGAAGAAGATCACCGTCGACGCCAAGGGCGAGATCCTCGAACTCGTCACGACCGTCAACACCATGGTGGACCAGCTGTCGTCCTTCGCCGAGCAGGTGACCCGGGTGGCCCGTGAGGTGGGCACCGAGGGCATTCTCGGCGGCCAGGCGCACGTGCCGGGTGTCACGGGCATCTGGAAGGACCTGAGCGACAACGTCAACCTGATGGCGAAGAACCTCACCACTCAGGTGCGGAACATCTCCCAGGTCTCGGCGGCGGTCGCCAACGGTGACCTGACCCGGCAGGTCACCATCGAGGCGCGCGGCGAGGTCGCGCAGCTCGCCGACACCATCAACACGATGGTCAAGACGCTGAGTTCGTTCGCCGAGCAGGTCACCAAGGTGGCCCGTGAGGTGGGCACGGACGGCATCCTGGGCGGTCAGGCGCACGTACCCGGTGTGGCCGGTACGTGGAAGGACCTGACCGAGTCCGTGAACGGCATGGCGTCCAACCTGACCGGCCAGGTGCGCAACATCGCCATGGTGACCACGGCCATCGCCAAGGGTGACCTGACGAAGAAGATCGACATCGACGCGCGCGGGGAGATCCTGGAGCTGAAGACGACCATCAACACGATGGTCGACCAGCTGTCGTCCTTCGCGGAGGAGGTCACCCGTGTCGCCCGCGAGGTGGGCACGGAAGGGCAGCTCGGTGGTCAGGCACGCGTGCGTGACGTGGACGGCACCTGGCGGGACCTGACCGAGTCGGTGAACGAGATGGCCGGGAACCTGACCCGGCAGGTACGTGCCATCGCGCGCGTGGCGACCGCGGTGACCCGCGGCGACCTGAACCTGAAGATCGACGTGGACGCGTCCGGGGAGATCCAGGAACTCCAGGACTACATCAACAAGATGATCGCCAACCTGCGCGACACCACGATCGCCAACAAGGAGCAGGACTGGCTCAAGGGCAACCTGGCCCGGATCTCCGCGTTGATGCAGGGCCGTCGCGACCTGGAGGACGTCGCCTCGCTGATCATGAGCGAGCTGACGCCGGTGGTCTCCGCGCAGCACGGGGCGTTCTTCGTGGCGATGCCGCTCGTCGACGGTGAGGACATGAGCGCCACGGACGAGGACCAGTACGAGCTGCGCATGCTCGGCTCGTACGGCTACTCGATGGGCTCCATGCCGACGTCGTTCCAGCCCGGTGAGGCGCTGGTCGGGACGGCTGCCGAGGAGAAGCGCACGATCCTCGTGGAGAACGCGCCGAGTGGCTATCTGAAGATCTCCTCGGGCCTCGGTGAGGCACCGCCCGCGCAGGTGATCGTGCTGCCGGTGCTGTTCGAGGGCAGCGTGCTCGGGGTCATCGAGTTGGCGTCCTTCACGCCGTTCACGCAGATCCAGAAGGACTTCCTCAACCAGATCGCCGAGATGATCGCGACGAGCGTCAACACCATCTCCGTCAACACCAAGACCGAGCTGCTGCTGGCGCAGTCGCAGGAGCTGACCGAGCAACTGCGAGAGCGTTCGGCAGAGTTGGAGCAGCGGCAGAAGGCACTCCAGGCGTCCAACGCCGAACTGGAGGAGAAGGCCGAGCTGCTGGCCCAGCAGAACCGCGACATCGAGGTGAAGAACACCGAGATCGAGGAGGCGCGGCAGGTGCTGGAGGAGCGCGCCGAGCAGCTCGCGGTGTCGATGCGCTACAAGAGCGAGTTCCTGGCCAACATGTCGCACGAGCTGCGTACGCCGCTCAACTCGCTGCTGATCCTGGCCAAGCTGCTCGCCGACAACGCCGAGGGGAACCTCTCCCCGAAGCAGGTCGAGTTCGCCGAGACGATCCACGGAGCCGGTTCGGACCTGCTCCAGCTCATCAACGACATCCTCGACCTGTCGAAGGTCGAGGCGGGCAAGATGGACGTCTCCCCGACGCGGATCGCGCTCGTCCAGCTCGTGGACTACGTGGAGGCCACCTTCCGGCCGCTGACCGCGGAGAAGGGCCTGGACCTGTCCGTGCGGGTCTCGCCGGAGCTGCCGGCGACCCTGCACACCGACGAGCAGCGGCTGCTGCAGGTGCTGCGCAACCTGTTGTCGAACGCGGTGAAGTTCACCGACTCCGGGTCGGTGGAGCTGGTCATCAGGCCGGCGCGGGACGACGTGCCGCAGAGGATCCGGGAGCAGCTGCTGGAGACCGGGTCGCTGACCGATCCGGACGCCGGGCTCATCGCGTTCTCCGTGACCGACACGGGGATCGGCATCGCGTCCAGCAAGATGCGGGTGATCTTCGAGGCGTTCAAGCAGGCCGACGGCACCACCAGCCGCAAGTACGGCGGTACGGGTCTCGGATTGTCCATCTCGCGGGAGATCGCGCAGTTGCTCGGCGGTGAGATTTACGCGCAGAGCGAGCCCGGCCGTGGTTCGACGTTCACGCTGTATCTGCCGCTGTACCCCAGTGAACTGCCGCCGCAGGGCTACCAGCAGCAGCTGCCCGTCCTGGAGGCCGGCGACCTGGTGGCGTCGACGCCCGAGCTGTCGGACGTCGAGGTCGAGACGCCGGCCGAGGTGACGTCGTACCGTGAGACGCAGAACGGACCGGCCGCCCTGTTCCGGCGGCGCCGCAGGATGCCCGAGCTGCCGGCGCGCCCGGCGCAGCTGGAGCGGTGGACTCCGTCCGAGCAGGAACCGGCGCCGAGGACGAACCGCGGCATCCGGTTCGGTGGCCAGAAGGTCCTGATCGTGGACGACGACATCCGCAACGTCTTCGCCCTGACCAGCGTGCTGGAACAGCACGGCCTGTCCGTGCTGTACGCGGAGAACGGCCGTGAGGGCATCGAGGTCCTGGAGCAGCACGACGACGTGGCGGTCGTGCTGATGGACATCATGATGCCCGAGATGGACGGGTACGCGACGACCACGGCGATCCGCAGGATGCCGCAGTTCGCCGGGCTGCCGATCATCGCGCTGACCGCGAAGGCGATGAAGGGCGACCGCGAGAAGGCGATCGAGTCGGGTGCTTCCGACTACGTGACGAAGCCCGTCGACCCCGATCACCTGCTGGCGGTGATGGATCAGTGGATGCGAGGGGAATGAGGGGAACGTCGGGCAGTTGCGCGACCATGCCGGGCAGGTTCGGTGTTCACGCCGAGTCGCCGACTCGGTGTGCGCATAGTCGTGTAGAAGTACAAGATCCGGGGAACCTTCTGGTCTCCTGCTGCGTTTCTGCTACGTGCACAGTGACATCGCGGTGACAGGGTGTGGCGATGGGCAGGGTGCGGCTACGATGACCGGCACAAGGACGGGCGGCGCAAGGGAGCCGTCTCCTGGGGCGGCACCCACCGGTGCTGCCGCAGGTCCTGCGGACAGGGGAGGCCCCACGCCGGGGCGAGGAGGGCGGGCCATGGTGCAGAAGGCCAAGATCCTCCTGGTCGATGACCGGCCGGAGAATCTGCTGGCGCTGGAGGCGATCCTCTCTGCGCTCGATCAGACGCTGGTGCGGGCATCGTCCGGGGAGGAAGCGCTCAAAGCGCTGCTCACGGACGACTTTGCGGTCATCCTGCTGGATGTCCAGATGCCGGGTATGGATGGCTTCGAGACGGCCGCGCACATCAAGCGCCGTGAGCGGACGCGGGACATCCCGATCATCTTCCTCACGGCCATCAATCACGGCCCGCACCACACCTTCCGGGGTTACGCGGCGGGCGCGGTGGACTACATCTCCAAGCCGTTCGACCCGTGGGTGCTGCGCGCGAAGGTCTCCGTCTTCGTCGAGCTGTACATGAAGAACTGCCAGCTGCGGGAGCAGGCGTCGCTGCTGCGGCTCCAGTTGGAGGGCAACGGCAAGGACGCGGGCGGTGAGGCCAAGGAGTCGGCCGGGCTGCTCGCGGAGCTCTCCGCACGGCTCGCGGCCGTCGAGGAGCAGGCCGAAGCGCTGACCAAGCAGCTCAACGACGAGTCGACGGACGCCGCCGCGGTGGCCACGGCGGCTCATCTGGAGCGCAAGCTCACGGGGTTGCGGCGGGCGCTGGACGCGCTGGAGCCGGGCACCGGGAGCACCTCCTCGGTGTCCTCGCAGAACTGACGCGTGCGCAGCCGGGATTGTCCACCCGTGACCGCGTGTCAGTTTGGTGCCTCTCCCGGAGCGACACGAACGGGTGAAGCGGTAGACACGCGTGTCCCCTGTCGTCTCCCCCGGTAACCTCACACCCATGGCCTCACGTCCCTCCGCAGCCAAGAAGCCGCCGCCCGCGAAGAAGGCGGCCGCGAAGGCTCCGGCGAAGAAGGCCGCCGCCAAGAAGGCTCCCGCGAAGAAGGCGCCCGCCCGGAAGGCCGCGGCCAAGAAGGTCGCGCCCAAACCGGCGCCCAGTCCCACCGGCGGCATCTACCGGCTCGTGCGCGCCGTGTGGCTGGGTGTGGCACACGCCGTCGGTGCCGTGTTCCGCGGCATAGGGCAGGGTGCGAAGAACCTCGACCCGGCCCACCGCAAGGACGGCGTCGCCCTGCTGCTGCTCGGCATTGCGCTGATCGTCGCCGCGGGCACCTGGGCCGACCTCAAGGGCCCTGTGGGCGACCTCGTCGAGATCCTGGTGACCGGCGCCTTCGGCCGGCTCGACCTGCTCGTGCCGATACTCCTCGCCGTCATCGCCGTGCGGTTCATCCGTCACCCGGAGCAGCCCGAGGCCAACGGACGCATCGTCATCGGCCTGTCCGCGCTCGTCATCGGCGTCCTCGGCCAGGTCCACATCGCGTGCGGCTCACCCGCGCGCGGCGACGGCATGCAGGCCATAAGGGACGCCGGCGGTCTCATCGGCTGGGCCATGGCGACCCCGCTGTCGTACGCCATGGGGGACGTGCTCGCCGTGCCGCTGCTGGTGCTGCTGACCGTCTTCGGGCTGCTCGTCGTCACGGCCACCCCGGTCAACGCCATTCCGCAGCGGCTGCGGCAGCTCGGGGTGCGTCTCGGCATCCTCCGCGACCCGGCCGAGGACGAGTTCGCCTTCGCCGAGGACGACGAGCGCTACGACGAGCAGTGGCGCGAGGCGCTGCCCGCGCGCCCGCGCGGCAGGCGCGCGCCTGCGCCGGCGGCGTACGACCCGGACGGTGCCGAGCAGGAGGCGCTCTCCCGGCGCCGTGGCCGCCCCCGCCGCTCTGCGGTGCCGCAGCCCGACATGGACCGGCCCCGGGACGCCGTGGACATCGCCGCGGCGGCCGCCGCGGCGCTCGACGGGGCCGTTCTGCACGGCATGCCTCCCTCGCCGATCGTCGCCGACCTCACCCAGGGCGTACGGGTGGGGGACCAGGAGGCGACCACACCGACGCCCGTCCCGGCCGCACGCCCCCAGCTGGACAAGGCCAAGCAGGACAAGCTCAAGCAGGACAGGTCCGAACAGGAAGAGCCCGAGCCGCAGAAGCCGAAGGCGGGCGTCCGCGACCTCACCAAGTCCCCGCCCGCCAAACCCCGCGACCTGCCCCCGCGCGCGGAGCAGCTCCAGCTCTCCGGCGACATCACGTACTCCTTGCCGTCCCTCGACCTGCTGGAGCGCGGCGGTCCGGGCAAGTCCCGCAGCGCCGCCAACGACCTCATCGTCGAGTCGCTGACGACGGTCTTCACCGAGTTCAAGGTGGACGCCAGTGTCACCGGTTTCACCCGCGGGCCGACGGTCACGCGCTACGAGGTGGAGCTCGGCCCCGCCGTGAAGGTCGAGCGCATCACCGCGCTGACCAAGAACATCGCCTACGCCGTCGCCAGCCCGGACGTGCGGATCATCAGCCCGATCCCCGGCAAGTCCGCGGTCGGCATCGAGATCCCCAACACCGACCGGGAGATGGTCAACCTCGGAGACGTACTGCGTCTGGCGGAGTCCGCCGAGGACGACGACCCGATGCTGGTCGCCTTCGGCAAGGACGTCGAGGGCGGCTACGTCATGCACTCACTGGCGAAGATGCCGCACATGCTGGTCGCCGGCGCCACCGGCTCCGGCAAGTCGTCCTGCATCAACTGCCTGATCACCTCGGTCATGATGCGGGCGACCCCCGAGGACGTGCGGATGATCCTGGTCGACCCCAAGCGGGTCGAACTGACCGCGTACGAGGGCATCCCGCACCTGATCACGCCGATCATCACCAACCCCAAGCGGGCCGCCGAGGCGCTCCAGTGGGTCGTGCGCGAGATGGACCTGCGCTACGACGACCTGGCGGCCTACGGCTACCGGCACATCGACGACTTCAACCGGGCCGTGCGCGAGGGCAAGGCCAAACCGCCGGAGGGCAGTGAGCGCGAGCTCCAGCCGTACCCGTACCTGCTGGTCATCGTCGACGAGCTCGCCGACCTGATGATGGTCGCGCCGCGGGACGTCGAGGACGCGATCGTGCGCATCACGCAGCTCGCCCGGGCGGCCGGCATCCATCTGGTGCTCGCCACGCAGCGGCCGTCGGTGGACGTCGTCACCGGTCTGATCAAGGCCAACGTCCCGTCCCGGCTGGCGTTCGCCACGTCCTCGCTGGCCGACTCGCGGGTCATCCTCGACCAGCCGGGCGCCGAGAAGCTCATCGGCAAGGGTGACGGGCTGTTCCTGCCGATGGGGGCCAACAAGCCCACCCGTATGCAGGGCGCCTTCGTCACCGAGGAGGAGATCGCGGGCGTCGTCCAGCACTGCAAGGACCAGATGACGCCGGTCTTCCGGGAGGACGTCGTCGTGGGCACCAAGCAGAAGAAGGAGATCGACGAGGACATCGGCGACGATCTCGACCTGCTGTGCCAGGCGGCCGAACTGGTCGTCTCCACGCAGTTCGGCTCGACGTCCATGCTCCAGCGCAAGCTGCGCGTCGGCTTCGCCAAGGCCGGCCGGCTGATGGACCTGATGGAGTCCCGGAACATCGTCGGACCGAGCGAGGGTTCGAAGGCTCGTGACGTTCTTGTGAAGCCTGATGAGCTGGATGGCGTGCTCGCCCTGATCCGGGGGGAGTCTGAAGGGTAGGGAAACGGGACACGGTGATCGCCTCGCGGGGCGTTACGGCAATCGGGTGGCCGGATCGTGACCCACCCGTAAGGGATCATCGAGCAACCGTTTCCCTTCGGCGTACGTCAAGTTGATGGAAGCAACAAGCAGTGAGCCCACCATCGGAATGTCGGGCCATTCCGATGGCGTACAAAGCGACACCGCCCGGTTGCCCCACCCTTTTGGTACCCCCCTAGACTGAACTTCCAGCACAGGCGGCTACACGCTCGAAAGGCGCCCCCGTGTCCATCGGCAACTCCCCTGAAGACGAGCGTCCGTTCGAAAACGAGCACGTCGAAGCAGACCGCGAGGAAGCCCGCCCCTCCATCGGCCGTGCCCTGCAGCAGGCTCGTATCGCCGCCGGGCTGACCGTCGACGACGTCAGTAGCGCCACCCGGGTCCGCATGAACATCGTGCACGCGATCGAGGCGGACGACTTCTCCCCCTGCGGTGGGGACGTCTACGCCCGTGGGCACATCAGGACCCTGGCCAAAGCCGTCAACCTCGATCCCGCGCCGCTGCTCGCCCAGTACGGGGACGAGCACGGCGGGCGTCCGGCACCGACCTCGGCAGCCCCTCTCTTCGAGGCGGAACGCATCCGTCCTGAGCGGCGGGGGCCCAACTGGACCGCGGCGATGGTCGCCGCGATCGTCGCCGTGATCGGTTTCGTCGGCTTCACGATGTTCCAGGGCGACGACGGCAGCAACGAGGCGAACGTTGCCGAGGACTCCACGCCCGGCGACTCCGCCTCCCCGACCACCAAGACCAAGAAGCCCGCCGACCCCGAGCCCGAGCCGTCCGACAGCGCCATCGCGGCCGCGCCACAGGACAAGGTGACCGTCCGGGTCAGCGCCGTCGACGACGAGAGCTGGGTCGCGGCAAAGGACCACAACGGCCGGATGATCTTCGACGGCCTCGTCAAGCAGGGCGACGCCAAGACCTTCCAGGACAGCTCGAAGGTCCACCTCGTCATCGGAGACGCCGGCGCGATCGACCTCTTCGTCAACGGCAAGAAGATCGAGGAGAACTTCCAGCCGGGCTCCGTCGAGCGCCTGACGTACACGAAGGGCGACCCCGAAGCCGGGTGATCAGGCCGAAAGGTCCAGTTGATGCGGGGTTGGCCGGGAATCGGCCGACCCCCGTCGACGTGGGGTGTCAGCGGGACGAAGTAGTCTTGAGCCCATGCCTGAACGCCGTACCGTCGCACTCGTCACCCTTGGCTGCGCCCGTAACGAGGTGGACTCGGAGGAGCTCGCAGGCCGTTTGGAGGCGGACGGCTGGCAGCTCGTGGAGGACGCCGAGGAAGCGGACGTCGCCGTCGTGAACACCTGCGGCTTCGTCGAAGCCGCCAAGAAGGACTCCGTCGACGCCCTTCTCGAAGCCAACGACCTCAAGGGGCACGGCAGAACCCGGGCCGTCGTGGCGGTGGGCTGCATGGCCGAGCGGTACGGCAAGGAACTCGCCGAAGCCCTCCCCGAGGCAGACGGCGTGCTCGGCTTCGACGACTACTCCGACATCTCGGACAGGCTGCAGACCATCCTCAACGGCGGCATCCACGCCGCGCACACCCCGCGGGACCGGCGCAAGCTGCTGCCCATCAGCCCGGCGGAGCGTCAGGAGTCGGCGGCCGAGGTCGCGCTGCCCGGGCACGGCCCGGCCGAGCCCGTCGTCGCGCCGGCGGACCTTCCGGAGGGCCTCGCCCCCGCCTCGGGCCCGCGGGCACCCCTGCGCCGCCGCCTGGACGGCTCCCCGGTCGCGTCCGTCAAGCTCGCCTCCGGCTGCGACCGGCGCTGCTCCTTCTGCGCCATCCCGTCCTTCCGCGGCTCCTTCATCTCCCGCCGCCCCAGCGACGTGCTGAACGAGACGCGGTGGCTGGCCGAGCAGGGTGTGAAGGAGATCATGCTGGTCTCCGAGAACAACACCTCCTACGGCAAGGACCTCGGCGACATCCGCCTGCTGGAGTCCCTGCTGCCCGAGCTCGCCGACGTCGACGGCATCGAGCGGGTGCGCGTCAGCTACCTCCAGCCCGCCGAGATGCGGCCCGGCCTCATCGACGTGCTCACCTCGACCCCGAAGGTCGCGCCCTACTTCGACCTGTCCTTCCAGCACTCCGCACCCGGCGTGCTGCGCGCGATGCGCCGCTTCGGCGACACCGACCGGTTCCTGGAACTGCTCGACACCATCCGCAGCAAGGCGCCCGACGCCGGTGTGCGCTCCAACTTCATCGTCGGCTTCCCCGGCGAGAGCGAAGCCGACGTCGCCGAGCTGGAGCGGTTCCTGACCGGGGCGCGACTGGACGCCATCGGCGTCTTCGGCTACTCCGACGAGGAGGGCACCGAGGCGGCGACCTACGACGACAAGCTCGACGAGGACGTCGTCGCCGAGCGGCTGGCCCACATCTCGCGACTGGCCGAGGAACTCGTCTCGCAGCGGGCCGAGGACCGTGTCGGCCAGAGCGTGCGGGTCCTCGTCGAGTCCGTCGACGAGGACGGCGTGTACGGCCGTGCGGAGCACCAGGCGCCCGAGACGGACGGCCAGGTGCTCCTCACGAGCGGCGCGGGTCTGCGTGTCGGCCGTATGGTCGAGGCGAAGGTGGTCGGTACGGAGGGTGTCGACCTGGTGGCCGAGCCGCTGCAGGGCTCGCTCGCGTCGCCCGGGTGGAGTGAGGAGGCGGGCAGATGACCGGTGTCCCGGCATCCGCGGCGGGAGGCTCCTCGGGCGCGAGGAGGGCAGCGGCCGGCGCGGCCGCTGCGACGCCCGCTGCCTCAGCCACGCGCCCGGCCGAGGGCGGTGCGCCCGGTGCGGGGCCCGGAGCCTCGTCCGGTGCGGGTAACGGCGGAGCTACCGAGGCGGTGTCCGGTGCCGGCGAGGCCGTCCCCGGTGAGGACGGCGGCCTCGACGCCTCGGGCGAAGGGAAGACCCCGCGGGGCGGGAAGATCGCTGCCGCGGCCGTCAACCAGGCCAGTGTCTGGAACATCGCCAACCTCCTGACCATGCTCCGCCTGGTCCTGGTACCGGCCTTCGTCGCGCTGATGCTCGCCGACGGCGGCTACGACCCGGTGTGGCGGTCCCTCGCCTGGGCCGCCTTCGCCATCGCCATGATCACCGACCTGTTCGACGGTCACCTGGCGCGGAGGTACGACCTGGTCACGGACTTCGGGAAGATCGCCGACCCCATCGCCGACAAGGCGATCATGGGGGCGGCGCTGGTCTGTCTGTCCGCGCTCGGCGATCTGCCCTGGTGGGTGACCGGCGTCATCCTCGGCCGGGAACTGGGGGTCACCCTGCTGCGTTTCCTGGTCATCCGGTACGGCGTGATTCCCGCCAGCCGCGGGGGCAAGCTGAAGACCCTCACCCAGGGCGTGGCCGTCGGCATGTACGTGCTGGCACTGACGGGGTGGCTGGCCACTCTGAGGTGGTGGGTGATGGCCGCGGCGGTCGTGCTGACCGTGGTGACCGGGCTCGACTATGTGAAACAGGCCATTGTGCTGCGCCGGCAGGGAATCGCCGAGCGCAAGGCCGCGTTGGAGGAGAAGGAAGCGTGAGTTCCACGGCCACTGACGTGGTGCGACTACTCACGGTGAAGGGCGAGACGCTCGCCGTCGCGGAGTCGCTGACCGGTGGCCTCGTTGCGGCGGACCTCACATCCGTTCCCGGGGCGTCCAAGGTCTTCCGCGGCTCGGTGACCGCCTACGCCACCGATCTGAAGCGGGACCTGCTCGGTGTCGACGCCGTCCTGCTGGCGGCGCGCGGAGCGGTGGATCCGCAGGTCGCGGCCGAGATGGCGGCCGGCGTACGCAAGACACTCGGCACCGACTGGGGCATCGCGACCACCGGAGTCGCGGGTCCCGAGCCGCAGGACGGACAGGCCGTCGGCACCGTTTTCATCGCGGTGGACGGACCGGTCCGAGCGGATTCCGGTTCTGCCGGCGGCGGAAAAGTGGAGGCTCTGCGGTTGAACGGCGACCGCGCGGAAATTCGTAGAGAGAGTGTACGGAGCGTACTCGCACTGCTTCTGAAGGAGCTTGCGAGCGAACAGACTGGGAATGAGCGGGCACAGGATACGGAACGGAACGGGGGGTTTTGATGTTTGCAGCCCTGAGTGAACACGACATCGCTCCCCGCACGGCCGCGGCGCAAGGCGGTACGGTGGGGCGTAATGGATGCGGCTACGCGGTCCGAGGAGGGAGCCACCGATGATTCTGCTCCGTCGCCTGCTGGGTGACGTGCTGCGTCGGCAGCGCCAGCGCCAGGGCCGTACTCTGCGCGAAGTCTCCTCGTCCGCCCGAGTCTCACTCGGCTATCTCTCCGAGGTGGAGCGGGGGCAGAAGGAGGCTTCCTCTGAGCTGCTCTCCGCCATCTGCGACGCGCTGGACGTACGGATGTCCGAGCTCATGCGGGAAGTGAGCGACGAGCTCGCCCTCGCCGAGCTGGCCCAGTCTGCAGCGGCCACCACCAGCAAGCCTGTACCGACGCCGGTTCGCTCGATGCTGGGTTCCGTGTCGGTGGCCGGTGTGCCACCGGAACGGGTGACCATCAAGGCGCCCGCCGAAGCGGTGGACGTCGTCGCCGCGTGAGGCTCTGCGCTCGCACGGCATGATCGAGGCCCCGGCCGGGCCTCTCCGGGAGATCCGGAGGGGTGCCGCCCGGGGTTTTCACTTGCCCGGGGTCGGCTGGCTCCGCCTCGGGCAAGCTGTGTCTGATTTGTGTGCGTTTGCCGGTGAGGCGTACGGCCGTCATCGTTGAGGGGATGGCGGGGGCAGTCCTCGGAGGTGCGGATGTACGTCGTGAAGAGCTCGTTGTCGGACGCGAACCTGAAGACCGTGTCCGAGGCACTGCAAGGTGCCCTGGTCGACCTGGTGGACCTCGCCCTGGTGGCGAAGCAGATCCACTGGAACGTGGTGGGGCAGCGCTTCCGTTCCGTTCATCTCCAGCTCGACGAGGTGGTCGACACCGCGCGGAAGTACTCCGACACCGTGGCCGAGCGCGCCGCGGCCCTCGGGATCTCCCCTGACGGGCGGGCCGCGACCGTGGCCGTCGGCAGCGGGATCGGAGTGACCCCCGAAGGATGGGTCGACGACACGACCGCCGTGGGAACGCTCGTCGAAGCGCTGGGTGCGGTGATCGTGCGGATGCGGGAGCGGGTCGAGACCACAGGTGAGCCGGATCCGGTGAGTCAGGACATCTTCATCGGGATCACGGCGGACCTGGAGAAGCATCACTGGATGTTCCAGGCCGAGAACGGGTGACGGAGGAGGGCGCGGGAGCGGGTGACGCGCCGGGCGCGATGTTCGCCACCGCGTCGGGGCGCCCCGCACGCATGCGCCGCGGAGGCCTGTGTGGTGGGGGTCTTGTGGGCGGTGCGGGCCGGCTGGGTGGTGCGGGCCGGCTGGGTGGTGCCGGTCGGGTGCGCGGTGCGGGTCGGGTGCGCCGGGTGTGCGTGCGCGGCTTGAGCGGCGTGCGCGGGCTGGGCGGCGTGCGCGGGCTGGGCTTCGCGCAGCGTCGCGGCGTGCGCGGGATGGGCGGCGTGCGCGACCTGAGCGGCGTGCGCCGGGTGCGCGGTGTGTGCGGTGCGCCCGTGTGCCCGTGGTGCGCCCTGTCCGGCGGCCCGGGGGGCCGCATAGCGTCGGGCTGGAGGTGGCGGCCATGGCGGGGATAGTGCGCTGGGGGAGCCGGCACTGGGGGGTCCGCGGGGTCACGCTCGGGGTGGGGGCGCTGTGGTGGTGGGCCGTGGTACGGCTGGTGGCCGCGCCTGAGGCAGGGGTGCTGGAGGCGGCGGTCGCGGCCGGAGGGTGGGGGTTGAGCGTGCTGCCCGTGCACTGCGTGCCAAAGCGGCGGGCCCGGGGCGCTGTGGGGGCGGGGCGGTGGCGGAGCGTATGGAGTGCCGGGGTCGGGACCCGGGCAGGAGGCGGGGGTGCGGCGGGGGTGAAGTCGGGGGGAGCGTAGGGGTGCTTCGGCCGGGGAGCCTGCTGCGTGGGGGGAGTGTGGTGGACCGGCGGCGTGTCGTGGACGCGGGACGCGCCTCGACGGGCCGGGGCTGTCTTCACCACGGCATCGCCACACCCCCGTTCGGGCGGAGGATCTGGCCTGTGGTGAAGGCAGAGGCGTCGGAGACCAGGTGGAGGATCGCGTGGGCGATGTCCTCGGGCTCACCCACGCGGCCCAGGGGCGACCTCCGGGCCATGGCGGACTCCGTGTGCGCCTGGGAGCCGCTGTCGCCGCGGTCCGTCATCGGCGTACGGATCCAGCCCGGGGCGACCGCGTTGACACGGATCCCGTGCCGGCCCACCTCCGTGGCGAGGGTCTTCGTCAGCTGGACCACCGCCGCCTTGGCCGCGCCGTAGCAGAGCAGCCCGGGGCCGCCCGTGTCGACGGCTCCCGAGGCCATGGTGACGATGCTGCCCCGCGTGTCGCGGGCGATCATCAGGCGGGCGGCCTCCTGGCAGGCGTAGAGCACTCCCTTGAAATTGACGTCGAGTACCCGGTCGAGGTCCTCGTCCCGGGTCTCCAGCACCATGCTTCGGTGCATGATCCCGGCGACCGCGGCCAGGGCGTCCAGGCGTTCGCAGGAGGTGAAGGCCTGCCGCAGCCGGGCCCGGTCGGTGACGTCGAGGGTGTGGGTGCGAGCGGTGCCGCCACCGTCCTCGATCAGGGTCGCCGTCTCGTACAGGCCCTCGGCGTCACGGTCGGCGCAGTGCACGTCAGCCCCCGCCTCGGCGAGCAGCAGTGCCGAGGCGCGGCCGATGCCGCTCGCGGCGCCGGTGACGAACACGGTGCGGCCGGTGAGGTCGTACGCCGTGACAGGCATACAGGGACCGTACGAGCGGATCTGACAGGGCGTCAATTGGTGCGGCCGGACCGGACCGGGGCGGGGGCAGGGCCGGGCTGGCAGGTGGGGCACCAGTAGGTGGGGCGTTCGCGGGAGCCGTCGCCCTGGTCGGCGACGCGGATCGGGGTGCGGCAGCGCAGGCAGGGGCGGGGTGCGCGGCCGTAGACGAAGAGGTCCTGGCCGCGGCGGCCCGTCGTGCTGCGGATCGGGCGGTCGCGGTTGGCCTCGAGCAGCCTCTTGGCGAGCGCGGGCAGCTTCGTGGCGCGGTCGGGGGGAAGGTCGCCGGCCGGGAGCCAGGGCGTGACGCCGAGCAGGAAGCACAGCTCGCTCTTGTAGACATTGCCGATGCCGGCGAGGTTGCGCTGGTCGAGCAGGGCCTCGCCGAGCTCTCGGGCGGGGTCCTGGAGGACGTTGGCGAGGGCTCGGTCGGGGTCCCAGTCCGGGCCCAGGAGGTCGGGGCCGAGATGACCGACCGCGCGGTGCTCGTCGGTGGTGCGCAGCAGTTCCAGGACGGGGAGGCGGTAGCCGACGGCCGTGCGATCGGTGGTGCCGAGGATCGCGCGGATCTGGTGTCCGGGACCTCCGCTCCAGCGCTGGCCGTTTCCGTACACCTTCCAGGAGCCGTCCATCCGCAGGTGGGAGTGGAGGGTCAGACCGCCCTCGATGCGGGTGAGGAGGTGTTTGCCGCGCGCGGTGGCGTCCAGGACCGCGCGACCCGTGAGGTCGGCCGTGGCGAAGCGCGGTACCCGGAGATCGCTGCGGGTCAGCACCCTGCCCGCGAGGGCGTCGTGCAACCGCCTCGCGGCCTGCCAGACCGTGTCACCTTCGGGCATGGGTCAAGGGTGGCACGACGGCCGCGCACCCGGCCGGACCGGCTGTGGGTGCGGGCGTCAGGCGCGCAGACGGAGTCCTCTGGGTGTCGCGATGAAGCCCGCTCCCTCCAGGAGGGCGCCGATGGGGGACGTCAGGGCCTGGGCGCCGTTGACGCGTTCCACCGTGACCGTGCCGAGCGAACCCGCGCGGGCTGCCGCGGCGAGGGCATCCGCGGCGCTGCGCAGGCGGGGGTCGTCGGCGGGGGCGCCGTCCGGGTCGGCGGCCCAGGCCAGCAACGTCTTGCCGCCGCGCTCCATGTAGAGCGTCAGTTCACCGTCGACGAGCACCACCAGGGAGCCCGCTTTGCGGCCCGGCTTGTGCCCGGCGCCGGTCGGGGGCTCGGGCCAGGCCAGGGCGGCGCCGTACGCGTTCGCCGGGTCGGCGGCGGCGAGGACGACGGCCCCGGTGGCGCCGTCAGGGCGGGTACGGCGGCCCGCGAACCCCTGGCCGTGGGCTGCCCGCCCGCCGTTGAGCCAGGGTGCGGCCTGCGGGGCGTAGTCGCGGGGCGAGACCCACTCGCCCGGCGACGGACGAGGGGCGTCGTAGGAGGCGTCCAGGTCGAGGAAGCCGTCGGGGCCGGGGGCGTCGGTGTGGTCGTGGGTGGGGGCGGAGTCGTCCGGGCCGGCGAAGTCGTGGGCGGGGGCGGAGTCGTCCGGGCCGGCGAGGTCCTGGCTGCGGAACGGGTCGGGTCCGGAACCGGGAGGCGGGCCGGGCAGGTCCTCGCCGCGGTCGCGGGCGTTGGACACCGCACGCAGGCGGTCCACCGCGCCGTCCATCGCGAACTGCGCGGCACCGAGGCCCTCCACGACGTAGCCGCGGCGGGCCTGGCCGCTCTCCTCGAAGACGGACAGGACGCGGTACGTCGCCGAGAAGCCGCCCTCGACGCCTTCCGCCGACACCGCGCCCCTGGTGACCACGCCGTGCCGGTCGAGGAGGGTGCGGGCGAGGGCATGGGCCCGCACGGTGGGGTCGGGTTCATGGGCGGGGAGCAGGGACCAGCGGCCCGCGACCGTCGGTGGGCCGGAGCGGGACGCGGTGCGCGCCGCGGCCGTCAGGGAGCCGTAGCGGCCGCGCGGGACCGTGCGCTTGGCACGGTGGGCCGTGGAACCCGCCGTGCGGCCCGAGCCGAGCAGGGAGCGCATGGGGGTGAGCGTGTCGTTCGTCAGGCGGCCCGACCAGGCCAGGTCCCAGAGGGTGTCGGCCAGCTGGGGGTCCGTGGCCTCGGGGTGCGTGGTGGCGCGGACCTGGTCGGCGATCTGGCGGAAGAACAGGCCGTAGCCGCCGGAGAGGGTGTCCAGGACGGACTGGTGCAGGGCGGTCAGCTCCAAGGGGTGCGGGGGCGGCAGGAGCAGGGGGGCCGCGTCCGCCAGGTAGAGGGAGACCCAGCCGTCCTTGCCGGGGAGGGAACCCGCTCCGGCCCAGACCACCTCTCCGGCGGCGGTGAGCTCGTCCAGCATCGCCGGGGTGTAGTTCACGACCCGGGAGGGCAGGACCAGTTTCTCCAGGGCGGAGGCCGGTACGGACGCGCCCTGGACCTGCTCGATGGCCCGGACCAGCCCGTCGATGCCGCGCAGGGAGTGCCCCTTGCCGATGTGCTGCCACTGGGGGAGGAACTGGGCGAGGGCGGCCGGTGGCACCGGCTCCAGTTCGTGCCGCAGAGCGGCCAGGGAGCGGCGGCGCAGCCGGCGCAGCACGGCAGCGTCGCACCACTCCTGGCCGATCCCGGCCGGGTGGAACTCGCCCTGGACGACCCGGCCCGCCGCCGCGAGCCGCTGGAGGGCGCCCTCGGTGACGGCGACGCCCAGGCCGAAGCGGGCCGCTGCCGTGGTCGAGGTGAACGGGCCGTGGGTGCGGGCGTAGCGGGCGAGGAGGTCGCCCAGCGGGTCCTTGACGGGCTCCGTGAAGGCTTCCGGGACACCGACCGGCAGGGCCGTGCCCAGCGCGTCGCGCAGCCGGCCCGCGTCCTCGATCGCCGCCCAGTGGTCCTGGCCCGCGATCCGGACCCGGATGGCGCGGCGGGCGCCGGCGAGTTCCCGCGCCCACTGCGGTTCGGCGCCCCGCTCGGAGAGTTCCGCCTCCGTGAGCGGGCCGAGGAGGCGCAGGAGGTCCGCGACGCCCTCGGCGTCCTTGACGCGGCGGTCCTCGGTGCGCCACTGGAGCTCCCGCTCCAGCTCGGTCAGCACCTCGGCGTCGAGCAGCTCGCGAAGCTCCGCCTGGCCCAGCAGCTCGGCCAGCAGCCGCGAGTCCAGCGACAGGGCGGCGGCACGGCGCTCGGCCAGCGGGGAATCACCCTCGTACAGGAACTGGGCCACGTATCCGAAGAGCAGGGAGCGCGCGAAGGGCGACGGCTCGGCGGTGGTGACCTCGACCAGGCGGACCTTGCGGGACTCCAGGTCGCCCATCAGCTCGACCAGTCCCGGGACGTCGAAGACGTCCTGGAGGCACTCGCGGACCGCCTCCAGAACGATCGGGAACGAGCCGAACTCGCTCGCCACCTGCAGCAGCTGCGAGGCACGCTGCCGCTGCTGCCACAGCGGGGTGCGCTTGCCCGGGGTGCGACGCGGCAGCAGCAGCGCACGGGCGGCGCACTCGCGGAAGCGGGAGGCGAACAGGGCGGAACTGCCCACCTGGTCGGTGACGACCTGATCGACCTCGCCCTTGTCGAAGACGACGTCCGCCGCTCCCAGGGGGGCCTTCTCGGCGTCGTACTCCCGGCCCATCGTGACCGGCTCCTGGTCCAGCAGGTCCAAGCCCATGAGGTCGGCGTCCGGCAGGCGCAGCACGATGCCGTCGTCAGCATGCATGACCTGGGCGTCCATGCCGTACCGCTCGGAGAGCTTCGCACCGAGCGCGAGTGCCCAGGGGGCGTGCACCTGGGCGCCGAAGGGGGAGTGCACGACCACGCGCCAGTCGCCGAGCTCGTCACGGAAGCGTTCCACGACGATCGTCCGGTCGTCCGGGATGTGGCCGCAGGCCTCGTGCTGCTCCTTCAGGTACGACAGCACGTTGTCCGCGGCCCACGCGTCCAGCCCGGCGGCGAGGAGGCGGAGCCGGGCGTCGTCCTCGGGCAGCGACCCGACCTCGCGCAGGAACGCGCCCACCGCCCGGCCCAGTTCCAGAGGGCGGCCCAGCTGGTCGCCCTTCCAGAAGGGCAGCCGGCCCGGCACACCCGGAGCCGGGGAGACCAGGACGCGGTCGCGGGTGATGTCCTCGATGCGCCAGGAGCTGGTGCCGAGCGTGAAGACGTCACCCACGCGGGACTCGTAGACCATCTCCTCGTCGAGCTCACCGACCCGGCCGCCGCCCTTCTTGGGATCGGCGCCCGCGAGGAAGACGCCGAAGAGACCGCGGTCGGGGATCGTGCCGCCGGAGGTGACGGCGAGGCGCTGCGCGCCGGGGCGGCCGGTGATCTCGCCGGTGACCCGGTCCCACACCACGCGCGGACGCAGCTCCGCGAACGCGTCGGACGGGTAGCGGCCGGCCAGCATGTCGAGGACGGCCGTGAAGGCCGACTCGGGAAGCGAGGCGAACGGGGCGGCCCGGCGGACCGCGGCGAGGAGGTCGTCGAACTGCCATGTGTCCAGGGCCGTCATGGCGACGACCTGCTGGGCCAGGACGTCCAGGGGGTTGGCGGGGACCTTGAGGGACTCGATGGAGCCGGTGCGCATGCGCTCGGTGACCACCGCCGCCTGCACCAGGTCGCCGCGGTACTTCGGGAAGACCACACCCGTGGAGACCGCGCCCACCTGGTGCCCCGCCCGGCCGACGCGCTGCAGACCGGAGGCTACGGAGGGCGGCGACTCCACCTGCACGACCAGGTCCACCGCGCCCATGTCGATGCCCAGTTCGAGACTGGACGTGGCCACGACCGCGGGCAGGCGGCCCGCCTTGAGGTCCTCCTCGACCAGGGCGCGCTGCTCCTTGGACACCGAGCCGTGGTGGGCACGGGCGATGACCTGGGGAGCCCCCTGGGCCGCACCCGAGCCGCCCATGAGCTCGGCGGGGGAATGGTGCTCGTCGAGCGTCTCACCTGTGGCCCGTTCGTACGCGATCTCGTTCAGGCGGTTGCAGAGGCGCTCCGCGAGGCGGCGGGAGTTCGCGAAGACGATCGTCGAACGGTGGGACTGGACGAGGTCGGCGATCCGCTCCTCCACATGCGGCCAGATGGACGGGCGCTCGGCGCCTTCCTGGCCGTCCGCCACCGGGGAGCCGCCCAGCTCGCCCAGATCCTCGACCGGGACGACCACCGACAGGTCGAACTCCTTGCCCGACTCCGGCTGGACGATCTCCACCTTGCGGCGGGGCGAGAGGAACCGGGCCACCTCGTCCACCGGGCGGACCGTCGCGGAGAGGCCGATGCGGCGGGCGGGCTTGGGGAGGAGGTCGTCCAGCCGCTCCAGGGAGAGCGCGAGATGCGCGCCGCGCTTGGTGCCGGCGACCGCGTGCACCTCGTCGAGGATCACCGTCTCCACGCCCGCCAGCGCGTCGCGCGTGGCCGACGTCAGCATCAGGAACAGCGATTCCGGGGTCGTGATCAGGATGTCCGGCGGGCGGGTCGACAAGGTGCGGCGCTCGGCGGCGGGGGTGTCGCCGGAGCGGATGCCCACCCTGACCTCGGGCTCGGGCAGGCCGAGGCGCACCGACTCCTGGCGGATGCCGGTCAGCGGACTGCGCAGGTTGCGCTCGACGTCCACCGCCAGGGCCTTCAGGGGCGAGACGTACAGGACGCGGCAGCGCTTCTTGGGGTCGGCGGGAGGAGGCGCCGACGCCAGCTGGTCCAGAGCGGCCAGGAAGGCCGCCAGGGTCTTTCCGGAGCCGGTGGGGGCGACGACCAGCACGTCCGAACCCTCGTGGATGGCCTGCCAAGCACCGGCCTGGGCCGAGGTGGGCGCGGAGAAGGCACCCGTGAACCAGGCGCGGGTCGCGGGGGAGAAGCCGTCCAGGGCTCGGTGCGCATTGCTGGGCATGCGTCCATCGTGCACCTCGGCACTGACAACGGGGCCTCGCCGCCTCGTGGCCTGCCGCTTCGCCGCCGGGTACCACCCGGGGGTCTGCCCCGTCGCCCGCCGCCGCGGACAATGGTCATATGAACGAGCGCGCACGGCACTGGCAGTACGACGAGCTGCCCGGGGTCGATCTGCTGCGGGCCCGGTACGTGCACAAGAGGTTCGTGCGGCACACGCACGAGAACTTCGTGATCGCCGCCATCGCCGACGGGGTGGAGGTGTTCCACCACGGCGGAGGCGATCAGCACGCGGGTCCCGGCGCCCTCGCACTGGTGAATCCCGATACGCCGCACACCGGGCGGGCCGGAGTCCCCGAAGGATGGCGGTACGGGGCCCTGTACCCGCCGGCCGATGTGGTGGCGGAGATCGCCGCCGAGACGACGGCCCTGCGCGGGACCCCGGGTTTCGTCAGCCCGGTGGTGGACGATCCCTACGCCGTGGGTCTGGTGCACCAGGTGCTGCGAGCCGCCGACGAGGGCAACGCACTGGCCGCGGACACACTGCTGCGGGTCGCCGTCACCAGGCTGCTGCGGTTGAACGGCGGCCCCATGCCGCGGCGGGAGGTGCGCACGGCGGGGGCCCGCATCGCGGCACGCGCGCGTGGTGTCCTGCAGGAGCGGATGGCGCAGCCGCCGACTCTGGAACGGCTGGCGGCCGACCTCGGGACCAGCCCGTTCGCCCTGCTGCGGGCCTTCCGCGACGTCTACGGCATGCCGCCGCACGCCTGGCTCACGAACGCGCGCGTCCGCCGGGCACGACAGCTGCTGGACACGGGGACGCCCCCCGCCGAGGCCGCCGTGGCCGTCGGATTCACCGACCAGCCGCACCTCAACCGGCACTTCAGCCGGATCGTCGGCGTACCTCCGGGGGCGTACCAGCGGGAGCGCAAGAACGTACAAGACCCGCTGTAGCCGCTGCCCGTAGCGTGCCGGGCGTGACAGATCGGACAGCTTTCGAAGAAGCAGAGATCGGTGGGAAGGCGGACCGGGCCGTCGTACGCGACGCGCTGGGTGTCGGGGTGGCCGTCGGGCTGTCCGGGTTCGCCTTCGGAGTGACCTCGGCCGGCAGCGGACTCACGCTGCTGCAGACGTGCGCGCTCAGTCTTCTGGTGTTCACCGGCGCGTCCCAGTTCGCCTTGGTGGGGGCCCTTGCGGCCGGAGGCGGTCCGTTCACCGCCGCCGCCGGGGCCTTCTTCCTGGGCGTGCGGAACGCCTTCTACGGCTTGCGTCTGTCGCAGTTGCTGGCCCTCCCGCGCGCGGTGCGGCCGTTCGCCGCCCAGTGGGTGATCGACGAGACGGCCGCCGTCGCACTCGCTCAGCCCACGCGACGCGCCGCGCGGCTCGGGTTCGTCGTGACCGGGCTGACCCTGTACCTCCTGTGGAACCTCACCACACTGCTCGGCGCCCTGGGTGCCGAGGCCATCGGGGACACCGACGCGTGGGGCCTGGACGCCGCTGGGCCCGCGGTGTTCCTGGCGCTGCTCGCGCCGATGCTGAAGACCGCGACCGAGCGGGCCGCCGCCGGGCTCGCCGTGCTGCTGGGGCTCGGACTGCTGCCCGTCCTGCCCGCCGGGGTACCGGTGCTGCTGGCCGCGCTGGCGGCGCCGGCCGTGCTGTGGGCGGACGGCCGGCGCCGGCGACAGGGGGACGCGCGGTGAACGTCTGGATCGCGATCGGAGTGACCGTCCTCGGGTGCTACGCCGTCAAGCTCGCCGGACTCCTGGTGCCTGCGGGAGCCCTGGAGCGGCCCCTCGTCAAACGCCTCGCCGCGCTGCTGCCCGTCGCGCTGCTGGCGGCCCTCACCGCCCAGCAGACCTTCGCCGACGGGCAGACGCTGGTGCTGGACGCGCGGGCCGCCGGACTCGCCGCCGCGGCCGTCGCTCTGATGCTGCGTGCCCCGTTCCTGCTGGTCGTCGCCGCGGCCGTGCTGGTGACCGCCGGGGCGCGGGCCATGGGGGCCGGATGATCAGTCGATGGCGCGGCCGTACGCCCTGAGCACGCGCAGGGCCTCGATCGTCACGAGCGGGCGCGCCTCCAGGGCGGGGGCAGGCGCCCAGTGGCGCCAGCGGACGGGCCAGCCGCCGTCCTCCTGCTGCTGGGCCGCGAGATGGTCCAGGGACCGGGCCATCTCCTCGTCCGTGAACCACGCGCGCGCGAGGGAACGCGGGGTCCGCGCGTAGTCGTACGGGAAATGATGCTCCCCCGAGGCGTAACCGGGAGACACCGGATACGCGTCCAGGCCCCCGGGATCCAGGGCCGCGAGGCGGTGTGCGCGGACCAGGCGGCCGAGACGGGAGGCGGCCGCCTCCGCACGCGGACGATCGGGGGCGGAGTCCAGGAAGGCCACGGCGGCCTCGATCTCGTAGGGATGCGACTTCTCCAGGGACTCGACCGCCTGCCAGCAGAAGTCCGTGGCCCGGAAGAGCCAGGCGTGCCACACCTCGTTGCGGTGCAGCACTCCCACCACCGGCCCGGTGGCCAGGAGGTCGCTGGGCGGGTCGTCCACCACCGTCACGAAGGGAGCCGTGGGGTAGTCGCGCTGGCTGGGGTGGATCGCCGGGAGGGCGCCGTCCGTCGTGGACACCGACGTCAGGTAGCGGCACATGCGTTCCACGCGCTGGCCGGCGCAGCGTCCGACCGCGTCCAGCACACGCAGGGCGTGCGCGGTGTGCAACGGCTGGCTGACCGGGCCGCGCAGATCGGGCTCCAGCGCGTGGCCGTATCCGCCGTCCTCGTTGCGGTAGGCGTCCAGAGCGATCTCCACCGGGTCGGCGGCGGCGCCCCGGAAGTGGTGGGCGAAGCGGCGCTGCTCGAGCACGCGCGCGGTGAGCCAGACGAAACGCTCCGCGCGCGTGACGGGGCTGTGCGGTGCGGGCGTCGGGGGGACTTCGGTAGCTCCTGTTTCGGCCATGGATCAGACCGTAGGGCGCGAAGCGGGGCCGGCAGGCGGTCACGACCAAGCCCCACCCCAGGGGCGGGATACTGAAGGCATGCGGTTGACGGTCTTCTGGCAGCGAATGGCGGAGCACTTCGGTCCTGGTTACGCCGAAACCTTCGCGCGCGATCACGTGATGTCCGAGCTGGGCGGGCGCACGGTGCAAGAGGCGCTGGATGCCGGCTGGGCCGCCAAAGAAGTCTGGCAGGTGGTCTGCTCGGTGATGGACGTGCCCCGGGAGAGGCGCTGACCGCTGCCGGCGCGCGCCGGACGACCGGCGGGCAAGGGGTGGGCTGACGGTCAAGACCACCGGCGGGCAAGGGGTGGGCCGACGGTCAAGACCACCAGCCGGCAAGCGTCGGGTGACGGTCGAGACCACCAGCCGGATCGGCCGGCCGGTGCCGGACATCGCTGAGCGGTCGTGAAGATCTCAGGGCGGGCAGACGGCTGTCGGTGGCGTGGGCGAGACTTGGACCGTGGCACCCACTGACGAGACCGGGCAGGCAGCCCAGCAGCCCTCAGCCTCCGGCACGACGCCGCCCGTCCGGCCCCCGGTCGGCGGGGCCGGGGCGAACGGCCGCATGCCGGGCTGGCTGCCGCGAGCCATGGTGCTCGCGCTCACCCTCGTCGCCGTGTTCCAGCTGGGCAGCTGGGCCTTCCACCAGCTCACCGGCCTGCTGATCAACATCCTCATCGCGTTCTTCCTGGCCCTTGCCATAGAGCCCGCGGTGAGCTGGATGGCCTCGCGCGGCATGCGCAGAGGGCTGGCCGCGTTCGTCGTCTTCATCGGTGTGATGGTCGTGTCGGCCGGTTTCGTCACCCTGCTCGGTTCCGTCCTCGCGGACCAGATCATCAAGCTGATCGAGGGCTTCCCCGCGTACCTCGACTCCGTCATCAACTGGATCAACACGCACTTCAAGACCGACCTGAAACGCGTCGACATCCAGGAGGGCCTGCTCCGCTCCGACTGGCTGCGCAACTACGTCCAGAACAGCGCCACAGGCGTCCTGGACGTGTCCGCCCAGGTCATCGGTGGTCTCTTCCAACTGCTCACGGTCGCCCTGTTCTCGTTCTACTTCGCCGCGGACGGCCCGCGACTGCGTCGCGCGATCTGCTCCGTCCTGCCGCCCGCCCGCCAGGCCGAGGTACTGCGTGCGTGGGAGATCGCCGTCAACAAGACCGGCGGCTACATCTACTCACGCGGCCTGATGGCACTGATCTCCGGTGTGGCGCACTTCGTCCTGCTACAGGCCCTGGACGTGCCCTACGCGCCCGTGCTCGCGGTGTGGGTGGGCCTGGTGTCGCAGTTCATCCCCACCATCGGCACCTATCTCGCGGGCGCCCTGCCCATGCTGATCGCGTTCACGGTGGATCCCTGGTATGCGCTGTGGGTGCTGGTCTTCGTCGTGATCTACCAGCAGTTCGAGAACTATGTGCTGCAGCCCAAGCTGACCTCCAAGACCGTCGACATCCACCCCGCCGTCGCCTTCGGCTCGGTCATCGCCGGCACCGCCCTCCTCGGCGCCGTCGGCGCGCTGATCGCCATCCCCGCCATCGCCACGCTCCAGGCGTTCCTGGGGGCGTATGTCAGGCGCTACGACGTCACGGACGACCCCCGGGTGCACGGCCACCGCCGACTGGTGGACGGGTCGGGCCTGCTCACCCGGGCCAGGGGCTTGTGGGCACGGCGGCCGGGGGCGGAGCGGGCCGGAGACGGGGGCTCGGGGGAGAGCTCTTCCTGAGTGGCACGAGCCGTCCGGCTCCCTACGGCGTCGCGGCCATCAAGAGGCTCGCCTGCTCGTCGGCTGGGACGAGCCCGTCCGGCAGGGTCGGGTCGTCCAGAAGACCGCGCACCAGTTCGGCATGCTCGAAGAAGACGGCCCGGCATCGTGTGGATGGGTGTGGCGCCGGTGTGCCGGTGCTGTTGCGATGCGGGATGGGGGGGATGGGGGGCGGGGGGCGGGGATGCACGGTGCCGAGTGGTGCGCTTGACACAGAAATCGAACATCCATTCTTATGAGGACATCGGCGAAGCTCAACGAAGGGCGTTTCGGCGTACTTTGGGTAGGTAAATGCCCGAGTTACCCACAGGCTGGACGTGCGTCGGGGCGCATTGTCAGTGGCAGGCGTTAGCGTCTTTGACGTGAAGCGATCGACTCAAGCAAATCGGGTGGAACCCATGGCAGGAACCGACCGCGAGAAGGCCCTGGATGCCGCACTCGCACAGATTGAACGGCAGTTCGGCAAGGGCGCGGTCATGCGCATGGGTGACCGGGTCAACGAGCCCATCGAGGTCATTCCGACCGGGTCCACCGCCCTTGACGTGGCCCTCGGCGTGGGCGGCCTGCCCCGCGGCCGCGTCGTCGAGGTCTACGGACCGGAGTCCTCCGGCAAGACCACCCTGACCCTGCACGCGGTGGCGAACGCGCAGAAGGCCGGCGGCCAGGTCGCCTTCGTCGACGCGGAGCACGCACTCGACCCCGAGTACGCGAAGAAGCTCGGCGTCGACATCGACAACCTCATCCTCTCCCAGCCGGACAACGGCGAGCAGGCCCTGGAGATCGTGGACATGCTGGTCCGCTCCGGCGCCCTCGACCTCATCGTCATCGACTCCGTCGCCGCGCTCGTCCCGCGCGCGGAGATCGAGGGCGAGATGGGCGACAGCCACGTCGGTCTGCAGGCCCGCCTGATGAGCCAGGCACTGCGGAAGATCACCAGCGCGCTCAACCAGTCCAAGACCACCGCGATCTTCATCAACCAGCTCCGCGAGAAGATCGGCGTGATGTTCGGCTCCCCGGAGACCACGACCGGTGGCCGGGCGCTGAAGTTCTACGCCTCGGTGCGCATCGACATCCGCCGCATCGAGACCCTGAAGGACGGCACGGACGCGGTCGGCAACCGCACCCGCTGCAAGGTCGTCAAGAACAAGGTCGCGCCGCCCTTCAAGCAGGCCGAGTTCGACATCCTCTACGGCCACGGCATCAGCCGCGAGGGCGGCCTGATCGACATGGGCGTGGAGCACGGCTTCGTCCGCAAGGCCGGCGCCTGGTACACGTACGAGGGCGACCAGCTCGGCCAGGGCAAGGAGAACGCGCGCAACTTCCTGAAGGACAACCCCGACCTGGCCAACGAGATCGAGAAGAAGATCAAGGAGAAGCTGGGCGTCGGCGTGCGTCCCGAGGAGCCGGCCGCCGAGCCGGGCACGGACGCCGCGGTCTCCGCACCGGCCGACGCGGCACCCGCTGTCCCCGCCCCGGCACCGGCCAAGACCGCCAAGTCCAAGGCCGCCGCAGCCAAGAGCTGACCCGTGACACGGCGAACCGACTGGGCGGAGTACGAGCACGCCGCCTCCGGTGTCCCACGGGGGAGGGGCACCGGAGGCGACACGCGCTCAGCCGTAGACAGGGAGGACGGCCCAGGGGCCCCACGACCAGAAGGCGACCGGCCGCACGAGGACGGGGGCGACACCGGGCCATACTCGGGCGGCCCACCCCGAAGCGGCTCGCGTGACGGCGGGCCGAGCGGCAGGCGCGGTCGTCGTCGGCGTGGCTTCGGTGAGGCGGCCCCTGATGCCGAGGACGGAGGTGTCCCTCCCTCGTCGAGGGCCGAGCAGGAGGCACCTCCGGGGGACCCGGTCGAGCAGGCTCGGGCGATATGCCTGCGCCTGCTCACCGGGACCCCGCGGACCCGCAAGCAACTCGCCGACGCCCTGCGCAAGCGGCAGATCCCGGACGAGGCGGCCGAGGAGGTGCTGTCCCGCTTCGAAGAGGTCGGCCTCATCAACGACGGGGCCTTCGCAGATGCCTGGGTGGAGTCCCGTCACCACGGGCGGGGACTGGCCCGCCGAGCGCTCGCCCGGGAACTGCGGACCAAGGGCGTCGACTCCGTGCTGATCGACGAGGCCGTCTCCCAGCTCGACTCCGAGCAGGAGGAGGCGACCGCCCGGGAACTCGTCGACCGCAAGCTCCGCTCCACCCGCGGTCTCGACCGCGACAAACGCCTCCGCCGCCTCGCCGGCATGCTCGCCCGCAAGGGCTACCCCGAGGGCATGGCGCTGCGCGTGGTGAGGCAGGCGCTGGAGGAAGAGGGCGAGGACACGGAGTTTCTGGCGGACGAGGGGTTCTGAGCCGCAGCCGGCCGCGTCACCACCCTGTCCGAGCACACCCGGGGCTCCGGCTCACACCACCGGCAGCCCCGCCCCTCGCCATGCCTGGAAGCCGCCCACCAGATCCGTGGCCCGGTGCAGTCCCAGCTGGTGCAAGGACTGGGCCGCCAGACTGGACGCGTAGCCCTCGTTGCAGATCACCACGATGCGCAGGGCGTGGCTCGTGGCCTCGGGGAGGCGGTGGCTGCCCTGGGGGTCGCATCGCCATTCCAGTTCGTTGCGCTCGACGACCAGGGCGCCGGGGATGAGACCGTCCCGTTCGCGCAGGGCGGCGTAACGGATGTCGACCAGGAGCGCGTCACCGGCCCGGGCGGCCTCGTACGCCTCGTGCGGTTCGACGCGCTCGTAGCCCGCCCGGACCCGCTCCAGCAAAGCGTCGATACCAACGGGCCGATGGGGGCCGCGGCTCGTCGGCCCGGGGGTGGCGCTCACTGCCAGTCCTCCGGTCGCTCGACCTGTTCCAGACGCAGGACCGGACCGCTGCGGCTGTAGCGGCGGATCTGCGGCAGGGGCGGGTAGTAGGCGTGGACGGAGATCGCGTGCCGGTCGGGGGACTCGTTGAGCACCTCGTGCACGTGGTGCCGGCCGAAGGCGCGTCCCTGGCCGGCCCGCAACCGGCGTACCCGGTCCACGTCCTCGGTCAGTTCCAGGGTCTTCCAGCCGTCGGTGGGCAGTCGCGCGGCGAGTGAGTTCTCCTGGAGCTCGCCCGACGCGGTCAGGAAGGCGCCGACCGAGTCCGCGTGGTCGTGCCAGCCGGTGCCCGTGCCGGGCGGCCAGCCGATCAGCCAGGCCTCGCTGCCGCCGGGCCCGTCCAGCCGCACCCAGGTACGGCCTTCCGGATCGATCGGCAGGGAGTCGATCAGCTCGGCGTCGGCGGCCGCGCGCCGGACGAAGTCGTAGAGGTCGGCCTGCGTGGGAGCCGAACCGGCGGAGGAGACGGAGGAGACGGAGGAGACGAGGGAGATGGGGGAGGTCGCAGAAGGGGATACAGACACGGGTGCCGTCCTGAGGGTCCTGATGAGGGTTCGCGAAGGAGGCGCTGAAGCCGACGCGGTCAGAGCGCGGCGCGCACAGTGCGAAGTGGAATGCGAAGTCAGCAGGACGGGCGACACACGCAGCCCGCATAACGGAGGAGGTCCATATGGACCCTCCGCCACAGGCGCACACAGGTGTCGGTCACGAACCGGAGTACAGCACGACCGCCCGGACGGGTCAACTCACTGTCACCATGCGGACGCACCGTGACAGTGAGCACATCACCGGGGATCGATGTCAGCGCGTGCCGGCCGAAGCGCCGGCCTCTGCCTGCGCCTTCACCGGTCCGCCCACCGTGGCCTCCGCCGCCGCGTACAGGTCGGCCGGGCGCACTCCGCCCAGAGCTGTGACGAGGTGTCCGTCGGGGCGCACCAGAAGCACCGTGTGCGCCGCCGCGCCCGGGTAGCTCTCGGCGACGAGCAGTTCAGCGGGGTGCGGCAGTGCCGTGACCGCCGCCGCGAGCTGGGGCATGATGCCTGCGCCGACCCAGTGCTTGCGCTCCCAGACGCCCGTACCCGGGGCGATCAGCACCACGAGCAGCGCGCCGCGGCCGAGCCGGTCCCGTAGCCGTACGAAGGTGCCGTCCTCCGCGGTGACCCGTACGTCGGTGACCGGTGCGCCGAGCGGCGTATCGACGGGAATCTGCCCTTCGAGGGGCGGGGGCGCGAGCGGCGAGTCAGCGTACGCCCCCGGCGCGCCGAGCTGGCCGTGCCCCAGGTGTCCCTCCGTGAGGAGGGCGTCGTGGCCCCGGGAGGAGCCGGGTACGACGGCGCGCAGCCCTGCACCGCCGCGCAGCAGCGGCAGCGCCTGGTCGGCGGCGCGGAGCCGGGCGGCGACGACCGCCCGGCGTTCCGTCTGGTAGCTGTCGAGGAGCGCTTCGTGCGGCCCGTGGTGCCAGGCCAGGGCCAGTTTCCAGGCGAGGTTGTCGGCGTCCCGCAGGCCCTCGTCCAGCCCGTGCGTACCCAGCGCGCCGAGCAGGTGGGCCGCGTCCCCGGCGAGGAACACGCGGTCGGCGCGCCAGCGGCGGGCCAGCCGGTGGTGGACGGTGTGGACACCGGTGTCCAGCAGCTCGTAGGGCGGGGTCGTGCCGCCCGCCCAGCCGGCCAGGGTCTCCCGGATACGGGTGAGCAGCAGCTCGGGTGTGACCAGGTCCTTGCCGGGCGGCAGGAGCCAGTCCAGGCGCCAGACGCCGTCCGGCAGAGGTCGGGCGGTGACTTCGCCGGCGGCGGGGCCGGACATGCGCCAGGGCGGCAGGCGGTGCAGCAACGCCTCGTCGTGCCAGGGCAGTTCCGTGCGGAGCGCGGCGACGGCGTGACGTTCCACCGCCGTACGGCCAGGGAAGCGGATGTCCTGGAGCTTGCGCACGGTCGAGCGGGGGCCGTCGCACCCGACCAGGAAACTGCCGCGCCACCAGGTGCCTTTGGGACCGCGCGTGTGAGCGGTGACTCCGGAAGCCTCCTGCTCGATCCCGTCGAGGCGACTCTCCACGGCGACTTTGACGAGCCGTTCGCCGGTGAGGGCGGCGCGCAGGGCACCGGTCAGCACGTGCTGGGCGATGTGCAGGGGGGCAGGGTCGGTGCCGTCGAAGACGATCTCGCGCATCACCTGCTTGCGCCGCATCGACCGCCATCCGGCCCAGTGCGCACCGGCTCGGGTGAGGGGCATGCCGGTCAGCCGTTCCACGAGGGCGGCGGTGTCCTCGCGCAGGACGACGGTGCGCGCCGCGCGGGGTTCGTCCTTGCCCGGGCCCTCGTCGAGGACGACGCAGGGGACTTCCTGACGTGCCAGCGCAAGGGCGAGCGTGAGCCCGACGGGCCCCGCTCCGACGATGATCACCGGGTCCACGACGCGGCGCCCCCTGCCCGCGGTGGTGTCCTGAGAGACGTGGGTGAACAGGAAGTTGGAGCAGGGTGCACGATCACAGAACGTATGCAACCTATTGCGGGTGCTTGCGTCAAGTGACGAGGGGCAGTGGCGATCATGCCACTGCCCCTGAGTGTGTCATGTGAGGTGACCGGGTGTCAGACGGTGCCTCCGGCGCCGGTCCCCGTCGTGCCGGCGATCTCCGCGTCGTTCACGCCCACGACCGCGCCCGTCGACTTCTTCGCCTGCCGCAGCCGGCGCTCCAGCCAGCTCGCGAACGAGGTCAGGGCGAAGTTCAGCGCGATGAAGATGACGGCCACGACGGTGAAGCTGGCGATGACGTTCGCGCCGTAGTAGCCGCTCATGGTGTTCGCCGCGGAGAGCAGTTCGGAGAAGGTGAGGACGGCGCCGCCCAGTGCGGTGTCCTTCACGATGACGACGAGCTGGCTCACGATGGCCGGGAGCATCGCGGTGACGGCCTGCGGCAGCAGGACCAGGCGCATCAGCTGGCCCTTGCGCAGGCCGATCGCCATCGCCGCTTCGGACTGGCCCTTGGGCAGGGCCAGGATGCCCGCCCGGACGATCTCGGCGAGGACTGAGGCGTTGTACAGCACCAGGCCGGTGACGACCGCGTAGAGCGGACGGTCGTCGGAGGCGACGTTGGTGTATTGGGCGAACAGAGCGAGGCCGAAGATCATCAGCACCAGCACGGGGATGGAGCGGAAGAACTCCACCACGACCGCGGCTGGCACCCTGACCCACGCGTGGTCCGACAGACGGGCGATGCCGAGAACCGCGCCGAGCGGCATCGCGATGATCACCGCCAGGGCGGCGGCCTTCAAGGTGTTCTGCAGCCCCGGCCAGATGTACGTGGACCAGGCCTCGGTGTGGACGAACGGCTCCCACAGGGCCCATTCCAGCTGGCCCTTGTCCTTGAGGGTCCCGAACACCCACCACAGCAGGGCCGCCACGGCTACCAGGAAGACCACCGTGAGGATGACGTTGCGCCGCTTGGCGCGAGGCCCCTGGGCGTCGTACAGAACGGAGCTCATCGCTTCACCGCCACCTTCTTGCCCAACCAGCCGAGGAACAGGCCGGTCGGCAGGGTCAGGACCACGAAACCGAACGCGATGATCGCGGAGATCAGCAGCAGCTGCGCCTCGTTCTCGATCATCTCCTTCATCAGTACCGCCGCTTCGGCGACACCGATGGCGGCGGCCACCGTGGTGTTCTTGATGAGGGCGATCAGCACATTTGCCAGCGGTACGACGGACGAACGGAACGCCTGCGGCAGAACGACCAGACCCAGCACCTGGTTGAAATTGAGACCGATCGCGCGGGCCGCCTCAGCCTGCCCGACCGGCACCGTGTTGATGCCGGAACGCAGCGCCTCGCACACGAAGGAAGAGGTGTAGAGAATCAGGCCCAGGACGGCAAGCCGGAAGTTGATCGTCTCGACGTCGTTCGCGCCGAGGGAGACTCCCAACGTCTGGTTCAGGCCCAGCGACGTGAACAGGATGATGACGGTCAAGGGGATGTTGCGCACGATGTTCACGTACGCGGTCCCGAAGGCGCGCATCAGCGGCACCGGGCCGACGCGCATGGCGGCCAGCAGGGTGCCCCAGATCAGGGAGCCGACGGCGGAGAGCACAGCGAGCTGCACTGTCGTCCAGAAGGCTCCCAGCAGGTCGTAATCCTCAAGAAAGTCGAACACGATCTCCCGTGCTTCCGCGTGTAGGGATGCCCACGCCGGTGCGCCGCCCCTTCCGGTGGGCGGCGCACCCTGTCAGGCGTTGCTTCAGCTCTTGATGTCGCCGATCTTCGGCGCCGGCTCGTTCTTGTAGTTGGCCGGGCCGAGGTTTTTGTCCACAGCTTCCTGCCAGGCCTTGTCGGCCACCATGGCCTCAAGGGCGTCGTTGATCTTGCCCTTGAGGTCGCTGCCCTTCTTGACGCCGATGCCGTAGTTCTCGTTGGTCAGCTTGAAGCCGCCGAGCTTGAACTTGCCCTTGAACTGCGACTGGGCGGCGTAACCGGCGAGGATCGAGTCGTCGGTGGTCAGCGCGTCGACGGCACCGTTCTGCAGACCGGGCAGGCAGGCGGAGTACGTCGGGTACGGCTGCAGCTGCGCCTTGGGAGCCAGCTTGTCCTTGACGTTCTGCGCCGAGGTGGAGCCGGTGACCGAGCACAGCTTGGCGTTGTTCAGGTCCTCCGGCGACTTGATCCTGTTGTCGTCCGCACGCACCAGAACATCCTGGTGCGCGAGCAGGTACGGCCCGGCGAAGTCGACCTTCTCCTGGCGCTCCGGAGTGATGGAGTAGGTGGCGGCGATGAAGTCGACGTCACCACGCTGGAGCATGGTCTCGCGGTCGGCGCTCTTCGCTTCCTTCCACTCGATCTGGTCCTCGTTGTAACCGAGCTTCTTCGCGACGTACGTGGCGACATCGACGTCGAAGCCGGCGTAGCCCTGCGGCGTCTTCTGGCCGAGGCCGGGCTGGTCGAACTTGATGCCGACCGTGATCGTCTTGCCGTCGCCCGAACCGGAGCCGCCACCCTCGTTGTTGTCGCCGCCGCAGGCGGTGGCGGTCAGGGCGAGAGCGAAGACGGTGGCCGAGGCGGCGGTGACCTTGCGGAGCTTCATGATGAACATCCTTTGACTGGTGAAGAGATGCGTGCCCTCAAGGGTGGGCGACGCGGGGACGCGTCGGACGCGACCCGCGCCGTCAGTGGTGCAGGATCTTCGACAGGAAGTCCTTGGCACGATCGCTGCGCGGATTGCTGAAGAACTGGTCGGGCGCAGCCTCCTCGACGATTCGACCGTCTGCCATGAACACCACGCGGTTTGCGGCCGATCGTGCGAAACCCATCTCATGGGTAACGACGATCATGGTCATGCCGTCGCGGGCGAGCTGCTGCATGACCTCCAGCACCTCGTTGATCATCTCGGGGTCGAGCGCGGAGGTCGGCTCGTCGAAGAGCATCACCTTCGGCTCCATGGCCAGCGCCCGTGCGATGGCGACGCGCTGCTGCTGGCCGCCGGAGAGCTGAGCCGGGTACTTCTCGGCCTGCGCGCCCACGCCGACCCGGTCGAGCAGGGCGCGGGCCCGCTCCTCGGCCGACTTCTTGTCCTTCTTGCGGACCTTGATCTGGCCGAGCATCACGTTCTCGAGCACGGTCTTGTGCGCGAAGAGGTTGAAGGACTGGAAGACCATGCCGACATCGGCGCGGAGCTTGGCCAGCTCCTTGCCCTCGGCGGGCAGGGGCTTGCCGTCGATCGTGATCGTGCCGGAGTCGGTCGTCTCCAGGCGGTTGATGGTGCGGCACAGGGTGGACTTGCCGGACCCGGAGGGCCCGATGACCACGACGACTTCACCGCGGGCGATCGTCAGGTCGATGTCCTGGAGTACGTGCAACGCGCCGAAGTGCTTGTTGACGCTCTTCAGGACGACCAGTTCTCCGGTCGCGGCCACATCTTCCTTGGCCACCGATACTTCGGTCATCGCTCTCAGGCTCCGTCCTCCTCGGTTTCGGAGGACAGTAGTAACCCCGTACGACCTGCGTCATTACATCTGAGGGGAATCTGAGCATCACGATCCGATAGCAATCGGACACGTGTCGTAGCACTTGGGAGCAGCGCTCATACCAGCCGGGTAACGGAAGCGGTCCGCAACCGGAACCCTCTTGACGCCGTCCTCATCCATCAGCGTGACTGCACAAGGTGCACGCGCGCGCGTGCACACGTTTTTTGTACACATTCAGATCGTACGGCCAGTGAACCGAAGGGGGACCGGATGAGACTGCTGCTCGTCGAGGACGACAACCACGTCGCCGCCGCCCTGTCGGCGGTTCTGGCGCGGCACGGGTTCGACGTCACGCACGCGCGCAGCGGTGAGGAGGCCCTCCAGGCACTCGTCCCCGAGGGCGACTGCTTCGGCGTCGTCCTCCTCGACCTCGGCCTGCCCGACCAGGACGGATACGAGGTCTGCGGCAAGATCCGCAAGCGCACCAGCACCCCGGTGATCATGGTCACCGCCCGCTCCGACGTGCGCTCCCGCATCCACGGTCTCAACATGGGCGCCGACGACTACGTGGTGAAGCCCTACGACACCGGAGAGCTGCTCGCCCGCATCCACGCCGTGAGCCGGCGCACCTCCCACGAGGACACCTCCAGCGGCATCGAGACCGAGCTGCGGCTCGGCCCGGTGCACATCGAGCTGCCCACCCGCCAGGTCAGTGTCGACGGGTCGGTGGTCCAGTTGACCCGCAAGGAGTTCGACCTGCTGGCCCTGCTCGCGCAGCGGCCCGGGGTGGTCTTCCGCCGGGAGCAGATCATCAGCGAGGTGTGGCGGACCAGCTGGGAAGGGACCGGGCGCACCCTGGAGGTGCACGTCGCGTCGCTGCGCGCCAAGCTGCGGATGCCGGCCCTCATCGAGACCGTACGCGGAGTCGGCTACCGGCTCGTCGCGCCTGCCGGGTAGCGGGGCCGGGTGCGCACTCGCCTGCTCCCGCTGCTCATCATCCTGATGGCGGCCGTGCTGCTCGCCCTCGGCGTCCCGCTCGCCGTCAGCCTCGCCGGCGCGCAGCAGCAGAAGGTCGTCGTCGACCGGATCGACGACACAGCCCGTTTCGCGGCTCTCGCGCAGTTCGTCACCGACTCGCCCGACGGGACCACCGGCGCGTTCGAGAACGAGCGGCTGGCCACCCTCAGCAGCGAGCTGCGCAGCTACTACGAGGTCTACGGCATCCGCTCCGGTGTCTTCTACCGCACGGGCAGGCCCATGGCCCACGCACCGCCCAAGTGGTCCCTGCCCAAGGAGGGCGAGGTCCGGGACGCCTTCGACGAGGCGAAGCTCAGCCGCCGCAGCCACGACCCGAAACAGGTGTGGCCCTGGCAGCGCCGCAACCTCGTGGTGGCCTCGCCGGTCATCCGGGACGGGGACGTGGTCGCGGTCGTCGTCACCGACTCGCCCACCGGGCAGATGCGCTCGCGCACGCTGCACGGCTGGCTGGTCATCGGCGCGGGTGAGTCCGCAGCGATGCTGCTGGCCGTCGGTGCCGCCCTGCGGCTGACCGGCTGGGTGCTCAAGCCCGTACGGGTCCTGGACGCCACCACCCACGACATCGCCACCGGGCGGCTCAAGTCCCGGGTCGCGGCCGCCGGCGGTCCGCCGGAACTCCAGCGCCTGGCCCGGTCGTTCAACGAGATGGCCGACAACGTCGAGGACGTGCTGGAGCAGCAGCGCGCCTTCGTCGCCGACGCCTCGCACCAGCTGCGGAACCCCCTCGCGGCGCTGCTGCTGCGCATCGAGCTGCTCTCCTTCGAGCTGCCCGAGGGCAACAAGGAGATCGCCTCGGTCCAGGCCGAGGGCAAGCGCCTCGCGCAGGTCCTCGACGACCTGCTCGACCTGGCGCTGGCCGAGCACACCGAGGCGGACCTGAAGGTCACCGACATCGGCGAGCTCACCGCCGAACGTGTCGCGGCCTGGGCCCCGACCGCCGAGGCCAAGGGCGTGCGCCTGCTGGGGGACTGCCCGCCGACGACCGCGTGGGCCGACCCGGTCGCCCTGTCCAGCGCGCTGGACGCGGTCATCGACAACGCGGTGAAGTTCACGCCCGAGGACGAGACCGTCGAGGTGAGCGTCGCCTCCCACGGCGATACCTCCACCGTCGTCGTCACCGACCACGGCCCCGGCCTCACCGACGAGGAGCTGGCCCGCGTCGGTGACCGCTTCTGGCGCAGCGGCCGGCATCAGAACATCAAGGGCTCGGGGCTCGGGCTGTCCATCTCGCGAGCGCTGCTCGCGGCGGGCGGCGGTTCGATCGCGTACGCCCGTCACGAACCGCACGGGCTGAAGGTGACGGTGGCGGTGCCGCGGTCGGCGCCTGCTGCGTGAGGACGCCCGGTGTCGGTGGGGATGCCGCGATCGGCGCCTATGGGATGAGGACGCCCGGTGTCGGTGGGGGTGCCGCGGTCGGCGCCTATGGGATGAGGACGGCGGTGTCGGTCGGGGCGCCGCCGTCGGCGCCAACGGTATGACCAAGACGGTGTCGGTGGCCGGTGCCCGGTCGGCGCCTGCGGCATGAAGACGACGGCATGACGAAGAGCGGGATCTGGAGAGGTCGAGCGCTACGGCTTGACCGACTGGTAGTAGCGCTGGGCGCCTACATGCAGTTGCAGCGGGTCGGTGTAGATCGCCGTGCGGACGTCGACCAGCTGGGCTGAGTGGACGGTGGCCCCGATGAGGTCCCGGCTGTCCAGCACCGTACGGGTCAGCCACTCGGTGAGCCGGGGGTCCATGTCGCTGCGTGTGACCAGCATGTTGGACACCGCGATGGTCGGAACCGGCTTGCCACGCTGGATGCGGGGGTAGGCCGATTCCGGCATCTTCGTGGCCCGGTAGTAGCGCGTGGCGCCGCCCTGGTCGTGCAGCTTGGCCACGAGCGTGGCGTCGATCGGCACGAACCGGAAGGCTGATGCCGACTTCTTGGCCAGGCCGCTGAGACCGTCCGTGGGCAGGCCGCCCGACCAGAAGAACGCGTCGAGGCCGTGCCCCAGGCGCTTGGGCCCGGTGTCGATGCCGTCCGAGGAGGGCTCGATGTCCTTCTCCGGATCGATGCCGGCGGCCTTGAGCACACCGTTGGCTATCAGCCGCACGCCGGAGTCGGGCAGCCCTATGGCCACGCGCTTGCCCCGCAGGTCGGAGACGGAGCGGATGTCCGAGTCGGGCGGTACGACGAGCTGGACGTAGTCGTCGTACAGGCGAGCGAGGCCGCGCAGCCGGTCGGCCCCCCGGCTGTTGTCGAGCTTGTACGTGGCGACCGCGTCGGCGGCGGCGATCGCGAAGTCGGCCTTGCCCGTCGCCACGTCGGCGACGTTCTCCTGCGAACCGGCGCTGGTCAGCAGCCGCACCTTCAGGTCGGGCATGTCCTTGTCGATCTCGTTGCGCAGGAGTTCGCCGTACTCGTGGTACACCCCCGCACGGGTGCCCGTGCTGAACGTGATCGTCCCGCTCGGCGGCTCATCGGCCCAGGGACGCAGCCACCACAGCAGCAGGCCGAGGACCACGAGGGCGGCGGTGCCGCCCTGCAGGGCCCGGCGCCTGCCGACAGGGGGGAGCGTTCTGGACATGCGGGCGATCCTGCCAGCCGGGGTGCCCCGCTGACCAGGGCAGGGGGCACAGGACGAGGGCGGGGACTGTCAGTGGGCGCCACTACAGTCGCCCCCATGAGCTCTTCGCCCGCCGACCTGGTCCGTGCGTTCCACCTCGCCTTCGGCCTGGACGCCCGAAGCACGCCCACGGAGGTCTCCCCGGAACTGGCGGCCCACCGGGGTGAGCTTCTCGCGGAGGAGGCCGGGGAGGTCGCCGAGGTGTCGGTGCGCGGCCCGCTCGACCGGCTCGCGCACGAACTGGCGGACGTGGTCTACGTCGCCTACGGCACCGCCCTCGTACACGGCATCGACCTGGACGCGGTGCTCGCGGAGATCCACCGCTCCAACATGACGAAGATCGGCCCCGACGGCTCGGTCTCCCGCCGCGAGGACGGCAAGGTCCTCAAGGGGGAGCACTACGAGGCGCCGGACGTTCGGGGGGTGCTGCGCAGACAGGGGTGGGTGCCGGGCGGGGGCGCCTGACCAGGGGGTCGCGCTCCGGGTCGCCCGGCCCACCCCTCCTCAGTCGGCGACCGGTGCCTCGGCCTCGGTCGTCCGGGGCGCGGGCTCCGGGCGGCTGGGCTCGCGGCGCCGGGCCCACCAGGTCGCCACCGGCTCGGTGTAGCGCGCGGTGAGCGGGCCCAGGACCACCAGGATCAGGACGTAGGCCGTGGCCAGGGGGCCGAGGGACGGTTCGACACCCGCCGCGACCGCAAGGCCGGCGATGACGATGGAGAACTCACCACGGGCCACCAGCGCGCCGCCCGCCCGCCAGCGGCCTTTCACCGAGATCCCGGCTCGCCGGGCCGCCCAGTATCCGGTGGCGATCTTCGTCAGCGCGGTGACGACGGCCAGCGCGAGGGCGGGCAGCAGGACGGGCGGGATGCTCGACGGGTCGGTGTGCAGCCCGAAGAAGACGAAGAAGACCGCCGCGAACAGGTCACGCAGGGGGCTCAGCAGGGTGTGCGCGCCCTCCGCCACCTCTCCCGAGAGCGCGATGCCCACCAGGAAGGCCCCCACCGCCGCCGACACCTGGAGCTGCTGCGCGACACCCGCGACCAGGATCGTCAGGCCCAGCACGACCAGCAGCAGCTTCTCCGGGTCGTCGCTGGAGACGAACCGCGAGATGAGCCTGCCGTAGCGCACGGCCACGAACAGCACGAGCCCGGCCGCGCCCAGCGCGATCGCCAGGGTCACGCTCCCGGCCATCAGCCCGACGCCCGCCACCAGCGCCGTGACGATGGGCAGGTACACCGCCATCGCCAGATCCTCCAGCACCAGCACGCTGAGGATCACCGGCGTCTCCCGGTTGCCGACCCGGCCCAGGTCGCCGAGCACCTTCGCGATCACACCGGACGACGAGATCCACGTGACACCGGCCAGTACGACGGCGGCCACCGGACCCCAGCCGAGCAGTAGCGCCACGGCAGCGCCGGGCAGCGCGTTCAGGGCGCAGTCGACCAGACCGGAGGGGTAGTGGGTCTTGAGGTTGGAGACCAGGTCGGTCGCCGTGTATTCCAGGCCCAGCATCAGCAGCAGCAGGATGACGCCGATCTCCGCGCCGGTGGCGACGAACTCCTCGCTCGCCCCCAGCGGCAGCAGACCGCCTTCACCGAAGGCGAGACCGGCCAGGAGGTACAGGGGTATCGGCGAGAGCTGGAAGCGGCCGGCGAACCGGCCCAGCAGGCCGAGGCCGAGAATGATGGAACCGAACTCGATGAGCAGAACCGCGGAGTGCAACGGCTCACTCCCGCTCGAGGATGGTCGCCGCCGCGTCGACACCCTCACGGGTCCCGACGACGATCAGAGTGTCGCCGCCGGCCAGCCGGAAATCCGGCGTGGGTGACGGGATGGCCTCGGCCCGGCGCAGCACGGCCACCACCGAGGCGCCCGTCTCCGTCCGCATCCGCATGTCGCCCAGCACCCGCCCGTTCCAGCGCGAGGTCGCGGCCACCTCGATCCGCTCGGCGACCAGCCCCAGATCCGTGGTGTACAGCAGGCTCGGGCTGTGGTGGGACGGCTTCAGCGCGTCGATCAGCGATCCCGCCTCCGAGCTGGTCAGCTTCAGGGACTGGGCGCAGGAATCGGGATCGTCGGGCCGGTACACGTTCACCGTGCGCGTGCCGTCGCGGTGCGCCACCACCGACAGATGGCGGTGTTCCCGGGTCTCCAGGTCGTACTGGACCCCGATACCCGGCAGCGGCGTCGCCCTCAGGCGCGGAGCTGACACGTTACTTCCCCTTGTTCGTCTTATTTGTCGTACTTTGTTGGCCTGTTGAACGGTGGCGATCACCGAACGGGTCAAGTCCGCATGCTCCCATCCGGCCGTACGGTGACGACATGGGTGTCGTGACGGATATACGCAGCGGCCGGCCGCCGGAGAGGGTGGAGGGGGCGGTGCCTGGTGCGAAGACGGGAAGGAGCGGATCCGGAAGCGTGTCGTTGTTCTGGCGGATCTTCTCGCTCAACGCCGCCGGTCTGGTCGTGGCCACGGCGTTGCTGCTCGGCCCGGTCACCGTGTCCACCCCCGTCCTCGCGGGCGAGGCCCTCGTCCTGTTCGCCGGCCTGGTGATGCTGCTCGCCGGCAACGCGCTCGTGCTGCGGTTCGGCCTGGTGCCCCTGCAGCGACTGGACCGGGCCATGGCCACCGCGGACCTGCTGCGTCCGGGCTCCCGGCCGGTGGTCGCGGGACCGGCTGAGACGGCCGGGCTGATCATGACGTACAACACGATGCTCGACCGGCTGGAGGCCGAGCGGGCCACGGGCGCAGCCCGGGCGCTGTCCGCACAGGAGAGCGAACGGCACCGTATCGCGCGGGAGCTCCACGACGAGGTCGGGCAGACCCTGACCGCCGTCCTCCTCCAGCTCAAGCGCGTCGCCGACCGGGCGCCCGAGGACCTTCGCGAGGAGGTGGGCCAGGCGCAGGAAGCGACCCGGGCCGGCCTGGACGAGATCCGCCGGATCGCCCGCCGGCTGCGCCCCGGCGTCCTGGAGGAACTCGGGCTGGCGAGCGCGCTGCGGTCGCTCAGCGGCGAGTTCACCACCCACGGGCTGACCGTGCGCCACCACGTGACCGGCGATCTCCCCACCCTGACCCCGGAAGCGGAACTCGTCGTCTACCGGGTCGCCCAGGAGGGGCTGACCAACACCGCCCGGCACGCCGCCGCCGACCGCGCCGAACTCCGCCTCCGGCCGGTGCCCGGCGGCGTCGAACTCCTCGTACGGGACAACGGCACGGGCGTCGGTCACGCCCCCGAGGGCGCCGGCATCACGGGCATGCGCGAACGCGCCCTGCTGATCGGCGCCGCCCTGACCCTGGAACCGGCTCCGGGCGGCGGCACCGAGATACGGCTGCGCATACCGGTGACAGAGCGCGTACCGGCGACAGAAGGATCCAGCTGATGTCCACACCGATCCGCGTCCTGCTCGCCGACGACCACACCCTCGTCCGCCGGGGCGTGCGCCTCATCCTGGACGGGGAACCGGACCTGACGGTCGTCGCCGAGGCCGGCGACGGGGCCGAGGCCGTCGCACGCGCCCGCGAGACCGCCGTCGACCTCGCCGTCCTGGACGTGGCCATGCCGCGGATGACCGGCCTCCAGGCGGCCCGGGAACTCTCCCGCCGACTGCCCGGCCTGCACATCCTGATCCTGACGATGTACGACAACGAGGAGTACTTCTTCGAAGCGCTCAGAGCCGGAGCCAGCGGCTACGTCCTCAAGTCCGTCGCCGACCGTGACCTGGTCGAGGCCTGCCGGGCGGCCGTGCGGGACGAGCCGTTCATCTACCCGGGCGCCGAACGCGCCCTCGTCCGCTCCTACCTGGAGCGGCTGCACCGGGGCGACGGCCTGCCGGAGAGGGCCATCACCGAACGCGAGGAGGAGATCCTCAAGCTCGTCGCCGAGGGCCACACCTCGAAGGAGATCGGCGAACTGCTCTTCATCAGCGCCAAAACGGTCGAGCGCCACCGTGCCAACCTGCTCCAGAAGCTCGGCATGCGCGACCGCCTGGAGCTGACCCGCTACGCGATCAGGGCCGGACTCATCGAGCCCTGAGGCCGGTACGGGGTGGTTGTCCACAGGCGGCCGGGCCACCATCGCCGACCGCCTACCCTTGTCCCCATGAGCAGCATCGACCGGAGCCAGTCAGTGGGCGGCACGCGCACATACGAGGTACGCACCTACGGGTGCCAGATGAACGTCCACGACTCCGAGCGGTTGTCCGGACTGCTGGAGGACGCGGGCTACGTCCGCGCCCCCGAGGGCGCCGACGAGGCGGACGTCGTCGTCTTCAACACCTGCGCCGTGCGTGAGAACGCCGACAACAAGCTGTACGGCAACCTCGGCCACCTCGCCCCGAAGAAGGCGAGCCGCCCCGGCATGCAGATCGCGGTCGGCGGCTGTCTGGCGCAGAAGGACCGCGACACCATCGTGAAGCGGGCGCCCTGGGTGGACGTCGTCTTCGGCACGCACAACATCGGCAAGCTGCCCGTCCTGCTGGAACGCGCGCGCGTGCAGGACGAGGCACAGGTCGAGATCGCCGAGTCGCTGGAGGCGTTCCCCTCGACGTTGCCCACCCGCCGCGAGAGCGCCTATGCGGCCTGGGTCTCCATCTCCGTCGGCTGCAACAACACCTGTACCTTCTGCATCGTCCCGGCCCTGCGCGGCAAGGAGAAGGACCGCCGCCCCGGCGACATCCTCGCCGAGATCGAGGCCCTGGTCGCCGAGGGCGTCTCCGAGATCACGCTGCTCGGGCAGAACGTCAACGCGTACGGCTCGGACATCGGCGACCGTGAGGCCTTCAGCAAGCTGCTGCGGGCCTGCGGAAAGATCGAAGGGCTGGAGCGCGTCCGCTTCACCTCCCCGCACCCGCGCGACTTCACCGACGACGTCATCGCCGCCATGGCCGAGACGCCGAACGTGATGCCGCAGCTGCACATGCCGCTCCAGTCCGGCTCCGACCCGGTCCTGAAGGCGATGCGCCGCTCCTACCGCCAGGAGCGCTTCCTGGGGATCATCGAGAAGGTCCGCGCCGCCATCCCGCACGCCGCGATCAGCACGGACATCATCGTGGGCTTCCCCGGCGAGACCGAGGAGGACTTCGAGCAGACGCTGCACGTGGCGCGCGAGGCCCGCTTCGCCCAGGCCTTCACCTTCCAGTACTCCAAGCGCCCCGGCACCCCGGCCGCCGACATGGATGGCCAGATCCCCAAGAAGGTCGTCCAGGAGCGCTACCAGCGGCTCGTCGCCCTCCAGGAGGAGATCTCCTGGGAGGAGAACAAGAAGCAGGTCGGCCGCACCCTGGAGCTGATGGTCGCCGAGGGCGAGGGCCGCAAGGACGACACCACCCACCGCCTGTCCGGCCGCGCCCCCGACAACCGCCTGGTCCACTTCACCAAGCCGGACCAGGAGGTCCGCCCCGGCGACGTGGTCACGGTCGAGATCACCTACGCCGCCCCGCACCACCTCCTGGCCGAGGGCCCCGTGCTGGACGTGCGGCGTACACGCGCGGGCGACGCCTGGGAGAATCGGAACGCGGCCGAGAAGGCCACGCCCGTCGGTGTGATGCTGGGACTGCCGAAGATCGGCGCCCCCGAGCCCCTGCCGGCCGTGGCGAGCGGGTGCGGCTGCGACTGAACCGGACCGCTGCCGCCCTGTGCGGTGGCAGCCGCCCCTGAGAGTTACCCTGCCGATCATGCTTGTCGCCGCCGCAGTCTGCCCCTGCCCGCCCCTGCTGGTCCCCGAGGTCGCCCAGGGCGCCGCCCCGGAACTGGACGCCGCGCGGAACGCCTGCACGGACGCGCTGGGCGTACTCACCGCCGCCCGGCCCGGCCGGCTCGTGGTCGTAGGCCCTGTGGACGGCCCCGGGCCCGAGATGTACCCGGAGGGAGCGGCCGGGTCGTTCCGGGGCTTCGGCGTCGACCTCGCTGTACGTCTTGGAGCGGCCGAGGGCGCGAACCCGCTACCGCGACTGCCTTACGCGCTGGCGGTGGCCGCCTGGCTGCTGGAGCGGACCGGGTGGTCCGACGCCCCGGTCGAGGGACTCGGGGTGGGGGAGTCGTACCCGCCCGGGCTGTGCGCGCGGACCGGTAGGGACATCGCCGCCCGGGACGAGCGAGTTGCCCTGCTGGTGATGGGTGACGCCAGCGCGTGCCGGACGCTCAAGGCCCCGGGCTATCTGGACGAACGGGCGGCCCCGTTCGACGCGGACGTCGCACGGGCGCTCGGCGCGGCGGACGTGGCCGCACTCACCGCGCTGGACACCGGGCTGGCCCACGAGCTGAAGGTGTCCGGCCGGGCCCCCTGGCAGGTCCTGGCGGGCGCGGCCGAGGGCGCGGACCTCGGCGGATCGCTGCTCTACGAGGACGCTCCCTACGGCGTGGGATACATCGTGGCCAGCTGGTCGTAGCGCGGACGGCAGGCCGGTAGGCCGATAGGCAGCGAACAGACAGACAAGCGAACAGACAGACAAGCGAACAGACAGACAAGAGAAACGGCGGGGACGGCCGGGAGCCGGTGCTCCGCGGCCGTCCGCCGATGTGCCCTTCAGAGTGCCGATGTCCGCGTCAGGAAGCGGGCGGTGGCGTGTCGTCCGGCGGCGTGGGGCCACCCGGGTCCCGCGGCGGCGCCGTGCGGCCCGCCTCCGGCGGCACGGCACCGGTGCCCGGCGGCGGTGTCGTGCCACCCCCGCCCGGTCCACTCTCGCCCTGGTGCGCGAGGCGGCCCATGGCGCCCTTGGCCCTGCCCGTGCCCGACTGGATCCTGTCGCTGTACTTGCCCTTGGTGCTCTTGTCGACGGCCTGCGCGGCCTTGTCGAGACCGTGGTGGATCTTGTCCTCGTGCCGCTGTGCGAGGTCCGAGACCTTGCCCTTCGCCGGGCCCAGCTTCGCCTTCACGTTGTGCAGGAGACCCATGACTCACCTTCCCTCGCGCGGGGCGGTCACGTACGGGCACCCTCGCCGGCCTCGTTGTCGGCCGCCTTCTCGGTGGACTGCTGCTTGGGGATGTCGACGGCTTCGGACTCGGTGACTTCGGCAGCGGCCTCACCGGCCGGATCCGCCGCTTCCCCGGCTCCGTCGGTGCCCTTGGCCTCCGCGGCCTCGGCCGCCTCATCCTCGGTCCCGGCCTTCGCCGTATCGGTCTCAGCCTCGGCTGCAGGCGTCTCCGCCGTGGCCTTCGACCGCCGGAGAAGTCGTGCAAAAACGCCCATATCCACTCCATACGTTACTCGTGCGGGCGAAATCCCGCGTTGCCCGGTGCGTCAGTTTGCGCGGCCCGGGCCACCGCCTCTGCGATCCGGCGGCAGGAACCTCGCAACGGGCAACGACCCCGCGGCCGTGGCGTCACGTAACTCGTTCGAGACCAGGGTTCTAGGTTTGCGAGACTGGGGCGGTGAGCAGTGCACTCCCCGCCCCCCGCGTCATCGCCGTCGTCGGACCTACTGCGGCCGGAAAGTCCGATCTGGGCGTCTTCCTGGCCCAGCGTCTCGGCGGCGAGGTCGTCAACGCCGACTCCATGCAGCTCTACCGAGGGATGGACATCGGCACCGCCAAGCTGACGCCCGAGGAGCGTGACGGCGTCCCCCACCACCTGCTGGACATCTGGGACGTGACCGTCACGGCGTCCGTCGCCGAGTACCAGCGCCTGGCCCGGGAACGGATCGACGCCCTGCTCGCCGAGGGCCGCTGGCCGATCCTGGTCGGCGGCTCCGGACTCTACGTTCGCGGAGCCGTCGACAACCTGGAGTTCCCCGGCACCGACCCCGAGGTCCGCGCCCGCCTGGAAGAGGAACTCACGCTGCGCGGCCCCGGCGCGCTGCACGCCCGCCTGGCCGCCGCCGACCCCGAGGCCGCCCGCGCGATCCTGCCGAGCAACGGCCGCCGGGTCGTCCGCGCCCTGGAGGTGATCGAGATCACCGGCAAACCGTTCACGGCCAACCTCCCCGGCCATGACTCGGTGTACGACACCCTTCAGATCGGCGTCGACGTGGCCCGCCCCGAGCTCGACGAGCGCATCGCGCGGCGGGTCGACCGGATGTGGGACGCCGGCCTCGTGGACGAGGTGAGCGCACTTCAGGCGCAGGGGTTGCGTGAAGGGCGTACGGCCTCGCGCGCGCTCGGCTACCAGCAGGTGCTCGCGGCGCTCGCGGGGGAGTGCACCCTCGAGGAAGCGCGGACCGAGACCGTCCGTGCCACCAAGCGCTTCGCGCGCCGCCAGGATTCATGGTTCAGGCGCGACCCGCGGGTGCACTGGTTGAGTGGGGCGGCAGCCGATCTCGCAGAACTTCCGCAGCTCGCGCTGTCCTTGGTCGAACGACCGGTTACAGCCTGATCACGTCATGGCATCGGGATGCCCAGGCCGTCATCCGGTCCTTCGGCGGCGTGCCATCATCGAGCTTCGATCGACCGAGTTGAGTCCTAGTTGGGAGGGCGCGTGGCGATGGAGGCCGGCCCTCGCGACACCGCACCGAGCACCGATCACATCACCGCCGAGCGGGATGAGCCGGGGCCCGACGCCGCACCCGAGCAGGAGGCGGACCACCTCAGCTCCGACGGGCCCGACGAGTCGCAGGGCGTGACGGACGACGGTCCCGAGCCCGGCGAGATGTTCGCCGACGAGGTCGAGGTCGAGCTGCGTCCGCAGCGCCGGCTCCACATCTGGCAGCTGGCCCCCATCGTGGGTCTCGCGGCACTCGGCTCCCTGATGTTCGCCTTCCCGCTCGCCTTCGACTTCGGCGACAGCGGGGCCGTCATCGCCATGCTGGGCCTGCTGATCTGCTCGTGTGCGGCCGGCTGGGGCATGATGGCCGCCCGTCGCGTCGGCTACACCTGGCCGGGCCTGCCGGCTCGCGGCTCCGGCCGCAGACCCGACTGGCGGGTCGCCCTCGCGTACGCCCTGGTCGTGGCCCTCGTGGTGGTCCTCGCCGTGTGGCGCGTGGCGCGGCTGCGCTGATCGCGCGATACGAGCGCCGATGTGCTGTCGCAGGCGCGGAGGACCGCTGACGTAGCCGGGTAGGGGCCCCGTCGTGGCCGCGCAGGGGCGCTGTCGCAGGCAGCCCTTACGATCGAGGCATGAGCACGCGGATCGCCTTCCTCAAGGGTCACGGCACCGAGAACGACTTCGTGATCGTCCCGGACCCCGAGAACACCATCGGCCTGCCCCCGGCCGCCGTCGCCGCCCTGTGCGACCGGCGCGCGGGCATCGGCGGTGACGGGCTGCTGCACGTCGTGCGCTCCGCCGCCCACCCGGAGGCCGAGGAGATGGCGGCCGAGGCGGAGTGGTTCATGGACTACCGCAACGGCGACGGCTCGATCGCGGAGATGTGCGGCAACGGCGTGCGGGTGTTCGCGCGCTACCTCCAGCGCGCCGGTCACGTCACCGAGGGAGACCTCGCGGTCGCCACGCGCGGGGGAGTGAAGACCGTGCACCTCGCCAAGAACGGCGATGTGACCGTCGGCATGGGCCGAGCGGTGCTCCCGGACGGCGACGTCACGGTGAGCGTCGGCGAGCGCAGCTGGCCCGCGCGGAACGTCAACATGGGCAACCCGCACGCGGTCGCTTTCGTGGACGACCTGGCGCACGCGGGTGACCTGCTCTCCCCGCCCCCCTTCAGCCCGGCCGCCGCCTACCCGGACGGTGTGAACGTCGAGTTCGTGGCCGACCGCGGCCCCGGGCACGTCGCGCTGCGTGTGCACGAGCGTGGCTCCGGTGAGACCCGCTCGTGCGGCACGGGCGCGTGCGCGGTCGCCGTGGCCACCGCCCGCCGCGACGGCGCCGACCCGACGGCCACCGGCACCCCCGTGACCTACACCGTTGACGTCCCCGGCGGCACGCTGGTGATCACCGAGCGGCCTGGCGGCGAGATCGAGATGACCGGCCCGGCCGTGATCGTGGCCGAGGGCGAGATCGACACGGACTGGCTGGATGCCGTCACGTCAGCGTGAGCCGGAACCGGTCGTCCCGAAACACCCGCGCACCTTCGGTCGGCCGACCCGAAACCACCGCTGGAATCCGGCCACTTGGCGAGATTCGCATGGTGCAGGTCGTGACCTACGAGGGTACAAACCTCACATTCGTCCCTCGAATGGGTGATCAGTTTCACGCTCGGCGAGAGGCGGTCAGTCGGGCATGGTGGGCTCGGTAGCATCAAGCACCGGCCCGGACGGGGGACCGAAGCCGCCTCCTGAGCCATGTCCGCTCTGAGGCACCCGTCCGCCGGTTGACGCAGCCGGAGGTGCCCATGAGTGCGGAGGCCACGAATTCCGTGACCCCAGGCCCGATGCCGGGCGCGGTGTCAGGACCGGTGACGCCGACAGCCCCCCGCAGAAAGGCCCGCCCCCGGATCGACCTGCGCCGCCTCGGCCGCGCGGCCCTGCTCGGCCCCGCCGCCCGTGGCCGGCTGCCCGACGCCATCAGCCATGTCGTCGAGGCCCACCGCGCCCATCATCCCGACGCGGACCTCGAACCCCTGCGCCACGCCTACGTCCTGGCCGAGTCCTCGCACCGCGGCCAGATGCGCAAGAGCGGCGAGCCGTACATCACGCACCCGCTCGCCGTGACCCTGATCCTGGCCGAACTCGGCGCCGAGACCACGACGTTGACCGCGTCCCTGCTGCACGACACCGTCGAGGACACGGACGTGACCCTCGACCAGGTCCGCGACCAGTTCGGCGAGGAGGTCCGCTACCTCGTCGACGGCGTCACCAAGCTGGAGAAGGTCGACTACGGCGCCGCCGCCGAACCCGAGACCTTCCGCAAGATGCTCGTCGCCACCGGCAACGACGTCCGCGTCATGTCGATCAAACTCGCCGACCGGCTGCACAACATGCGCACCCTCGGCGTCATGCGCCCCGAGAAGCAGGAGCGCATCGCGAAGGTGACACGTGACGTGCTCATCCCGCTCGCCGAGCGGCTCGGCGTCCAAGCGCTCAAAACCGAGCTGGAGGACCTGGTCTTCGCGATCCTGCATCCCGAGGAGTACGCGCACACCAGGGAGTTGATCGTCCGCAACGCGGCCCGCACGGACGACCCGCTCGCCGAGGTCGCCGACGAGGTGCGCGGTGTGCTGCGCGAGTCGGACATCCCGGCCGAAGTCCTCATCCGGCCCCGCCACTTCGTCTCGGTGCACCGCGTCTCGCGCAAACGCGGCCGGCTCCGCGGCTCCGACTTCGGCCGCGTCCTGGTCCTGGTGAACGAGGACGCGGACTGCTACGGCGTCCTGGGCGAACTGCACACGTGCTTGAAGCCGGTGGTCTCCGAGTTCAAGGACTTCATCGCCGTACCGAAGTTCAACCTCTACCAGTCGCTGCACACGGCCGTGGCGCGCGAGGACGGCCAGGTCGTCGAGGTCCTCATCCGCACGCATCAGATGCACAAGGTCGCCGAGGCCGGCGTCGTCGCCCTCGGCAACCCGTACGCACCGGCCCCCGACGACCCGGCCGACGGCGAGCGCGTCGACCCCACCCGCCCGGGGTGGCTCTCCCGGCTCCTCGACTGGCAGGAGGCGGCGCCCGACCCCGACCACTTCTGGTCGACCCTGCGCGAGGACCTCGCCCAGGACCGCGAGATCACCGTCTTCCGGCCCGACGGCGGCACGCTCGGCCTGCCCGAGGGCGCGACCTGCGTGGACGCCGCCTACGCGCAGTACGGCGAGGACGCGCACGCCTGTATCGGCGCCCGGGTGAACGGCCGCCTGGCGACGCTGAGCACCGTCCTGACGGACGGCGACACCGTCCAGCTCCTCATGGGCCAGGACCCGGCGTCGGAGCCCTCCCGGGAGTGGCTGGAGCACGCCCACACACCTGCGGCCCGGATCGCCATCCAGCGATGGCTGACCGCACATCCGGCGCAGGCGGAGTCCCAGCAGAGCGAGGCGCGGATCGCCGAGGACCGGACAGCGCGCCGGCCCGCCGACGTGCCCGTCCCGGACGGGACCTCCGAGCAGCCCGCCGGCCGCCCCGCCACCGGTCACGTCCTCGCCGACCTGCCGGGAGCGACCGTCCGGCTCGCCCGCTGCTGCACGCCCGTACCGCCCGACGAGATCACCGGCTTCGCCGTACGCGGAGGGGCGGTCACCGTGCACCGCGTGGAGTGCGCCGCGGTGGCGCGCATGAAGGACGGGGGGCGCGCGGAGGTCGGCGTGCGCTGGGGAGAGACCGCCGAGTGCCGGGTCACGCTGGTCGCCGAATCGTTCGTCCGTCCCCATTTGCTGGCCGACCTCACCGAGGCCATGGCCTCCGAGGGCGCCGAGATCGTCTCGGCGACCGTCGAGCCCCCGACCCAGCAGCAGGTGCGGCACACCTACACGGTGCAGCTCCCGGACGCCGGTCACCTGCCCGCCCTGATGCGGGCGATGCGCAATGTCGCCGGGGTGTACGACGTCAGCCGGGCCCAGCCGCAGCCGCAGGGCGGCTGAGCGGCCCGGGCGGGCGGCCTCCGGGTGGCCTCGTTGAGGCTTGCAGGACTGCCCTGGGTTGGCCTCGCTGAGGCTGCAGGACTGCCTCGGGCGGCCTCGCTGAGGCTTGCAGGACGGCTTCCCGGCGCGCCGCCAGGGTGGCCGGGGGCGGCACCCGGCGCAGGCCGCGGTCCCCGGTTCGGGTGGGACGAAAGCGCGCCGTCCCCGCCGCTCACCCGCGCGCTGATAGCCGTGGGGCATGCTCCTGACCCCCCACAGCCAGGCCACCACCCCCACCCGTCGCCGGACCGCGGCCGCCCTGCTCACCTCGGCCGTCTCCGTCTGCCTCGTCGCCGCGAGCACCCCCGCCGTCCCGCTCGGCGTCGGCGACCGCCTCTTCCCGAACCTCGGTAATCCGGGCTACGACGTCGCGTCGTACGACCTGGCCTTCACCTATCCGGGCAACAACAGCGAGCCGCTGCGGGCCGTCACCACCATCGACGCCTGGACGACCGCCGACCTGGACCGCGTCAACCTGGACTTCGCCCACGGCACGGTCGAGTCGGTCGAGGTCGACGGCGACCCCGCGGAGTTCCGCTTTGCGGGCGAGGACCTGGTGGTCACACCCGAGGACTCGGTGTCGGACGGCAACTGGATGCGGATCACCGTGCGGCACACCAGCGATCCCGTGCCCGGCAAGGGGCGCGAGGGCGGCTGGGTACGCACGGCGGACGGCCTCGCCATGGCCAACCAGGCCGACGCGGCGCACCTGGTGTTCCCCTGCAACGACCACCCCTCCGACAAGGCGATGTTCACCTTCCGTGTGACCGCGCCCGACGGTCACACGGCCGTCGCCAACGGTCTGCCCGCCGGAGTGGAGAAGTTCGGCGGGTCGACGACCCGGACCTTCCGCACCCAGCACCCCATGGCCACCGAACTCGCCCAGGTGTCCATCGGCCGCTCCACGGTGCTGCACCGCACCGGCCCCCACGGCCTTCCCGTACGGGACGTCGTCCCGACCCGTCACCGCGAGGCGCTCGAACCCTGGCTGGAGAAGACCCCCGGCCAGATCGCCTGGATGGAGAGCAAGGTCGGCCGCTACCCCTTCGAGACGTACGGCCTGCTCGTGGCCGACGCCTCCACCGGCTTCGAACTGGAGACCCAGACGCTCTCGCTCTTCGAACGGGAACTCTTCACCGAGCCGGTCTACCCTCCGTGGTACGTCGAGTCGATCATGGTGCACGAGGTGGCCCACCAGTGGTTCGGCAACAGTGTCACCCCCCGCACCTGGTCCGATCTGTGGCTCAATGAGGGGCACGCCACCTGGTACGAGGCGCTGTACGCCGAGGAGCAGGCCGGCAAGCCGATGCGCGACCGGATGAAGGCCGCCTACGGTGCCTCCGACCGCTGGCGAGCCGCCGGCGGGCCCCCCGCCGCCCCCAAGGCCCCGGACCCCGCCCGCAAGACCGGCATCTTCCGGCCCAACGTCTACGACGGGGCCGCGCTCGTCCTGTACGCCCTGCGCCAGGAGATCGGCCGCCCGGCCTTCGAACGCCTGGAACGCGCCTGGGTCGTCCGCCATCAGGACGACACGGCCACCACGGAGGACTTCGTCCGGCTCGCCGCCGAGATCTCCGGGCGTGACCTCGACGGCTTCTTCCAGGACTGGCTGTACGGCGAGAAAACCCCTCCGATGCCGGGGCACCCGGACTGGAAGCCGGAGACGCCCGCGAAGCCGCAGACACCGACCATGAAACCGCAGACGTCGGCAGCGAAACCGCAGACGTCGGCAACGAAGCCGCAAGCCCCGGCAACGAAGCCGCAGGCCCAGGCAGCCAGGTCGCAGGTTTGGGCGAGGCCGGGTCGAGCGGCATGGACGCCCGCCCGATAACACAGTGACGAGACGCCCCGTGCCGTGCGAACATCTTCAGGTCGGCGCGGTACGGGGTGCCGGGAATCTCCCGGACCACCCGCGCGTTGCACACAGTGAACGGCTTCCCACCCACGTAAGGATCCAATGACCTCCTCTTCTTCCTTTTCCCAGGACTCCAAGCGCTTCGAGCACAGCCACCCCGAGGGTTTTCGGGCCGATGCCCTGATGGAAGAGGACGTCGCCTGGAGCCACGAGATCGACGGAGAGCGGGACGGCGACCAGTTCGACCGCTCCGACCGCGCGGCTCTGCGCCGTGTGGTGGGCCTCTCCACCGAGCTCGAGGACGTCACCGAGGTCGAGTACCGCCAGCTCCGTCTGGAGCGGGTCGTCCTCGTCGGTGTCTGGACCTCGGGAACCGTGCAGGACGCGGAGAACTCCCTCGCGGAGCTCGCCGCCCTCGCGGAGACGGCCGGCGCGCTGGTGCTCGACGGCGTTACCCAGCGTCGCGACAAGCCCGACGCGGCCACGTACATCGGCTCCGGCAAGGCCGAGGAACTGCGCGACATCGTCGTCGATACGGGCGCGGACACCGTCATCTGCGACGGTGAGCTCAGCCCCGGCCAGCTGATCCACCTCGAAGACGTCGTCAAGGTCAAGGTCATCGACCGGACGGCCCTGATCCTCGACATCTTCGCCCAGCACGCCAAGTCCCGAGAGGGCAAGGCGCAGGTCGCTCTCGCGCAGATGCAGTACATGCTGCCGCGACTGCGCGGCTGGGGTCAGTCGCTCTCCCGGCAGATGGGCGGCGGCAAGGGCGGCGGCCTCGCGACCCGCGGTCCCGGTGAGACCAAGATCGAGACGGACCGGCGCCGGATCCGCGAGAAGATGGCGAAGATGCGCCGGGAGATCGCGGACATGAAGACCGGCCGCGAGATCAAGCGCCAGGAGCGCAAGCGCCACAAGGTGCCGTCCGTCGCCATCGCGGGCTACACCAACGCCGGCAAGTCCTCGCTGCTCAACCGCCTCACGGGCGCGGGCGTGCTGGTCGAGAACGCCCTGTTCGCGACCCTCGACCCGACCGTGCGCCGGGCTGAGACCCCGAGCGGACGGCTGTACACGCTGGCCGACACGGTCGGGTTCGTGCGCCATCTGCCCCACCACCTGGTCGAGGCGTTCCGCTCCACGATGGAGGAGGTCGGCGAGTCCGACCTGATCCTGCACGTGGTGGACGGTTCGCACCCGTTCCCGGAGGAGCAGCTGGCCGCCGTGCGCGAGGTGGTCCGGGACGTCGGCGCCACCGACGTGCCCGAGATCGTTGTGATCAACAAGGCGGACGCGGCCGACCCGCTGACGCTCCAGCGGCTGCTGCGCGTCGAGAAGCGGTCCATCGCCGTCTCGGCCCGCACGGGCCAGGGCATTCAGGAGCTGCTCGCGCTCATCGACAACGAGCTGCCGCGCCCGTCGGTCGAGATCGAGGCGCTCGTGCCGTACACGCACGGCAAGCTGGTCGCCCGTGCCCATGACGAGGGCGAGGTGATCTCCGAGGAGCACACCCCGGAGGGCACCCTGCTCAAGGTGCGGGTGCACGAGGAACTGGCGGCGGAACTCACGCCGTACGTTCCGGCGCCGGCGCTCTGAGCAGGACGGGCCGGCGTTCTGAGCCCGACCTGGTTGGTGCTCTGAGACCCGCCTGAGCCGGCTCGCCCGACCGCGAGAAGGCCCGCCCCCTGTTGCCGGGGAGCGGGCCTTCAGCATGCGGTCACTTACCGCCGTACGTCTTGCTCATGTTCTGGTAGAGCGCTTCGGCGTCGCGGCCCAGCCGGGGACCGGCCAGCCAGGTGTTGTCGGCCGGGCCGATCGAGGTGTTGGAGACCAGCACCGACTTGCCGTTCAGGACCCGGAACCAGCCGCCCCCGGACGAACCGCCGGTCATGTCGCAGCCGATGCGGTACATCGTCGGCAGGGACGGGCTGAGTGAGAACCGGCCGGGGACGTCGATGCACTTGAACATCTTCTCGCCGTTGTAGGGCGGCGCGGCCGGGTAGCCCCAGGCGCCCATCTTGGCGGCCTCGGCCGCGGACGGGGCGGAGAAGTCCACGTCCAGCGCGGCGCCGACCGTCTCCTCCAGGGACTTGGCGCCCTGCTCCGGCTTCACGTGCAGCACGGCGTAGTCGTACGCGGCTCCGTCACCGCCGCTCTCCGAACCGCCCTGGATCCACTGGTTCGAGGTCGAGGCCCAGTTCGCCCACCAGTTGCCGTAGGGGGCGGCCTCGGTCGGGTTCGCGTTGCTGACCTCCGCCTCGGACTTGCCGAGGTCGTTGTAGGCCGGGACGAACATGATGTTGCGGTACCAGCCGCCGTTGCCGCCGGCGTGCACGCAGTGACCCGCCGTCCACACCAGGTTGGACTTGCCCGGATGGTTGACGTCCTTGACGACCGTGCCGGAACAGACGGCCGGGCCGTCGGGGGAGTCGAAGAAGACCTTGCCGACGGGCGCCGCGTTGCGGTGGTACGGCGTGTTCTCGGCCTGCGCCCGGACAGGAGCCGGATCCGGGTCGCTGACGCCCTGGCCTGCCGACGCGTCCTTCGTCGTGACCGTCTTGTCGGCCTCCTCGGCGGACTGCATCCGCTCCGGCTTCCAGAGGCCCTCGATCACCGGGTTGACGAAGTCCTTGGCGTCACCGAGCCACTTGTCCTTGTCCCAGTCCTTCCAGCCGCCGTCCTTCCAGCGGCCGACGTCGATCCCGTGCTCTTTGAGCTTGCCCGCTAGATCGGCCGGGATCTTGCCGCCGCCGCTGCCGCTGTCCTCCGCGGCGGCCTGTGAGGAGGTGGCGTCGGGCGTGTCGCTCGCCGAGTCCGCGGAACCGCCGCAGGCGGTCGCGGTGAGAGCCAGGGCGGCGACGAGCCCGGCGGCAGCGAGGACGGTGCGCCGCCCGCGCCCTGGTGCGGGCGTACGTGTGGAACGCATGGTGCGATGACCCCCGTTGTACGAATCTGGCGCTGTGCTGGTGCTATGGGCGGGCGCTACGTGCGCATGCCATGGACGTGGGCATCGGCGTCCCCGCGCGACTCCCCACTATGCCCGTGGAGTTGAGGGCGTACCGGGGTGGGGCGGTGAAGGCCGAGGGGACGTCGCCCCACCGACGGCGCGTTCAACCGGCCGTCACCGGCCGGCGAACTTCTTGCTCACCGAGTCGTACACGCCCTTGGCCACGCCGCCCAGGCGCGGTCCGGCCAGCCAGCCCGATGTCACCGGGCCGATGGAGGTGTTGGACACCAGCGCCGGCTTGCCGTCCGAGCCGGTCGCGAGCCAGCCGCCGCCCGACGAACCGCCGGTCATCGTGCAGCCGACGCGGTACATCGTCGGATCCGACGCGGTGACCGACAGCCGCCCGGGCCGGTCCTGGCACCGATACAGCTTCTGCCCGTCGTAGGGCGGCGCGGCCGGGTAGCCGATCGCCGTAACGCTCTTCACCTGCGGCACCGCGGGCGCCTTGAAGTCGACCGGCAGCGCCGAACCGACCATCTCCTCCAGCGACTTGCCGCCACTGCCCTTCTCCGGCGTCACATGGATGACCGCGAAGTCGTACGGCGCGCCGTCGCCGCCCGTCGAACCGCCCTGCTCGATCCACTGGTCCGAGGTCTGCGCCCAGTCGCCCCACCAGACACCGTAGGGAGCGACGTCCTCACGGGTGGCGTTCTCCAGCTCCTCCACCGGCCTGCCGTCGTCGTTGTACGACGGCACGAAAGCGATGTTGCGGTACCAGCCGCCCTTCTTGCCCGCGTGCACGCAGTGGCCCGCCGTCCACACCAGGTTGGACTTGCCGGGGTGCGCCGGGTCCTTCACCACGGTCGCCGAGCAGACGGCCGAGCCCTTGGGAGAGTCGAAGAACACCTTCCCGGCCGTCGGGGCGTTGGCGTGGTACGACGGCGGCACGGCCTGCGCCTCGACGGGCTCGGGCGTCGGATCGGTCACGCCCTGGTCACCGGAGAGGTCGCTGTCGTCGACACCCTGGTCGGGTTCCTCGGCCTCCCGCATACGGTCCGGGTTCCAGAGCCCCTCGATGATCGGGTTGACGTACTCGTTTGCCTCGCGCAGCCAGTCGTCCCGGTCCCAGTTCTTCCAGGCGCCGTTCTTCCACTTGTCGACGTCGATCCCGTGCTCACGGAGCCGGTCCCTGATGTCGTCCGGGAGCCTGAGCTTGCCGTCGTCGGAGGGGGTGGCCGACGCGGAGGCCCCACCGCCCGCCGTGGCATCGCCCGACTCGCAGGCGGTGGCGGTCAGCGCCAGCGCCGAGGCGAGGGCCACGGCGGCCAACATGGGGGAGTTCCTGCGACCCGCCCTCCCCCCTCGGCCGGCATGGGACGACGGTCGTATGGATCGCATGATCTGACTCCCCCTGATACGGAACGAACATGGACGAACCGGCACTTCGGCCCCGATTCCCGCTGTCACACGGGACGTTCGGGACGACCGCACGGTGTCCGGGAACGGCACCACACACTATGCGGTGGCTGTGAGAGCGATCCGACGGGCCCGCAACAGTTCCGTCACGGAAAGGATCTTGAGGCAACCCGTAACCCGGTGAGTGATCCGGGGTTGGTAGCGGTGGGGGGCCTGCTGTCCGTGCGCGGCCCTCTGTGCCCGTGCCCAGTGGGAGGTCAGGGAAGTCGTGGCGGAATCCACCCATGGCGGTTGTGCGTCAGAGGAGGCGGCTGTGGGGCGTACGCAGGTGAAATCCCTCCCCGGCGGAGCCGAAGCCACCGCACTCGCCCCGCGCAACGGGCCCGAGGCGATCCTGCGCCGCCAAGCCGCGCGCGAACCCGCCGCCCGGACCTACGCCCGCGCCCTGCCGATCGTTCCGGTGCGGGCGAGGGGACTGACCATCGAGGGCGCGGACGGCCGCCGCTACCTGGACTGCCTCTCCGGCGCCGGCACTCTCGCCCTCGGCCACAACCACCCGGTCGTCCTGGAGGCCATCCGCAAGGTGCTCGACTCCGGCGCACCCTTGAACGCCCTCGATCTGGCGACACCCGCGAAGGACGCCTTCCTCACCGAGCTGTATCGCACCCTGCCGGCAGGCCTCGCCGAGCGGGCACGCGTGCGGTTCTGCGGACCGGCCGGCAGCGAAGCCGTCCAGACCGCCTACGCGATGGTACGCGCGGCGACCGGTCGGACCTGCCTCCTGGCGTTCACCGGCTCCGGCCGCGGTACTACCGGCAGGGCACTCGGCGGCACCTCCGCGGACACCCCGGACATGCCGGTCGCCCGTCTGCCCTACCCGCAGGACTACCGCTGCCCCTTCGGCGTCGGGGGCGAGCGCGGCGCCGACCTCGCCGCCCGCTGGACCGAGTCCCTCCTCGACGACCCCGGGCCCGAAGTTCCGCTGCCCGCCGGGATGATCGTCGAGCCCGTCCAGAGTGAGGGCGGGGTGATCCCCGCACCGCACACCTGGCTGCGGCGCATGCGACAGCTCACCGCCGACCGGTCCATCCCGCTGATCGTCGACGAGATCCAGACCGGCGTGGGCCGGACCGGTGCTTTCTGGGCGGTGGAGCACAGCGGTGTGACCCCCGACGTGATGATTCTCTCCAAGGCCATCGGCGGCAGCCTGCCGCTGGCCGTCGTGGTCTACCGCGACGACCTCGACACCGGGGAATCCGGCGCCCCCGTCGGCACCTTCCCCGGCAACCAGCTGGCCATGGCCGCCGGCACGGCGACCCTCGCCCACGTCCGCGAGAATGCCCTCGCCGAGCGCGCGGCGACACTGGGGGAGCGCATGCTGGGCCAATTGCAGCAACTCACCTCGGAGTTCGCGTGCGTGGGGGACGTGCGGGGGCGGGGGCTGATGATCGGTGTCGAGCTGGTGGATCCGGAGGCGGAGGGGGACTCCGGCTTTTCGGGCGCTCCGGGAGCTGCGGAGGGCGGCGTGGCGGCATCGGTGATGCCGCCCAGCGGACGCCACCCCCTGCCGGCCGCCCCCGGACTGGCCGCTGCGATCCAGCAGGAGTGCCTGCGGCGGGGCCTCATCGTCGGACTCGGCGGCCGTCACACGAGCGTCGTGCAGCTGCTGCCGCCACTGACCCTTACCGATGAACAAGCGGCCGCCGTAATGGACCGCCTGGCCGACGCGGTCCGGACGGCGGCCCGATGCCGTGGGGGTGGCCCGGCAGTCGCCCCCTGAGCCGCAGTGAGCTTCTACGGCTGGCCGCCGTTCCACACCGGAGTCCGCATCGGTGCCCGCCTGTGAGGCGTCTCCCTCAGCCGTCTGCCCGCCCCAGCGCCTGGCGCCCAGCCGTCTGCCTGCCGCGGTCTGCCTGCCAGTCGTCTGTCAGGCAGTCGTCTGGCGGTCAGCCGCCTGTCTGCCAGCCTGGCGCGCCATGAGCCCGCACGCTCGCGACCCGCACGACCACAGCCCCGGACGACCACAGCCTCGCACGCTCGCGACCCGCACGACCACAGCCCCGGACGCCCCAGCGCCGCACGACCACAGCCCCGCACGACCACAATCCCGGACGCCCCAGCGCCGCACGACCACAGCCCGCGCGCCGGGCAGCAACGCCCGAGTGAGTCTCCTCGACCCACTCAACCCTCACCCGCATGATCCGGACCAGTCCATGAGGTACCCGCCGTGAACACCACCCCCCACCCTCACCCCGACTCGCCCACCCCGACGCCTGCACAAGGCTCCGTCGGCGCCCGGCCATCGGGGATGTCACCGAACCCGCGGGTCCCTCATCAGCGGCCGATGGCGAAACCCGCCCAGGGTCTGACCGAGGGCCATGGCCCCGACCCCCTGACGGATCCCGATCCGCACACCGTCGCCCAGGTCGCCGCCACGGAGAATCTGCTCCGCTGCTGGGCACGCGAGACCAACCAGTCCGCCCTCGCCGACGGCATCCTGCGCATCCCCCTTCCCGCCAGCGGCGCAGCCCTGCTCGCCCCGGTCCGTTACTGGTCTCCGACGGGCTGGCACCGCTTCGGCGCTCCTCGTCTGGCCGGCGCTCCCGACTGCGCCCCACCGGTCGATGCCCTGACACTCGCCGTTCTACTCAGCCGGGAGATGTCCGCAGACGGCTCCGGTGGCAACCGCGCACACGACTCCTTCCCCATGGCCACGCCCAACTCGACCACCACCGGCTTCAACGAGGGCACCGAGCTCATCGCGGGCGTTGCCGACTCCCTCCGACGGGTCGCCGGCTTCATCACCGCCCGCCGGGAACGACCGGCCGACGGCCCCGACCTCTTCCTGTCCGCGGAGCAGGCACTCCTCCTCGGACACCCCCTGCACCCGACCCCGAAGAGCCGCGACGGTCTATCCGAGGTACAGGCAGCCCTGTACTCGCCCGAGTCGCGAGGCTCCTTCCCTTTGCACTGGATGGCTGTCGCTCCCTCCGTCCTCGTCACCGACTCCTCCTGGACCGAACGCGGCCGCCCTGTCGCAGCCCCCCGGCTCACCACCCGCCTCGCCGGCTCCACACCGGTGTTGCCGGACGGGTACGCCCTGCTGCCCCTGCACCCCTGGCAGGCACACGAGATCCGGCACCGTCCCGATACCGCTGCCCTGCTCGATGCCGGACTGCTCCGTGACCTCGGCAGCAGCGGCCCTCACTGGCATCCCACCTCCTCCGTACGAACCGTCTACCGCCCCCATGCCCCCGCGATGCTCAAGCTCTCGCTGGGCCTGCGCATCACCAACTCCCGCCGTGAGAACCTCCGCAAGGAACTCCACCGTGGCGTCGAGGTCCACCGCCTGCTCCGCAGCGGCCTCGCGCAGCAGTGGCAGGCCGTGCACCCGGACTTCGACATCGTTCGGGACCCCGCCTGGCTCGCCGTCGACACACCCGACGGAGCCCCGGTGCCCGGACTGGACGTGGTGATCCGCCACAACCCGTTCAACTCCCCGGACGATGTCTCCTGTGTCGCAGGCCTCGTCTCCCCGCGCCCGCCCGCGCCGACCGTGCCGGAGAGCTCGCCAGACCACCCGGCCAAGCTCGACCCGTCCCTGCGGTCCCGGCTGGCCGAGGTCGTCACGCGTCTCGCCCGGCGCACCGGCCGCCCCCGGGGAGCCGTCGCCGCCGAGTGGTTCCTGCGCTACCTCGCTCATGTGGTGCGCCCCGTCCTCTGGCTGGACGGCGAGGCCGGCATCGCCCTGGAAGCACACCAGCAGAACACCCTGCTTCTGCTGGACGCAGACGGCTGGCCCACGGGAGGCCGATACCGCGACAACCAGGGCTACTACTTCCGCGAGTCCCGGCGAGCGGACCTCGACGCCCGGTTGCCCGGGATCGGAGAGCGGAGCGACACGTTCGTAGGCGACGACGTCACCGACGAGCGACTCGTGTACTACCTGGTGGTCAACAACGTGTTCGGCCTCATCGGCGCGTTCGGCTCCCAAGGGCTGGCCGACGAGCGGCTGCTGCTCGCCGCCTTCCGCCGTTTCCTCGGAACCGCGGGCTCCGGTCCGGCCCGGCTGCGGACCTCGCTGCCCGCCCGGCTGCTCGACTCACCCGTCCTGCGCTGCAAGGCCAACCTGCTGACCCGGCTGCACGGTCTCGACGAACTCGTCGGCCCTGTCGACGGCCAGTCCGTCTACGTGACCATCGCCAACCCCCTGCGCTCCTGATCACCCTGATCGATACCGACCACGACTGACCTCCTTCATCGTCCCTGAGCACATGCCCCACCCCCTTCCGAGAGGAGCGTTCGGTGCCTCCCTCCGACCCAGTCACCGCGACCGGTATCACCGCCCCTGTCATGGCTGACGTGGCTTACAGAAACGGGCACCGTGCCGTCTCCGGTGCCGGTAGCGGATCCGTATCGGCTCCCGGCGCAGAGTCCGGCGGGCATCCGGCCCGCGCGGGCGCGCACAGCGAGGACACCATGGACCTGCGGCTCCCGGACGAGCTCAGCGCGCTCGTTGCGGCCGACACAGTTCAGGCGGTCGATGCACCTGACGGTCTGGGAGGAGTCCGGAGGCGGGACGAGGACGCGGCGCAACCTTCCGTTCCCACCGCCCCGCCGGGTGACCCGTCCCGGCCCTTCGCCGTCCCCCATCACGACGAATCCCCCGACGACCTCCTTGACCGCGTCGCCGAATGGGGCCCGGCCGACACGCCCGCAGGTGTGTTCCGCCTCGTCCCCGCGCGCATCGAACGAGACCTCTCGCTCATCAGCCGTTGGATGAACGACCCCGCAGCCGCGGCGTTCTGGGAGTTGTCCGGACCGCGGGACGTGGCCGAGGACCACCTGCGGACCCAGCTCGCCGGTGACGGGCGCAGCGTGCCGTGCGTCGGCGTACTGGACGAAACACCGATGAGCTACTGGGAGATCTATCGGGCGGATCTCGACCCGCTGGCCCGTCACTACCCGGCCCGGCCTCATGACACAGGAATCCACCTCCTGGTCGGTGCGGTCGCGGACCGGGGGCGTGGCCTCGGCGGTCTGCTGCTCCGGGCCGTGGCCGATCTCGTTCTCGCGCAGCGGCCCTCCTGCGCACGCGTCATCGCGGAACCCGACATTCGCAACACCCCCTCCATCGCCGCTTTCCTGACCGCCGGCTTCCGGTTCTCCGCCGAGGTCGACCTGCCCGTCAAGCGGGCCGCCCTCATGGTCCGAGACCGATCACTCCGGCCCCTTCGGTAGCGCTGTGTCACCGCGCCATCACCCATTGAACGCAGCCCGTGCCGCCGCAGTTCCCATCTGCCGCGCGAATCTTTGAGCGGCTTCGCCACGACCTCGGCCACACGGCAACCCGTCCACCCGCACATCCTCCAGGAGCCCATGGTCTTGATCCCGTCCCCCGCCCGCGCCTTGATCACCCGTTTGTCAGTGCAGGGTCGTAGGGTGGTCGCGCTATGACGAAGCCCTCACTCCCCGAACTCCTGCATGCTGCCGTCACTGCCGTCGGCGGTACGGAGCGCCCCGGCCAGGTGGCCATGGCCGAAGCCGTCGAGGAAGCGATCGACGACGGCTCCCACCTGCTGGTCCAGGCCGGCACCGGTACCGGCAAGTCGCTGGGTTACCTGGTGCCCGCGCTGGCGCACGGCGAGCGGGTGGTCGTCGCGACCGCCACCCTGGCCCTGCAGCGCCAGCTGGTGGAGCGCGACCTGCCGAGAACCGTCGAGTCGCTGCACCCTCTGCTGCGCCGGCGTCCGGAATTCGCGATGCTCAAGGGCCGGTCGAACTACCTCTGCCTGCACCGGCTGCACGAAGGCGTCCCGCAGGACGAGGAAGAGGGTCTCTTCGACCAGTTCGAGGCCGCCGCGCCCACCAGCAAGCTGGGTCAGGATCTGCTGCGGGTGCGTGACTGGGTCGACGAAACCGAGACCGGCGACCGTGACGACCTCACGCCCGGCATCTCGGACCGGGCCTGGGCGCAGGTGTCGGTGTCGTCGAGGGAGTGCCTGGGTGCCTCGAAATGCGCTTACGGCGCCGAGTGCTTCGCCGAGATGGCCCGCGAGCGGGCCAAGCTCGCCGAGGTCGTCGTCACCAACCACGCGCTGCTCGCGATCGACGCCATCGAAGGCGCCCCTGTCCTCCCGCAGCACGAGGTGCTGATCGTCGACGAGGCGCACGAACTGGTCTCCCGGGTCACCGGAGTCGCCACCGGCGAGCTCACGCCCGGCCAGGTCAACCGCGCCGTGCGCCGTGCCGCGAAACTCGTCAACGAGAAGGCGGCCGACCAGCTCCAGACCGCCGCAGAGGGTTTCGAACGGCTGATGGAGCTGGCGCTGCCGGGCCGTCTGGAGGAGATTCCCGAGGACCTCGGGTATGCCCTCATGGCGCTGCGCGACGCGTGTCGCACCGTCATCTCGGGGATCGGCGCGACCCGCGACAAGTCCGTCCAGGACGAGGACGCCGTCCGCAAGCAGGCCCTCGCCTCCGTGGAGAACGTGCACGACGTGGCGGAGCGCATCACGAACGGCTCCGAGTGGGACGTGGTCTGGTACGAGCGCCACGACCGGTTCGGTGCCTCCCTGCGGGTCGCCCCCATGTCCGTCTCCGGACTGCTGCGGGAAAAGCTCTTCGCGGACCGCTCCGTGGTCCTGACGTCGGCGACGCTGAAGCTGGGTGGCGACTTCAACGGCGTCGGCGCCTCCCTGGGCCTCGCCCCCGAGGGCACCGAAGGCGACGATGTTCCGCAGTGGAAGGGCATCGACGTCGGCTCGCCCTTCGACTACCGCAAGCAGGGCATCCTGTACGTCGCCAAGCACCTGGCGCGTCCCGCGCGGGACGGCGATCGCGCGGACATGCTCGACGAGCTCACGGAGCTGATCCAGGCGGCGGGTGGCCGCACCCTCGGCCTGTTCTCCTCGATGCGGGGCGCCCAGCTGGCCGCCGAGGAGCTGCGCTCCCGGATCCCGGAGTTCCCGATCCTCCTGCAGGGCGAGGAGACACTCGGCGAGCTGATCAAGAACTTCGCGGCCGATCCGAAGACGTGCCTCTTCGGCACGCTGTCGCTCTGGCAGGGCGTGGATGTCCCGGGTCCCAGCTGCCAGCTGGTCGTCATGGACAAGATTCCGTTCCCGCGCCCTGACGACCCCCTGATGAGCGCCCGCCAGAAGGCCGTCGAGGACGCGGGCGGCAACGGCTTCATGGCGGTCGCCGCCACCCATGCGGCACTCCTCATGGCCCAGGGCGCCGGCCGTCTCGTACGGGCGTCGGGCGACCGCGGGGTGGTCGCCGTCCTCGACCAGCGTCTGGCGACGGCCCGGTACGGGGGTTACCTGAAGGCGTCACTGCCCGACTTCTGGTTCACGACGGACCGCAACCAGGTTCGGAAGTCGCTGTCGGCCATCGACGCGGCAGCGAAGCAGACGGAAGACGCGTGAGCTGTGGGGGGGGGGGGGGGGCCCCCCCCCCCCCCCCCGCGGGGGGGGGGGGGGCCCCCGGGGGGGCCCCCGCCCGGGGCCGCGCCCGGGCCCCGGCCCCGCGCCCGGGGCCCCCCCCCCCGCGCCCCCCCCCCCCCCCCCCGCCGGGGCGGGGGGGGGGGGGGCCCCCCCCCCCCCCCCACCGCCCCCGCGTCTTCGGGGCTCGCCCGGGTCCGGCAACCGGCCTTGGACAGCGCAGGGCCCCGGAACCGGCGCAGGGGTCCCGGGGCCCGGTCAGAGGGCGGGCCCGATGGGCCCACCCGACGGGGTGCGCGTTGTCAGACGCGCCGCAGCACGGCCACCACCTTGCCGAGGATGGTTGCGTCGTCGCCGGGGATCGGCTCGTAGGCCGCGTTGTGCGGCAGGAGCCAGACATGGCCGTCCTCGCGCTTGAAGCGCTTGACGGTGGCTTCGCCGTCGAGCATCGCGGCCACGATGTCGCCGTTCTCGGCGACCGGCTGACGGCGCACCGTGACCCAGTCACCGTCGCAGATCGCGGCCTCGATCATCGAGTCACCCACGACCTTCAGGACGAACAGCTCACCGTCACCGACGAGCTGTCGGGGGAGAGGGAAGACGTCCTCGACGGACTCCTCGGCGAGGATCGGGCCGCCGGCGGCGATCCGGCCGACCAGCGGCACGTACGACGCGGCCGGCTTGCCCGCCGTGTCCGTGGGCTGCACCGAGGCGGCCTGGTCGGAACCGCGCACCTCGTAGGCGCGCGGGCGGTGCGGGTCACGGCGCAGGAAGCCCTTGCGCTCGAGGGCCATCAGCTGGTGTGCGACGGAGGAGGTACTGGAGAGGCCGACGGCCTGACCGATCTCCCGCATCGACGGCGGGTAGCCCCGTCGCTGAACGGAGTCCCTGATGACCTCGATCACGCGGCGCTGGCGATCGGTGAGTCCGGAGCTGTCCGCCCGGATGCCCGGAGGTCGGCCCGGCAGGGAGCGCTTTTGCCCCTCAGGGTTCGTGGCTTCGTTCATCGCATGCACCGGCTCCAGTCGGCCCTGGGAGCGGTCCTGGGCAGCAATGGCGGCACTGTCTGCGGTGGTGGTCACGTCGGCCCCTCTCGATGGTCTCCCTGCTGGACAACGGTAGTTGCTTTCGAAAGGTTGCGCCAAACACACGTTCGAGTGAAAAATCGCGAATCACCGGACGCGATCATGTGTCCGGGTGTATTGGCGGCCATGCCACGTGGCGGGCAAAAGGGCCCATTGCTGTACTCTTCACCGCCGGGGTGATCACCTCGTGGACTGTGCCCCAGTCTGCCATCCGGCATTGCCCTGCCCCGGGAGCAGCCCTCATCTGTGCGGGAGTCCCACGTCCCCTCCTCGCGGCGCCCACGGTATCTCCGCATGTGCCGCGGCGATACGGCTGTGCGGGAACGGGTGCGGCTGCGTCCCGGGCAGAACCGTCGGTGATGGTGCTCCAGGGGCCCGCGGGGTTCGATGCGGCTGGACCGTCACGCGTCACCTGCGCCTACTCGCGCGACACGCGGGATCGGCCTGGATGTATGAGCCAATCCCCACATCTAGTGGTTGGATTGCATCAGCAGCCCAGAAGTTGTGGTCCCCCGGGTCTCGAGGCTCATGGTCATCGCCTATGCTTGGGGCTGCTTCGTGGGGCGCGAGAGACTCGGCGAGGCTATTGAGTCTGCTGTGAGGAGGGTTGGGAGTTCATGCACTGCCCCTTCTGCAGGCACCCCGACAGCCGTGTGGTCGACAGTCGTACGACCGACGACGGCACGTCGATCCGCAGGCGCCGCCAGTGCCCTGACTGCTCCCGTCGTTTCACGACCGTGGAGACGTGCTCGCTCATGGTGGTGAAGCGGTCCGGAGTCACCGAGCCCTTCAGCCGTACGAAGGTCATCAACGGTGTGCGCAAAGCGTGCCAGGGGCGGCCCGTCACCGAGGACGCGCTGGCCCAGCTCGGCCAGCGGGTCGAGGAGGCGGTGCGAGCAACCGGAAGCGCCGAGCTGACCACCCACGACGTGGGGCTGGCCATACTCGGCCCGTTGCAGGAGCTCGACCTCGTCGCCTACCTGCGCTTCGCCTCCGTCTACCGGGCCTTCGACTCGATGGACGACTTCGAGGCGGCCATCGAGGAACTCAGGTCGCAGACGGGCCACCCCGGCGCGGACGACGGAGACCGCGAGGACGCGGCTGCGGAGAGCCAAGAAGACGACCGCGGGCCCAAAGGGGCGGAACAGGCCCCCGAGCCCGCAGGCGCCGCCGACTGACCGGTGGGCCGGATCCGGAAGGCAGCTCCGGGCCCGGCCGGGCGGCGGCGAGAAGACCTGTTGCGGGCGATGTGAGTGGGTGCCCGCAACACCAGACAGAACACCGTGCCACGGGAACAACGGGGCACTTCAGGGCGTTTTCGCCCGTACAGGGAGGCGGCATGACAGAGACGGCGAGCGGTCCGGCACGGAGTTCCCGCGCCAAGAGCCCCAAGGCGAGCAAGGGCCTGCGTGTCGAGCGCATCCACACCACGCCTGGGGTCCACCCCTACGACGAGGTGACCTGGGAGCGTCGTGACGTCGTCATGACCAATTGGCGCGACGGCTCGGTCAACTTCGAGCAGCGCGGCGTCGAGTTCCCCGACTTCTGGTCGGTGAACGCGGTCAACATCGTCACCAGCAAGTACTTCCGCGGTGCCGTCGGCACCCCGCAGCGCGAGACCAGCCTCAAGCAGCTGATCGACCGCATCGTGAAGACGTACCGGAAGGCCGGCGAGGACTACAAGTACTTCGCCTCGCCCGCCGACGCCGAGATCTTCGAGCACGAGCTGGCCTACGCCCTCCTGCACCAGATCTTCAGCTTCAACAGCCCCGTGTGGTTCAACGTGGGCACGCCGCAGCCCCAACAGGTCTCCGCCTGCTTCATCCTGTCCGTCGACGACTCCATGGAGTCGATCCTCGACTGGTACAAGGAAGAGGGCATGATCTTCAAGGGCGGCTCCGGCGCCGGCCTGAACCTCTCCCGGATCCGCTCCTCCAAGGAGCTGCTGTCCTCCGGCGGCAACGCCTCCGGCCCGGTCTCCTTCATGCGCGGCGCCGACGCCTCCGCAGGAACGATCAAGTCCGGTGGCGCCACCCGCCGCGCCGCCAAAATGGTCGTCCTCGATGTGGACCACCCGGACATCGAGGACTTCATCGAGACCAAGGTCAAGGAAGAAGAGAAGATCCGCGTCCTGCGCGACGCCGGCTACGACATGGACCTGGGCGGCGACGACATCGCGTCCGTCCAATACCAGAACGCCAACAACTCGGTCCGCGTCAACGACGAGTTCATGACGGCCGTCGAGCAGGGCAGCCAGTTCGGCCTTCGGGGCCGGATGACCGGTGAGGTCATCGAGGAGGTCGACGCCAAGTCGCTCTTCCGCAAGATCGCCGAGGCCGCCTGGGCCTGCGCCGACCCCGGCATCCAGTACGACGACACCATCAACACCTGGCACACCTGCCCCGAGTCCGGCCGCATCACCGCGTCGAACCCGTGCAGCGAGTACATGCACCTGGACAACACGTCCTGCAACCTGGCCTCGCTGAACCTGATGAAGTTCCTGAAGGACGACGGCAAGGGCAACCAGTCCTTCGAGGCCGAGCGCTTCCAGAAGGTCGTCGAGCTGGTCATCACCGCGATGGACATCTCGATCTGCTTCGCGGACTTCCCGACGCAGAAGATCGGTGAGAACACGCGCGCGTTCCGCCAGCTCGGAATCGGCTACGCCAACCTCGGCGCCCTGCTGATGGCCACGGGCCACGCCTACGACTCCGACGGAGGCCGCTCCCTCGCCGGCGCCATCACCTCCCTGATGACGGGTACGGCCTACCGGCGCTCCGCCGAACTCGCCTCGGTCGTCGGCCCGTACGACGGATACGCCCGGAACGCCGACGCCCACAAGCGCGTCATGAAGCAGCACTCGGACGCCAACGACAAGGCCGTCCGCATGGACGACCTGGACACCCCGGTGTGGGCCGCCGCCAGCGAGTCGTGGCAGGACGTGCTGCGCCTCGGCGAAAAGAACGGTTTCCGTAACTCCCAGGCGTCCGTGCTCGCCCCGACCGGCACCATCGGCCTGGCGATGTCCTGCGACACCACCGGTGTCGAGCCCGACCTCGCGCTGGTCAAGTTCAAGAAGCTCGTCGGCGGCGGCTCGATGCAGATCGTCAACGGCACCGTCCCGCAGGCCCTGCGCCGCATGGGCTACCTGGAAGAGCAGATCGAGGCGATCGTCGCCCACATCGCCGAGAACGGCAATGTGATCGACGCCCCCGGTCTCAAGCCCGAGCACTACGAGGTGTTCGACTGCGCCATGGGCGAGCGGGCCATCTCCCCGATGGGCCACGTCCGCATGATGGCGGCGATCCAGCCGTGGATCTCGGGTGCCATCTCCAAGACGGTCAACATGCCGGAGACGGCGACCGTCGAGGAGGTCGAGGAGATCTACTTCGAGGCCTGGAAGCTCGGCGTCAAGGCGCTCGCGATCTACCGTGACAACTGCAAGGTCGGCCAGCCCCTCTCCGCCAAGACCAAGGAGAAGGAGAAGGCAGAGATCACGGAGAAGGTCGAGGAGACGATCCGTACCGCGGTCGAGAAGGTCGTCGAGTACCGCCCGGTCCGCAAGCGCCTGCCGAAGGGACGTCCCGGCATCACCACGTCCTTCACCGTCGGCGGTGCCGAGGGCTACATGACGGCCAACTCCTACCCGGACGACGGTCTCGGCGAGGTCTTCCTCAAGATGTCCAAGCAGGGCTCGACCCTCGCGGGCATGATGGACGCCTTCTCCATCGCGGTCTCCGTCGGCCTCCAGTACGGCGTGCCGCTGGAGACGTACGTCTCGAAGTTCACGAACATGCGCTTCGAGCCGGCCGGTATGACGGACGACCCGGACGTGCGGATGGCGCAGTCGATCGTCGACTACATCTTCCGTCGCCTGGCGCTGGACTTCCTGCCCTTCGAGACGCGCTCCGCGCTCGGCATCCACTCCGCCGAGGAGCGTCAGCGTCACCTGGAGACCGGTTCGTACGAGCCGTCCGAGGACGAGGTCGACGTCGAGGGCCTGGCGCAGTCGGCGCCGCGCGCCCAGGAGCTGAAGGCCGTCACCGCTCCGAAGGCAGAGGAGGCGGCCAAGCTCGCCCCGCAGCAGGCCCACACCAGTGCCGAACTGGTGGAAATGCAGCTGGGTATTCAGGCCGACGCCCCGCTGTGCTTCTCCTGCGGCACGAAGATGCAGCGCGCCGGTTCCTGCTACATCTGCGAGGGCTGCGGCTCGACCAGCGGCTGCAGCTGACGCCGAACGCCTGAGCCGATGACGACAGGGGCACCGCCCGCGGGCGGTGCCCCTGTCGCTTTGCCTGCCCCGTCGGCGGGGAGCTCAGGGTCGCTGTGCCGCACCCATCGTGGTGGTGAAGTCCACGGGATCGCCCTCGAAACCACGCAGGTCGGCGCGGAAGTCCCACGGGCCGGAGCCCTCGCGGGCGAACTCCGCGACTGTCGCTGCAGTTGCCCCGAGGACACTCCCGAAGTCGTCCTCCGTGAGGACGGTGTACCCCTCACGGATACGCAATCCGGGGTTGCTCACACTGATGAAGGTGCGCTCCGCCGGGCGCTGCTGGATGACGACACCAACCACCACGCGCGCGTACCGGACATCGAGCCGGTCGAGTTCCAGGGTCATGACTTCGTCGTAGCCGAAGCCCTGGCCGTCCTTGCTGTCGCGGTTGAGAGTGATCGTGCCATCGGGCGAGCGGCTGTCGAAGTGCACCACATATGCGGGGTCGCCGTGCGGATCGTCCGCCAGGTAGGTCGCCGCGACCAGATCCAGGTCGGTGGACGGCTGTCCCGCCGGGCTGGGATCCCACCGCACCGCGATCTCGACCTTGCGAAGCCCCTTGTTGAGCCCGTCCACCAGAGTCCCCTTCCCCGTACCGACCCGTCCGTCGTACCCAACTGCCGGGCCCTCATGACCGTTTGTCCATCCTGCCACGCGTGTGGCTGCGCGCGTGGGGGAGCGGACCACCCAAGAGTGACCGACGCCACGCTCCGTGGCCTTACCATGGCGCGGTGCTGGTCAAGTGGATTCGCTGCACCGTGGTGGACCGCCGCGGTTTCGAGCGGGGGCAGCGGAAGTGGGCGGGGCTTCTGGGGGAGCCGGGATTTCGCGGGCAGGGGGGTGGCTGGAGCCGGGGACGGCCGGACGTGGCGCACATCTTCGCGTTCTGGGAGAGCCGCGCGTTCTACGACTCCTTCATGGCACGTTCGCACGACCGGCTCGCGTCGACCCAGGCGGGCACGTTCAAGGACGCCCAGGTGCGGCTCTTCGACTATCGCTTCGATGTGAAGACCGGTTTCGAACCGCGCTTCACCGACGCCGACCTGCTCCGGGTGGCGCTCTGCCGCATCCACGAGGAGCGGGCCGAGCACTTCGTGCTGATGCAGGAGAAGGTCTGGAACCCGGCGATGGCCGGCTCGCCCGGCATGGTGCGTGGGTTGTTCGGTGAGGCGCCGGGGAACGAGTTCCTGGTGCTGTCGATGTGGCGCTCGGCCGCCGAACACGGCAAGTACCGCACCGAACGCGTGGAGCGGCTCGCCTTGAGGGCACAGACGGAGGCGGACGTTGCGGCGCTCACCGGGGACGTCGTGGACATGGAGTCGAGCTGGACGGTCTGATTTCGCGCGTAGGACGGGTGCTCCGGACGGGGCGGGCGGGTGCTCGGACCGGTACGGCGCACCGGGCTGTGACTTAGACGGCGTGGCGCCGTGAGGCCGCGGCGGAGCTGTTCTGTTCGGACAGGCGTGCGACCGGTGTGATCTGTGGTGCAGGAATCATGTGACCTACGCTGTATGGGTGTGGCAGGAGTGCTCCACCGGCCCTCACCCGATCTAGGGTCTTGGCATGGCACGACCACGGCGCATCGTCCTTGTCCGGCACGGCGAGTCAACGGGCAATGTTGATGACTCCGTCTACGAGCGTGAGCCCGACCACGCCCTGGCGCTGACCGAGCGTGGTCGGCGGCAGGCGGAGGCGACGGGCGAGCATCTGCGCCGGCTCTTCGGCGACGAGCACGTCAGCGTGTACGTCTCCCCGTACCGTCGTACGCTCGAGACCTTGCGCGCGTTCCACCTCGACTCCGGACTCATACGGGTGCGCGAGGAACCCCGGCTGCGCGAGCAGGACTGGGGCAACTGGCAGGACCGGGACGAGGTCCGCCTTCAGAAGGCCTATCGAGACGCGTACGGCCACTTCTTCTACCGCTTCGCCCAGGGCGAGTCGGGCGCCGACGTCTACGACCGGGTCGGCGGCTTCCTGGAAAGCCTGTTCCGCAGCTTCGAGGACCCCGACCACCCGCAGAACGTCCTCATCGTCACCCACGGCCTGGCCATGCGGCTCTTCTGCATGCGGTGGTTCCACTGGACGGTGTCGGAGTTCGAGTCGCTGTCGAATCCCGGGAACGGCGAGGTGCGGATGCTCGTTCTGGGGGACGACGGCAAGTACACCCTCGACCGGCCGTTCGATCGTTGGCGAGATCCCGAGCCGTACGGGATCACCGGATAGAGTTGCAGGGCGATGACCGCTGATTCCTCACCCGACGTGCGCCTGGACCGCGCCCTGGCCTGCCTGCGCGGACTGTCCGTCGGAGACGCCCTGGGCTCCCAGTACTTCGTGCCGGTGAACTACCCGCTGCTGAAGCGCCGCGAGGTGCCGCCCGGGCCTTGGCAGTGGACCGACGACACGGAGATGGCCGGCTCGGTCGTCGCCGTCCTGGCCGTCCACCACCGCATCGACCAGGATGCCCTGGCCCGCTCCTTCGCCGAGCACCACGACTTCGACCGGGGCTACGGCCCTGCGGTCAACCGCATGCTGCGCCTCGTCCGGGAAGGTGGGGACTGGCGGGAGCTCGCCGCGGCACTCTTCAAGGGGCAGGGTTCCTGGGGCAACGGCGCGGCGATGCGGATCGCCCCGCTGGGCGCCTGGTACGCGGACGATCCGGAGCAGGCGACCCACCAGGCGGAAATCTCGGCGTACACGACCCATCAACACCGCGAGGGCGTCGTGGGGGCCATGGCCGTCGCCGCGGCAGCCGCGTTCGCTGCCGCCCCCGACGGGCCGCCCGGCGCCGAAGCCCTCCTCGACAGTGTCATCGACCTGGTACCCAAGAGCGCCGTGGGCGCGGGACTTCGCCGGGCCCGGGACATGCTCGACTACGGCGACCCGGGCACGGTGGCGGCTGTACTGGGCTGCGGGCGGCGTACGACCGCCCACGACACCGTGCCCTTCGCTCTCTGGTCGGCCGCGAGAAGTCTCGGCGACTACGAGCAGGCGTTCTGGACGACCGCGCAGGTGGGCGGGGATGTCGACACCACGTGCGCGATCGTCGGCGGCGTGATCGCCGCGGGGAAGGCTGGGACACCGCCCACCGAGTGGGTGGAGCGGACGGAGCCGCTTCCGCACTGGGTGCCCACGTCGATCTGACGGTCGGACTCTCCGCTCCTTCGCAAACTCTCCGTGAGTATCGGGAACTCTCCGTGACTGTTCGCCCGTTGTCCTGGCACTCGCCGTGCGAGCCATCGAGGGCGTACAGGCCGGAGTGGGAAGGGGGTGGCGGGTGGTCATGGAGGCTCTGCTCGCCGTTCTGGTTCGCTGGTGGGGCGCTGCCGTCCGTTGTGCGGGACGGGCGCGGGTGGCCGCGCTGCCGCCCACGCTGTTGCGCCCCCTGATGCAGTCCGGCGGTCCGCGGTCGGCGGCGAACCGGCTCGCCACCCCTCGGTGGGCCTGTGTCGGGCCCGCCGACGAGCCGCCGGCACCGGTTCGCGGCGCTCCCTCGTCAGCCGACCCCCGGTCCGGCCGAGCCGGAGAGTGCCTCCAGGCCGCTCTTGCGGACCCGGACCATCAGCCAGGCCCTGGCCAGGGGAGATACGGCCCATGCCGAGCATCGCCGTGGCCGGGCTCAGCACGACCACGTACGTGCCCGAGCGGTTCCGGGTCGGCGGACATCCGTAGCGGGGTGATCGGCTCCTCGGCCCGGGACTCGATGATGCCGAAGGGCAGCATCAGCACCACGGTGGCGAAGGACCCGGCGCTGTGTCTGCGATCCCCTGACGCCACATTCTCCCGCCCTGGGTTCGCGCTTCGCTCGGTGATTCACGAGTGCGACACCGTGCAGGCCGAACGCTTCCTGGCGTGATCTTCGAGGGGGCTGTGGAGCCCGCCACGAGGATGTTGCGGGAGGTCGTCGATAGGGGGTTCGGGCGAGGCGAGGTGCGCCCCGAGGTTGTGAACGGCTATGTCTTCGACGCCATACCGGCGATGATGATGTACCCGCTCGAAAATGTGCGACTGTGAATGTCGGGATGGCGAAGTCGCCGAACTGACCGACCAGTTGATGGTTCCGCTCCTGCGGCCGCACAAGTTCCCGCGGCGGGCCGGGAGGCCTGGTGCCGCGGCCGGACGGTTCCCGACGCTCCGGTCGGCCGATGCCTGACCGGGTTGTTCGCGGGCCGCGGCGGGCCGGGGTGTCGCGGGCGGTTCCAGGCGGCGTAATCTAGGGGCGCCATGCCGTACGAACCGCCTACTCACACCGTCGAGCGCTCCCTTCGAGCCACGACCGGAGCGAAGATCGTTGCAGGTGTCGACGAGGTGGGGCGCGGCGCGTGGGCCGGTCCCGTCACCGTCTGCGCGGCGATCACCGGACTGCGCCGTCCCCCCGATGGGCTCACGGACTCGAAGCTGCTCACCATCAAGCGACGTACCGTCCTCGCCGAAGAACTGCGGACCTGGGTGACGTCGTACGCGCTGGGGCATGCCTCTCCCGAGGAGATAGACGCCCTGGGGATGACGGCCGCGCTGCGGCTCGCGGCGGGGCGTGCGCTGGACGCACTGCCGGCCCGTCCCGACGCGGTCATCCTCGATGGCAAGCACGACTACCTCGGTGCGCCCTGGCGGGTCCGTACGGTGATCAAAGGCGACCAGTCCTGCGTGGCGGTCGCGGCGGCCTCGGTGATCGCCAAGGTCCAGCGCGACAAAATGATGGCCGAACTGGGTATCGACCATGCAGACTTCGGTTTTGCGGACAACGCAGGGTATCCATCACCCGTGCACAAGGCCGCACTGGCGGAGCGGGGCCCCACCCCCTACCACCGTTTGTCGTGGGCGTATCTTGATGCGCTGCCCCAGTGGCGGCACCTCAAGAAGGTCCGCAACTGGACGGACGGAAGCGTTCCGGAGATCGAGGGTCAGCTCGGCTTCGACTTCTGACGGTTTCGTTCGCACCCATGCGCCACCCGCCGACGCGGGCCGCACCAACGTTTGATAAATATCAACCCATGCCTCTCATTCCCGAGGAGCCTCAGATTCACGAGAGTGCCCAGGGTCCCCGCGCCACGCCGGCCAGCGGCCGCACCGCGCCGACCCCCCGTCCCGTACCCGGCCCCCGTCCTGCGGCTTCGTCGCGTCCCGGTCGCCCCGGCCCTCTTCGGCCGACGCCGCCGGTGCAACGTACGCCGCGCGAGGTGGCCGCCAAGCCCGCTCCGTCGGGCCCCGCCGCCGGTGCCGCCGCTCCGGCCGCCCCGCAGATCCAGCTGATTCCGGCTTCCGTGGAAGGGGCGCTGGACGCCGCCGAGGAAGCAGTGGACCTGCTGCTGGATTCCGGTCGTGCCCCCGGCGACGTGCTGGTGATCACGACCGGGGAGCAGCACCCGTGGGCTGCCCACGAGCTGTCCTTCGGTGAGACCTCCTACTGGGCCCAGCATGACGCCGGCGACGATGTCTTCTACACAGATGTCACCATCGCGGCCCGCGCCGCGTCGCGTCCGGTGGTCGTGGTCGCCGTCAACGGCGGTCCCGAGGCAGCAGCTTCGGGTGCCCTGTCCGCGGCCCACTCCCGGGCCGGTGCCCTGCTGATCGTGTGCGGCGACCCGCAGCGGATCAACTCGGTGCTGGGCGCGGGCGTTTGAGCCGATGCCTTGGCGCTCCGGCAGGGCGCTGGGGTGACTTCGGGCGCCGCTACGGCGGCGCCGCACGGCGGGCGGTTCGCCGTGCCCGGAGGGCGGGAGATCGTGCTCGCTTGAGGCCTGACGGTCAGGAGGGTGCTTCCGCTGCTGTGGCAGAGCGCCGTGCGTGCGGTTCGGCCAGGGTTCTGGTGCTGGTTCCGGTAGGCCGCCCCGCAATCGGCGTGTGTCGTGCGAGGAGGCGCGGTCGACAGGCCGACAGCCCGGATCGGGAACGGTCCGCCCGGGACTCAGCGTGCCGCCGCTGCTCGGCGCAGAACCTCGGAGGCGCCGCCGGTGCGAGGTATGGGCGGCGGCGCCTCCGAGGTGGCGAACGGCTCCGGTGCCGAGGCCGAGTGGGGGCGGCGTCCGCCGCGGCCCTCGCCGAGGACCTGCCAGCCGTCACGGGTCAGCGTGATGTACGCACCGCAGCGCAGCCCGTGCAGGGTGCACGCGTCGCGCAGCCCCCACATCCACGCACCGTCCTCCTCCGTCCAACGCGCGTCGCCCTCACGGCAGTAGAGCAGCACCGCGGTGCGTACCGGCGTGCGACGGCGCAGGTCGTGCGGGATGACCCGGCGCAGCTGCGCGAGGAGAGCGTTGCGGAACATCCAGCCGTCGGCCGGGGCCGGACGGCGCACGAACGAGGCACTCGCCCGCAGCCGCTCGTCCGGGTCGAGCACGGCGACGACAGCGGTCGCGGGCTGCGGGTGGTGACGGGCGTGCAGTCCGCTGACGATCTCACGAGGGTTGCGCAGGAGTGGGATCCCGGCGGCGGCCCATTCCGCGGGTTCGAGCAAGCGGTTGGCGGAAGCGGCGGACCTCGACGCCGCTGCCGAGGCCGGAGCGAATCCGAAGGTCACGGTCCTCCCTTCGGCTACGCGCCCACACTGCGGGCGGGGTCGGATTCCTGGGAGCGCGCACCGCAGCGAGGCCCTACCGGAGCGGCCGGCGAGCCGTGCGGGAGCAGACCTCAATTCTTCCTGTCGAACTTGAATGCGGCAACGAGCAATTGAGGCAGCAGACCGTTATCAGATGATGCGCGGCTAATATCCCCACCGTATGTGTCGCCGGACCACCCATGGGGCGTTCGAGCACGACACGTTCGTACGTCATGAGGGTGTTCGGCGTCCAGAGGCGTGCGCCGGGCAGCCGCCCCGCCCGGTGGCCCGCCGTCAGCCCTGCACGGCCAGCACCAGTGGCAACACCCCCTGCGCGCCGGAGCGTCGGAGCATGCGCGCCGCGACCGCGAGGGTCCAGCCGGTCTCCGTGTAGTCGTCCACGAGAAGGACCGGGCCCTGGGCCTCAGCGAGGGCGGAGGCGAGGGCAGGAGGCACGGCCAGAGCCCCGTCGAGTGCCTTCAGCCGCTGGGCGCTGTTGCTCCGGGAGCCGGAGTGCGCGTCGCCGGTGTACTCGACGGCGCCCAGCAGCGGCAGCCGCCCGATCTCGGCGATGCGCGCCCCGAGGGAGCCGATCAGCTGCGGTCGAGTGCGCGAGGCGACGGTGACGACGCCGGCCGGGCGAGGACCGGCCTCCGGTGCGCCCGGGGCCCAGCCTCCGGGACCCCTGGCCCAGTCGGCCAGTACGTCCACCACGGCCTTCGCCACGTCGTCGGGCACCGGCCCGTCGGGGGCCTGGGGCGCGAGCATGGGCCGCAGCCGGTTCCCCCACCCGATGTCCGACAGCCGTCCCAGTGCACGCCCCGACGCGGCCTGTTCGCCGGCCGGGATGCGCCCCTTGAGCTCCACTCCGATCGCCGGCAGCCCGGTGGGCCACATGCGTCGGGGCTCCACCTCGACACCTGCCCGGCCGAGGTCCACACGCGCGGCGTCGAGCGCCTCCGCGGACATGTCGGCGGTGAAGCGCGGACCCGCGCAGTTGTCGCAGCGACCGCACGGTTTGGCGGCCTCGTCGTCCAGCTGCCGCTGCAGGAACTCCATGCGGCAGTCGGTTGTCGACGCGTACGCGCGCATGGCCTGCTGCTCGGCGTCGCGCTGACGTGCCACCCACGCATACCGCTCGGCGTCATACGTCCAGGGTTGCCCGGTCGAGATCCAGCCGCCCTTGACGCGCTTGACCGCTCCGTCCACGTCGAGGACCTTGAGCATGGTCTCCAGGCGGGAGCGGCGCAGCTCCACCAAGGGCTCCAGGGCGGGCAGCGACAGGGGCTTCTCCGCATGCGCGAGGATGTCGAGCGTACGGCGCACCAGGTCTTCCGAGGGGAAGGCGAGTGACGCGAAGTACTTCCAGATCGCCTCGTCCTCCTTGCCCGGGAGCAGGAGCACCTCGGCGTGCTTCACGCCTCGTCCCGCGCGCCCCACCTGCTGGTAGTAGGCGATGGGGGAGGAGGGGGAACCCAGGTGGACCACGAACCCCAGGTCGGGCTTGTCGAAGCCCATCCCGAGCGCTGACGTGGCGATCAGCGCCTTCACCTTGTTGCCGAGCAGATCCTCCTCGGCCTGCTGACGGTCGGCGTTTTCCGTCTTGCCCGTGTACGACGCGACCGTGTGCCCCCGCTGTCGGAGGAAGGCGGTGACCTCCTCGGCGGCGGCCACGGTGAGGGTGTAGATGATTCCGGACCCCGGCAGCTCGTCGAGGTGCTCGGCCAGCCAGGCCATGCGGTGCGCGGCATCCGACAGTCCGAGGACGCTCAGGCTCAAGCTGTCCCGGTCCAGCGGGCCCCGGAGCACGAGGGCGTCCGAGCTGCCGCCGGTACCGAGCTGTTCCGCGACGTCGGCCGTCACGCGCGCGTTGGCCGTGGCGGTGGTCGCGAGCACCGGAACACCCGGTGGGAGATCGGCGAGCATGGTGCGCAGCCGACGGTAGTCCGGCCGGAAGTCGTGGCCCCAGTCGGAGATGCAGTGGGCCTCGTCCACCACCAGGAGCCCGGTGGCGGCCGCGAGGCGGGGCAGCACCTGGTCCCGGAAGTCCGGGTTGTTCAGCCGTTCGGGACTCACCAGCAGGACGTCCACCTCGCCGGCGGCGATCTCGTCCTGAACGGCTGCCCACTCCTCGGTGTTGGAGGAGTTGATGGTCCGGGCGCGAATGCCGGCCCGAGCCGCCGCCTCGACCTGGTTCCGCATGAGCGCGAGCAGCGGTGACACGATCACGGTCGGGCCACTGCCCCGGGCCCGAAGCAGCGAGGTCGCCACGAAGTAGACCGCGGATTTTCCCCAGCCCGTGCGCTGGACGACCAGGGCACGGCGTCTGTCGGCGACCAGCGCCTCGATGGCCCGCCACTGGTCCTCGCGCAGCCGGGCCTCTCCCGAGACGTCCCCGACGAGACGGGCGAGGACCGCGTCGGCAGCCGCCCGGAGTTCCGCGTTGCTCGTGTGCTCCATGCGTTCCATACAACAGGACTGGACTGACATCCGGAGCGGCGCACCGGTACCTGTGGACGCGGCGGCCCGGGACTGACGTGTTCCTGATCGGACTTTTCCACAGGCTCAAGCGGAGGTTTGGGTTCCGCGAGATCGTCTTCGCATGACGAACCACAGCGAAACGACCGGATCCCCCGAGAACGGCGACATCACCGGGCCCGAAGCGCAGGACGGGCGGAAGAACGGTGAGCAGGAGAAGAGGGCGAGCGACGCCTCCCGGCCGCACGCCTCAAGCCCCGCCTACGACAGTCACGGCGGCGAGCACCAGGTCACCCTGCGCACTCCGGCCGAACTGGCCGATGCCCTGCCGTACCTGCTCGGATACCGGCCCGAGGACAGCATCGTCCTGGTCGCTCTGCACGACAGCGACGGACGCGGGCGGTTCGGAGGCCGGGCCCGTCTCGGTATCCCCGCGAACGCGGACGACTGGCCGTCCGCGGCCCGGCAGCTGTCCCATGGGCTTGTGGCGGGCAGCGAGCGCCGAGGTGCACGGCCCGAGTCGATGGTCGCCTTCCTGTGCCAGGAACCGGAGAAGGGCCAGACCGGCCGGCAGGTGATGGAGCGGCTGAGGCCTCTGGCCCAGAGGCTGCGCGTCGAGTGCGGTTCCCTCGACGTGGTGGTGGTCGAGGCGCTGTGCATCTCGGATGGCCGGTACTGGTCGTACTGCTGTGACAACGCGACATGCTGCTCCCCCGAGGGAGCCGCCATGGGCCTGCCCGGCACCTCCGTGCTGGCCGCGGCGGCCACCTACGCCGGTATCCAGGTACGCGGCACGCTTCGGGAGCTCCGGGCCAGGCTGCTGCCCTGGGAGAACGCCGCGGCCCTCGAGCAGGAGGCCGCCCTGGACACCGCCAGCATGGCGTTGGTGCCGAAGATCCTGGACGACGCGGGCCGTGCCGTCGTGGCCGGCGAGACGCTGGAACTGGCCGGGAGGGTCCTGAACCGCTTCGCCGAGGCACAGCCCGTGACCGGCATGCTCCTGGCGGATCTCCGCGACGACGAACTGCTCGGGTACGACGAGGCCGCCCGATTGATCCTCGGCCTCCAGGACCGGGCGACCCGGGACCGCGCGGCCGAGTGGATGGAGGGCGAGGAAGCCGGACGCGCCCTTCGCCTCTGGCGGACACTGGCTCGGCGCTGCGTCGGGCCCTACGGAGAGCATGCCGCCGTGCCGCTCACCCTCGCCGGCTGGGTCGCCTGGTCCACCGGCGACGAACTGGAGGCCCGCGAAGCCCTCGCCATGGCCCTGGGAGCCGATCCCGACTACCTCTTCGCCCGGCTTCTGCACCAGGCCTGCAACGAAGGTCTCGACCCGGAGTCGATCCGCAGCTGCCTGCGATCGGAGCGAAAAGGCCGTGGGTCCACTGTGGCTGATCTTTTGGAAGCACGGGCGGACAGTGACGAGTCCGACGGACGCGAGACGTCCGCGGCGCGCGAAGAGCCACACGACAAGCCCGCACCGGCAGCGATGCCGTCACGCCGTCGCCGTCGCTCCGCTCCTGCCGGCACCGCCGGAGCCGCCTCCGGCCGTGCCCGCGCGGAAGACCGTGACACGGGCACCCGGGCTCCCCGACGGCGTCCATCCGCGAGCATCAAACACCCTGCCGGTGTCCGCGAAACCGGTCCTCGTCCAGGCCGTGCGGCAAGGGCGAGTACCGCGCGATCGGGAAGCGTGCGAACGGGCGGCCCGCGTGCGCGTACGACGCAGAAGGCAGCCATGCCCGACCGGGACACGGGCCAAGAAGGTCTACGACCCCGCCCCGACAAGAACGGCGAGGAGTGAGCCCTCGCCGCGAGGCTTCGAGGTTCCTGAGGCCGGCCCCAGGGCGTGACTCGGAGGACGGTCGCGCCGTTCACCTGAGTGGCGGTACGGCCGGACGGGCCATGACGCCGCACTGCCCCTGCCCCGCCGGACCTCTCCGGCACCGGCGCCGAACCCGATCGAGGCGCACCGAGCGCAGAGGAAGCCACCCCATGCAACAGCCGACTCCGCCCGCCGCCGACGACCGTCGCCCCCAGGGTGGCCCGCCACCTCTCGGACCCGGCCTCGGCCCGCCGGGGGCAGGGGCTCCGCGGGCGGGGGACCAGGTCGTCCCTCCGCGGCCGGCGGCACGTCTCGACGGATACGGGCCGCGGTTCCCCGGCAGCACGTCGTACCCCCCTGCACCCACCGGACCCGACTCGCGCCCGCCCTCGTCACCCCGTCCGGGCCGATCGTCTCCCCGATGGGCGGGCCAGCACCGTCGCCCGGGTGCGGGGTCGGGATACGGCTCAGTCGCACCGCCCTCTGCCCAGGGACGGAATCCCTCATCCGGGGGGCACACGTCTGCGCCCCCGCCCCGGGGAGCAACCATCCCTGGACTGCGCTGGTCCGCCGACCTGCCCCCCGCCCACACCGCGATGATCTGTGTCGCCCTCCCCGGACTCGCCATCTCGACCGAGGAAGGGCAACTGACCGGCCGTGGACTGGAGGGGTTCTACCGGGCCGGCCGACGCGTGCTCTCCCGGTGCGAGATCCGCGTCGCAGGACGCGAACCCCTCGCGGTACAGGCCCGGATGGCCTCGGCCGACCGCGCCAGGTTCGTGGGCACACTGCGCACGTCACCCCAAGCAGGCCCGGACCCGGACGTGATCGTGGAACGCAACCGCTTCGCTGACGGCACGGAGCGGATCACCCTGCACAGTGCGGCTTCCCGCCCGTTGCGGCTGCCGGTCGAGATCGTCCTGGGCACGGACCTCGCCGATCTCGGGACGATCGCCTCCGGGAGTGCCGGGCCCGAACTCCCCGCCAGCGTCCACGGCTCCGGCCTGCGCTGGTCCTGCGCCACCGGCAACGCTTCCGTCACGGCCGAACCGCCTCCCATGGACGCCCTTGCTTCGAGCGGGCTGCTGCGGTGGGAGCTCGACCTGCAACCCGGTGGCAGCAGAACCGTCGAACTGCGGGTGCGGCCGGACGGTGCAGGGCCCCTCCGAGCCGTGGGACGAGCGGCGACCAGCCCGCTGGCCGCCGCGCATGCGGAGGGTGACGACCTGAGAGTCCCCGAGCTTCTGCGGACGAGCATCGAGGACCTCCAAGGCCTCCTCCTGCGTGATTCCGCGAACCCCGCCGACACCCACCTCGCGGCCGGGGCACCCTGGCGTTGCGGTCTGGCACCTGCCGACGCGCTCATCGCCGCCCGGATGGCACTGCCGCTCGGCACCGGCCTCGCCGCGGGAACGCTGAGGATCCTCGCCCGGACACAACTCCCCGGACCGGGAGCACAGTCGGGAATGCTTCCAGGCCCCAGACGGGACGCCGGGCCGTATCTTCCGCCGCAGTGCACCGGAACAGAGGCCACCCTGCTCTTCCCCGCCCTGCTCGCCGAGGCTCGCCGCTGGGGTCTTTCAGAACAGGACACGGAAGAGCTGCTGCCCGCCGCCGAGAGCTGCCTGACCTGGCTGCGGACCACCGTGGGTGACGGCCCGTACCTGCACGACGCGAACCAGGGCGGGCCCGTCCGCTGCGAGACACAAGCCCACGCCCACCGTGCCGCGCTGCTCGGCGCCGACCTCCTCGACGCTTGCGGCCGGGAGGGGGGAGCGCCACTCCGGCAGTGGGCGCAAACCCTGCGGACCGCATTCCGAGACGACTTCTGGATCGAGGACCGCGGGGGCGGCCGGCCCGCGGCAGCCCGCCGGCCCGACGGCAGCCTGGTGCCCCACCTGGGCGCCGCCGCCGTGCACCTCCTCGACACGGGTCTGCTGGGCGGGGGCGAGTCGGCACCCGGCCTGCTCGACAAGGCCCGGACCGAGCACCTCGCCCGCCTGCTCGGCAGCCCGGTCATGGATTCGGGGTGGGGCTTGCGCGGCCTGGGCGCGAAAGAACCGGGATACAACCCGTTCGGCCACCGGGCAGGAGCCGTAAGGGTCCAGGAGACGGCGCTGGCCGTAGCGGGACTGGCCGCCGCCGGCTACGAGAAGGAAGCGAACTCGCTGCTGCGCGGCGTACTCGTGGCTGCCGAGACCTTCTCCTACCGCCTGCCCGAGATGTACGCCGGGGAGCAGCGTACGGAAGGGGGCGCTCCGCTCCCGCACCCGGCAGCCTGCCGCCCCGCTGCCACAGCGGCGGCTGCCGGAGTCCTGCTGCTGACCACCCTCGCCGGTGTCCGCCCCGACGCCCCGGCCGGGACGGTCACCCTTCGTCCCGTGCGCAGTGCGCCCCTCGGGGAGATCGGATTCACGGGGCTGCGCGTGGCAGGTGCCCCGTTCTCCGTGCGGGTCAGCCGGCTCGGACTCGCCATGGTCGAGGAGGCCGCCGACGAGCTGCAACTGGGGGTGTGACGTGCGACGACGTGCCACTTCAGGACCGGAGGGCAGCGGGTGCAGGCCATACCGGACCGAAGTGGATCAGTAAGCGACCGGACTGGCGAAGGGAGTGTTTATCGTCAAGCAGACGACTATGATCGCCGCATGCCCTACGACCCGTCAGCGTTTCCGCCTTTCGCCGTCACCGTGGACCTGGTCGTGCTGACCGTGCGCCGTCATGCCCTGTGTGCGCTGGCGGTACGCAGGGGTGAGCCGCCGTTCCAGGGGCGCTGGGCGCTCCCCGGCGGTTTCGTACGGGCCGATGAAGACCTGGCGCAGGCCGCGGCACGCGAGCTGGCCGAGGAGACGGGACTGCGCGTCCACGACCCGTCCGTCCCGGCGCAGGACAACGGCGCGCATCTGGAGCAGCTCGCCACCTACGGAGATCCCAAGCGCGACCCCAGAATGCGGGTCGTCAGCGTCGCGCATCTCGCTCTCGCCCCCGACCTGCCCCCGCCCAGAGCAGGCGGGGACGCCAGCAACGCGAGGTGGGCCCCGGTCGAGGAACTGTTGCAGCAGGGCGGCTACGGGCGTGACACCGAGCCGGTCGCGCCGCTCGCCTTCGACCACGCGCAGATCCTCGCGGACGGAGTGGAGCGAGCCCGCTCCAAGATCGAGTACTCGTCGCTGGCCACCGCCTTCTGCCCGCCCGAGTTCACCGTCGGGGAACTGCGCCGTGTCTACGAGGCGGTGTGGGGCGTGGCGCTCGACCCGCGTAACTTCCACCGCAAGGTCACGGGCACACCCGGATTCCTCGTTCCCACCGGTGGGACGACCACCCGCCAGGGCGGACGCCCGGCCCAGCTCTTCCGTGCCGGTGGCGCGACGCTGCTCAACCCCCCGATGCTGCGCCCAGAGGTGTGAGTGGAGGCCCGGACGCGTACGGCGCCGGGCCCGGAACTCGACTCGCCCCCAGCCCGGTCGTGGTGAGGGTCCTGCCTGAGGCGAGCCTTGCGGTGACCGAAAAACCGGACATAGCGCGCTATCTTGCTGCGGATGATCCAGGCCTTCGGATTGACCAGCAACCCCCGCAGAGAGCTTCCGCCGGCAGCCGACGACGTCTCCTTCGAGGCGAGGGCGGGCCGCATCACCGTGCTGCTCGGAGCGCCGGGCGCCGGCAAGACGACGGTTCTCAGACTCATGCTCGAGCTTCAACCGGGTCGCGGCATCACCCACTTCCGAGGCCGCCCCCTGCACCGCATCGCTCACCCCTCGCGTGAGGTCGGCGTGTTGCTGGGCGACGTGCCGGGGCACCCGGCCCGCACCGTCCGCAGTCACCTGCGCATGTTGTGCGCTGCCGCCGGAGTCCCGGTCCGGCGTGCCGATGAAGTCCTGGAGGCGGTCGGGCTCGTGAGCCTGCGCGACGAACGCCTCGGCACCCTCTCCCGCGGCATGGACCGCCGCCTGGGCCTCGCCTGCGTCCTCTTGGCCGACCCGCACACCCTCGTCCTCGACGATCCGGCCGGCGGACTGTCCACTCGTGAGAGCACTTGGCTGCACGGCATGTTGCGCGCCCACGCGGCCCAGGGCGGCACGGTCCTTCTCACCACAACCGACCCCAAGGGGGCCGCGCGCATCGCTGATCGCGTCGTCACCCTGGAACAAGGCAGGCTCGTGGCCGACCAGGAGGTCGCGGAGTTCTCGCGCACCCGCCTCCGCCCCCGTGTCGCCGTACGCAGCCCGCATGCGGCCCGTCTGGCAGCTCTCCTGGCCAAGCAGGCCCGCACCTCACAGCGCTCCGTCGAGGTCGTCCGAGAGAGCGGCAACCGCCTTTCGGTGTACGGCGGTACCTGCGCGGACGTCGGCGAGATCGCCTTCCGCCACGGCATCGTGGTTCATCAACTCGCCGACGAAATCGGAGACATGGGGCCAGGCGCGGGCCTCCCTCGGGCAAGTGGGCCGTATGGCCGCAATCTCGCCGCATCGGAGCGCTTGACCGGCGCGCACCGGACGGCCCGTGCGCCCCGGCCCGCAGGAGCAGCATCGTCTCTCGATCCGTCGAGACCGTTCGAGACCGACCCCACGGCCTTTACGACCGAGCCGCGGCCCACGCTTGAGCCGGGGGCTGCGTCAGGCGCATCAGAACAAGGTGCACCGGAGCGATGCGGCCCAGAACAGGGCGCATCAGAACAAGGTGCGCTGGAAGAAGGCGCACCAGAGCAATGCGCACCAGAGCAATGCGCGTCAGAACAGGGCGCACCCAAGCAAGCCGCGGAGTCGTCGCCCTCCTCCGCAGATCCCGCGGTCGTCTCCGGCGAGCCACGGCCCACGCTGGAACCGCGATACCCCAGGGGCGCGCCGGAACCGGTCACAGACGAGCCATCGCCTTGCTCCGGGCATCCGCACCCTGCCGCCGAGCCGCAAGAACTCCTGGACACCTCCTCGATCAACCAGTCAGGCAACTGTCCTCTGGAGACCGCGCCCTCCCTGCCGCCCACGCTGCTCCCTGCCGGCAGCCGCGCAGCTCGCACGCTCGACGCCCTGCCCCCTCTGCCGCCCCCCATCTCCGTCCGCCCGGCCCCGAGCCCCCTCCGCCCCCTCCGCTACGAGATCCGCCGGGCCGCCGGTATCGGCACGGGGTTCCTGACCGGGGCCGTCGTGCTCGCCGTGTCCGCGGTGACCGCCGTCGTGCTCGCACGCATCGGGCACACCCCTCAGCCGCGCCTGCTGGCCGCATGGCCGCGGGAGCTGCCCCTGCCGCCCGCGGCGCTCGGCGCTGGACTGCTCGGTGCGCTGGCGTTCGGCGACGAGTTCCGCCATCCCGCCCTGGCGGCGGACCGCGGAACCGTGCCCCGCCGGCTGGGACTGCTGGCGGCCAAACTGCTCGTCTCCTCGGCCACCGCGCTGGTACTGGCCGTCCTGACCGTCGGCTGCGACGCCGAAGTGCTCTATCTCGTCTACGGACGGGAGCTCGCCCAGGTTCCCGCCGACTGGCTCCCCATGAGTGCGAGCTGGATCGGGCTCGTGGTCGGCTGCGCCTGGGCCGGCGTACTCGCAGCAGGTGTCTTCCGGTCCGCCACCGCCGGACTCGCCGCCGTCGGCGCCGTCCCCCTCCTCGTCGTACCCGTCGTGCACCAGCTCGTGAACGGACCGTCCGTGCGAACCGCGGCCGGACTGCACGTGCGGCTGCGAGAAGCCCTCCTGCCGCGATGGCCCTTCGGGGGAGAGCGCTACCTGGAGGCCGCGCTCGAGGTGATCTCCCAACCCGTGGGCGGCGCGCTGACGTTGTCGCTCACCGCGCTGCTCTGCGCGTATCTGCTCACAGGCCTGCGCACCCGATTCCGGTGACGACTGTCCGTAACCCTTGATCCGGCCATGCCCACAACTCCCCGCAGAACGCCCATTTCTTTCCGATAAGGCGTCAATTGCGACGGGGTGAGCGATCACCCTTTCGTGTGCTTTTCACCAAAGACCTCAAGGGAGTTGGAGACGAGGCCGACAAAGGATGCGTGAGTACCCTTGCGCACACCATGATGACCGCCGCCCGCTCCGCTGACTCCGGCCTCGCGAGCCCGGGCGGACTCGACCGCTACCCGTACGCCGAGGCGCCCGCCGTCGACCGCGTCGGGCTCCCTGCCTGGGACGGCGGGGACCCCGAGCTGGGCCGTGTAGGCCGACGCGCCGCGGGCAGCCGCGGACGCGGGCTGCACGGCCAACTCGTTCAGCAGCTCGGTCAGATGATCGTCTCCGGCGACCTGGGTGCCGATCGCCCGCTGGTGCCCGAGGAGATCGGTCAGCGCTTCGAGGTCTCCCGCACCGTCGTCCGCGAGTCGCTCCGCGTCCTGGAGGCCAAGGGCCTGGTGAGCGCCCGTCCGAACGTCGGCACGCGCGTGCGCCCCGTCAGCGACTGGAACCTCCTCGACCCGGACATCATCGAGTGGCGGGCCTTCGGGCCGCAGCGCGACGACCAGCGCCGCGAGCTGAGCGAGCTGCGGTGGACGATCGAGCCGCTCGCCGCCCGTCTCGCAGCCGGGCACGGGCGCGAGGATGTCCAGCAGCGTCTTGCTGACATGGTCGAGATCATGGGGCACGCGATGGCCCAGGGTGATGCGCTCACCTTCTCCCGCGCCGACTCGGAGTTCCACTCGCTGCTCATCCAGGTCGCGGGCAACCGCATGCTGGAGCACCTCTCCGGCATCGTGTCCGCGGCCCTTCAGGTCTCGGGCGGCCCGATCGCGGGCTGTGACCGGCCGAACGAGGCGTCCCTCGCGCACCACGGCCGTATCTGCGACGCCCTCGCCGCCGGCGACGGGGCGGCGGCGGAGGCGGCCATGCGCCAGCTCCTCACGGTCCATCCCGAGGTGGAACGGGTCGTGCCCGCCCCGCGCGAGCACTGACCGAGTTCCGCGGGCGGCCCGGCCGGGTGTGCCACCCCCCTCCTGTGGCAGTGCCCGATCGCTGATCCGCCTCCCGTCGGACCTCGTGGGATCCCTGTGATCCTGCGGGGTCCGACGGCGCGAAGGGGTCGAGACCCGGCGGGGCGGCCGAGGTCGTACCATATATGCCACCTTCTGTCAGTGTCTGACCATTTTTGTTCGCTTACGGGGTGTGACTCGGGCCACGCGGATTGGGCGTAACGCTCGCGGGAAGAACGCGATGACCTAAGAGGTGACAGCCGCGGAGGGAATACGGACGCCGTTCACGGCGCTGTGCATCTTCCCGGCCCCCGCCCGCGCCGTCGGCCCATCCCCAAGCCGGTGGTCGGCTCCTGTCCTCTGTGGACGGGGCCGGAAGCCGTTTTCCAACGTTCCGAGAGGTTGTTCGTGTCGGCCAGCACATCCCGTACGCTCCCGCCGGAGATCGCCGAGTCCGTCTCTGTCATGGCGCTCATTGAGCGGGGAAAGGCTGAGGGGCAGATCGCCGGCGATGACGTGCGTCGGGCCTTCGAAGCTGACCAGATTCCGGCCACTCAGTGGAAGAACGTACTGCGCAGCCTCAACCAGATCCTCGAGGAAGAGGGTGTGACGCTGATGGTCAGTGCCGCAGAGCCCAAGCGCACCCGAAAGAGCGTCGCAGCGAAGAGTCCCGCCAAGCGCACCGCCACCAAGACGGTCGCGGCCAAGGCGGTGACCACCCGGAAGGCCACCGCCACCGCCACGCCGGCGGCGCCCGCCGCCGAGCCGGCCGTCGAGGAGGAGGCACCCGCCAAGAAGGCGGCTGCCAAGAAGACGACCGCCAAGAAGGCGGCCACGAAGAAGACCGTCGCCAAGAAGACGGCGGCCAAGAAGACCGGCGCCAAGAAGGACGACGCCGAAGTCCTCGAAGAGGAGGTGCTCGAGGAGGCAGCCCCCGCCAAGGCCGGTGATGAGCCCGAGGGCACCACCGAGAACGCGGGCTTCGTGCTCTCCGACGAGGACGAGGACGACGCGCCCGCCCAGCAGGTCGCCGCCGCCGGAGCCACCGCCGACCCGGTCAAGGACTACCTCAAGCAGATCGGCAAGGTCCCGCTGCTCAACGCCGAGCAGGAGGTCGAGCTCGCCAAGCGCATCGAGGCCGGGCTGTTCGCCGAGGACAAGCTGGCGAACGCCGACAAGCTGGCCCCGAAGCTCAAGCGCGAGCTGGAGATCATCGCCGAGGACGGCCGCCGCGCCAAGAACCACCTCCTGGAGGCCAACCTCCGTCTGGTGGTCTCCCTGGCCAAGCGCTACACCGGCCGCGGCATGCTGTTCCTGGACCTCATCCAGGAGGGCAACCTCGGTCTGATCCGCGCGGTCGAGAAGTTCGACTACACCAAGGGCTACAAGTTCTCCACGTACGCCACCTGGTGGATCCGTCAGGCGATCACCCGCGCCATGGCCGACCAGGCCCGCACCATCCGTATCCCGGTGCACATGGTCGAGGTCATCAACAAGCTCGCGCGTGTGCAGCGCCAGATGCTCCAGGACCTGGGCCGCGAGCCCACCCCGGAGGAGCTGGCCAAGGAGCTCGACATGACCCCCGAGAAGGTCATCGAGGTCCAGAAGTACGGCCGTGAGCCCATCTCGCTGCACACCCCGCTGGGCGAGGACGGCGACAGCGAGTTCGGTGACCTCATCGAGGACTCCGAGGCGGTCGTCCCGGCCGACGCGGTCAGCTTCACACTCCTGCAGGAGCAGCTGCACTCCGTCCTGGACACCCTGTCCGAGCGTGAGGCGGGCGTCGTCTCGATGCGCTTCGGCCTCACCGACGGCCAGCCGAAGACCCTCGACGAGATCGGCAAGGTCTACGGCGTCACGCGTGAGCGGATCCGCCAGATCGAGTCCAAGACCATGTCGAAGCTGCGCCACCCGTCCCGTTCGCAGGTGCTGCGCGACTACCTCGACTGAGCAAGGTTGTACGACACGGAAGGCCCGGTTCCCCCAGGGGGGCCGGGCCTTCCGCGGTGTCGCTTCGCCGCGGGTGCGGGGTTCCGCGAGGTGGATCACTCTGGGTGTCCCACAGACACCACTGAGTGAGGAGTGTGTATGCGTCGCCGACTGGCTCGAGCTCTGGTCCTGCCGCTGGCCTTGGCGGCCGCGGTCCCTGCCCTGTCCATGAGCTCCAGCGCCCCTGTGGCGGCTGACAGTGTGGTCATAGGTGGATTCCCTGTCGAGGCGTCCCAGAGCCCGTGGACGGTGGCCCTGTCCAGTCGTGACCGGTTCGGGGGTATGCGCGCGGGGCAGTTCTGCGGGGGTGCGGCGGTCGGGCCCTCCATCGTGCTCACCGCGGCCCACTGCCTGGACGAGGAGGTCCTGGGCGGGCCGCCGGAGCGCGTGCGGGACCTCAAGGTCATAGCCGGGCGCACAGACCTGCTCTCGGGCCGCGAGGGTCAGGAGATCGCCGTGCGCCGTACGTGGGTGAACCCGGCCTACGACGGTGTCAGCAACGCCGGGGACTTCGCCGTGCTCACCTTGGCCGAGCCGCTCCGGGGCGACTCGGCCATCAGCATGGCGGCCGACGGTGACCCCGCGTACACGGCCGGTGAGACGGCGACGGTGTACGGCTGGGGCGATACCTCGGGCACAGGCGAGTACCCGGACGGTCTGCGGGCGGCACGCGTGCGCGTGCTTCCCGACGCACTGTGCGAGGAGGCGTATCCGGGCGGCGAGAGCGGCACCTATGACGCCGCGAGCATGCTGTGCGCCGGGGAGGCCGAGGGGGGCCGGGACGCCTGCCAGGGCGACAGCGGAGGGCCCCTGGTGGCACAGGGACGGTTGATCGGGCTCGTGTCCTGGGGGATCGGCTGTGGTCGGGCCGGCAACCCCGGTGTGTACATGCGGGTGTCCGACATCATGCGGACGCTCGACTGGGCACGGGCTTCGACGGGTGTCTGAGGCGTCCGGCGTGGGCCGATGCGGAGACGAGGACGGGCGGTTGCCTCTGGTGACCAGAGGCAACCGCCCGTTCACCGGCCTGTGCCGGGCTGGCTCGTCGTAGGACGCGAGGCGTCAGCGCTCTTCTTCGGCGGCGGGAGCGGACGTGAGCCGCTCCGTCTCGTCCTGTATCTCAGCGGCGATCTTCTTGAGTTCCGGCTCGAACTTGCGCCCGTGGTGGGCGCAGAAGAGCAGCTCTCCGCCGCTGAGCAGTACGACGCGCAGGTACGCCTGGGCGCCGCAGCGGTCGCAGCGATCAGCGGCCGTCAACTGGCTCGCGGGGGTCAGAACAGTAGTCACGTCGCCTCTTCTCTAGCTCGACGAGCTGTCGTACCAGGGTCAACATCCAACCAGCCCCAAAACGTTCCCGCTCGTGGCTTTTCCTCGAAAGAATCTTTGCGAGGCGGCTGTCTGCTGCCGGTTGGCGGCGAATGTGCCGTATTGCGTGTCTATGTGTCTTACGGGCTTCGCGTCGTATCGGTGGTCGGTCCTCCCGGCTGGGTTGCCGGTTGTTCATGAGGACGTGCCCGGAGCCTAAATGGTTCATGCCTGGAAGGGAACGTGATGTGTACTTCACTCCATCGAGGGATCGAACGCGCATGCGAGTGTGGACTAGCCTGAGTTTCCGACGAGGGTGGCGTTACAACGGCTCTACCAGGCCTGGGTACCCTCTCACCGGTGACCGAAGCCGCGCCCTTACCCACGAGGGCCCCATCTGAAATTCAGCGAGGAGCGAACCGCGTGACCGCCGAGACGTCCGTGCCGTCCACAGCTCTGCTGGCAGGAGCCGACCGGGACGGTTCCAACTACACCGCGCGGCACCTGCTCGTCCTCGAGGGGCTCGAGGCCGTGCGCAAGCGCCCAGGTATGTACATCGGGTCGACCGACAGCCGTGGCTTGATGCACTGCGTCTGGGAGATCATCGACAACTCCGTCGACGAGGCCCTGGGCGGGTACTGCGACCACATCGAGGTGATCCTTCAGGACGACGGATCCGTCGAGGTCCGGGACAACGGCCGGGGCATCCCGATCGACGTCGAGCCCAAGACCGGCCTCTCCGGTGTCGAGGTCGTCATGACCAAGCTGCACGCCGGCGGCAAGTTCGGCGGCGGCTCCTACGCCGCCTCCGGCGGTCTGCACGGCGTGGGCGCCTCCGTGGTGAACGCCCTGTCCGCCCGGCTGGACGTCGAGGTGGACCGCGGTGGTCACACCCACGCGATCAGTTTCCGGCGCGGTGTCCCCGGCGCCTTCGCCGGGAACGGCGCCGAGGCCAGGTTCGAGGCCAAGAGTGGCCTGCGCAAGGCCAGGAAGATCCCGAAGACCCGCACCGGCACGCGCGTGCGGTACTGGGCCGACCGCCAGATCTTCCTCAAGGACGCCAAGCTCAACCTGGAGACGCTGCACCAGCGCGCCCGCCAGACCGCGTTCCTGGTGCCCGGCCTGACCATCGTCGTGCGCGACGAGTACGGGCTCGGCGAGGGCGGCAGCAAGGGTGAGGAGTCCTTCCGCTTCGATGGCGGAATCAGCGAGTTCTGCGAGTACCTTGCGAACGACAAGCCGGTCTGCGACGTCCTCCGCTTCTCCGGGCAGGGCATCTTCAAGGAGACCGTCCCCGTCCTCGACGACCACGGCCAGATGACGCCCACCGAGGTCACCCGCGAACTCGGCGTGGACGTCGCAATGCGCTGGGGGACGGGCTACGACACGACGCTCCGGTCCTTCGTCAACATCATCGCCACGCCCAAGGGCGGCACCCACGTCGCGGGCTTCGAGCAGGCCGTGGCCAAGACGATGAACGAGGTGCTGCGCGCCAAGAAGCTCCTGCGCGTCGCCGAGGACGACATCGTCAAGGACGACGCCCTGGAGGGCCTGACCGCGGTCGTCACCGTGCGTCTCGCCGAGCCGCAGTTCGAAGGCCAGACCAAGGAGGTCCTCGGGACCTCGGCGGCCCGCCGCATCGTGAACAACGTGGTCACGAAGGAACTCAAGGATTTCCTGACGTCCACCAAGCGGGATGCCGCCCAGCAGGCCCGGGTCGTGATGGAGAAGGCCGTCGCCGCCGCGCGCACGCGTATCGCCGCCCGGCAGCACAAGGACGCGCAGCGCCGCAAGACGGCCCTGGAGTCCTCCTCGCTGCCCGCCAAGCTGGCCGACTGCCGCAGCGACGACGTCGACCGCAGCGAGCTGTTCATCGTCGAGGGAGACTCCGCGCTCGGCACGGCGAAGCTCGCCCGGAACTCCGAGTTCCAGGCGCTGCTGCCGATCCGCGGCAAGATCCTCAACGTCCAGAGGTCGTCTGTGACGGACATGCTGAAGAACGCCGAGTGCGGCGCGATCATCCAGGTCATAGGAGCCGGCTCGGGCCGGACCTTCGACATCGACACAGCCCGCTACGGCAAGATCATCATGATGACCGACGCCGATGTCGACGGTTCGCACATCCGCACCCTGCTGCTGACGCTGTTCCACCGCTACATGCGGCCCATGGTCGAGGCCGGCCGGGTCTTCGCCGCGGTGCCGCCGCTGCACCGCATCGAGATCGTCCAGCCGAGGAAGGGCCAGGACAAGTACGTCTACACGTACTCGGACCGCGAACTGCGTGACACGCTCATGGAGTTCCAGAGCAAGGGCATCCGCTACAAGGACTCGATCCAGCGCTACAAGGGTCTCGGTGAGATGGATGCCGACCAGCTGGCCGAGACGACGATGGACCCGCGTCACCGCACCCTGCGCCGGATCAACCTCTCCGACCTGGAGGCCGCCGAGCAGGTCTTCGATCTGCTCATGGGCAACGATGTGGCGCCGCGCAAGGAGTTCATCTCCAACTCGGCGGCGACGCTGGACCGGTCGCGGATCGACGCGTAGCCGCCGCGCCGGGCTGCCGCCGGGACACGGCCGGGTCTCACGCCCGGTCGGCAGCGGCCCGGCCTGCATATGGATCTCCGCGGCGTCACGACGCCCGGCACGCACTCCCCAAGCTCTCGGCTGCGCGCTCGAGCAGGGGACCCCCCTGCCGCACGTCGAGCAGGGGACCCCCAGGCCGCACGCACGGCGCGAAGGGCCAGGTGGCTCCGCCACGTGACCGTTCGCGGCGCACGCCGATCGCACGCACCAGACGCCGCTCCTTCCTCCACGGATCCATCAGAAGCCCCTAGTCACCTGATGGGGTGAAGTGTGAAGGGAAGAAGAGTCGGGGATCTTCCCGTTCTGTCCATCCTTGGGCATGCAGCCAAGCAAGGGCCGTCCCCGCGGCGCCGGGGCCGACCAGGAGAGCCGGGCCGAGCCTCTCGACGGCCACGCCCCGGTCCCGGCCGAGGAGGCCGGACAGCTCAGGTACGACGATCCCTGGTACGACGCCCTCGCCTCCGGCTGGGGCGAGTCGTCAAGCGACGGGGCGCAAACTCAACCGATGGTTCCGACGGCACGGACGGAGGGCGAGACGAGGGCAGCGGCGGCCGACGTGTACCTGGAAGTCCAGCGCAGTGCGGCCTTTCAGGAAGTGCGGCGGCGGTACCGGAGGTTCGTGGTGCCGGCGTCCGTGGCGTTCTTCGCCTGGTACGTGGGCTACGTCGTGACTGCCACGACGGCACCGGAGCTGATGGCGCGACCCGTGGCGGGAGCGATGAACGTCGCGATGGTGGCAGGGCTCGGGCAGTTCCTGTCCACGTTCCTGCTCACCTGGGCCTACGCGCGGCACGCGCGGCTGCGCAGGGACCGAGCCGCACTCGAACTGCGGTGGGACACACAGGAACTGACACGTGGCGTGAGCGGTGGTGGGTCGTGACGGGGGAGCATCAGACGCTGGCGTTGCTGCTCTTCAGCGCCTTCGTCGCGGTCACGCTGGGAATCACCACATGGGTCAGCCGCAACCGGCGCGGCTCGGCGGAGGAGTTCTACGCGGGCGGGCGGCTCTTCTCCCCCATGGAGAATGGTTTTGCCATCGCGGGTGACTACATGTCGGCCGCCTCCTTCCTGGGGGTGACCGGTCTCATCGCGCTGTTCGGTTACGACGGGCTGCTGTATGTCGTGGGCTTCCTCGTGGCGTGGCTGGTGGTGCTGTTCCTGGTCGCCGAACTGGTCCGCAACTGCGGCCGGTTCACCCTCGCCGACGTCGTGGCGGCCCGGATGAGGGAACGGCCGGTACGGATCGCGGCGGGAACCTCCTCGGTCACGGTTTCCGTTCTGTATCTGGTGGCGCAGATGGTCGGCGCGGGCAGCCTGGTGGCGCTGCTGCTCGGAGGCACGAGCGACGCGGCCCGCGCCTGGACGGTCATCGGTGTGGGCGCTCTCATGGTGATCTACGTGTCGCTGGGAGGGATGCGCGCGACCACCTGGATCCAGATCGTCAAGGCTGTTCTGCTGCTCGGCGGCACCATCGCTTTGACGGTGCTCGTCCTGATGCGCTTCCACGGCGACCTGAACCGGTTGTTGCTCACGGCAGCCGAGCGCAGTGGGCACGGCGGGGCGTTTCTGGCGCCGGGGCTGAAGTACGGCGGGGACTGGACCGCACGCTTCGACTTCATCAGCCTGGGGCTGGCTCTGGTGCTGGGTACGGCAGGACTGCCGCACATCCTGTCGCGCTTCTACACCGTGCCCACCGCGCGCGCCGCGCGCCGCTCGGTCGTCTGGGCCGTCGGACTCATCGGCGGCTTCTACCTGATGACGATCGTGCTCGGATTCGGTGCGGCCGCCATCCTGGGGCCGGACGCGGTACGCGGTTCGAACGCGGCCGGGAACACGGCGGTTCCGCTGCTGGCGCTCGACCTGGGTGGTGGTGCGGGATCCACCGGCGGGACGGTTCTCTTCGCGATCGTCGCCGCGGTCGCCTTCGCCACGATCCTCGCCGTGGTCGCCGGCATCACGCTCGCGTCCTCGGCGTCCGTGGCCCACGACCTGTACGCCTCCCTGCGGCGCCGGGGCGCGATGCCGCGCAGCGAGGTGGCGGTGGCCCGGATCGCGGCCGTCGGCGTCGGAGCGGTGGCGATCGCGCTCGGTCTGCTGGCGCGGGACCTCAACGTGGCGTTCCTGGTCGGTCTGGCGTTCGCCGTCGCCGCGTCGGCGAACCTGCCGGTGCTGCTCTACTCGCTGTTCTGGCGCGGCTTCACCACACGGGGTGCCGTGTGGGCCGTCTACGGCGGTCTGGTCCCGGCCGTGGTGCTCGTGGTGCTCTCACCGGTGGTCTCGGGTGGCCCCGACTCGCTGTTCCCGGGCATCGACCTCCAGTACTTCCCGCTGCAGAACCCGGGTCTGGTCTCGATCCCCCTCGGCTTCCTCGCGGGCTGGCTGGGCACGGTCACCTCGACGGAGACACCGGACGAGGTCAAGCACGCGGAGGCGGAGGTGCGGTCGCTGACGGGTGCGGGAGCGGCGTAGAGGCGGTGCCTTCGATGCCACGGTCGGAACGCAGCCGTCACCGAGTTCGTGACAACGCCGACGGGCTGTCGCCTCAACCGCGGGTCGCCCACTCATAACGGTGTTCAGGGCGGCCCGCGTCGCCGTACTTGAGGGTCAGCCTGGCCCGTCCTGTTCGTTCCAGGAGCTTCAGGTAGCGCTGGGCGGTCTGTCGGCTCACTCCGGTCCGCTCGGCGATCTCCTGAGCGGACAGGGGCCCGTCCGCGTGCATCAGGGACTGGCGGACCAGCTCCGCGGTGGTGGGGGAATGACCTTTGGGCAGGTCCGGCTCCGACGACGCCGACAGGGCCCCGAAGATGCGGTCCACCTCGGCCTGTTCCGCCTCTCCACCGCCGTCCAGGGTGCGGCGCAGCTCCGCGTAGGCCTCCAGCTTGGCGCGCAGGCCGGCGAAGGCGAACGGCTTGACCAGGTACTGCAGTGCGCCGTGCCGCATCGCCGCCTGCACGGTGGAGACGTCCCGGGCCGCCGTCACCATGATCACGTCGGTCTGGTCCCCGCGCCGCCGCATCTCCTGGACGACCGAGAGCCCCGTCGCATCCGGCAGGTAGTGGTCCAGGAGCACCAGGTCCAGCCGGGGCAGCGTCTCCAGCCGGTGCAGCGCCTCCCCGGCGCTGTGGGCCTCTCCGGCGACATGGAAGCCCGGTACTTTCTCGACGTAGGCGGCGTTGACCCGCGCGACTCTCATGTCGTCGTCCACGACCAGGACCTCGATCATCACGACCCCTCCTCGACGGTCTGCGGTGCGGACGGCACGGTCGACACGGCCGGTTCGGGACCCGTCCCGGCCAGCGCCTCGGGCAGTACGACGGTGAACTCCGCGCCTCCGCCGTGCGCCTCGCCGACCGTGGCGCTGCCACCTTGCCGCTCTGCCAGCCTGCGCACCAGGGAGAGTCCGATACCCCGCTCGCGGTGGGCCGGCGGCTTCTTCGTGGACCATCCCGTGGTGAAGACCAACTCACGGTGCTCCGGCGGGATTCCCGGCCCTGTATCGCGCACCCTGAGGATCGCCGTACGCCCCTCGGCGCGCAGTTCGACCTCCACGCGCGCGTGCGGCTTGCCGGCCACGGCGTCGAGGGCGTTGTCCACCAGGTTCCCCACGACGGTGACGAGCCCCTGCGGGTCGACCAGCCGGTCGGGCAGCCGGGTCCGGTCCGACACCCACAGGGCGACGCCCCGCTCGGCCGCGACGGTCGCCTTGCCGACCAGCAGGGCGGCCAGCAGCGGATCCTCGATCCGCTCGGTGACCTGCTCCGCTGTGGCCCGGTGGTCGCCGACCACCTCGCCGACGAAATCGACGGCGTCGTCGTACATCTCCAGTTCGAGCAGCCCCAGAAGCGTGTGCATCCGGTTGGCGTGCTCGTGGTCCTGGGCGCGCAGGGCGTCGATCAGACCGCGAGTGGAGTCCAGTTCGCGGCCAAGCTGCTCCAGCTCGGTACGGTCGCGCAGCGTGGCCACGGCGCCGCCGTCGTCGGTGGGCATGCGGTTGGCGACCAGCACCCGTTGGCCGCGCACGGTGAGCAGATCCGTGCCGGTGACGCGTCCGGCCAGCACATCGGCCGTACGGCCCGCGCCGAGCGCCTCGTCGGGAGAACGGCCGACCACTGCTTCCCCGATGCCCAGCAGGCGTTGTGCCTCGTCGTTCACGAGGCGGATGCGGCCGGCGCGGTCGAGGGCGACGACGCCCTCCCGGATGCCGTGCAGCATCGCCTCGCGTTCCGACAGGAGCGCCGCGATGTCCGAGAAGGCCAGGTCCCTGGTCTGCCGGTGGACCCTCCGGGAGATGAGCCACGCCGCCAGCGCGCCCACGGCCAGGGCACCGCCGGCATACGCGAGCAGCCCCGGGATCGCGTGGATCAGCCGGGCCCGGACGCTGTCGTAGGCGATGCCGACGGAGACCGCGCCGATGACGGTGCCGTCGCTGTCGCGCAGCGGCACCTTGCCCCGGGCGGAGCGGCCCAGGGTGCCGCTGTCGATCTCCATGACCTCCTTGCCGGCCAGGGCCTGGCCGGGGTCGGTCGAGACGATGCCGCCGATCTGCTTGGGGTCCGTGTGTGACCAGCGCACGCCCCGCCAGTCCATCACCACGATGTACTCGGCCTTGGTGGCCTTCCGGATCCGCTCCGCCTCCTGCTGCACCGGGCCGTGCGGCGAGGGCGGCGTGTCCCGCAGGTCCTTCGCGAGATCCGGCAGCTGCGCGGTCGTCTGCGCGATCGCGAGCGCGCGGCGCATGGCTTGGTCGTCGAGCTGGTTGCTGAGGGGTGCGAGGAACAATCCGGTCGCGAGCACCGCGACTCCCGCGGCGATCGCCACCTGCATCAGCAGCACCTGCGAGAACACCCGGCGGGGCAGGCCGAGGCGCAGGCGGCGCGCGGGGGGAGTGGGGCTCATACCCAAGACCGTACGTGCGGCCGGCCGCCAGCCCTAGGCGGGTGTGGCGTGGATCTCCGGATCAATGTGTGCAGAGGCGGCGTCAATGTGTGCCGGAAGCGAGCCGGACGCTCAGCTGGCCAGTGCCGTGGCCACCCTCACCTCGTGCACGGCCACCACGTCCATGCGTGCGGGGGAGCCGAGGACGGATGCCCCGCAGCTCTCGGGGCGGGGCGGCAGGGCCGTGCCCTGGGCCACGTCGACCTGCCAGCGGCGTCCGTCGGCGTGCGCGACGGTCACTTCCCAGCGCGGGGCCGCGCCGGAGGTCCGGACGACGCTCAGGGCCTGGGCGTCGTATTCGCCGACTCTGGTGCGCACGGCGAGCTCGGCGGCCTGTCCGGGCCGGTCCCAGGCCGAGCTGCCCCGGCACCCCTCCACGACGATCCGCCCCTCACGGGCGCCGTGCAGGACCTCCTTGAGGGAATGGGCCTCTGCCCGGCCGTACGCGTATCCGTACGGCAGCACGAGCACGGTGGGGGAGAAGCGGTGACCACCCAGATGGGTGACCTCCCAGACGCCCTCGACTCCCGACGTCGCCAGCTCGGCCGCGAGGGGCCGGCCCAGGAGGGCGCAGCAGCGGTCGCGCTTGCCGTTGGTGCAGACGAGGGCGAGCGGGTCACCGTCGTGGGGCCGGCCGCCGAGCACCGCGCCGAACGAGCGGTGGTCGCCCCGGCCGAGTGCGGCGAAGTCGAGGCCGAGCAGCTCCCCGGGGTCCGAGGTCGAGGCGCTGTGCAGCCATACGTTTCCCGGGACGACGTGCGCGGCGTACACCCGGCGCGCGGCGGGCATGCGGCGGTCCGCGTGGCGCCCGGGGCGGCGGATGAGCGCGATCCGTACGCCCGTGTCCTTGGCGGCGGCCTCCAGGGCACGCCCCAGGGCGGGGTCCAGGTGGCTCGAAGTGAGCGCCTTGGCGCCCCACGGACCGGGCTGTTCCAGCAACAGCCAGGTCCTGGCGGTGGCCGCGGTTCCCGAAACGGGCTCGGCGAAGTCCCGGGAGACGCTTGAGCACGTACTCACAGAGGTGAGCCTAACCTGACTTCGGTCGTGGCGGCTTTCGGGTCCGGCCTGCGCTACTCCGGCAGTGGCTGCGGCGGCTTCGGACCTGCGTAGAGACCGCTCGGGCGCATCCGCAGCGGGCGCTCGCCGTACTCCTCCAGGGCGTGGGCGATCCAGCCCGCCGTCCGGGCCACGGCGAAGATCGTCTCGCCCGCGCTCGGGGCCATGCCGCAGGACGCGGTGAGCACGGCCAGGGCCAGGTCCACGGTGGCGTGCAGGGGGGCGTGACGGGCGGTCGTCTCGACGATGTCGCGGGCGGCGAGGAGAGCCGGCTCCGCGCGCGGGATCTGCTCCAGGAGAGCGAACAGGGCCCGCGCGCGTGGATCCTCGCCGTGGTAGAGCCGGTGTCCGAGGCCCGGGATGCGGCGGCCGGCGCGCAGTTCGTCCGCGATCACGGATGCAGAGTCGCCCCGGTCGAGCACGTCCTGCAGCAGCCGGTGCGCGTGCCCACTGGCCGCCCCGTGCAGCGGGCCCTCGATCACGCCCAGCCCGGCGGAGACCGCCGCGTAAGGGTGGGCACGGGCCGACGCGGCGACGCGCACGGCGAGAGTGGAGGCGGCCAGGTCGTGGTCGACGAGGAGCGCGAGGGCGGTGTCCAGGGCGCGCAGGGAGGCCTCGTCGGGGTCCTTGTGCACCGACAGCCGGGACCACAGGCGACGTGCCAGAGGGCCCTCGTCGCGGCGCTGGTGACCCGCCGGCGGCAGAGCGGCCACCAGCGTGGGAATGAGGGTGCGCGCGGTGCCGAGCACGGCGCTCTCGGAGAGGTCGAACCGCAGTGGATCCGCGGTAGCGGCGGCGATCGTCGCGACCCTCAACAGGTCGGCGGGAGCGGCGTGCTCCGGCAGCGCGTCGACGGCGCGGCGGGCGACGGCGACGGATGCGGAAGGCGCGGTGAACGTGCTGCCCGGCAGCATCCGGCCGGTCCACAGCCACTCGGCGACCTCCTCGTAGGTGTGCCGGGTGGCCAGGTCGACCGCGTCGACACCGCGGAAGAAGTAGCGGTCGCTCTCGATGAGCGTGATGCGGGTGCGGACGGACAGCTCGCCGCCGGAGCCGGAACTGCCGACGCTCTCCCGCCTGTTGCGCCGGGCGAGGGACTCGACCTCCCCGGCGTCGAAGGTGCTGCCCCGGCCGCCGCTCACCCGTCGGCTGCTGAGCTGGCCGCGGCTCACGTACGCGTACACGGTCTCCGGCTTCACGCCGAGCAGCTCGGCGGCCTCCTTGGTGGTCAGCCGCCGTTCCGTGTCCTGGGGGGCGGGTTCTTGATCGCGCATGGGGGTCACCGTATCCGTCTGGCGGATCATTGATTAATGTATTGACTCAATCAATATTGACAGACATTTAGTCAATCATGGACAGTCGAATCAAGTCCAGGGAGGAACTCATGTCCGTCAACAGGTCAGCAGCCACTCTTGTCGAAGCGCCTCGGGGGCTTGCCGGTGTCGTCGTCGCCGATACCCGGATCGGGGATGTCCGCGGTCGGGAGGGCTTCTACCACTACCGCCAGTACTCCGCCGTCGACCTCGCGCGGACGCGCGGCTTCGAGGACGTCTGGCACCTGCTCGTACACGGCGAACTGCCGGACGCCGAGCGGAGCGTGGCCTTCGCGGCCGAGACCGCCGCGCTGCGGCGCCTGCCCGCCGATCTGCGAGCGGCGCTGCCGGCCATCGCCGCGGCCGGCGCACGCTCCGGGCCGCTGGCCGGGATGCGTACCGCGCTGTCGCTGCTGGGGGCGGCGAAGGGCTTCCGCCCCGTGTACGACATCGACGCCGACCGGCGCCGGAGGGACACGATCGAGGCGGCCGCGGCCGTACCGACGCTGCTCACCGCGCTGCACCGGCTGGGTCAGGGGCTGGAACCCGTGGAGCCGCGCGAGGATCTCACCTACGCGGCGAACTACCTGTACATGCTGACCGGTTCGGTACCGACCGAGCGGCATGCGCGGGCGATCGAGCAATACTTGATCTCAACCATCGACCACGGATTCAATGCATCCACCTTCACGGCCCGGGTCATCGCGTCGACGGGTGCGGACGTGGCGGCATGCCTCGCCGGGGCGGTGGCGGCGCTGTCGGGCCCGTTGCACGGGGGCGCTCCCAGCCGGGCTCTGGACACCCTGGACGCCATCGGCACCCCGGACCGTATCGATCCCTGGGTGCGTCAGCGGGTGCTCGCCGGTGAGCGCATCATGGGGTTCGGACACGCGATCTACCGCACGGAGGACCCGCGGTCCCGGATGCTGCGCGAGGTCGCCCAGGGGTTCGGCGGGCCGCGGGTTGACTTCGCCGTCGAGGTCGAGCGTCACATCGAGGCGATTCTGGCGGAGCTGAAGCCCGGCCGGGAACTGCACACCAACGTCGAGTACTACGCGGGCGTGGTCATGGAACTCTGCGGTCTGCCACGCGAGATGTTCACACCGACCTTCGCCGCCGCCCGGGCGGTGGGCTGGAGCGCCAACATCCTGGAGCAGGCGGAGGACACGAAGATCATCAGGCCGGTGGCGCGGTATGTGGGGCCGGAAGCGCCGGCGCCTGTGCCCGCCTGAAGGTCCGTACCCGGCTACGGGGGGCTGGGAGTGCTGCGGCCCTGAGTCTCGCGGATGGCCTGCTCGAAGAGGCGGAAAAGGCGTCCCTCGTGACTGTCCGGCGAGAGGCCTTCCTTGGCGCCGCGGGATGCCTCCCAGTAGCGCTGGAAGGAGGGACTCCTGAGAAGCGTGCGGGCGTACTCGAGTAACTCCCCTTCCGTCACGTCTCCCCATTCGTAGAAGAGGAGGTAATGGCCGAACGTGAGATTGGCAAACAAGTTCTGGCGCACTACTTCAGCGGTCTCGTCCGGGTAGTCATTCCACACGCTCGCCAAGGAGGGGTCATCCATGGCCATCTGGGTCAGCTGAACGTGCAGGGCTCGGAGATCGGATCGTGCGCTGCGTCGTAGTTCCTCGCGGGAGGAGATGAGTTCCTGTCGCTGCAATGTCAGTTCCTGACGCTGCAAGCGCAATTCCCGCTGCTGGAACAGTAAGGTGATCACGAGAAGGAGGAGGGCAAGTCCCGAAAAAACAGCGCTGATGCCCCCGAAATAATCACCGACAGCGCTGCGCTCAACCGCCTGGCGCCGCCCGCCGTTCACGTCCTCGACACCACTCAGTAGCCAGCCACTGATCACTATGGAACCGGCGCCGACGAGTGCTGCGCCCATGAGGCCTGCTGCGCCCCACAGGCTCATCCGTAACAGCGACCGGCTGAAGCGTCGGCGATCCATCCGCCCCCCAACGTCTGCGGGATGCTTCCCCGTTGGAGGGAGGGGAAACCGGCTCTCCTTTTCGCGACGCCTGCGGCACGACCGGTGCACGCAGGCGGTCCGTCCCTCTGCGTCGGCGAGCAGACCGACGGCTGTGCCGACGTGCGGATCAGGCGTCCGGGATGTCCGCCTTGGCGCGGACGAGTGTCTCCCGGGAAATGGACACGATCCGCTCGTAGTCGGCCCGCGAGGCATCGATCGGAAGTTCGCTGTCGAGCGTGTCGGTGACGTCTGTCCCGATGACGGCGAAGTTTCCGTCTGCCAGTTCAAAAATGTCAGGGCAATTAGCGCCGGAGTTGCTTCCTCGTTCACGTGGTGAAGCGCCGATCCGACGGATAATCTGCGTCACTGATTGTCCTTAGAGCATGGGTGCATGGCGGAGTGCACATTTGCCGAAAGCTACGAGCGATGCACAGTAGGGGGCTCGTCCTCGACGAGCGGACGCCGCTTGTGGCATCGCCCGGGTGTCTGGCAGTAAAGCGCATTCACCTACGGTCGGCGATGCGTCTCCACATTTTTCTCGGCCGATCATGCCGTGGAAGGGCGGCGCCGAGGGGGACATGGGGCTGCAGCGTTGGAGAAGAGGTACTGGCGCTGCTTCCTGGGGAGACGGTCCCGTCGGAGGCGTCGAGCACCTCGGCCGGCTCCGGATCGTCCATCGCCTTGCTGAGCAACGCCCAGTGCAGACGCTGTACCCGCCACCAGGCCCATCCCTGCCGAGGCGGGGCCCTCCAACAATCGAAACCCGTATTTCCCAGTGGCCGTGTGGCCCCCGGCTCAGGCGCCTCCCGCCGGTCGTCGGCGCGCCGGTCGACTGGAGAGCCCGGCGAGCGGTGGGCGGCGCTTGCCGTCTCCCAGAGCGCCGAGCGGCTCTGATCGGCGGGGAGGCGGAAAGAAGGCGCACGCAGCACAGCGCGGGTCGCGTAGGCCGGCGCCCTGCCCAACGTCTGCCCCCGCGAGTGCTGCTGACAGTCGTTGACTTCGGCGTGGATCTCCCGGCTCGTATCCTGGTGCGGCATCCCCATTCCCCACGTGTGCCGGGAACGCGAGCCGGTGCACGCGTCGGCGCGAGAGAGGTCGCACGGTGAGCCAGCCGAGCCCGAAACCGCAGCAGATCCCGGTCGTCGTCCTGGCCGGATTCCTCGGCTCGGGAAAGACCACCCTGCTCAACCATCTCCTGCACCGCAGCGGCGGCAGCCGTATCGGCGCCCTCGTCAACGACTTCGGGTCGGTCGAGATCGACGCGATGGCCGTGGCGGGAGCGCTCGGCGACTCGACGGTCTCCCTGGGCAACGGCTGTCTGTGCTGTGCCGTCGACGCGAGCGAACTGGACCAGTACCTGGAGCGGCTCGCGGAGCCCTCCCTCGGCATCGACGTCATCGTCATCGAGGCCAGCGGTCTCGCCGAGCCGCAGGAACTCGTGCGGATGCTGCTGGCCAGCGAGCACCCCGGGGTCGTGTACGGAGGGCTCGTCGAGGTGGTCGACGCCGTCGAGTTCGACGACACCCGTGCCCGGCATCCCGAGATCGACCGGCATCTCGCGCTGGCCGACCTCGTCGTCGTCAACAAGCTCGACCGGGCGGCGGACGGCGAACGTGTCCTCGGGCTGGTCCGGTCCTTGGTCGACCGCGCCGCCGTCGTCCCGGCCACCTACGGCCGGATCGACCCCGAGTTCCTCTTCGACTGCCGCCCGAGCGAGGAGCGCATCGGGCAGCTGTCCTTCGACGACCTGCACGAGGACGACGACCTGCACGAGGACGACCCGCGCGCAGCGGCCCCGCACGCAGACGCCGCCCACGGACTGGCCCCGCACCAGCACCGCGCGGACGACCACGCCGGCCACCTGCACGCCGCGTACGACAGCCTGTCGTTCGTCTCCCGGGAGCCGCTCGACCCGCGTCGGCTGATGACGTTCCTGGACAGTCGGCCCGAGGGGCTGTACCGGATCAAGGGCTACATCGACTTCGGGCCGTACGACGTCCGCAACCGCTACGCCGTCCACGCCGTCGGGCGGTTCCTGCGCTTCTACCCGGAGCCCTGGCCGGGTGGCGGCGAACGCCTCACCCAGCTGGTCCTCATCGGCTCCGGGATCGACGCCCCCGCCCTCGGCAAGGAGCTGGAGGCGTGCAGGAGCGAGGCCCCACATGCCGACGAGCACGGCATGTGGGGCGTCCTGCGGTACGTGCGGGACCCCGAGGAGGACGCCGCGGACCCGGCCCGGACCAGCCCGGCCACCGCCTAGACCGACCCGGCCACCACGGCCAGCGTCTGCTCCACGGCACCGTTCAAGAGCCACCAGAAGAAGGGCCCTCAACCGGCCCGGCCACCGCCTAGACCGGCCCGGCCACCACCGCCACCGTCTTCGCCAGGGACACCCCCGAGCCGTCGCGGCGCGGGTCGATGTCAGGGAGGTCGGCCGGGGTGCCGTTCTTCTGCGCCGCGAGGGCGGGGACGGGGCCCGCCCAGGCCAGGGACAGACAGTCCTCGCCCTTCAGGAACCGCTGGCAGCGGACGCCGCCCGTGGCGCGGCCCTTGCGCGGGTACTGGTCGAACGGGGTCAGCTTGGCCGTCGTCTGGACGGAGTCGTCCAGCGTGCCCCGCGAGCCCGCGACGGTGAAGACCACGGCGTCCACCGCCGGGTCCACCGCGGTGAAGCAGATGACCTTCGCGCCCTCGGTGAGCTTGATGCCCGCCACACCGCCGGCCGGGCGGCCCTGCGCGCGGACCTGGGACGCCTGGAAACGCAGCAGCTGCGCGTCGTCGGTGACGAAGACCAGGTCCTCCTCGCCGGTGCGCAGCTCGACGGCGCCGACGATCCGGTCGCCCTCCTTGAGGGTGATCACCTCGAGCTCTTCCTTGTTGGCCGGATAGTCCGGCACCACGCGCTTGACGACGCCCTGAGCCGTGCCGAGCGCCAGGCCCGGCGACGACTCGTCGAGCGTGGTCAGACAGACCACTGTCTCGTCGTCCTCCAGGGAGACGAACTCCGCCAGCGGCGCGCCCCCCGCGAGATTCGGCGCCGTCAGTGACTCCGGAAGCTGGGGCAGGTCGACCACGTTCAGTCGCAGCAGCCTGCCCGCCGAGGTGACCACGCCCACCTCGCCGCGGGCGGTGGCCGGCACCGCCGAGACGATCACGTCGTGCTTCACGCGCTTGGCGCCGGCGTCCTCCGTGAAGGGCTCGCCGTTCGCCGTCCGGGCCAGCAGACCCGTCGAGGACAGCAACACCCGGCACGGGTCGTCGGCCACCTGCAGCGGCACGGCCGCGACCGGGGCACCGCCCGACTCCAGCAGGACCGTACGCCGGTCGGTGCCGAACTTCTTGGCGACCGTGGCCAGTTCGCTGGAGACCAGCTTGCGCAGCTCCGTGTCCGAGTCGAGGATCCGGGTGAGCTCCTCGATCTCCGCGTTGAGCCGGTCCTTCTCGGACTCCAGCTCGATGCGGTCGTACTTGGTCAGACGGCGCAGCGGCGTGTCGAGGATGTACTGCGTCTGCACATCGCTCAGCGAGAACTGCTCCATCAGGCGCTGCTTGGCCTGCGCGGAGTTCTCGCTGGAGCGGATCAGACGGATGACCTCGTCGATGTCCAGCAGGGCCGTCAGCAGACCCTCGACCAGGTGCAGCCGGTCGCGCTTCTTGCCGCGGCGGAACTCCGAGCGCCGTCGCACGACGTTGAAGCGGTGGTCGAGATAGACCTCCAGCAGCTCCTTCAGACCCAGCGTGAGCGGCTGGCCGTCGACAAGGGCCACGTTGTTGATGCCGAAGGACTCCTCCATCGGCGTCAGCTTGTAGAGCTGCTCCAGGACCGCCTCCGGCACGAAGCCGTTCTTGATCTCGATGACCAGGCGCAGGCCGTGGGCGCGGTCGGTGAGGTCCTTGACGTCGGCGATGCCCTGGATCTTCTTCGAACCGACCAGGTCCTTGATCTTGGCGATGACCTTCTCGGGGCCGACGGTGAAGGGCAGTTCCGTGACCACGAGGCCCTTGCGGCGGGCCGTCACGGGCTCCACCGACACCGTCGCCCGGATCTTGAACGTGCCACGGCCGGACTCGTAGGCGTCCCGGATGCCGGACAGGCCGACGATGCGGCCGCCGGTGGGCAGGTCGGGGCCCGGGACGTGCTTCATGAGGGCGTCGAGATCGGCGTTCGGGTACCTGATCAGATGGCGGGCGGCGGCGATGACCTCGCGCAGGTTGTGCGGCGCCATGTTCGTCGCCATGCCGACCGCGATGCCCGAGGCGCCGTTGACCAGGAGGTTCGGGAAGGCGGCGGGCAGGGCCACCGGTTCCTGCTCCTGGCCGTCGTAGTTGGGGTTGAAGTCGACGGTGTCCTCGTCGATCGACTCCGTCATCAGGCTCGTCGCCTCGGCCATCCGGCACTCGGTGTACCGCATGGCGGCCGGCGGGTCGTCGTTGCCCAGCGAGCCGAAGTTGCCGTGGCCGTCGACCAGGGGAACCCGCATCGAGAAGGGCTGGGCCATGCGCACGAGGGCGTCGTAGATGGACGCGTCGCCGTGCGGGTGCAGCTTGCCCATCACCTCGCCGACGACACGGGCGCACTTCACGTACCCGCGCTCGGGGCGCAGGCCCATCTCGCTCATCTGGTAGACGATGCGGCGGTGCACGGGCTTGAGGCCGTCGCGTGCGTCCGGCAGGGCTCGGGAGTAGATGACCGAGTACGCGTACTCGAGGAAGGAGCCCTGCATCTCGTCGACGACGTCGATGTCGAGGATCCGCTCCTCGTACGAGTCGTCGGGCGGCGTCTTCGTGCTGCGGCGGGCCATCGCTGCCGGCTCCTCCTGTTACTGGTCACTCGCCTACGGGACGCTCGTGTCGGTGACGACCGCCCCTGCGGCTCGCTCTGCTGCTGCGATCCGGATCTGACGCCGACCATTGTGGACCTCCGCACTGACAACCGGGACCAGGACCCTGTCCGGGACGCCTCGCGTGCTTCCGGGACCAGGTCGCCGCCGGGAACTTCACCAGGGCTTCGCACGCTTGCATACAGTGGCAGGACCAGCAGGAAACCGCGGTTGTGAAGACCGCTCCGCGATCGAAGGGACGTACATGCCCATGGGTCACACGGCCACAGCCCAGGCAGGCTCCGGGGGCCTGACAGCGACCGAGCACCGCCTGGCCAACGGCCTGCGCGTGGTGCTCTCCGAGGACCACCTGACCCCGGTCGCGGCGGTGTGCCTCTGGTACGACGTCGGCTCGCGCCACGAAGTCAAGGGGCGCACCGGTCTGGCTCACCTTTTCGAGCACCTGATGTTCCAGGGTTCCGCCCAGGTCAAGGGCAACGGCCACTTCGAGCTCGTCCAGGGCGCGGGCGGCTCGCTGAACGGCACGACCAGCTTCGAGCGGACCAACTACTTCGAGACCATGCCCGCCCACGAGCTGGAGCTCGCCCTCTGGCTGGAGGCCGACCGCATGGGCTCGCTGCTCACCGCGCTCGACGACGAGTCGATGGAGAACCAGCGGGACGTCGTCAAGAACGAGCGCCGCCAGCGCTACGACAACGTCCCCTACGGCACCGCTTTCGAGAAGCTGACCGCGCTCGCCTACCCGGAGGGCCACCCCTACCACCACACCCCGATCGGCTCCATGGCCGACCTGGACGCCGCGACCCTGGAGGACGCGCGCGCGTTCTTCCGCACCTACTACGCGCCGAACAACGCCGTACTCTCCGTGGTCGGCGACATCGACCCGGAGCGGACCCTCGCCTGGGTCGAGAAGTACTTCGGCTCCATCCCCAATCACGACGGCAAGCCCGCTCCGCGCGACGGCTCGCTGCCGGAGACCATCGGTGAGCAACTGCGCGAGGTCGTCGAGGAGGAGGTCCCGGCGCGCGCCCTGATGGCCGCCTACCGGCTGCCGCACGACGGCACGCGCGCGTGCGACGCGGCCGACCTGGCCCTCACCGTCCTCGGCGGCGGCGAGTCCTCCCGCCTCTACAACCGGCTGGTGCGGCGCGACCGTACGGCCGTGGCGGCCGGCTTCGGCCTGCTGCGGCTCGCCGGGGCGCCCTCCCTGGGGTGGCTGGACGTGAAGACGTCCGGTGACGTGGAGGTTCCGGTCATCGAGACCGCCATCGACGAGGAGCTCGCCAGGTTCGCCGAGGAGGGCCCCACGGCGGAGGAGATGGAGCGCGCCCAGGCCCAGCTGGAGCGCGAGTGGCTGGACCGGCTCGGCACGGTCGCCGGCCGCGCCGACGAACTGTGCCGGTACGCCGTGCTGTTCGGCGACCCGCAGCTCGCCCTGACCGCCGTCCAGCGTGTGCTGGAGATCACGGCGGAGGAGGTCCAGGAGGTCGCCAAGGCCCGCCTGCGGCCCGACAACCGCGCGGTGCTCGTGTACGAGCCCGTCACCGACGAGGACGCCACCGAGGACACCGCAGCCGCGGCCGGCGACGAGAACGAGGAGGCGGCCAAGTGACCGAGCTCGCCACGATGGACTTCCACGCCCGGCCGCAGGCGGGCGACGCCAAGCCGTGGGCCTTCCCCGCCCCCGAGCGCGGCACGCTCGACAACGGCCTGACGGTGCTGCGCTGCCATCGCCCCGGTCAGCAGGTCGTCGCCGTGGAGGTCCTGCTCGACGCCCCCCTGGAAGCCGAGCCGGCCGGCCTCGACGGTGTGGCCACGATCATGGCCCGGGCCTTCTCCGAGGGCACCGACAAGCACTCCGCCGAGGAGTTCGCCGCCGAGCTGGAGCGCGCGGGTGCCACTCTCGACGCGCACGCCGACCACCCCGGCGTCCGGCTCAGCCTCGAGGTGCCGGCCTCCCGGCTCGCCAAGGGACTGAACCTGATCGCCGACGCGCTGAGGTCGCCCGCGTTCGCCGACAGCGAGGTCGAGCGGCTGGTCGCCAACCGCCTCGACGAGATCCCGCACGAGCTGGCCAACCCCTCCCGCCGCGCCGCCAAGGAGCTCTCCAGGGAGCTGTTCCCGTCGGACGCGCGTATGTCGCGGCCCCGGCAGGGCACCGAGGAGACGGTCGCCGCGATCGACTCCGCGGCCGTTCGCGGCTTCTACGAGAAGCACGTCCGTCCCGCCACGGCCACCGCCGTGGTCGTCGGCGACCTCACCGGCATCGACCTCGACGCCCTGCTCGGGGAGACCCTGGGCGCCTGGACGGGCTCCTCGGCCGAGTCCCGCCCCGTGCCGCCGGTGACCGCCGACGACACCGGCCGGGTCGTCATCGTGGACCGCCCCGGCGCCGTCCAGACGCAGTTGCTGATCGGCCGGGTCGGCCCGGACCGGCACGACCGCGTGTGGCCCGCGCAGGTGCTCGGCACGTACTGCCTCGGCGGCACCCTCACCTCCCGTCTGGACCGCGTCCTGCGCGAGGAGAAGGGCTACACCTACGGCGTACGGGCGTTCGGCCAGGTCCTCCGGTCCGCTCCGGACGGCACGGGTGCCGCGATGCTCGCCATCAGCGGTTCCGTCGACACGCCCAACACCGGCCCCGCTCTGGACGACCTCTGGACGGTGCTGCGCACCCTCGCCGCCGAGGGGCTGACCGACGCCGAGCGGGACGTCGCCGTGCAGAACCTGGTCGGGGTGGCTCCGCTGAAGTACGAGACGGCCGCGGCGGTCGCGAGCACGCTGGCCGACCAGGTCGAGCAGCACCTGCCCGACGACTACCAGGCCACGCTGTACCGTCAGCTCGCCGCGACCGGCACCGTGGAGGCCACCGCGGCGGCCGTGAGCGCCTTCCCGGTGGACCGTCTGGTGACCGTCCTCGTCGGTGACGCTGCGCAGATCAAGGCGCCCGTGGAGGCCCTGGGCATCGGCGAAGTGACCGTCGTCGCCGCCGAGTAGCGGCACGCGCGCGTAGGGGCCCTGGTTGTCTTCCAAGGCACCAGGGCTCCTTTATGCCCGAATTGATACGGAGGTTGCCTGTCTGCCCTGTGGGATCCGCTACAAACACCAGGATTCGTTTGGGAATTGAAAGTGGCGCCGCTTAGCGTCGTCCGGGCTGTTCGTCAGGCAGTGCGCCGCATCCGCGGCACCGGACAGTCATCGCCGAGTCCCCGTACGGCGCGAGCCAGGGGAGCCGGGGACCCATCGAAGTCCCTGGGGTGAATCGGGCGCCCGCGCGAGCCGCGAGGGAGTCCGTAGGAGACCTTCCTGCTCCGAACCCGTCAGCTAACCCGGTAGGCGAGAGGGAAGGAAAGGACCAGCCACTACATGGCGTTCACTCGCGCCACCGGGAAGCACCGTCGTCCCAGCAGGATCCAGCGCGGCACCGCCCGCGCCGCGGGCGTCGCGGCCCTCGCCACCACCGGCGTGATCGGTACCGTGGCAGCCCCCGCGGCCTTCGCCGCCGAGCCCAGCGCCGAGCAGACCGGCCTCACCCCGGTCGTCACCATGGGCGACACCGTGGCCCAGCAGATCGACGCCCAGGCGGTCGCGCAGCAGCAGGCCGCCGACGAGACCGCCGCCAAGCAGAAGGCCGAGGAGGCCGCCCGCAAGCAGGCGGCCGAGGCGGCGAAGAAGGCCAAGCAGGCGGCCGAGGAGGCCCGTGAGGTCAAGGAGCGTGCCGCCCGCGAGGCCGAGCGCAAGCGCCTCAACACCTTCGTGTCCCCGATCTCCGGCTCGTACGTCTCCACCAGCTATCAGGCCAACAGTGGCCTGTGGTCCTCCGGCAGCCACACCGGTGTCGACTTCCACGCCGCCAGTGGCACCTCCGTCCACGCGGTCGGCGCGGGCACCGTCGTCGAGGCCGGCTGGGGCGGCTCGTACGGCAACCAGATCGTGATCAAGATGAACGACGGGACGTACACCCAGTACGGCCACCTGTCCTCCGCCGGCGTCTCGGTGGGCCAGCAGGTCACTCCGGGCCAGCAGATCGGCCTGTCCGGCGCGACCGGCAACGTCACCGGGCCACACCTGCACTTCGAGGCCCGTACGAGCCCCGAGTACGGCTCGGACATCGACCCGGTCGCCTACCTCCGCTCGCACGGCGTGAACGTCTGACCGGAACCTCAGCGCTGTCCCCGAAGCCCCGGCTCCCCGAGCCGGGGCTTTCGGCGTTTACTGCGGAGCCTGTCCAAAAAATATCCCTGGATTCCCGCTTGCCGTCGGAAATTCCGGCTCATTGCAATAGAGTCACGGAACGGGCGCCGCTCGTCGGCGTTTCACGGGAATTAAGGGGAGGTCGGTCATGCGTATTCCCGCGCACTCGGTGTGCACGGCCATCCGGGACGACATCGTCGCGGGTGTCCACGGACGCGGCAGCCGGCTCACCGAGGAACTCCTCGCCCGCCGCTACGGCGTCTCGCGGGTGCCCGTCCGGGAGGCGCTGCGCACTCTGGAGGCCGAGGGCTTCGTGGTGACCCGCCGGCACGCGGGCGCGTGCGTCGCCGAACCCACCGAGCAGGAGGCGGGCGACCTGCTGGAGATGCGCATGCTCCTGGAGCCGCTCGGCGCGGCCCGCGCCGCCCAGCGCCGCACCGAGGCGCATCTGAAGGTCCTGCGCGGCCTGGTCAGGCTGGGCCAGGAGCGGGCCCGCCGCGGCAGCAGCGACGATCTGCGCTCCCTCGGCGGCTGGTTCCACGAAACGCTCGCCCAGGCCTCCGGCAGCCCCGCACTGACCTCGATGCTCACCCAGCTCCGCCACAAGATCGCGTGGATGTACGCCGTGGACGCGCCGGTCAGCCCGGTGGAGTCCTGGACGGAGCACGGCGCGATCGTGGACGCGGTGGCGCGCGGGGACGGCGAGCGCGCGCGGGCGGTCACGGCGCTGCACGCCGAGCGCGCGCGGGGTGCGCACCGACTGCGTTTCCGCTCCGGCAGGGAGCCCGCGGACCATGTGAGGAACTCGCAACATCCCGTAAACACGGCGAGCCCGCGGCATTAACACGGCGGCCGTATACAAAGAGCAGCCAATTCGTGCGGGTCTATTTCCCTTGCCCGGAAACTGGAAATTCCAGAATTCTGGCCCCTCGTCGATGGGAATGACGAAGGGCTCGCCCGGCGAATACGGACGAGCCCTTCGGTGTGCGCCGGATCGGCGCACGGGATCAGACGGTCTCGGGCAGTTCCTCGAGACCCTCGGAGACCAGCTTGGCCAGCCGGTCCAGGGCGGCGTCCGCGCCCTCGGCGTCGGAGGCGAGGACGATCTCCTCGCCACCCTGGGCGCCGAGGCCCAGGACGGCCAGCATCGAGGCCGCGTTGACGGGGTTGCCGTCAGCCTTGGCGATCGTCACCGGGACGCCTGCGGCCGTGGCGGCTCGGACGAAGATGGAGGCGGGGCGGGCGTGGAGACCCTCGGCCCAGCCGACGTTGACGCGGCGCTCAGCCATGTGTTGCTGCCCTTCGGTGTTCAGGGTTGTCTAGACCAGTTTCCCATATCGTGAAGCCCGCCCGGAGCGGTCCTCGCGTTCCGCTCCAGGGGTGCCGTCGGATCGCGGCCTCGACCCGACTGACGCCCTCCACAGACTGCCTCGCGCCACTGTCGGACGCTAGCCGTACTCTGGGGCCCATGCAGACCTCGCCGGACCGGCACGAGTATCCCGCCCACTGGGAAGCCGACGTGGTGCTGCGCGACGGAGGCACCGCGCGCATCCGGCCCATCACCGTTGATGACGCCGATCGCCTGGTCAGCTTCTACGAGCAGGTCTCCGACGAGTCGAAGTACTACCGCTTCTTCGCGCCGTACCCTCGCCTGTCCGCCAAGGACGTCCACCGCTTCACGAACCACGACTTTGTGGACCGGGTGGGACTCGCGGCCACGATCGGCGGCGAGTTCATCGCCACCGTACGCTACGACCGGATCGGCGCGGACGGAACGCCCGCGTCGGCACCCGCCCACCCGTCTCCCGCCACCGCCCGTGCCGGAGGGCGCTCCGCGCCCGCCCCTTCTGAATGGGCCGAGGTCGCCTTCCTCGTACAGGACGCCCACCAGGGCCGCGGGGTCGCCTCCGCCCTGCTCGAACACATCGGTGCCGTCGCCCGCGAGCGCGGCATCCGCCGCTTCGCCGCCGAGGTACTGCCCGCCAACACCAAGATGATCAAGGTGTTCACGGACGCCGGCTACACACAGAAGCGCAGCTTCGAGGACGGCGTCGTCCGTCTGGAGTTCGACCTCGAACCCACCGACCGCTCCCTCGCCGTGCAGTACGCCCGCGAACACCGCGCCGAGGCACGCTCCGTGCAGCGGCTGCTCGCCCCCGGCTCGGTCGTCGTCATCGGCGCCGGGCGCACCCCGGGCGGCGTGGGCCGCAGCGTCCTCGGCAACATCCGCGACGCCGGCTTCACCGGCCGCCTGTACGCCGTGAACAAGGCCCTTCCCGAGGAGCAGAAGGAGCTCGACGGCGTGCCCGCGCACCGCTCGGTGCGGGACATCGACGGCCCGGTCGACCTCGCCGTCGTCGCCGTACCGGCCGAGCAGGTCCCCGAGGTCGTCACCGAGTGCGGCGAACACGGCGTGCAGGGGCTCGTCGTGGTCTCCGCCGGGTACGCCGAGAGCGGCCACGAGGGGCGCGAACGCCAGCGAGCCCTCGTCCGGCACGCGCGCACGTACGGCATGCGCATCATCGGCCCCAACGCCTTCGGCGTCATCAACACCTCCCCGCGGGTACGGCTCAACGCCTCCCTCGCCCCCGAGGTGCCGCGTCCCGGCCGGATCGGCCTGTTCGCCCAGTCCGGTGCCATCGGCATCGCCCTGCTGTCCCGGCTGCACCGGCGCGGCGGCGGCGTCACGGGCGTGACCGGCGTCTCCACCTTCGTCTCCTCCGGCAACCGCGCCGACGTCTCCGGCAACGATGTCCTGCAGTACTGGTACGAGGACCCCGACACCGACGTCGTCCTCATGTACCTGGAGTCCATCGGCAATCCCCGCAAGTTCACCCGCCTCGCCCGCCGGACCGCCGCGGCCAAGCCCCTCGTCGTCGTCCAGGGGGCGCGGCACGGCGCCGCCCCCCAGGGACACGCCGTACGGGCGACCCGGCTGCCGCACGCGACCGTGTCGGCGCTGCTGCGCCAGGCCGGCGTCATCCGCGTCGACACCATCACCGAGCTGGTGGACGCGGGCCTGCTGCTCGCCCGCCAGCCCCTGCCCGCCGGCCCCAGGGTGGCCATCCTGGGCAACTCGGAGTCGCTCGGCCTGCTCACGTACGACGCGTGCCTCGCCGAGGGCCTGCGGCCGCACCCCCCGCAGGACCTGACCACCGCGGCCTCCGCGGCGGACTTCCACGCCGCCCTGTCCCGCGCGCTCGCCGACGACCGGTGCGACGCCGTGGTCGTCACCGCCATACCGGCGGTGGGGGAGGGCTCGGTCGGCGACGCGGCCCTCGCACAGGCCCTGCGCTCGGCCTCGGCCGCGGCCCCGGGCAAGCCGGTCCTGGTGGTCCACGTGGAGCTCGGCGGCCTGGCGGAGGCCCTGTCGGCGGCGGCGAGCACGGCACCCCAGACCGGTTCGGACAATAATCCGCAGGAATCTCCTGCGGGGGCGTCACGCGCCGAGTCGGGCAAATATCCTCGAGGCCTGCCCGGTTCGGCACCTGCAGAGCAACACCTCCCCGCCACCGAGGCCCCCGAAGGCGCGCACCTCATCCCCGCCTATCCCGCCGCCGAGCGTGCCGTCCGCGCCCTCGGCCAGGCCGTCGCCTACGCGCAGTGGCGGCGCGAGGCCGCCGCCCCCGGCAAGGTGCCCGAGTACGAGGACATCGACGAGAAGGGCGCCGCCGCACTGATCGACGGCCTGCTCGCGCGCGGGCAGGGACTCACACTCGGCACGGACGAGACCTGCGACCTCCTCGGCCATTACGGCGTCCAGGTCCACCGCGCCCTGCCCGCCCCGACCCCCGACGCCGCCGCCGAAGCCGCCCGCACCCTCGGCTACCCCGTGGCACTCAAGGCCACGGCCCCGCACCTCAGGCACCGCGCCGACCTGGGCGGCGTCCGCCTCGACCTCGCCGACGAGGAACAACTGCGCCGGTCGTACACCGAGTTGACCGAGCTGTTCGGCGCGCCGGAGGAGCTGCGGCCGGTGGTGCAGCGGATGGCGCCGCGCGGCGTGGACGTGGTCGTGCGGGCCGTCATCGACCCCGCGGCCGGAGCCGTGCTCTCCTTCGGGCTCGCCGGGGCCGCCTCACAACTGCTCGGGGACACGGCGCACCGGCTGATCCCGGTCACCGACCGGGAGGCGACCTCGCTGGTGCGCTCGATCCGCACCGCCCCCCTGCTGTTCGGCTGGCGCGGCTCCGCTCCGGCCGACACCCGGGCCCTGGAGGAACTGCTGCTGCGGGTCTCCCGGCTGGTCGACGACCACCCCGAGGTCGTCGCGGTCACCCTGGAGCCGGTCGTCGTCGCCGCGCACGGCCTGAGCGTCCTCGGTGCCTCCGTCCGCCTCGCGTCCCCGCCCGCCCGCGACGACCTCGGCCCGCGGACCCTCCCCGCCTACTGACAGGGGGCGACCTGTCCCTCGCAGTCAGTGGTCCCCCGTAGGATGGGCGTCATGGCCAAGACCAGTACGACGACCCAGGGGCTGCGGGCGGCGATCGAGCGCAGCGGCTACTACCCCGCCCTCGTGGCCGAGGCGGTGGAGGCCGCCGTGGGCGGTGAGCCCATGCGGTCGTTCCTGGTCCACCAGGAGACGACGTTCGACCAGAACGAGGTACGGCGACACGTGACCGTGCTCGTCCTCACGGACAACCGCTTCATCGTCAGCCACACCGACGAACAGGCCGCCGACAGCACCTCCCCGACGCCCTACGCCACGACGTCGACGGAGTCGGTGAAGATCGGCCGCATCTCGTCGGTCGTGGTCAGCCGCGTGGTCGCCAACCCCGAGTCGTACAAGCCGGGCACGCTGCCCCGCGAGGTCGTCCTCACCATCGGCTGGGGCGCCGTCTCCCGTATCGACCTGGAACCGGCCGCCTGCGGCGACCCCAACTGCGAGGCGGACCACGGCTACACCGGCAATTCGACGGCGGACGACCTCAGCCTGCGCGTCAGCGAGGCCGGGGACGGACCGGAGACCGTGCGTGAGGCGCTCGCGTTCGCGCAGGCCCTCTCCGAGGCGACCGCGGACACGACCCGCTGATGGCACAGCCCAAGACGGCCTGGGACCCCCACCCCGAACCGCTGACCGTCGCCTCCGCACCCGCCCCCGAGTACGGCAGCGGATCGCTCGCCGACCTCCTGCCCACGCTGGCCGCCGGTCTCGGCGTACCGGACATGAGCGCGACGATCGCCGAGCTGACCCCCGCCGACCGGAACTGCGTGTTCCTGATCGACGGTCTCGGCTGGGAGCAGCTGAGGGCGCACCCCGAGGACGCGCCCTTCATGACGTCCCTGCTCGCCACCTCGCGCGGCGGCACCGGGCGTCCGCTCACCGCCGGCTACCCGGCGACCACGGCGACCTCCCTCGCCTCCGTCGGCACCGGCCTGCCGCCCGGCGCGCACGGCCTGCCCGGCTACACCGTCCGCAACCCGGACACCGGCGAGCTGATGAACCAGCTGCGCTGGCAGCCGTGGACCCAGCCCGGCGTCTGGCAGCCGTACCCCACGGTCTTCCAGCGGGCGCACGAGGCCGGGGTGCACGCCGCGCAGGTGTCCTCCCCGACCTTCCAGAACACCCCGCTGACCAGGGTCGCGCTCAGCGGCGGAACGTTCCTGGGGCGGCTGACCGGCGAAGACCGCATGGACCTGGCGGCCGAGCAACTGGCCGCGGGCGACCGCTCCCTGGTGTACACGTACTTCGCCGAGGTGGACGGCGCCGGTCACCGCTTCGGCGTCGACTCCGACACCTGGCGCGGCCAGCTCATGTACGCCGACCGCCTGGTGCAGCGCCTGGCCGAGCAACTGCCGCCGCGCAGCGCCCTCTACATCACCGCGGACCACGGCATGATCGACGTGCCGTTCGACGAGCAGCACCGCATCGACTTCGACGAGGACTGGGAGCTGAGCGCCGGGGTCGCCCTGCTCGGCGGCGAGGGCCGCGCCCGCCATGTCTACGCGGTGCCCGGCGCGGCGAACGACGTCCTGACCTGCTGGCGCGAGGTGCTCGGCGAGCAGTTCTGGGTGGCCTCACGCGACGAGGCCATCGCGGCGGGCTGGTTCGGCCCGCAGATCGACGAACGGGTGTACGGCAGGATCGGTGACGTGGTCGCGGCCGCGCGGGACGACGTCCTGCTCATCGCCTCCGAGCGGGAGCCCAAGGAGTCGGCCATGGTCGGCAACCACGGTTCGATGACCCCCGCCGAGCAGCTGGTCCCCCTGCTCGAAGTACGCTCCTGACACTGCCCCACGCCGACCTCTCACGCCGAAAGGTGCTCAACTCCACATGCCCGAGCTGGTGTTCTTCTGCGGAACCATGGACTGCGGCAAGTCGACGCTGGCTCTCCAGATCGAGCACAACCGCTCGGCGCGCGGCCTGCAGGGCATGATCTTCTCGCGTGACGACCGGGCCGGCGAGGGCAAGCTGTCCTCGCGTCTCGGCCTGGTGACGGACGCGGTGGAGGTCGGCGACGGGCAGGACCTCTACGGCTATCTCGTCGACCATCTCTCGCAGGGCGGCCGCGCCGACTACGTGATCGCCGACGAGGCGCAGTTCCTCGCACCGGAGCAGATCGACCAACTCGCGCGTGTGGTCGACGACCTGAACCTCGACGTCTACGCCTTCGGCATCACGACCGACTTCCGCTCCAAGCTGTTCCCCGGCTCGCAGCGGCTGGTGGAGCTGGCCGACCGGGTCGAGGTGCTCCAGGTCGAGGCCCTGTGCTGGTGCGGAGCCCGCGCCACGCACAACGCCCGCACCATAGGCGGGGTGATGGTCGTCGAGGGCGCCCAGGTGGTCGTCGGCGACGTCACCCACTCCGCCGACGAGGTCGGGTACGAGGTGCTGTGCCGCCGTCACCACCGCCGCCGGATGACCGCGGCGACCTCCCACGCGGCGGCCCTGTCCCCGGACGTGCTGCCGGTGACCTCCGCCTGACCCGCGTCCGGCGCTCCGGCCGTCAGCCCGGCCGTTGCAGCAGCGCGAACCGCGCGCCTTCCGGGTCCGCCACCCTCGCCACCCGCCCGTGGGCGGTGTCGTGCACCGGCTTGAGGACCTGCCCGCCCAGGTGGACGAGATGGTCCACGGCGTCGTCGACATCGGCGACCTGGAAGTACGTGACCCAGTGCGGCCCCCGGTCGCGGGGCAGCGCGTGCCCCACACCGTGGATGCCGGCGACGGGCCCGCCGCCCAGGTGCAGGGTCACGTAGTCGAAGTCGGCGGAGACCACCGGCTCCTCCTCGTAGCCGAACACCGTGCGGTAGAACTTGGCCACGCTCGCCGACTCGTAGGTCAGCAGCTCGTTCCAGGCGGGCGTGCCGGAAACGCCCGAGACGGCGGTGCCCAGGTGCGCGGCGGCCTGCCAGATGCCGAAGACCGCGCCCGCGGGGTCGGAGCCGATCGCCAGGCGGCCGGCGTCGGCGGCGTCCAGCGGACCCACGCCGATCGTTCCGCCGCGGCTGCGCACCGTTTCGGCCGTCAGATCCACGTTCTCCGAGGCGAAGTAGGGGGTCCATGCGATGGGCAGATGGCGGTCCGGCGGCAGCCGGCCGAGGCCGGCCACCTCGCGCCCGTCGAGCAGCGCGCGCACATATGGGCCGAGCTGCTGGGGGCCCGGCTGGAACTCCCAGCCGAACAGCGCTCCGTAGAACTCCTCGGTCGCGTCCAGGCCGTGCACCATCAGGCTCACCCAGCAGGGCGCACCGGGCGCGTGCCGGGTGGGTGTGTCACCGTTCGGCCCGGCGGACCCCCGTGCGTCGGTCATCGTCACTCTCTTCTCGGCCTCGCGGTGGCCGTGCTCTCCGCAGCCTGGTGGGGCAGCCCTGTGGGGCGTCCCTTGTCCGGGAGAATGCCCGATGTGCGGGCCTCGTCCCTCGCGGCGCGCTTGTAGGCAGGTGTCGTTCAGCTGTACAGCATGTGCTTGTTCCCGTACAACGTGTGATCGCTCCGCTCCGGCCGAGCAGAGTAGCCGGACACGGACGGCTCGGCCACCCCCGTACGCGAGGATGGGGACCATGAACGCCATCATCTCCGCATCCGACCTCGTGAAGGACCTCGACAGCGCCCGCCCGCCGGTCCTGCTCGATGTCCGCTGGCAACTCAGCGCGGCCAAGGCGGCCGGCGAACCGCCGTTCGACGGCCGGGCCGCGTACGAGGCAGGGCACCTGCCCGGGGCCGTCTACGTCGACCTGGACCGGGAGTTGGCCTCCGAGCCCGGCAAGGGCGGCCGGCATCCGCTGCCGGACCTCGCGCGTTTCGGTACCGCGATGCGCCGGGCGGGCGTGTCGGCCGGCACACCGGTGATCGTCTACGACGGCGGCCAGGGCTGGGCGGCGGCCCGGGCGTGGTGGCTGCTGCGCTGGACGGGTCACCCGGACGTGCGGGTCCTCGACGGCGGGTTGCCGTCCTGGGAGGGGCCGTTGGAGAAGTCCGTGCCGGCTCCGGCCGAGGGCGACTTCGTGCCCGAGCCGGGGACGACGGGGCTGCTCGACGCGGATGCCGCCGCGGCTCTGGCCCGGTCCGGTGTGCTGCTGGACGCGCGGGCGGGGGAGCGGTACCGGGGCGAGGTGGAGCCGATCGACCCGGTGGCCGGGCACATCCCGGGCGCGGTGTCGGCACCCACCACGGAGAACGTGGGGGCCGACGGGCGCTTCCTGCCCACCGGGGAACTGCGGGCGCGGTTCCAGGGACTTGGCGTGAGGGAGGGTTCTCGGGTCGGGGTGTACTGCGGGTCGGGGGTCTCCGCCGCCCACGAGGTTCTGGCGCTGGCCGCTGCGGGCATTCCGGCCGAGCTGTACGTGGGTTCGTGGTCGGAGTGGTCCTCGGACCCGGACCGGCCGGTCGCCGTCGGGCCGGACCCGCAGTGACCCGACACGAGGAGGGGGCCGTGCCCGGAAGGCACGGCCCTCGTCGTCCGACGGCGGAACCGGCTACTCCTGCTTCTTGCGCCGCGTCCCGAACACGATCTCGTCCCAGCTCGGTACGGCCGCTCTGCGGCCCGGGCGTACGCCGTCAGCCTCGGCCTGGCGGTCGGTGGCACCGACGAGCCGGTCACGGTGGCTGCCCACCGATCGCGGCATGAGGACGTCCGCGTAGGCGGATCCGGCCGAGGCGGCGGGAGCCGGAGGCTCCTCCTCCTCGACCTCGGCGACGACGGGCTCCTCCTCGGGCTCCGCCGGGGGCAGTTCCGGGACGACGAGGTCGCCGCGGAAGCTCGGCACCGCCTCCAGCAGGCTGGTCAGGGAATCCCGCTCGCCCGTGATCTCCTCGTCCGGTTCGGACGCCTGCGCGGGCAGGCTGGGCCGCTCGCGCTCGCGCTCGGGGCGGTCCAGCGGTCTGTCGCGCGGCAGCCGGGCGATCCGGGGGACGAACGGGAAGCTGGGCTCCGGCGCGGCCAGGTCGTCGGACTCGCCGATCAGGGAGCGCGCCTCGTCGTCGACGGCCTGGACGAGCCGCCGGGGCGGGTCGTACGTCCAGCTCGCCGAGTGCGGCTCGCCCGCGACGCGGTAGACCAGCAGGACTTCCCATGTGCCGTCGTCGCGACGCCATGAGTCCCACTGGACGGTGTCCTTGTCGGCGCCGCGCAGCAGCAGCCGTTCCTGCACGGCCTCGCCCAGCGGCGGACCGGAGTTCTCGCCGGGGCGGCGGACCGGGGTCTTGCGGGCCCGCTCGGCCATGAAGGCACGCTCGGCGAGCACGGGGCCCTCGAAGCGGCGCACCCGGTCGACGGGGATGCCGGCCATCTGCGCGACCTCTTCCGCGGTCGCGCCGGCACGTATACGCGCCTGGATGTCGCGGGGGCGGAGGTGGCTCTCGACCTCGATCTCGATCTGGCCGAGGCGGGGACGGTCGCCGCGCACGGCGGCGCGCAGGCGTTCGTCGATAGGAAGGGTGTACTCCGTGGAGTCGGCAGCCTTCAGCACCAGCCGTGTGCCGTCATTCGAGACGGCCACGACACGCAGTTCGGGCATGGGGACCTCCCGGGTGGTGCCTGCCGACGTCACGTGCGTCGCTGCTTCCGCTAGTCGAGTGTGGCCTGCCCGGGTGCAGCCTGCCACAACCTTGCCGAGTTGCCCGGCGTGTCGGGCGCGGGCCCTGGATCGCCGTTATGGCACGGTTACCTATTCGCAACGCTAAGTGACGAACTCCATCACCCTGTGCAACTAGCCCCCTCCCGGCGGTCCTTAAAGGCCCTGTACACCCGGACGGGAGACCGGACCCAGGGCTCGCCACAGTACTCCATTCGGGCCACGTGCGTGGATTGGCGCGCCGCCCAACTTCTGGCGAGGGGTGGGACTTGCCCGCGCCTTCCCCTGTTCCGTGATCTCGAACGTGGGGAACTTCACGTAATCACCAGAATCGGAACCTAAGGGTCTCGGTCGCGCAGCCCCTTCTTGTGCAGTTGAGCGACCGTGTCAGTGCGTCGCCTACGCCCCCAGAACCCTCCGCAAGTAGTCGTTCTGGAACAGCCGGTCAGGATCGAGTCGATCCCGCAGCGCCGTGAACTCGCCGAAGCGCGGATACACCCGGGAGAAGTACTCGGCGTCCCGCGTGTGGACCTTGCCCCAGTGCGGACGGCCCTCGTGGGCGGTGAAGATGCGCTCGGCCGCGGTGAAGTACCGCTGGTAGGGGGTGCCCTGGAACATGTGGACGGCGATGTACGCGCTGTCCCGGCCGGAGGCGGTGGACAGTGCGATGTCGTCGGCGGGGGCGGTGCGCACCTCGACGGGGAAGCTGACCCTGAGGCCGGAGCGGTCGACCATCGCCTTCAGCTCGCGCAGCGTCTCGACGACGGCCGCGCGCGGAACGGCGTACTCCATCTCCACGAAGCGCACCCGGCGCGGGGACGTGAAGACCTTGTACGGGATGTCCGTGTAGGTCCGTGCGGACAGGGCCTTGCTGGAGATCTGGGCGATCGCGGGGATCGTGGCGGGCGCCGCGCGGCCGACCCAGTTGGCCACCTGGAAGACGCCGTTGGAGAGGAACTCGTCCTCGAACCAGCTCTTGAGCTGCGGCACGGGCTGCTCCGGGCCCGCGCTGCGGTTGTTGCGCTTGGTGTTGGTGCTGCCGGTGTGCGGAAACCAGTAGAACTCGAAGTGCTCGTTCTCGGCCCAGAGTTCCTCGAAATCGGAGAGGACCCTGTCGAAGGGCATCGGCTCCTCGCGGGCCGCGAGCAGGAAGACCGGCTCGACGGCGAAGGTGATCGCGGTGACTATGCCCAGGGCGCCGAGGCCGATGCGGGCGGCGGCGAAGACCTCCGGGTTCTCCTTCTCGGAGCAGGTGAGGACGGAACCGTCGGCGGTGACCAGCTCCAGGCCCGTGATCTGGGCGGCGATCGAGCCGGAGTCGCGGCCCGTGCCGTGCGTGCCGGTACTGGTGGCGCCGGAGACCGTCTGCTCCATGATGTCGCCCATGTTCGTGAGCGACAGACCCTCACGGGCGAGGGCCACGTTGAGCCTCTTGAGCGGGGTGCCGGCCTCCACCGTGACCGTCATGTTCTCGCGATCAACATTGCGTATGCCGGTCAGCAGTTGAGGGCGGATCAACATGCCGTCCGTCGCGGCTATGGAGGTGAAGGAGTGCCCGGCGCCGACGGCCTTCACCCTCAGACCGTCCTCGGCGGCCCGCCGCACCGCGGCGGCCAGCTCATCGACGGAAGCAGGGGTGACCTCCCGCGTCGGACGGGCCGAGACGTTGCCGCCCCAGTTACGCCACGTGCCGTTCTTTCCGTTCGCTGTGCTGCTCAACGGAGCCTCCCCGACCCGGTGCCGGTCGCTTGAGCCGGCGGAACCCGAGGAAACCCACCGCGACCGCGACGGCCCCGGCCACCGCCGGAACCCCGTACCCGGCACGCGCCCCGGCGGCGTCGATCACCCAGCCGGCCACGGAGGAGCCGAGTGCGACACCCGCCGCGAGCCCGGTGCTCACCCAGGTCATCCCCTCGGTGAGCTGCGCGCGTGGTACGTGCTCTTCGATGAGGGACATGGTCGTGATCATCGTCGGAGCGATGGACAGACCCGCAACGAACAGCGCCACGGCCAGAAACGGCAAGTTTCCGACCAGTAGGAGGGGGATCATACTCACGGCCATGGCACACACGCCCAGCAGCCACCGGCGTTCCGGTGGCCCGGCGAAGTGCAGCAGCCCGTAAACCATGCCCGCCACACAGGAACCCGCCGCGTACACCGCGAGGACGACACTGGCGGCGGCCTTGTGCCCCTCCTCCTCCGCGAAGGCCACGGTGACCACGTCGACCGCTCCGAAGATCGCCCCGGTCGCCACGAAGGTGGCCACCAAGACCTGAAGGCCCCGCGAGCGCATCGCCGTCCCGCCGCCCCGCCGCTCGCGCGGGTGGGGTTCGGGCTCGGTGGCGCGCTGCGCGGTCAGTGAGAACACGCCGACCGCCAGGAAGCAGGCGGCGAGCAGCGGACCGGCCTCCGGGAACCAGGCCGTGGACAGGCCGATGGAGATGATCGGCCCGATGATGAAGCACACCTCGTCCATCACGGACTCGAAGGAGTACGCGGTGTGCAGCTGCGGCGTCCCCCGGTACAGGGCCGCCCAGCGGGCCCGGATCATCGCGCCGACGCTCGGGACGCAGCCGATGCCCACGCACGCCGCGAACAGCGCCCAGTCCGGCCACCCGTAATGCGCCGCACACAGCAGGAGGGCCGCCGCGGCCAGTGAGATCAGCGTCGCCGGGCGCAGCACGCGCCGCTGCCCGTACCGGTCGACCAGCCGCGAGACCTGCGGTCCGGCCACCGCGGCGGACAGCGCGATGGTGGCCGACAGGGCACCGGCCAGGCCGTACCTCCCGGTGAGCTGGGAGACCATCGTGACGACGCCGATGCCCATCATCGATATCGGGATACGACCGACGAAACCCGCGATGGAGAAGCCCTTGGAGCCGGGGGCTCCGAACAGGGCGCGATAAGGGCTGGGCACGGGGTCTCCGGAAGACTCAGTAAGCTGCGAACGCAGTCGGCACAGATTACGCCTCGGGATGCGCCCGACGCACCCGTCAAGGCCTGCTTCGGGCCGTCCGCCGCGCAGGTGTCTCCCCGCCGTTTCCCGGCTGTCAGTGCAGGGTGGCAGGATCGACTCATGCCAGACGCGCGCGATGTCAGTCCCTACGACGCCCTGCTCCTGCTCTCGTTCGGCGGCCCGGAAGGCCCGGACGACGTGGTCCCGTTCCTGGAGAACGTGACGCGTGGGCGAGGCATCCCCAAGGAACGCCTCAAGGAAGTCGGACAGCACTACTTCCTCTTCGGCGGGGTCAGCCCGATCAACGACCAGAACCGCGCCCTGCTGGACGCCCTGCGCAAGGACTTCGCCGACCACGGCCTGGACCTGCCGGTCTACTGGGGCAACCGCAACTGGGCCCCGTACCTCACGGACACGCTGCGCGAGATGGTCCGCGACGGCCGCCGCCGCGTCCTGGTCCTCGCCACCAGCGCCTACGCCTCGTACTCGGGCTGCCGCCAGTACCGCGAGAACCTCGCCGACGCGCTCGCGGCCCTGGAGGCGGAAGGCCTGGAGCTGCCGAAGGTCGACAAGCTGCGGCACTACTTCAACCACCCCGGCTTCCTGGAGCCCATGATCGACGGGGTGCTCCAGTCCCTCGTCGAGCTTCCCGAGGACGTCAGGGACGGGGCGCACCTCGCCTTCTCGACGCACTCGATCCCGACAGCCTCCGCCGACACCTCCGGCCCCGTCGAGGAGCACGGCGACGGCGGCGCCTACGTGAAGCAGCACCTGGACGTGGCGCAGCAGATCGCCGACGCCGTCCGGGAGCGCACCGGCGTCGACCACCCCTGGCAGCTCGTCTACCAGTCCCGCTCGGGCGCCCCGCACATCCCGTGGCTGGAGCCCGACATCTGCGACCACCTCGACGAACGACACGCCGCCGGCGTCCCGGCCGTCGTCATCGCCCCCATCGGCTTCGTCTCCGACCACATGGAGGTCCTCTACGACCTCGACACGGAGGCCAGGGCCCGGGCCGAGGAGCTCGGGCTGCCGATGCGGCGCTCGGCCACCGTCGGCGCCGACCCGAGGTTCGCCGCCGCGATCCGCGAGCTCGTCGTGGAGCGCGCCGCCACCGAGCGCGGGCAGGACGTCACGCCGTGCGCCCTGGGCGCCCTCGGGGCGAGCCACGACCTCTGCCCGGTCGGCTGCTGCCCGGCCCGCGCCCCCCGGCCCGCCGCCGCGGGCGCCGACAGCACCTACGCGTGAGGAGCCCCGTGACCGACCCCCTGCACACGGACCTGCTCGACCTGGCCCAGGAGGCCGCCCGCCGCGCCGGGGCGCTGCTGCGGGACGGGCGTCCGGCCGACCTCGCGGTCGCCGCTACCAAGTCCAGCCCCATCGACGTCGTCACCGAGATGGACATCGCGGCGGAGAAGCTGATCACGAGCCTGATCGCCGAGCGCCGCCCGGACGACGGCGTCCTCGGCGAGGAGGGCGCCGCCACGGAGGGCACGAGCGGCGTCCGCTGGGTGATCGACCCGCTCGACGGCACCGTGAACTACCTGTACGGCTTGCCCACCTGGGCCGTCTCCATCGCCGCCGAGCAGGACGGCGAGACCGTGGTCGGCGTCGTCGCGGCCCCGATGCGCGGCGAGACGTTCCACGCCGTGCGCGGCCGGGGCGCCTGGGCCACCGGCGCCTGGGACGGCGAGCGCGGGCTGGTCTGCCGCCCCGCGCCGCCCCTGGACCAGGCGCTGGTCTCGACGGGCTTCAACTACGTCGCCGACGTCCGGGCCCACCAGGCCGACGTGGCCCAGCGGCTGATCCCGCTGCTGCGCGACATCCGGCGCGGCGGCTCGGCCGCGGTCGACCTGTGCGACGTGGCCGCCGGACGCCTCGACGGCTACTACGAGCGCGGTCTGCACCCGTGGGACCTCGCGGCGGGGGACCTCATCGCGCGGGAGGCGGGCGCGCTCACCGGTGGACGCCCCGGGGAGCGCCCGTCGGGCGATCTGGCAGTGGCGGGCACTCCCGGCGTCTTCGAGCCTCTCCAGCGCCTCCTGGAGGACTTCGGAGCCTGGCACGACTGAGCGGCGGACAACCGAGCGGGCCCCGGCGCTGGATTCGCCGGGGCCCGCTTCGTACGGCCTGATCAGACGCTCGTCGCGCCGACCTCCACACCGTGCTCGGCGGCGAGACGGCGCAGGTCGTCGAGCTCGCCCTGCTCCACTTCGACGAGGAATTCGTCGCCCTCGTCGCGAGCCCGGGACAGATCGGACTCGGTCGCCCTTATGCGCTGCAGAAGTCCTGCGGTGAATGCGTCCATGCTGCGCCCCCTCGTCCTGGGTCGTGGGTCGATGGCACGGGGGTGTGCCGTTCGGAAGGGACGATCACGCCGCATGTGGATGCCCAGCGCCGCTCGGCCGGGCGGCGACGGTGCCGGACAGCCACGCCCGCTCTGCGGAAGCGGATTGATGCGCACCGCATGGTGGTGCGGCGCCAGCAGAGCGTGATCGTGGGATGTAAAGCCGTCCTCCCCAAGCTCCCTTCCGTGGAAACCTAACCGGAGGAGAAAATCTCGTATCCCCCCCGGATCACCGGCCTCTCACCCGCCTTACCTCCGACTTATGGCCGAAAAGGGCAGGATGGAGGCAACACACCGAGGCACCGTCGAAGACCCCTGCCCGCGTGCGCCCTACAGGGCTGCGCGGGTGGACATGAGGAAGGACCAGGAACGTGCGCGTACTCGTCGTCGAGGACGAGCAACTGCTCGCCGATGCGGTGGCCACCGGACTGCGCCGGGAGGCCATGGCCGTCGACGTCGTGTACGACGGCGCGGCCGCCCTGGAGCGCATCGGCGTCAACGACTACGACGTGGTCGTCCTCGACCGCGACCTGCCCCTCGTGCACGGCGACGACGTGTGCCGCAAGATCGTCGAACTGGGCATGCCCACGCGCGTGCTGATGCTGACGGCCAGCGGCGACGTCAGCGACCGGGTCGAGGGGCTGGAGATCGGCGCCGACGACTACCTGCCCAAGCCGTTCGCGTTCAGTGAGCTCATCGCACGCGTGCGCGCCCTCGGCCGGCGCACCAGCGTGCCCCTGCCGCCCGTCCTGGAGCGCGCCGGGATCAAGCTCGACCCCAACCGCCGCGAGGTCTTCCGCGACGGCAAGGAGGTCCAGCTCGCGCCCAAGGAGTTCGCCGTTCTGGAGGTGCTGATGCGCAGCGAGGGCGCCGTCGTCTCCGCGGAGCAGCTCCTGGAGAAGGCCTGGGACGAGAACACCGACCCGTTCACCAACGTCGTACGCGTGACGGTCATGACCCTGCGCCGCAAGCTGGGCGAGCCGCCCGTCATCGTCACCGTCCCCGGCTCCGGCTACCGGATCTGATACCCCGTGGCAGCGTCCCCCGCGCCCCCGCAGGCACCCCCCAAGCCCACCTGGGACCCCAGAAGGCCCGTGCCGCCCGTCCCCTGGCTGCGCCCGACCATCCGCATAAGGCTCACGCTGCTCTACGGCGGCATGTTCCTGATCGCGGGCATCCTGCTGCTGTCGATCATCTACCTGCTGGCCGCCCAGGCCTTGAACGTGGGCAGCGAGCTGCCGTTCAAGATCGTGGAGGGCAAGGTCACCAGCGACATCTGCAACCTGCCCGACCAGGCCTCGCCCGCCGAGTTCAACAACGCCATGAACCACTGCGTCAACGAGCAGCGCCAGAACGCCCTGGACAATCTGCTCAGCCGCTCGCTGCTGGCCCTGCTGGGCCTGGCGGTCATCGCGTTCGCCTTCGGCTACGCCATGGCCGGCCGCGTCCTGTCACCGCTGGGCCGGATCACCCGCACCGCCCGCGCGGTGGCCGGCTCCGACCTCTCCCGGCGGATCGAGCTGGACGGCCCGGACGACGAGCTGAAGGAGCTGGCGGACACCTTCGACGACATGCTGGAGCGCCTCCAGCGCGCCTTCACCGCCCAGCAGCGCTTCGTCGGCAACGCCTCGCATGAACTGAGAACGCCGTTGGCGATCAACCGCACGCTCCTCGAGGTGCACCTGTCCGACCCGGGCGCCCCCACCGAACTCCAGCAGCTGGGCAAGACCCTGCTGGCCACCAACGAGCGCAGCGAGCAGCTGGTGGAGGGCCTGCTGCTGCTCGCCCGCAGCGACAACCAGATCGTCGAGCGGGGCCCGGTGGACCTGGCCGAGGTCGCCGGGCAGGCCATTGACCAGGTGCACGGCGAAGCCGAGAGCAAGGGCGTGACCATCCGCGGCGAACAGAAGCCCGCGGTCGTCCAGGGCAACGGCGTGCTGCTGGAGCGGATCGCGCTCAACCTGCTGCAGAACGCCGTGCGCTACAACGTGGCGGAGGGCGGCTGGGTCGAGGTCACCACCGAGGTCACGCACGGCCAGGCGGTCCTGGTCGTGTCCAACACGGGCCCGGTCGTGCCGGCGTACGAGATCGACAACCTCTTCGAGCCGTTCCGGCGGCTGCGCACGGAGCGGACGGGCAGCGACAAGGGCGTCGGGCTCGGGCTGTCCATCGTCCGGTCCGTGGCCCGGGCACACGGCGGGCACATCTACGCCCAGCCGCGTGAGGGGGGTGGACTCGTCATGCGCGTCACGCTGCCGATCTGAGATCATGTCGCCGATTCACTCGGCGGCACCCGGGGATGTTCGCTTTGCGCGGAATTTCTGAGGCTTCACCGCGCGTTCACCGTGTGTGATCGATCACAGGGACGCCTTTCCGGTCATCTACTCTCCGTGATCATGCCCGTTGTCGGAAAGCCGGGATAATCCCGGTTTTCGGGGGTCTTGATCACGGGAAGTACACGGTGAGACGCCTTTGGCGTGCAGCATTCGGACCGTGTACGGTCCCCATCGCCATCCAAGCCGATCACTCATGGGGAGTCCGGTTGGGTGTCGATTGAGTAACAGACCTTGATGTGAGGCAAAATCTCCGCCTCAGGTCGGGCACAAGTCCGGCCTCTCACGCGTTACGTGCGCTGGAGACACCGCAGACACCCAGAGGGGGAGAGCGACCATGGCAACCGATTACGACACTCCACGCAAGACCGACGACGACGTCGACTCGGACAGCCTGGAAGAGCTGAAGGCTCGGAGGAACGACAAGTCGGCCTCCGCCGTGGACGTCGACGAGTTCGAGGCAGCGGAAGGCCTCGAGCTGCCCGGAGCCGACCTCTCGAACGAGGAACTGGCCGTCCGGGTGCTCCCGAAGCAGCAGGACGAGTTCACCTGCATGAGCTGCTTCCTGGTGCACCACCGCAGCCAGCTGGCCCGGGAGAAGAACGGTCAGCCGATCTGCCGCGACTGCGACTGAGGGCGGGTCGGCCGTGACCGGCTCGACCCCTCCCTGGAAGCGCCGCTTCTCCAAGCGGGAAGCGGACGAAGGGCCGGCAGACGGCCCGCGGTACGGCGTGCGTGAAAACGAGCGAGGCTCAACCGCTACGGGGGCGGCCTCGCTCGAACCGGCAGCGGACCGGGGTGACCTCCCGGCGTCCGTGGACGTCCCCGCACCCGTCGCGAGACGGCGGGCGGGGACGATCCGGGAGCGGGCCAGGGAAGGCGTCCGCAAGGGCGGCGACCGGGCCCGGGCCGGACTGGCCTACCTCGCCGACCGGATCATCGAACTGGCCCCGCGCGTGCCCGTACGGGACCTGGCGACGCTGCGCAGGCAGTTCCCGGGCCTCGGGCCCGAGGAGCTCGCGGACAAGCTCGTGGCGGGCGCCGCGAACGCGACGGCGACGGTCGGGGCGGGTATCGGCGCGGCCGCGATGCTCCCCGTGCCCCCGGCGATGCCGACGGAACTGGCCGCCGAGGTCACCGGCGTCGCGGTGATCGAGCTGAAGCTGATCGCCGAACTCCACGAGGTCTACGGCGTACGGCCACCCGGCAACCTCAAGCAGCGCAGCACCGCGTACCTCGACTCGTGGTCGGGGGAGCGCGGGATCGACGCGACCAAGCCGTCGACACTCAGCGCGGCGCTGAACAGCCGCATGAAGCGCGAACTACGGCAGCGGATCATGAAGCGAATGGTCCGCAGCATGCCGAACCTGATGCCGTTCCTGGTGGGCGCCGCCGTGGGGGCGGTCATGAACCGCGGCGAGACGAGAAAGCTCGCCGGCCGGATCCGTGGGGACCTGCGCAAGATCCAGGTGCCCTGGGAGGCCTTGGAGGCGCTCCCCGCCCTGGAACGTCCGGCGGACGTCCTGGAGATGGACGAGATCACCAGCGACCCCCTGGGCCGTCACCAGGGTCCCCCAGGCGACGACCGGCACGGCGGCGACGACCGCTGAGACCGGCGTCGATTCGGCGCGCGGGAGCCGCACGTCGAGGCACTCTCGGGCGACCTCGTGCGGGCGCACTCGGCGGCCGGGTGATGTCCCGCTCGGCTGTGCTACTCGGGCTTCGCCGGCCGCAGTGCCTCCGCCAGGCGCTCCGGCTCGCGCGTGGACAGGTACAGGTACGGAGTCGGGTCCTGCGGGTCCGTGACCTCCACCCGCAGGGCCGTCGGGATGTACGCGCGCAGCAGGAGGAAGGCGCGCGGGTCGGCCTTGTAGGTGCGCCAGGCGCGGGTCTCCTCCGCGTCCAGCACCTCGGCCTCGCCCAGTGCCGCCAGCGGGATCCTCGCCTCGCCCGCGATCAGGGAGTCGCCGACCACGCGGATGCGGACCGAGCCGTACGAGCTCGCGGCGACGGCCGCCACCGCGGTGCCCCCGGCCAGGCCGCCGAGCATCGGCAGCGTGCCGAACGGGAGCAGGATCAGGGCCATGGAGACGCCCACCAGGAACGAGATCAGCCACCAGGTCCGCGGGGCGGTGAGGCGTTCTTCGTACGGGGCGGCGGAGAGCTGCATGGGGCCAAGCTTGACACGGTGTCCGGGAGGGGCGGACGCGCGGGTAAGGTCTCCGGCTGTGAGTCGTACTTCCGCAGCTCTTCAGCCTCCGGTCGACGCCGTGCAGCCGGTGCGGCACCCGGACGCGCCCGCGCCCGGCGAGCTCCTCGGCGCGCACTACGGCGCGTGTTTCGGCTGTGGCGACGACCAGCCGCACGGGCTGCACCTGGAGGCGCGGGCCGGTGAAGGCGTGTCGCTCACCGCCGAGTTCACCGTCCAGCCCGCCCACCAGGGCGCTCCGGGCCTCGCGCACGGTGGCGTGCTCACCTCCGCCCTGGACGAGACCCTCGGCTCGCTGAACTGGCTGCTGCGCACGATCGCGGTGACCGGGCGGCTGGAGACCGACTTCGTGCGGCCCGTGCCCGTCGGCACCACGCTGTACCTGGAGGCGGAGGTGACGGCGGTGGCCGGGCGGAAGATCTACTCCACCGCGACCGGACGCGTCGGCGGCCCCGACGGGCCCGTCGCCGTGCGCGCGGACGCGCTCTTCGTCGAGGTGAAGGTCGACCACTTCGTGGACCACGGCCGCCAGGAGGAGATCCAGGCGGCCATGAACGACCCGGACCAGGTCCGGCGCGCTCGTGCCTTCGAGGTGAACCCGTGAGCACGGCCCGCCCCTTGCAAGCCGATAGCCCCATCAGCCCCATGAGCACGGATTCCCCCATGAGCACGGATCTCCCCATGACTCCCACGAGCCCCGTGAGCCGTCGGCCGCTGGACGTGCTGATCCGGCGCGTCGATCCCGACGTGCCGCTTCCGTCGTACGCGCGGCCCGGTGACGCCGGGGCCGATCTGCGCACCACCGAGGCGTGCCAACTGGGGCCGGGCGAGCGGGCCGTGCTGCCCACGGGGGTGTCTGTGGCGCTGCCGGAGGGGTACGCGGCCTTCGTGCACCCGCGATCCGGTCTGGCTGCCCGCTGCGGCGTCGCCCTGGTGAATGCCCCGGGGACGGTTGATGCCGGGTACCGTGGGGAGATCAAGGTGATCGTGGTGAATCTCGACCCGCGCGAGGCCGTGCGGTTCGAGCGCTTCGACCGGATTGCCCAACTGGTAGTCCAGCAGGTCGAGAGGGTCCGCTTCCAGGAGGTGGCGGAGCTTCCCGGCTCGGCGCGGGCCGAGGGGGGCTTCGGATCCACCGGAGGCCATGCGGCGGTGGACGGGACGAACGGCACAAGCGGTCAGGCCGCCATCGGCGGTCAGGCGGGTGGGAATCGATACGCTTCGGTCGTATCCGACCGGGAAGGACAGTGACGTGTTCGGACGTCGCAAGAAGAGGGATGCCGCCGAGGACGCGGCCGGCGAGGCCGAGCAGGTCGTCGACGGTGTCGACACTGAGGCGGGCGAGGGCGGGCGTCTGAGGCTCGAGCCGGCGCCGCGCCCCGACGGGCCCTGGGACAGCTCCGAGGTGCGTGACCCGAGCGAAGGCCGGGTCGATCTGGGCGGTCTGTTCGTGCCGGGCGTCGACGGCATGGAGCTCAGGGTCGAGGTCGCGGGCGACGCGATCGTGGCGGCGACGGTCGTGCTGCGCGACAGCGCCATCCAGCTGCAGGGCTTCGCCGCACCCAAGCGCGAGGGCATCTGGGGCGAGGTGCGTGAGGAGATCGGCACCGGCATCACCCAGCAGGGCGGCATCGTCGACGAGGTCGAGGGACCGCTGGGCTGGGAGCTGCGCGCCCAGGTGCCCGTACAGCTGCCGGACGGCACCGGCGGCTTCCAGGTCGTGCGGTTCGTCGGTGTGGACGGCCCCCGCTGGTTCCTGCGCGGGGTCATCTCGGGCCAGGGCGCGGTACAGCCGCAGGCCGCGGGGCTGCTCGAGCAGATCTTCCGGGACACGGTCGTGGTGCGCGGAGAGGGCCCGATGGCGCCTCGTGACCCGATCGTCCTGAAGCTGCCGGACGACGCCCAGATGGTCCCCGAGGGCGTTCAGCAGCAGGAGGAGGGCTCCCGTTTCGCCGGCGGAATGGGCCAGCTCCAGCGGGGACCGGAGATCACCGAGGTCCGCTGACCCGTAGGGACGCCCAGGGCCGTACCCCCGCCGGGGTGCGGCCCTTTCTCGTGGGCCCTTTCTCGTGCGCGGAACCTTGAGGCCGCATGGTCTGTACCTGGTGTCTTCGTCCAACGCGTCTGTTCATGAAGGCGCTTTGCGTTCGGGTTCGGCTTCACGCCAGGTACCAGCTCGGCGCCGGGACCTGCTGTGCGGCGGCTCGCTGAAGCTCGGGCTCGGCCGGTCTCCGAGGTCGGGCACAACGCCCTGGCCAACCGTCTCGGACACGCCATGACCAACACCGGGGCACTGGCCCGGCGGGGACGCCCCGCGCGGCGCCGGCGTGGGCCTGGGCCTCGCGGTGGCACGCGGCTTCGCCGAGGCCATGGGCGGCACCCTGGACGCCGAGGACACCCCCGGCGGCGGGCTCACCATGGTCCTCACCCTCCGCGCTGCGGGAACCGCCCCTGAGCACCACCCCGCGACAGAACCGGAAAGGCAGGCCTCATGACCCGCGTCCTCGTGGTCGACGACGAGCCGCAGATCGTGCGCGCACTTGTGATCAACCTCAAGGCACGCACGTACGAGGTCGACGCGGTCCACGACGGTGCCACCGCCCTCCGGCTCGCCGCCGCCCGCCACCCCGACGTGGTCGTTCTCGATCTCGGGCTGCCCGACATGGACGGTGTCGAGGTGATCAGGGGCCTGCGCGGCTGGACCCGGGTGCCGATCCTGGTGCTGTCCGCCCGGCACACCTCCGACGAGAAGGTCGAGGCGCTGGACGCGGGCGCCGACGACTACGTCACCAAGCCGTTCGGCATGGACGAGCTGCTGGCCCGGCTGCGGGCCGCAGTACGCCGGGCCGAACCGGCCGGCGACGGTCTGGAGGACGTGATCGTCGACACCGGCGACTTCACCGTCGACCTGGGCGCGAAGAAGGTCAACAGGGGCGGCAAGGACATACGGCTGACCCCCACGGAATGGCACCTGCTGGAGGTCCTCGTGCACAACAGCGGACGCCTGGTCGGGCAGAAGCAGCTGCTCCAGGAGGTGTGGGGGCCGTCGTACGGGACGGAGAAGAACTATCTGCGCGTGTACATGGCGCAGTTGCGGCGGAATCTGGAAGCCGACCCCTCGCAGCCGAAGCACTTCATCACCGAGACCGGGACGGGCTGTCGCTTCGAGAAGTGAGGGTGTCGCCTTCGGGAAACAGGCTCCTCGCCCTTCGTCAGTACGCCCCGGTACGCTTCAGATATGAGTGCTGTCCCTCGTTCCGAAAAGCCGGCGGGCCGTTTCCGGCGCATGCTCGACCGGCTCTCCTCGTCGCAGGAGGACCTGGAGTCCGAGGAACTGCGCGAAGACAGCGAGACGGCCGGCTGCATCCGGATCGGAGACTGCCAGGACCGCCAGATAGTGACGGTTACTGGTACCTTGCGCACGGTCACCCTTCGGCCGCGTGCGGGAGTCCCGGCCCTGGAGGCCGAGCTGTTCGACGGCTCCGCCGCGCTGGACGTGGTGTGGCTCGGCAGGCGCTCCATCGTGGGCATAGAGCCGGGGCGCAAGCTGATCGCGTCGGGCCGGATCTCGATGAGCCGCGGCCGCCGGGTGCTGTTCAACCCCAAGTACGAACTGAGACCCCTCGGACGGGAGTAGCCGGTGACGTCGCTCGACAAGCCGACCGAAGAGACATCTGCGGACGACGCCCGGGCGGTGACCGAGGCCGCCCTGTTCGAGGCGTTCGGCGGCGTGCGGGGCATGGTGGAGACGGTGGTCCCCGGCCTCCTCTTCGTCACCATCTACACGATCAACAAGGACCTGCACCTGTCGGCGATCGCGGCGCTGGCCGTGTCGCTGGTGCTGGTCGTGGTCCGGCTGGTGATGAAGGACACCGTCAAGCACGCCTTCAGCGGTGTCTTCGGCGTGGCCTTCGGTGTCGTCTTCGCGATGATGACCGGCAACGCCAAGGACTTCTACCTGCCCGGCATGCTCTACACGCTGGGCCTGGGCCTCGCCTACATCATCACCACGCTGTGCGGTGTGCCGCTGATCGGGCTGATCCTCGGCCCGGTCTTCAAGGAGAACCTCTCCTGGCGCACGCGCAACCCCGGCCGCAAGAAGGCCTACGCGAAGGCCAGCTACGCGTGGGGAGCGATCCTGCTCGCCAAGTGCGCGATCCTCTTCCCGCTGTACTGGTGGGCCGACACCACCCAGCTGGGCTGGGTCCTGGTCGCCCTGAAGATCCCGCCGTTCCTGCTCGCGGTGTACCTGACGTGGGTGTTCCTCGCGAAGGCTCCCGCGCCGATCGACGTGTTCGCCGAGATGGAGGCCGAGGAGAAGGCGGCCGAGGAACGCGAGCGGGAGGGTGCCGCCCGGTCCGCGGAGCAGTGAGCCTCCGGCGCTGACGGAAGCGGAAGGGGCGTCCCGAGCACTCGGGACGCCCCTTCCGCTTGTTCGAGACGGCTTGTTCCAGACGGCTCAGCCGGCTGAGGTCCGTCGCACCGACAGCAGGTCCTCCAGCTGCTCCTCACGGGCTTGGGCCGCCACGAAGAGGAGTTCGTCGCCGGCCTCCAGGGAGTCCTCCCGTGAGGGCGTCAGCACGCGGTTGCCGCGGATGATCGTCACCAGGGACGTGTCCTGCGGCCACTCGACGTCGCCGACCTGCGTGCCGGCCAGGGCCGACTCCTCCGGCAGGGTCAGCTCGACCAGGTTGGCGTCGCCGTGGCTGAAGCGGAGCAGGCGGACCAGGTCGCCCACGCTCACCGCCTCCTCGACCAGGGCCGACATCAGACGCGGAGTGGAGACGGCCACGTCCACGCCCCAGGACTCGTTGAACAACCATTCGTTCTTGGGATTGTTCACGCGGGCGACGACGCGCGGGACGCCGTACTCCGTCTTGGCGAGGAGCGACACGACCAGGTTCACCTTGTCGTCGCCGGTCGCGGCGATCACGACGTTGCAGCGCTGGAGCGCCGCCTCGTCGAGGGACGTGATCTCGCAGGCGTCGGCGAGCAGCCACTCGGCCTGCGGGACGCGTTCGACCGAGATGGCGGTCGGCGCCTTGTCGATCAGCAGGACCTCGTGGCCGTTCTCCAGCAGTTCGCCCGCGATCGAGCGGCCGACGGCGCCGGCTCCGGCAATGGCGACCCTCATCAGTGACCGCCCTCCTCTTCGGGACCCTTGGCGAACGCCGCCTCGACCTTGTCGACCTCGTCGGTGCGCATCATCACGTGCACCAGGTCGCCCTCCTGCAGCACCGTCTGCGAGGTGGGCAGGACCGCCTCGCCGAGCCGGGTCAGGAACGCGACGCGCACGCCCGTCTCCTCCTGGATCCGGCTGATCTTGTGGCCGACCCAGGCGGGGGAGGTGTGCACCTCGGCGAGCTGGACACCGCCCGTGGGGTCGCGCCACAGCGGCTCCGCACCGGAGGGGAGCAGACGGCGCAGCATCTGGTCGGCCGTCCAGCGGACCGTCGCGACGGTGGGGATGCCCAGGCGCTGGTAGACCTCCGCGCGGCGGGGGTCGTAGATGCGGGCGGCTACGTTCTCGATGCCGAACATCTCGCGGGCCACGCGAGCGGCGATGATGTTGGAGTTGTCGCCGCTGGAGACGGCGGCGAAGGCGCCGGCCTCCTCGATGCCGGCTTCGCGCAGGGTGTCCTGGTCGAAGCCGACGCCCGTGACGCGTCGGCCGCCGAAGCCTGAGCCCAGCCGGCGGAAGGCGGTGGGGTCCTGGTCGACCACGGCGACCGTGTGCCCCTGTCGCTCCAGGTTCTGGGCCAGCGCGGAACCCACCCTTCCGCAACCCATGATGACGATGTGCATGGCCTCACACCACGCTTCCCGCAGACCTTCCGGCCTGCGTCAGTGTTCTGCTCATGTCTCTCTCTCGGCTCGCCGGGCAGCACTTCACGGCCTTCTGTGCGGGCCGCCAGGCACCATCATGCCGGGGAACGCCGGGTGTGATCCCCTTCGGTGCCCGCCCGCCGGGCCGATCGCCTGTGTCCAACGTATCGGCAATGCCGGGAGAGCCCGCCAGGACCCTCGGGTGCGGCGGGGGTCGAGGTCCGCGGCGCCGGCCGGCGAAGGAACGGCCGATGCTCACGGAGCCTGTCGTGACGGGGTGCTCTGCTGCATGATCCACTGACGTTTCTCCGGAACAGGGCCGCACTCAGCCGGCCGCCTCGACTGCCGCTTCCGGACGGGGAGTTCGCCGTCCGCCTCGTGAGAGCAGGCCGACCAGGAGCGCGCCGCCCACGAGGATGCCGAAGGCCACCCGGAGCGCCACGGTGTAGCCCTGTACCGTCCCGGTGCTGACGGCGTCCGTGCCGTGCCCGTGGTCCTTGAGGTACGACGTGGTGACACTCGTCGCGATGGAGTTGAGCAGCGCGGTGCCGAACGCGGCCCCCACCTGCTGCACCGTGTTGTACGCCGCCGACGCGACACCCGCCTCGGCGGGGTCGAGCCGGACCGTGGCCATGTCCGTCGCCGTCGCGAGCAGACAGCCGAGCCCGATGCCGGTGAGGATCATGGACGGCGTGAGGTACACCGGGAACACGTGGGAGCTGTCCGCCTCCAGCTGCGTGAGGATCAGCATCCCGGCGGCCGACGACAGCAGGCTGCCCGCGATCAGGACGTCGGGAGCGACCCGGCGGTGCAGTCTGCCGGCGATGAGCATCGCGCCGACGGTGGTGCTCACCGCGTTCACCAGCAGCGTCAGGCCCGCCTTGACCGGCGAGTAGCCGAGGACGGTCTGCGTGTAGTAGCTCACGAACAGGTAGAAGCCGAACATCGCGGCGAACATCAGGCACACGGAGAGGAACGCCGTGCCACGGACGCGGTGGAGCGGGATCCGCAGCGGCAGCAGCGGATGCCGCGTCCTGGCCTCCACCAGCACGAACACGGCCAGCAGCAGCCCACCGCCGATGAGCAGGGCGAGCACCGTCGGGTCGCCCCAGCCGTGGGGTTCCGCCTGGGTGAAGCCGTAGACCAGTAAGACGAGGCCGGCGGCGCTGAGCAGCACCCCGGGGACGTCCAGATGGCGCAGGTTGCCGCCCGGGCTGTCACGCAGGATGAGCGGGACGCCGAGCAGGGCGATCGCGGTCATGGGGATGTTGATGTAGAGGCACCAGCGCCAGTCGGCGTACTCGGTGAGCAGCCCGCCCGCCACGACTCCGAGGGCGGCTCCCCCCGCGCCGACACCGGCGAAGATCCCGAAGGCCTTTCCGCGCTCGCGCCCGTCGGTGAACGTGAGGATCAGCAGCGACAGCGCCGCCGGTGCCAGCAGCGCGGCGAAGACGCCCTGTCCGGCGCGCGCCGCGACGAGCGTGCCGGCGTTGCCCGCCGCACCACCGAGCGCCGAGGCCAGCGCGAAGCCGGCCAGGCCGACGGTGAAGGCCCGCCGGTGGCCGATCGCGCCGCACACGCGTCCGCCCACGAGCAGGAGGCCGCCGAAGGCGAGGGCGTAGGCCGTGATCACCCAGTGGCGGTCGGTGTCGGCCATGCCCAGGGTCTCCTGGGCCGAGGGGAGCGCGATGTTCACGATGGTCGCGTCCAGCACGACCATCAGCTGGGCCAGGCTCACGACCGGGAGGGTCCACCAGTGCTTCGTGGACCGAGGGGGCGGTGGGGCTTCTCGCTGGAGGTCTGTCACGGCTCTCCTCGCACAATGGTCGGGTCACTAGAACGTTGGTCTAGCGGGGGGACCCTACAGCAACGGTGTGCAGCCGTGCCATTACGCAGGCGCCGGGCATCGAAGCCCTGGGGGGTCCCAAGTGGCTTGCGGGCAAGGGGAAATGAGCGACGACGGCCACAGTGCCGACGGGCTCGCCGCGGGGAGCGGGTCCGGGCGTGCGAGACTCGCCCCGAACACTCAGTGACGCGACGTGCACCCTCGGGGGTGAGCCGCATGGATCCGGAGGTGGACGTCATAGCGGGCAAGGAACGCTCGAGGGGACAGGCCGGTGCGGGGATCGGCAACGTCTGGCTGCGCTCCCCGCGGGGCAACAAGGGAGAACCACCGCTGACGCGGGAGCGCATCGTCCAGGCCGCCGTCGCCCTGCTGGACGAGGAGGGGATGGACCGGCTCACCATGCGCCACCTGGCCGAACGGCTTCAGGTGGGTGCCACGACCCTGTACTGGCACGTGGCGACGAAGGCCGACGTCATCGATCTGGCCGTCGACGCCATCTTCGGGGAGACCTCGCTCCCGGACCAGCGTGCCGAGAATCCCCGGGACGACATCGTGGTCCTGGTCAACACCTGGCGGCAGGCGATGCTGCGGCACCCCTGGGCGGCCACCCTGCCCGCGCGGCAACGGCCCCTGATGGGCCCTAACTTCCTGGCCTGGATGGAGTTCCTGCAGTCCGGTCTGCTGCGGGTCGGACTGACCGACAAAAGGCTCAACGCAGCGACCTGGGCGCTGTACAACCACGTGATGGGTGCCACCGCCACGCAGTCCAGCCTCCAGCTCTCCGCCGAGGAGGCCAGGCTGGGGCAGGAGTACCTGGAGAGCCGGCGCGACCGGTACCCGACCGTCGCGGCGAACAACTACATCTCCGACGTCGACTGGGACACCAGCTTCACCGTCGGGCTGGAACTGCTGCTCGACGGCATCGAAGCGCAGACCAGGAACTGAGGCCGGACGGCCCCGGGCACCTCCGGGGCGCCGGTGGAAGGCCATGGGCTTCACGGCCCTACGGCGTACGACGCGCGAGGAAACGGACGGCCATGAGTCACGAGATCGACGTCCTCGTCCTGGGCGGCGCGGGAGTGGACACGATCGTGCACGTGCCCGAGCTGCCCGTGCCGTTCGCGGACAGCCACATGATCCGGCCCGGGATCGTCACGCGGGCGGGACAGAGCGGAGACTTCGTGGCACTCGGGACGAGCGCGCTGGGCCTGCGCACACACCACCTCGACCTGCTCGGCGACGACCCCGAGGGCGACCTCGTGCGTGTGCTGCACCAGGAGCACGGCATCGGGCTCACGGCCGTGCCGCAGCCGCTCGGCACCAAACGTGCGGTCAACCTCGTCGGCCCCGACGGCAGACGGTCGTCCCTCTACGACGCCACCCGGGCCGCCGGCACGGACCGGCTGCCCGAAGCCACGGTGCGCACACTCGCGGCCGTCAGCCGGCACGCCCACGTCGTCATCACCCAGCCGTGCGCCCACGCACTGCCCGCCCTGCGCGCGGCCGGCGTCACGATCTCCACCGACCTGCACGACTGGGACGGCTCCAACTCCTACCACGAGCCCTTCGCCCACCAGGCCGACCTGGTCTTCCTGTCCAGCACGGCCCTGAGTGACCCGGAGCGGACCATGCGGCGGATCACCGAACGGGGCAGGGCCCGGATCGTCGTCGCCACGGCCGGGGCGGACGGCGCGTACCTGCTGGCAGACGGTGAGCTCACCCACGTACCCGCCGCCCCGCCCCCGGCCCCGGTCGTCGACTCCAACGGCGCGGGCGACGCCTTCGCCGCCGCGTTCCTCCACGCCTGGCTGGACGGCACCCCGCCCCACCGCAGCGCCCTGCACGGCACGGTGGCCGGCGCCTACGCCTGCACGATCCCGTCGACCCGGGCCGCCGCCATCAGCCGGGAGGAACTGAGCGCGGGGGTGGCGCAGCTGGAGCGGGCCGAGCGGCCGGGGGGCTCCCGGAACTCCTAGGGCGGCGGCAGGAGTCTCCCGGAACTCCTAGGGTCGCGCCCCGGGCGACACGTCCTTGCGGCGGCTGATGCTGCGGACGCTCGCCAGTGTCAGGATCCCGAGGGCGACGAGGGTTGCCGCGGCGCCGATCAGCTGGGCGGGGGTGTGCATGGGACCTCCAGGGGCGGCAACGGACGGGAGACGGACGGGCTCAGTCATATAGGCATGGGAACCGGGTGACCTGCTGAATCCTCAGCCGCACAGGCCTCCGAATTCACTCGGAGAGCAGAGGGAACTCCTATGAGGGGTGGCGGGTGGGCGCCCCCGCAATCGAACGCCTACGATCCTCTGTTGTGTCCAAACTGACCGACGTGCCCAAACGGATCCTGATCGGGCGCGCACTGCGCAGCGACCGGCTGGGCGAAACGCTCCTGCCGAAGCGCATCGCACTCCCCGTCTTCGCCTCCGACCCGCTCTCCTCCGTGGCGTACGCGCCCGGCGAGGTCCTGCTGGTCCTGTCGATCGCGGGCGTGACGGCGTACCACTTCAGCCCCTGGATCGCCGTCGCGGTCGTCGTGCTGATGTTCACCGTGGTGGCGTCGTACCGGCAGAATGTGCACGCCTACCCCAGCGGCGGCGGCGACTACGAGGTGGCCACCACCAACCTCGGCCCCAAGGCCGGCCTCACCGTCGCCAGCGCGCTGCTCGTCGACTACGTCCTCACCGTGGCCGTGTCGATCTCCTCCGGCATCGAGAACCTCGGCTCCGCGATCCCGTTCGTCGTCGAGCACAAGGTCGCCTGCGCGATCGGCGTGATCGTGCTGCTGACGCTGATGAACCTGCGCGGGGTGAGGGAATCGGGCTCGCTGTTCGCGATCCCGACGTACATCTTCGTCGCGGGTGTCTTCACCATGATCGCCTGGGGCGCCTTCCGCGGCCTGGTCCTGGACGACACCATGCGGGCCCCGACGGCGGACTACGCCATCAAGCCCGAGCACCAGGGCCTGGCCGGATTCGCCCTGGTCTTCCTGCTGCTGCGCGCCTTCTCCTCCGGCTGCGCCGCCCTCACCGGCGTCGAGGCGATCTCCAACGGCGTCCCTGCCTTCCGCAAGCCCAAGTCGAAGAACGCCGCGACCACCCTCGCCATGATGGGCCTGCTGGCCGTCACCATGTTCTGCGGCATCATCGCGCTGGCCGCCGCGACCGACGTCCGCATGGCCGAGAAGCCGGCCAGCGACCTCTTCCACAACGGCGTCCCGCTCGGCCCGGACTACGTCCAGAACCCGGTGATCTCCCAGGTCGCCGAGGCCGTCTTCGGCAAGGGCAGCCTCCTGTTCATCGTGCTGGCCGCGGCCACCGCGCTGGTGCTGTTCCTCGCCGCCAACACCGCCTACAACGGCTTCCCGCTGCTCGGCTCGATCCTCGCCCAGGACCGGTACCTGCCGCGCCAGCTGCACACCCGCGGCGACCGGCTGGCCTTCTCCAACGGCATCGTGCTCCTCGCGGGCGCCGCCGCCCTGCTGGTGGGGATCTACGGCGCCGACTCCACCCGCCTGATCCAGCTCTACATCGTCGGCGTGTTCGTGTCCTTCACACTCAGCCAGACCGGCATGGTCCGGCACTGGAACCGCCACCTGGCCACCGAGAAGGACCAGGCCAAGCGCCGCCACATGATCCGCTCCCGCGCCATCAACGCCTTCGGCGCCTTCTTCACCGGCCTCGTGCTGGTCGTCGTCCTCCTCACCAAGTTCACGCACGGCGCCTGGGTCGCCCTGCTCGGCATGGTGATCTTCTACGCGACGATGACGGCCATCCGTAAGCACTACGACCGGGTCGCCGCCGAGATCGCCGCCCCCGAGGGCCCGAGCGACGACCTCGTACGGCCCTCCCGCGTCCACTCGGTCGTGCTGATCTCCAAGATCCACCGCCCGGCGCTGCGCGCCCTGGCCTACGCCAAGCTGATGCGCTCGGACACCCTGGAGGCCCTCAGCGTCAACGTCGACCCGGCGGAGACCAAGGCCCTGCGCGAGGAGTGGGAACGGCGCGGCATCGACGTACCGCTGAAGATCCTGGACTCGCCCTACCGCGAGATCACGCGGCCGATCATCGAGTACGTCAAGAGCCTGCGCAAGGAGTCACCGCGCGACGCGGTGTCCGTGATCATCCCCGAGTACGTCGTAGGCCACTGGTACGAGCACCTGCTGCACAACCAGAGCGCCCTGCGGCTGAAGGGCCGGCTGCTGTTCACGCCCGGGATCATGGTGACCTCGGTGCCGTACCAGCTCCAGTCGTCCGAGGCGGCCAAGCGGCGGGCCCGCAGGCAGCAGGACTGGAACGCGCCGGGCTCGGTGCGCCGGGGCCCGGCCCAGGTGCGGTCGAAGGAGTCCACCGAGCGCAAGTCGTGAGACGACGGCTGATGTGAAACGGCCGGGTGGCAGCCACGTAGACTGGTGGGCTGTTGTCCGGCCGTTTCCGTCGGCCCTTCCCCCTCACGCGTTTTGGAGTCACCCCGCCATGCAGGCAGAACCGAGGAAATCGCTGGTGGGGGAGGAGTACGAGGTCGAGATCGGCCCCGTCGCCCACGGCGGTCACTGCATCGCCCGCACGTCCGAGGGCCAGGTGCTGTTCGTACGGCACGCGCTGCCCGGTGAGCGGGTCGTGGCCCGGGTGACGGAGGGCGAGCAGGGCGCGCGGTTCCTGCGCGCGGACGCCGTGACGGTGCTCGACGCCTCCAAGGACCGGATCGACGAGCCCTGCCCGTTCGCCGGCCCCGGCCGCTGCGGCGGCTGCGACTGGCAGCACGCCAAGCCGGGCGCGCAGCGGCGTCTGAAGGCCGACGTCATCGCCGAACAGCTCCAGCACCTCGCCGGGCTCACCCCGGAGGAGGCCGGCTGGGACGGCACGGTGCTGCCCGCCGAGGGCGACAAGGTGCCCGCGGGCCAGGTCCCCGCGTGGCGCACCCGCGTCCAGTACGCCGTCACCGCCGACGGCCGGGCCGGCCTGCGTCGGCACCGCTCCCACGAGGTGGAGCCGATCGACCACTGCATGATCGCCGCGGAGGGCGTCAGCGAGCTGGGCGTCGAGAAGCGGGTCTGGACGGGCATGGACTCCGTCGAGGCCATCGCGGCGACCGGCTCCCAGGACCGCCAGGTGATCCTCACCCCGAAGCCTGGCGCGCGCCTGCCGCTCGTCGAACTCGACCGCCCCGTGTCGGTCCTGCGCGTGGACGAACGCTCGGGCGGCGTCCATCGCGTCCACGGCCGCAACTTCGTCCGCGAACGCGCGGACGGCCGGACCCACCGGGTCGGCAACGGCGGCTTCTGGCAGGTCCACCCGAAGGCCGCGGACACCCTGGTGACGGCGGTCATGCAGGGCCTGCTGCCGCGCAAGGGCGACATGGCCCTCGACCTCTACTGCGGCGTCGGCCTCTTCGCCGGCGCCCTCGCCGACCGCGTCGGCGACCAGGGCGCCGTCCTGGGCATCGAGTCCGGCAAGCGGTCGGTGGAGGACGCGCGGCACAACCTCGCGGACTTCGACCGCGTGCGGATCGAGCAGGGCAAGGTCGACAGCGTGCTGCCGCGCACCGGCATCACGGAGGTCGACCTGATCGTCCTGGACCCGCCGCGGGCGGGGGCGGGCCGGAAGACGGTTCAGCATCTGGCGTCGCTGGGGGCGCGGCGGATCGCCTATGTGGCTTGTGATCCGGCGGCGTTGGCGCGGGACTTGGGGTACTTCCGGGACGGGGGGTATCGCGTGCGGACGTTGCGGGCGTTCGATCTGTTTCCGATGACGCATCACGTGGAGTGTGTGGCGATTCTGGAGCCTGCCGCAAAGGGCCTCTGACCTGCTGTTTCTCTGGATTGCTGAGGATCGCCGGTGGTTCCTCGACCTGTTCTCCAAGGTGCATGGCGTGGAGTCTTGCCGTATGTCCGGGAGGGCTTCCGACCTGCGGGTTCGGCAGCTGCCAGGAGGGCCCCGGGCTCCGGATCGCGATGTTCGCAGGGACGGCCGGTGCCACTCGTGACGCTCACCTGACGCTCGTTCTGGTGGCATGTCAGGACCTTCCAGTTGACGTCAAGGATTGCGTTCTGGCCCCGCTCGCCGACGGGGGAGCGCGGGGCCCGCAGCGCGCGAAGTTCTCGCGCGGCGGAGAGAGGCGTTCGAAGCCTCAGCCCACCGGCTCAGGAGCTTCGACCGTCTCCTGTTCCGCCCACTTGATCTGCCTCACGCGCGGGTCAGACCGGCCCTTGCGGGCGCCGGCCTCGTCTACGGCGGCATCGGGCTTCTGCATCGAGGAGGGCGGAACATCCCGGCCGGAGCGGCCGCGGCGGCGGTAACACGACGGTCGGCAAAGAGCCGGGGCGGGATGGTGCCTCTCCCACCGCAGGAGCAAGGCGAACACCAGGGCTGCGAGGGTGCGTCCGGCTCCGATGGCGGGATCGCTCCAGCCGCAGACCCGCCCTTGGATGATCGACCAGGGCCCTAATGCGGGAGCAACCTCGACGGCGGCCTTCCCTTCATTCCTGACCACACCCTCTTCCTGTCCGCCGTCGCCGCCCTGACCCTGGCTCGCGGTGCTCTACCCGAGCACCGCGAGCTGATGGTGCGCATCGGCGATTGTCTCGCCGACCACCACAACGGTGACGGTGGCTGGGCCTGCCCGCCCCACAGGGCAAGCCAGTTCAGATGTCACCCGATCGTGCGGCAGACCCGTGTGTTCAACTCACTGGGAGGCTTCTAAGCCTCCGCGACCACGGGTGTGCCGGACAGTTCCACGCCAACTTGGCTGAGTTCGTCGCGAGCCTGCTGGATCGTGTCGTGGTGTACGCCGGCGGTCAGGTCCAGCAGGACTCGGGTGGTGAATCCTGCTGCGGCGGCGTCCAGGGCGGTGGCCTTCACGCAGTGGTCGGTGGCGATACCGACGACGTCCACCGTCGTGACGCCGTGCTCGCGCAGCCACGCGGTCAATCCCGTCCCTTCTTCGTCGGCGCCTTCGAAACCGCTGTAGGCGGCCTCGTAGGCACCCTTGTAGAAGACAGCGTCAAGGGCTCCGGCGTGTACGGCGGGGAGGAAGTCCGGGTGGAAGTCGGAGCCTTGCGTGCCGGCCACGCAGTGCACGGGCCAGGAGGTCTTGAAGTTGGGGGTGTCGGAGAAATGGTCTCCTGGGTCGATGTGGTGGTCGCGAGTCGCCACGACGTACTGATACCCGGCTTCTGCCGCGCGTCCGACCAGGTCGCGGACTTTGACGGCGACCAGGGCGCCGCCTGCCACGGGAACACTGCCGCCTTCGCAGAAGTCGTTCTGCACGTCCACCACGATCAGTGCTCGTCCCATGTTCCTGTCCTCCGGTTCGGCGTTCACGTCGTTCATGGATCTACTGCTCGCCGTCGGCATCTGGCCTCGGCGTCTCGTAGGCGTAGGCGAGGGCGGTGTCGAGGAGGTGACGCAGCTGGGCCGGTGTCGGGGCGACGGCGGTGGCGATGAGGGCCTGGGGGTCGGCGAGAGGGGTCAGTACCGCGTGTCCCTCGGCCGGGTCGTCGCCGATGACATGCGGCTCCTGGGGCGTGCCCAGCCCAGGATCGACCAGGAGGAGCTGCCCCGTCGCCCGGTGGGCTCCGAGGACGGCCGGGCCGTCCCACGCCGGCGCCGGGTAGCCGTAGGCGGCCTGCTGGTCGAGGAGCGGTCGTCCGCCGCGGCGTACGGCCAGGCGGGTAGTGAGGTGGCCCGGCACCTCGCCCGAGCGGCCCAGGAGTTGTTCCTCCCGCATGACCAGACGGGAGGTGGGGGTGAGGTCGACGGTGAACGTCTGGTGCAGGGTGCTGCCCCGGGTACTGATCAAGGGTTCGGGCAGCCAGTGCAGGGTCGCGTCGTCGTCCACCCTGATCCGTACGTCATACGTGGCGGGGATGGTGGTGGGGCCTCGCAGGGCGATGGTGGCGGCGGCCGTGGTCACCTCCAGTCGGGCCCGTGTCCCGGCGGTGATGTCGAGGGCGAGCCGGTCTCCGCCGAGCGGTGCGCTCATCGCGCCGAGTACACAGACACGTGCCTGCTCTCCGCGGGCCCGTAGCCGGCGCAGGTGGAAGGGACCGTCGCTGTGCAGGAGCGGAACCGTCGTGGTGCGGCCGTTGTGGGCGGCCCTGATCTGGGCGGTCGCGGTGACGCCGGACGGGTCCGCCGGGGCGGATTCGGTGGAGTGCCGACCGTGGGGGCCACCGTCGGCTCGCAGCGGTTCGTCGGCCGGCGCCGGAATCACGGTCGGCGTCTTCGCGGTGGTGAGGTTCACCGGGCGGATCCGGTGGCGTGCCAGGCGGCGAGGCAGCTGGTGACCCAGTCGGCGATTGGTTGGATGCCGTCGGGGGTGGTGAGGCTGGTGAAGGCGTACGGCAGGTCCCCCCGCTGCCTGCGGGTGTCGGCCCTCATGGTGTCCAGGTCGGCTCCCACGTACGGTGCCAGGTCGGTCTTGTTGACCACGAGGAGGTCGGCGGTGGTGATGCCGGGGCCGCCCTTGCGGGGGATGTCGTCGCCGCTGGCCACGTCGATGACGAAGACCTGGCTGTCGACGAGCCCGCGGGAGAAGGTCGCGGTGAGGTTGTCCCCCCCGGACTCGATGAGGATCAGGTCGAGCGGGCCCAGGTCCTGTTCGAGCTGCTCGACGGCTTCGAGGTTGGCGGAGATGTCGTCGCGGATGGCGGTGTGCGGGCAGGCTCCGGTCTCCACGGCGGTGATGCGCTCCGGTGGCAGCACGGCCTCACGGCGCAGGAAGGCCGCGTCCTCCTGGGTGTAGATGTCGTTGGTGACGACGGCGATGGACAGCCGGTCGCGCAGGGCGCGGCACAGGGCGGCCACCGTCGCGGTCTTGCCCGAGCCGACGGGCCCGCCGAAGCCGATGCGCAGGGCGCGGCGGCCGCCGTCAGCGAGCAGCGGTTCGGCGCTGTGGGTGTGGCGGTGCGGCATCGTCACGGGGTGGTCGAGGTGCACGAGGAGGCTCCATGCGTCGGTCGGGGCTGGTCAGGAGGCGAAGAGCCGGACGGTCCAGGCGGCGTGCTGCTCGCTGGTGATGTCCAGCAGGGGAGCGGAGGCGGCGGGCAGGACGCCGACGCCCTCGGCGGTGACGCGGCGCGCCGCGGCGTCCGCGGCGTCCGCGACGGTGTCGAGTTCGCCGGCGAGCCGTGCCAGGACGGCGGTGGCGTCGAGCGGGTCCAGGCTCAGCAGGCGTACCGCGGCGGTCGCCGGGCCGCCGACGCTGTCGTAGGCGGCGGCCCGGGCGGCGTCGAGCGGGGCGAGTCCGGCGGCGCGGGCGGTGACGCCGAGCACGACCGGCTGGTGGGCGCCCTGGGGCCGGTGTCGGGCGAGGTGGTCGAGGTCGGTGCTGGGCCAGGTGGCCCGGGCCGCGCGCATCAGTTGCCGGCCCAGACGGCGTGCGATGTGGCGCAGCGCCGGTACGGGGGTGCGGGTGTCGGCGGCCTCGTCCAGGGCGAGGGCGTCGCAGCCGTCGGCGGCGGCTGCGGCGAGGCCGGCGGCGACCAGTCCGGCGGTGTGCAGCCGGCCCCGGCAGAAGGCCTCCAGGCTCGCGGTGTCGTGGACCCGGCCGGAGGCGACGGCGGCCTCCATTCCGCCGGAGTGGGCGTGCCCGCCGGCGGGGAAACGGCCGTCGGCCAGGACGAGCAGGGCAGTGCGGCTCATGGGGCGGCGGGACCGCCTTTCGCGAGGATGTGCCGGAATCGGTCGCGCGGGCGTGACCGGCCCCGGCCGTGGTGGTCAGAATCGGAAGCTGTGGTGGTCAGAAGAGGAAGTACCGCTGTGCCAGGGGAAGTTCGGTGGCGTAGTTGCGTCCGACTTCCTGCCCGTCGACCGTGGTGCGGACGTCGGACGTGGTGGCGCCGCCGATGGTGACGTCGAAGGTGTCGGGGTCGATGTCGATCTTCGGGACGCCGTTGTTGTGGACCATGTCGGCCTTGGTGACCTCCCGGGTGGAGCGGATCGGGCGCAAGGGCTTGAGCAGCCCGATCCGGGAGAGTTCGCCGTCCAGGGCTGCCTCGGCCACGAAGTTGAAGGAGTTGGCCGCCGGAGCGCGGCCCTTGAAGCCCCAGACGGGGCGCGGGAGGTAGGGCTGCGGGGTGGGGATGGAGGCGTTGGCGTCGCCGATCTGGGCGTAGGAGATCTGGCCGCCCTTGATGACCATGTGCGGCTTGACGCCGAAGAACTTCGGTTCCCACAGCACCAGATCGGCGAGTTTGCCGGTCTCGACGGAGCCGACCTCGTGGTCGATGCCGTGGGTGATGGCCGGGTTGATCGTGTACTTGGCGACGTAGCGGCGGGCACGGAAGTTGTCCGCGCGCGCGTCGTCCTCGCGCAGGTGACCGTAGCGGGACTTCATGACGTGCGCCGTCTGCCAGGTCCTCATGATCATCTCGCCGATGCGGCCCATGGCCTGGGCGTCGGAGGACATCATCGAGATGGCGCCCATGTCGTGCAGCAGGTCCTCGGCGGCCATGGTGGAGGGCCGGATCCGGGAGTCGGCGAACTTCATGTCCGCCTCGACCTCCGGGTTGAGGTGGTGGCACACGATCATCATGTCGACGTGCTCCTTGACGGTGTTGACCGTGAAGGGCCGGGTGGGATTCGTCGACGCGGGCAGCACGTTCGGCTTGCTCGCGAGGCTGATCATGTCGGGGGCGTGGCCGCCGCCGGCGCCCTCGATGTGGAAGATGTGCAGGCTCCTGTACTTGGCGTCCTTCGTCCTGCGGTCCTTCTTGGTCGCGGCGAAGGTGTGGTGCACGAAGCCGGACTCGTTCAGGGAGTCGGCGTGCAGGGCGACCTGGACCCCGGTCTCCTCGCACACGTTCAGTGCCGCGTCGATCACGGCCGGCGTCGCGCCCCAGTCCTCGTGGATCTTGAAGCCCAGGGCACCGGCCGCGACCTGGTCGTGCAGCGCCTTCTCGGAGACGGTGCTGCCCTTGGCGAGCAGGCCGATGTTGACCGGGAAGGCGTCGAGCGCCTCGAACATGCGCTGGATGTGCCACTTGCCTGGTGTAACGGTCGTGGCCGTGCTGCCCTCGGCGGGCCCGGTGCCCCCGCCGATCAGCGTCGTCACCCCCGAGGCGACCGCCTCGTGGATTTGCTCCGGGCACAGGAAGTGCACATGGGTATCCACGCCGCCCGCGGTCAGAATGCGGCCCTTGCCGGAGATCACCTCTGTCTCGGGCCCCACGACGAAGGCCGACGCGCGCGGGTCGCGGCTGGCCGGCGGCGTCATGGTCTCTGGGTTGTACGCCTTGCCGATGGCCCGGATGCGGCCGTCGCGCAGCCCGACGTCGGCCTTGACCACGCCCCAGTGGTCCAGGATCAGAGCGCCGGTGATCACGGTGTCCACCGGTTCGCGGGGGTCGTCGCGGGGGATGTGCGACTGGCCCATCGACTCGCGGATCACCTTGCCGCCGCCGAAGACCATCTCATCCCCGCTGATCCCCGGGCCGCCGCACCAGTCGGCGTCGATGCGCAGGACGAGATTGGTGTCGGCGAGCCGGACCCGGTCGCCGGCGGTCGGCCCGTACAGGTCGGCGTAGCGGGAACGCAGCAGTGGGTCCCAGGGCTTGTCCTTCTTGGCCTTGTTCTTCTCAGTCCTGTCCGGCATCGAGGTGCTTCTCCTCTTCGCTCTTGTCGGCCTGCAGCCCGTGGACGATCCGCTCACCGGCGATCGGCACCAGCATCACGGTGCGCTTGTCGCCGGGCTCGAACCGTTCGGATGTACCGGAAGGGATGTGCAGCCGCATTCCGTGGGCGGCCTCACGGCGGAACTTGAGTCCCTCGTTGGCCTCGGCGAAGTGAAAGTGGGAGCCCACCTGGATCGGACGGTCCTTGGGGTTGCGCACCACCAGCGGCACAGGCATCGCGCCTTCGTTGAAGACCACCCGGTGTTCGTCCTCGTCCGGCAGCAGTTCCGGCTTGCCGGGATGAATGTCCACCTTGGTGGACGCCTCATCGAACGGATCGTGGATGGTCACCAGCTTCGTGCCGTCCGGGAACGTCGCCTCGACCTGGACGTTGTCGATCATCTCCGGCACGCCGTCCATGACCTCGCTGCGCTGCAGCACATGGCGCCCGGACTCCATCACCGCATCAACCGTTGCCCCGGCCCGTGCCTCCTCATAGACGTGCGCCGTCAACAGCGCCATGACCTCGGGATAGTTCAACAGCAGACCGCGTTCACGCCGCCGCTGGGCGACATCGGCCGCCACGTGGATCAACAGACGTTCCTGCTCATGCGGAGTCAGATGCACTCCGGTCCCCCTTCTCCTGTCCGTCGCTTCGCCCGCGCGGCAGGCATCACAAAGCGGAACAAAGGGATGCCACCGGTCGCGCCTGTCGTAGACCGATCCTGAAAGAGGGAGGGAACCCATGGACAGTGAAAAGGTCTGGTTGGCCCGGATGGAGTGAACCGGGGTCAAAGGGAGCATGCGGGGCGCAATACCCGCGTGCGGGGCGGAGAGGCATCGGCTGATCTCGTGAGCAAGCCCCACTGTCTTCCGCGCGGTGAAAACTGCCGGCTGTCCGGCACACGGACGAGCAGTGCTGCCGAGCGAGAGGCGTCACCCATGTGGGCGGTCCGCTTCACGCCAGTACGGGCTGCCCTCAGGCGTGCCCGCCAGCAATCGAAGAACTACCGCTATTCCACCAACCACCAGGTAGTCATCGACGCCGACACCCGCCTGGTCGTGGTGGTCGGCCGGCCGCTGCCGGGTAATCGCAACGACTGCCGGGCCTGGGCGGAGTCCGGCGCCAAGGCCGCCGTCGGCAACACGATGACCATCGCCGATGGCGGCTACCCAGGAACCGGGCTCGTGATGCCGCACCGACGCCGCAAGGGAGAGGATCTCCCTGCCTGGAAAAGGCCCACAACAAGTCCCACAAGCAGGTCCGCGCCCGCGTCGAGCATGCCTTCGCACGTATGAAGGCCTGGAAGATCCTGCGCGACTGCCGCCTGAGAGGCGACGGCGTGCGCCACGCAATGCACGGCGTCGCCCGCCTGCACAACCTCGCTCTCACGGGATAACCGCGCCCATGCGGGGTCCGGGAGGCCCACCGGAGACGGCTCCTCGCCTCGCAGTCTCGGAGGCTCGGAGGAGGTTCAGTCGAGGCAGAACTCGTTGCCTTCAAGGTCCTGCATCACAATGCAGGACTCGTTCTCGCCGTGGGCACGCATCGTTCGCACATGTACCGCGCCGAGCGCGACCAGTCGTGCGCACTCGGCCTCAAGTGCGGCAAGGGGCTCCTCACCCACGAGCCCGATACCGGCCCGCACATCGAGATGCAGTCGGTTCTTGACGACCTTGCCTTCGGGAACTCGCTGGAAGAGCAGGCGCGGACCCACTCCCGAGGGATCAGTGCACGCGAAGTAGATCACCTGCTCCGCGGGCGATGTCCAGCGCGACCATCGGCCCGAGCACCGAGCCGACGGTGCCGATCGCCGCCAGGGCGATGCCGCCGACCACGACGTACACGACCGGCCGCGCGACGACCCGCGTCCCGTCGGCCGGACTCCCTCGCTCCTCCACGCCCCTTGCTTCCCCGCCCTCACACCCAGTCGTACGTTCGTATGTCCGGGCAGATTAACCGGTGCCGCTGTGCGAACTCCTCGGCGCCTTCGCGTCAGGCCCGCGCCACCGTGCCCGCGATCAGTGTGGCGACGGCGTTTTCCAGGGTGGCGCGCAGGTCCAGGCGGAGCTCCGTCACGGTGGGGTCGGCTTCGTAGGCGGCGCGCACGCTGGCGGAGGGCCGGCAGTAGGTCGAAAGGGTGCCGGCCAGGATCACCGTCATCATGGCCACCGTCCGGGCGCCATCGCCGACTTCGGGCACGTACTGGCGGATGAGGTCGGCCGTGGTCCTGATGCCGGCGATGGCTGACCTCTTGTGCCGCACCACGACGTCGACGGACACGTTGTGCTCCAGCACATTGGCCTGGGCGTTGACGAGATCGAGCAGCACCGTCCGGCGTGCGAGGGACGCGCTGAGTACCGCGGCCACCTGGTCGCCGCGTTCACGCGCCGACAGGTGTGGGTCGACACCCTTGGCCAGTTCGTCCGGCACCTGCGCCAGCCATCTCTCCATGGCGCGCACGAGCAGTTCGAACAGCACCGCCTCACGGGACTCGAAGTAACGCAGCACGTTCGACTTGGCCAGCCCGACCCGCCGGCTCAGCTCGTTGAGGCTCAGCTCGGCTACCGGCATCTCGTCGAGCATCGCCGCCGCCGTGTCCAGGATCGCCTGGCGCCGGATCTCGCGCTGCTCCTTGCTGCGTGCTCGCTGGAATGTCATGCGCCCCAGTTTACAAACCAGCGGTCTCTTGACAGCAGACCGTCGGTCTCTTACTGTCGGGACGACAAGAGACCATCGGTCTATAAGGAGACTGACATGAAGTGGACCGAGCGAGACATCCCCGAGCAGAAGGGGCGGGTGGCGGTCGTGACCGGCGCCAACACCGGCCTGGGCTTTGAGACCGCCCGTGCTCTGGCGGAACACGGGGCGACGGTGGTGCTGGCCGTGCGGGACGTCGAGAAGGGCAGGCAGGCGGCCGCCCGCATATCCGGCGACGTCACCGTGCAGGAGCTGGACCTGACATCACTGGAGTCGGTCCGCGCCGTCGCGGCCGACCTGCACGGCACACACAGGGGGATCGACCTGCTGATCAACAACGCCGGTGTGATGTACCCGCCGAAGCAGACCACCCGCGACGGGTTCGAGCTGCAGTTCGGCACCAACCACCTCGGGCACTTCGCGTTCACCGGGCTGGTGCTGGACCTGCTGCTGCCCGTGCAGGGCTCGCGGGTGGTGACGGTCAGCAGCCTCGCCCACCGCGCCCGGGCCGCCATCCAATTCGACGACCTGCAGTCGGAGCGGGACTACAGCCGCGTCGCGGCCTACGGGCAGTCGAAGCTGGCGAACCTGATGTTCACCTACGAACTGCAACGCCGCCTCGGCTCGCTCAGCACCACGATCTCGGTGGCCGCACACCCGGGCCTGGCCAATACCGACCTCGTGCGCAACATCCCCCCCGCGATGCGGGTGATCGCCCCCGTGATCGGGCCCTTGATGAGCCAGAAGCCGGAGATGGGCGCCCTGCCGACCCTGCGCGCGGCCACCGACCCCGCCGTCCGCGGCGGCCAGTACTACGGCCCCGACCGGATGGGCGGCACCCGAGGACACCCGAAGGTCGTCGAGTCCAGTCCGGAGTCCCACGACCGGACCGTCCAGCAACGCCTGTGGACGGTCTCCGAGGACCTCACCGGCGTGAAGTTCCCTGTCTAAGGGCTATGCAGGCGGGCTATGCCGTGCATGGCGTGGTGGACGCCGTCGCCCTTGAGGCGGCAGTCGCGGAGGATCTTCCAGGTCTTCATGCGGGCGAAGGTGTGCTCGACGCTAGCGCGGACTTTGCGGTGGGAGGTGTTGTGTTCCTCTTTCCAGTCAGGGAGTTCGGCCTGGCCGGGTTCGCGGCGGTGCGGGATGACCAGGCCGGTGCCGCGGTAGCCGCCGTCCGCGATGACCGTTGTCTTGCCGACGGCGCCCTTCGTGCCGGACGGTTCCCACGCCTTGCAGTCGTTGCGGTTGCCGGGCAACGGGCGGCCGACGGCGACGACGAGCCGGGTGTCGGCGTCGATGACGACCTGGTGGTTGGTCGAGTAGCGGTAGCTCTTCGACTGCTCGGCGACCTGGTGATCGCGGGTGGGGACCAGGGTGCCGTCCACGATCAGCACGGCGTCCTTGCGGAACCGCCTGCGTTGCTGGAGGGCGAGCGCAGGTCCGAGGTGGCCATGATGCGGCCGACTTCGACACTCCGAACAGCGGGGCCAGTTGGCGCAGCGTCAGGTTGGTCCGCCAGTAGGCGGCGACCAGCAGCACACGGTCCTCCAGCGGCAGGCTCCACGGCCGGCCCTTGCGCACCAGGTCCGCACCCTCGCGCCGCAACGCGGTGATCAGCTTCCCGAACTGACGCGGGCTCAGCCCGGTGAACGGGGCTATCCAGGACGGCTCCGACGCCGTAATCACACAGCCACAACAAGATCACCTAACCCGTGACCAGCAGTCACGGGACAAGTCTTAGGGAAGAGGGTTTCACGTTCTTCGACGCTCCTGGAAAGCGCGGCGTTCGGCGTCATCGATGGTCATGCACGATGGCAGACCGTCCTGCCTGCTATCGGAACAGGAGGCGGTCGCGTATCGATCGGCGCGGTACAAAGTCGTGGTGATCACCGACGAGTTACGAGGTGAGGGCCCGTTGTGCCATTTGCCGGCATCGGCGATCGAAGCCAACAGCTCACCGTCTGAAACGAAAGACGTGAAGCAGGCCTCAAGAGTTCCTGATTTCGTGGAGTAGTCCCTCTTGGGCATCGGGCGGGCACAACAGTACGGCCTGAAAGGTGATCTTCTCCTGGCCCGGAAGCTCGGGCTTTCCCGCCCAGAACTTAACGGCGTCGTTCAGGGCACGGAAGAGGATTTCACGTTCTTCGACGCTCCTGGAAAGCGCGGCGTCGGCGTCATCGATGGTAAGGAGGAAATGCTTTGCGTTGATCCAGTGCAGATCGGTCAGGCAGTCCCGTAGTGCGTTCCAGTTCCAGCCGAAGTAGTCCGGGAGGCGCAGTGCCTCGTAGAACTGAGTGAACACCCCGTCGGAGTCGTGCATTTCCTGTCCTCGCATCCGGGCCGAGTAGATCAGTCCGGTGGGAGGCAGGGCGCGTGCAACGGAGAGCGAGGAGTCGGTCGGGACGACACAGGTTTCTTCTTCGTTCCGTTCCCACCAGGTGGCGTTGATCATCGGCCGGTCTCCATCACGATGTACGTCTGATAATGCGTCGGAGTGTAGTACGCCGATCCGTCCGATCCGGTCACGACCCTCTCACCGCCCCACTTCGGGTTGTCGATCGACTGTACCGTGCCCCATTCCGTATAGCGGATATTGTTTCCCTGGCTGTCGAATTCGGGGAGTTTGTAGGCGCCGCCCTTTCCGCTGTTCTCGAATGGCTTGGGGATGGACGGTCCCATGCGTTGAGGGCCCGCGCCCTGAGCCTCGACACCGAACTCGCGAATGTCACGGAGGACCGCCTCGGACTCCGCCGGAACCTTTGTGGGAATCCACCCACTCAGGTTTGATGTGTCGCCCAGGGTCTGGCCCACTTGGTAGTTCGGCGAGAGTCCCAGTGGGTCGGCGCCTGTGTGGGGGTTGTCAACGTAGGTGACCGGATTGGGCGCGGGTGTGAGGCCGAGGGGGTCCGGAGCCGTGTAGCGGCCGGTCTCAGGGTCGTAGTGGCGAAAGTAGTTGTAGTGGAGTCCGGTTTCGGGGTCGTAGTACTGACCGGGGAAGCGCAGAGGAGTGTAGGTGCTGCTGTCCCGGGACCAGGCCGTGGTGCCCCAGAGCGTGCTGCGGGTGCGCCAGGCGATGTCGCCGGACTCGTCGACAAGTTCGGTGGGGGCACCGACAAGGTCGGTGACGATGGCGAAGAACCGCCGGTCGATCTCCTCCTGGCGGGCATCCGCGGTGAGGATCCGTTCGGTTTGGGCCATTGGGGTCAGGCCGCGGTGGTCCCAGGTGAGCGCCACGTGATGGGCAAGGTCCTGCGACGCCGTGATTTGCTCGCACAGGGTGGTGCCGTCCCAGGTGAAGCGGACCTCCTCGACGACCGTCTCGCCGTCGGAAGCCAGGCGTTGCTTGGCGGTGCGGCGACCCAGTGGGTCGTAGCGATAGCGCCAGCGGGTGCCGTCGGGAGTGATGACGGAGGTGAGGCGGTCCTCGGCGTCCCACTCGTAGCGCCAGGTGTCGGGTTTGCGGGAGAGGCGGGTCCTCTGGCGCAGGGTGACGCGGCCTTGGGCGTCGTGTTCGTAGCGCACACCTCCGGCGTGGGTGAGGGAAGTGCCGTGGTACGTCCGGGCTCCGGTGGCTTCCTGGCCTGGATGGGAGGCGGGCCAAGAGGCGGAGACCTGATTGCCGCACGCGTCGTAGGCGTACCGTTCGCTCCAGTCGTCGGCGGTCACGGCGGTGACACGGCCGACCGGGTCGAGGCCGAAGGTGCGGGTGCCCGACAACCGGTCGGAGACCACGGAGAGGTGACCGTCGGCGCGGTAGGTGTAGGTGCGGCTGTTGAGCTCGCGTCCGTCGGTCATCAGGTGCTCGGCGGACAGACGCCCGGCTTCGTCCCAGGCCGAGGTGACGGTGAGGGAGCCGAAGACGCGGGACAGTTCACGGCCTGCCGCGTCATGGGCGAAGGTGACCTCCTGACCACCAGTGGTCAGGAGGCGGGGGCGGCCTGCCTTGTCATGGGTGTAGGTGGTGACATGGCCGGTGGGGGTGACACGTCCTACGCGACGGCCCACGGCGTTGTAGCGAAAGATGGTGGCGCGGCCGTCGATGAGTTCCGTCTTGATCAGGCCGCGCCGGTCGTACTGCCGGATCAGCTCGCCGTCCGGGCCGGAAGCCCGCAGGAGGCGCCCGGCCGGGTCGTACGCGTAGCTGGTCGTCCGTCCGGAGGCATCCTTGCAGGTGACACGGCCCAGCTCGTCGTGAGTGAAGGAGATGAAGTCACCGAGCGGGTCGACCCGCGTGGTCAACTGCCCTACCGCGTCGAGGCGGTAGTCGATGGTTCGCTCGTCGAAGTCGGTTTCCGAGACCAGGCGGCCGGCCGCGTCGTAGCGGTAGCTCCAGCCCAGACCTTGTGGGTTGGTAACACGGGTGAGGCGTAGGGCGGTGTCGTACTCGAACGCGTAGCGGGCGCCGTCCGGCCCGGTGCGGGCGGCGAGTAGGTCGAAGTGGGTGTACTCGAACCGGGTCGCTCCTCCAGCCGGGGAGGTGTGGGTCAGGCAGTTGCCCTCACCGTCGTAGGTCCATGACTCGGTGGCGCCGTCCGCGGCCGTTCGGCGGGCGAGTTGTCCGTCGGCGTTCCAGGTGAGACTGGTGACCCTGCCCACAGGGTCGACGGTGCTTACGAGTCTGCCGAGAGCATCGCGTCCCACGCGGGTGGTGCCGCCGGCCGGGTCGGTGACCTCCACCGGCAGGCCGGCGGCGTCGCAGACCACCTGGGTCGTGGCGCCGAGGGGGTCGGTGACGGAGATGATGCGGCCGGCGTCGTCGTAGGCGTAGCAGGTGGCGTGGCCAGCCGCGTCGGTGATTCTGATCCGATTGCCGCGCTCGTCGAAGTCCTGTGTGCGGCAGGTGCCGTCCGGCTCGTGGAACTCCACCGGCAGTCCAAGCGGGCCGCGCACGATGCGCGATCCGGTGCCGTCGGGCCGAGTCACCGCGATGAGCCAGCCGTCCTCATCGTAGGAGTAGAGGGTGGTGCGACCGAGTGGGTCGGTGCAGGTCAGGAGGTGGCCGCGTGCGTCGTAGGTGAAGCGGGTGGTGTGGCCGAGCGGGTCGGTGGTGGCCAGGAGGTGGCAGCCGGGGCCGAACACGTGGCGGGTCGCGTGCCCGTCGGCGGTGGTGAGTGTGGTGGTGCGGTGGCCGGTTTCGGGGTCGGGTTCGGTGTAGGTCAGGGTGATCTGCACGTGGCCGGCCTGGCCGCCTTCGGCGATGACGCGGTCGCGGTCGTCGTAGACGTAGTCGTAGCGGCTGTTGTTGGAGTCGATCCAGGCGATGACGCGGCGGCGGTCGTCGTAGACGAAGGTGGTGGTGGCACCGGAGGGTTTGGTGACGGTGGTGAGGTTGCCGTCCTGGTAGCCGTAGTGCATCAGGGGCAGGTCGGCGCCGCCTTCGCCCGCGCCGGCCAGGGAGAGGGCGGTGACCAGGCCGTCGGTGACGGACAGCTTCACCTGGTGACCGGCCGAGTGGACCAGGGCCAGGGGCAGGCCGTCGTCGGTGCGGTCGATGGTGATCGTGTGGCCGTTGCGGTCGGTTTCGGATGTCAGCCAGGCGGTTCCGTCGTCTCCCGGTTCGCTGCCGGGCGGGGCGGTGAAGTGGGAGATCAGGCCGCTGTCGGGGTCGGTGACCGTGTAGTCGCCGTCGGCGTCGCGGGCCAGCAGGGTGCGGCCTCTGCCCGATGACGGGGTGGTGGGCGCGCCGGGGGCCGGGTGCGGGTAGGGGATCAGGAGCCCGTCGGCGGTGACGTGGAGCACGCCTATCGCGTCGATGCGCAGATGTTCGTCGACGGTGGAGGTCCAGGAAGGGCCCAGGAAGCGGCCGGCCGCGCAGCCGGACTCGGTGCGGCGGGTGAAGACCAGCGGCAGGATGCCGGGCAGTTCGACATCGGTCTGGGGCAGGAACATCCGGCCGGAGGCGAGGTCGACCGGGTCGGTGCCGTCGGTGGTGCGCTCGCCGTCGGGGCGGTTGTGGGTGCCGTCGGGGGCGTCGTCGACCAGCTTGCGCACCCGTGCGGCGTCGGCGGCCTCCTCGGCGATGCGGATGCCCTTCACCGCGGCACCGCCGCCACCGGTGGCGGCGGTCAGCGCGAGGTCGGGAATCAGCCTGCCGAAACCCTCGGCCGGGTCCTTCATGAAGTCGCTGACCATCTGCTTGCCGGTGCCGACCGGGTCGTTGGCGGCGACGATCAGCCCGGCGGCCAGGCTGTTGAGGGATGTGGCGTACTCGGCCGGATGCGTGAGGTTGTACGGATCGACGGGGTTGACGCTGCGGACGAAGTTGAGGATGCCCGCCGTGCCCTTGATGATGCCGCCGCCGACATGGTCGCCCATGATCTGGAACTCCTGCAGCCCGCCGACCAGTTGCTCGGCATAGGAGGGCTTCTGCGGGGCCATGTCGCGGGCGGCGCGGACCGCGGTGCGCGCCGTCTCCGCCGCCGAGTTCCGCTGCTTGCGGGCCTCGGCGAGGATGTCCTGCGCCTCCTGCATCAGCTTCTTGCCGGGGTCCTCGAACGTCGCCGCGGGCCTGGGCGGGAGCGAGGACGGATCGCGCTTGTCGGCGGGCTGGGCGTTGTAGCGGTCGACGGCGGTGTTGTAGCCGTCGACCTTCTTGCGGTGGGCGTCCGCGGCGTCCTCGGAGGCCTTGACGCCCTCCTTCCACTTGTCGATCGCCGTCTGCGCCTGTGCCTGCGCCCAGGTGACCGTGCCGGCGTACGCGTCGAGCGCGCCGAGCGCCTTCGCGCAGGCGTCGGCGGCGGCGTACCACTTGGGCGGCTGGGTGCTCACCGCGGTGCGCAGCGCTTGGGCCGTCTCGCCCTTGAGCCGGGAGGAGTCCAGGCCCTTGAGACCGTCACCGGCGTCGTCGAAGGCCGTCTGGAAGGCCCGGAGTTTTTCGGCGGTGGCAGCGATCTTGCTGGGGCTGCCGTAGATCAGCTTGGTCTTGTCCTCGGTCTGCCCGAGGTCCATCTCGTCGACCTCGGCGCCCATGCGGTTGGCGACCGAACGGGACTGCTCGCGCACCCAGTCGGCACCGGACTCCCAGCCGACGTCCTGCAGCCGGTCGGCGGTCCAGTTGCCGGCGTCCTCGACCCGGTTGCCCGCCCATTCGACACCGTCCTCGACCGCGTTCTCGACCGAGTCGGGCGTGATGTCACTGAGGAAGTCGCCTACACCCACCGTCAGTTCCCCCCGGACTCACCCTGCTGCTGCGCCTGTTGGGCGCGTTCCTCGGGCGAGGGCCCGAAGGTGTTGTCCAGCGCCTGGTTCCACTGGTCCTCGGAGACCCCCGACGCGTCGATGATCGCCTGCGACCGCCGGCCGCCCTCGCCCTCGGTGAGAACCGTGCGGCCGGTGTCCTTCCACGTCTGCTCGATGTCCTCACCCGCCTTGTCGAACGACTCCGCGCTCCAGTCCGGGTTCAGGTAGTCCGGCGTGATGACGTCGCCCCAGCCCTGCTGGGTGATCTCCTCCTCGGTGGCATGCGGGTTGCCGCCCATCACGGAGTTGACGCCCACCTTCAGCGTGCCCTCGACGTACTGGTCGTGCTCCCACTGGGTGCCCGCCGCCAGCCCGAGGCGGTTCGCGAGCGCGCTGGCGTCGCCCACCAGGGCCCGCACACCCCACTCCCAACGCTCGCAGAAGTCCTCGAAGTCGACCGAGAGGCCGTGGTGCCCGGCCTCCATCCCGGTCATCGCCAGCTCCGAAAAACCCTTGCCCAGCACCGAACCGGTGGCGCCGCCCAGATCACCGAGGCCGTCGATGGTCGCGCCCACGCCCTGCGTGAACTTCGCGACAGACGCCTTGTCGAACTGCAGATCGGTCCCGTCAGCGCCCATGGCCGCGCCCCTCCTCCGCCTCGCCGGAGTCGACGGCGACGCCGTCCGCGACGATGCCGACGACCGGTGGGAAGAACATCGACCCGTCGTCGGTGGCGATGTCGACGGCCAGGCCGGCGGGCTCGCCCAAGGACGGCACGACCTCGTCGACGATGCGCGCGCCCAACAGCGCCGCGTAGTCCATGGGCTGATCACCGGACGCGTGCAGCAGGGCGAACCGGGCCAGTGCGGCCTCGCCGGTGAACCCGCAGATCCACCGCACCCCTCCCGACCGCGCCGACCAGAGGCCTCCGCCGGTCGTGGGCACCAGGAGGACCGAGCGCCGCATCTCACCGACCAGCGCACGAGGGTCACCGACTCCGCTTCTCTGCTCGGCGATTCGCTCCGCGAGCGCTGTCCTGGTCTGCTGCACGGCCTCTCCCCGTTCCAGGTGACTGATGGCACCGTAGATCAAGACGCACGCGGACATGTCGGCGGTTCTCCTGGAGGCTCGTCATGGGCCTGCGTGTCGCCCTCAGTTCGAGACCGCCGTGGAGACAGGACCAGCCCTCACGGTTCAGATTCGTGCCAGGAGCCGGGCGTGCAGCTTCGGCATGTCCGTCACGCGGCCGCCATCGTGCGGGAGGCGAGCTGGGGGAATGCGTCCTCCCAGGACCGGGACTGTGTCGCCGTAGGCGCGACGCCATCCACTCGCCCTGCGGGGGCACGCCGCTGAAGGGCCGAGCTTCCGAGGCCCCGTCAACTCGAAGCGTGCCCTCTGTGGAGGGGGTCGGCAGTGTGGTAGCCAGCGCGGGGCGAGGGAAGGGGGGCCCGCACCGTCTCGCGCCGTAACTCCTGCGCGATGGCGCGCGCTTCGATGCCCGCTTGTCGAAGGACACCGGTGAGGGGATTGGTGTATCCGGTGAAGTACAGGCGCGAGGCCTCTGGATGGGTCTGTGCCCCCACGGCGAGGGGGTGCCCGTCCTCGTCGAGTACGCCCAGGGACCCGACCAGGTTGTGCAGGTTGGGCTGGTACCCGGTGGCGGCGATGACTGTGTCGGGTTGCAGTCGGGTGCCGTCGGCCAGTAACACGTCGGGGCCGTCGAACGCCTGGACGGCTGCGACCGGCTCGACCCGCCCGGACCGGACGGCGTCCACGAAGCCGTGGTCGAGCACCGGGTTGACCCCTTCGCGGGCATTGCGGGTGTACAGGCCGGTGCGGGGCCGCGGCAGTCCCCGTGAGGTCAGGTCGGGCACCGCGAGACGTTGCATGAGCAGGGAAGTGCGGTCGCGCCACGCGAGCGGGAGGGCCTCCGTCAGCCGACCGACCGCGTGCCACCGGGCGCTGGAGCGGGGCAGGATGTTGGGTGGGGTACGGACCGCGATCCGTACCCGTGCGGCTCCCGCCCCGGCGAGGACACCGGCGATCTCGGTACCGCTGTTACCGGCGCCGACCACCAGGACGTCCCGCACGCGGTAGGGGGCCGGAGAGCGGTAGTGGGCCGAGTGGAGCAGCGTGCCGGTGAAGGCCGAATGTCCGGGCCAGTCCGGGACGTTCGGGGTGTGGCAGCGGCCGGTGGCCACCACGACCGCACCAGCAGTCACTGGGCCGTCGGGGATGTGGACCATCCACTGCGCTCCCGAACCCGGCTCGGCCCGCTCGATGCGCTGCACCAGGGTGTTCACCCGGACGTCGAGTCGGTGATGGATGACGTAGCTCTCCAGGTAGCGCACATAGTCGTCCCGGCTCACCCACGGGCCCGCTCGGCGCGGCACCGACAGGCCGGGGAGGCTCGAGGTGCCGGGAATGGTGTGCAGGCGTAGATGGTCGTAGCGCTGCGCCCAGCTCGCTCCCACCCGGTCCGATCGTTCCAGGATCACGGCCGGCACCCCGGAGCGGCGCAGTAGCGCGGCGGCCGCCAGGCCGTGGGGGCCCGCTCCGATCACGATCGTGGGAGCGCTGAGGTTTTGCTGCGGTGTCGAGGACATCGCCTCCTACAACGGCGGACCGCGGAGCGGGTCACGCTCGACGGGGAGGCGCAAAGCCTGTGAAGTGGTGACGTCGGCTGCTCAACGGAACAGCGGGTGGCTGCCGTTACACCAGCGGTACGGACTCGTTGGACACCGGGCAGCAGCGCGCCGCCTCGCGCGGCGGATCGGTCCGCCGAGGGCCGGACCGTCGGGACTGTCCGGGCCGGACGCGGCTGAGCGGTCATGAGCCGGGCAGGCCGGGGGACATGAGCCCGCGCGGCACCGGCCCCCGCGGCGGGCTCAGGGTCGGCTCGCTCCACCTGTCCGACCTTTCGAGGGGATCATGTGCAGGCAATGATGACGTGCCACCGGCCACGGCTGCGGATCAGCGGAGTCTGCAAGGCGTTCGGCGGCAGGCAGGTCCTGCGCGATGTGGATCTTGACGTGTCTGCCGGGACGCTGGTGGGAGTCGTCGGCGAGAACGGTGCGGGCAAGAGCACTCTGTTGCAGATCGCCGTGGGACACCTTGCGCCCGACGGCGGAACGGTGACACGGACCGGGGCGGTGGGGTACTGCCCGCAACAGGCGGTGCTCAACGATGCGTTCACCGTCGGACAGCATCTGCGGTTGTTCCAGATGGCCTATCGGTTGCCGACGCTGGAGCGCGCCGGCGAGCTGATGGAGCTGCTGGCGCTGACCGGTTGCCGGCGACAGCAGGTCGGCGAGCTCAGTGGTGGAACGCGACAGAAGCTGAACCTGCTGATCGCTCTCATGCACGATCCGCAGTTGCTGGTCCTGGACGAGCCCTACCAGGGTTTCGACTGGGACACTCATCAGCGGTTCTGGGCCCTGGCCGCCGATCTGCGTGATCAGGGCCGGTCGATCATCGTGGTTTCGCACCTGCTGCACGACCTGCACCACTTCGACGCGATCGCTCATCTGCGCCAGGGGCGTCTGCACTTCGAGGAGTCGAACCGTTGAGGCTCTCCTGGACGGCATTCACCGAACTGCTGCGGTGCACTCTGCTGGGCCACCTGCGCAACCGGCTGGCCCTGGTTCTGGCGGTCGCGTTCATCCCCATCTGGATTTTCGTGGCGCGCTTGTGCACCTCCGGCCAAGTGGTGCGTATCCGGCTGGACGCCATCAGCGGCCCCGTCTCCGCTCCGGCCAGCCAGGTGGGCCAGGTGGCCAGTGCGCTGGGCGCCATCACCATGGTCGCCGGCTTCATCGCCTTCACCGAGACCTTCCAATCGCGGGAGATGGACCGCCGTCTGCTGCTGGCCGGGTACCCGCGGCTGCCGATACTGCTGGCCAAACTCGCTGCCGTCGCCCTTACCGCCACCCTGCTGGCCCTCTACACGACGATCCTGCTGTGGATCTCTCTGCCCGTACGCCATGCGGCACCCCTGGCGCTGGCCCTTGCGGGCGCCGGCCTCGTCTACGGCGGCATCGGGCTTCTGCTCGGCTCTCTGGTCCGCGGCGAGCTGGAGGGCTTCTTCCTCATCATCATGCTCAGCCTGGTCGACACCGGCCTGCAGAATCCCGTCTTCAACACGCTCATGGATGTGGCGGGCGTGTCCGCGCTTCCCCTGTACGGCGTGAACCAGCTGGCGCTGAGCTCAGCCCTGACCCCGCACACTCCCTGGTCCCACGGGCTGCTCTCCCTCACCTGGTCCGCGGCGACCGGTGCCCTGGCGTTGCTCGTCCTTCATACGCACCGCCCTTCCCGCTCCCCGTGGTCCCGCAGGACGAGAGCCCAGGCAGGGTGATCAGGGTGCGGATGGTCCCGCGGGACTCTGCTTGGCCCGAGGACAGTCCAATCAGCGGTGTGAGCAGGGTTGCCGGTGGCGGCTCACCCCTCGCCCGCGATATGTGCGCGCGGCATTACGCGTCATTGCTCCTGTGCGATAGGGGGCGTGCGCAGGGTAATCACGGCGACGGCGTCGGTGTCGCTCGGGCGGACCTGGGCCAGCAGGGAGTCGCAGAAGGAGCCCAGGGAACGGTGCTTCGACGTCGACCAGCGCTTCGTGGGCGTAGGCCGGAAGCTTGCGGAAGACTTCCTCGTGGTCCAGGAAGAGCCGGAACAGTCCCCGCTCCCACTCGCCGCCGCTCACCGCGTCGAAGAGGGTCAGGTCCCGGAGTTCCTCTCCTCCAGCAGCAGGGTCCGCAGCGCTACCGCCCCGCCGATGTCGTGAGCCACGACGCTGGGGCGGGACAGTCCCCAGTGGTCGAGGAGTTGAGCGAAGTTCCTCGAGTGAGCCGCGAGGCTCAGGTCCTGGCCCTCGTGCTGCTCGGACTGGCCGAAGCCGAGATGGTTTCTGCTCTCCTGCCTCGTGAGCACCACCTTCCACGAGGAGCGTTCTTCGATGCCTCAACAGCAAGAACCTGCCGCACTGCCTGGGCCTCGGGATATCGTCCGCCCCCGGCAGGTGCTGGTGATCGGAATGACGGGGCCCGACTCCTCGGAGTCGGGCCCCTGGCTTCTTCCTGCCGGGACGTCACAGCAGGCGCTTGCGGCCCCAGACGATGATGAAGGTGACGACGGCGGCGGCGACGCCGAGCATGATGCCCGCTCCGAGCCACTGCATCGTGTGCATCTGGGAGATGGGGAGGTAGTCGATGGACCAGCCGATGACGTGCTTGGACTCCAGGCAGGCGGTGTGCGCCCGGTCGTTGTCGATCTTGTCGAGGCAGGCGGTCCAGTCCAGACGGGCTCCGGAGCTGGTGAGGAAGTAGGTGCCCTCTCCCTGCTGCACCGCCCCGGCGGGCAGCTTCGGCCGTGCGGCGCCGGGTCCGACTCCCTTGTCCGTGCTGACCGACAGGAGGTTGCCCAGGTCCAGCCGGAACCGGTCCCAGACGACCCCGATCGCCACGACGATGCCGAGCGTTACCACCATCGACACCAGCGTGCGGCGCAGGAGCATGCCGGCCGCCACGCCCACGGCGAACGTCATCAGGGCGTAGGCCACCGGCATCACCCCGGTGACGTCGAAGAACGCGCCGCTGGTCCACTCCAGTGTGCCGGACCGTCCCTTGACCGGGCTCCACCACCAGTTGAAGACGGCGGCGATTACCGCGGTGGACAGTGTGATCAGTGCGGCGGGCAAGGCGAGCTTCGTGGTGAGCCAGCGAAGCCGGCTGACGGACTGCGAGGTCACCAGCTTGGCGGTGCCGGATTCCAGATCGCCCGCGATGAGCGGGGCACCGAGCAGGACACCCGTGAGGAGAGGGACGTAGCCCAGGTATCCGCCGAAGCTGAAAAGCCGGGCCGTGTACTTCTCGGAATCGGGCGGCAGGCCACCGGACTTCTGCGGGTGCGCGTCCAGGTGGTCCACCACCTGCCCGCGCAGAAGGACCATCACGGCCACGCACAGGAGGGTGAGGGCGATGAGGGTCCAGAACGCGGCGCGGTGCTGGCGCCAGACGAGCCAGGCGGTACCGCCGAGCCTCGGGCCGGCCGGCCGGGAGCCCGGTGCGTTCTGCGGGCGCCCGGCGGGCGCCGTGTGGGCCGGGTCGTGAGTGAGCGTGGTCATACGGTCACAGCCTTCTGCCGGTCGCGGGCGATGATGTCGTGGATGTCGCCGACGCGGGCGCTGGGGGCGATCAGCGAGGGCGCGTCGGGTGCGCGCAGATAGGCGAGCAGCAGCTCTTCCAGAGTGGGAGGCGTGACCGGCCCGCCGGACGTGATCGGAGCGCCCAGCCGCACCAGGACGCCCGGCCGGCCCTCGTCGTGGCGGGGCTCGATGACGGTGTGGGGTGCGACGGCGGGCAACGAGCCGCCCCCGGGGATGTCGAGCAGGGCGTGTGCGGCGCGTAGTTCGTTCACCTCGCCCGCGAGACGGAGACCTCCGTCCGCGACGACGAGGAGGTAGTCGCAGATGTACTCCAGCTCGGCGAGCATGTGCGAGGACACCAGGACCGTGGTGCCGTGTTCGGCGGCCTCCGCCGTCAGCGTGGCCATGAGTTCGCGGCGCACCAGCGGGTCCAGATCGGACATCGGCTCGTCGAGGATGAGCAGGTCGGGGCGCTTGCCGAAAGCCAGGGCGAAGGCGACGCGGGTGCGCTGCCCGCCGGACAGCGTGCCGATCCTCGCTTTGAGCGGCACCCGGCCCGCGTGGACGATGCCCTCGGCGACCTCCTGGTCCCACCGGGGGTTGAGCTCACGGCCCAGGCGCAGGGTCTCGGCCACGGTGAAGCGCCGGAACAGCGGCTTCTCCTGGGTGAGGAACGCGGTGCGCAGGACCGACTCCGTCGACCCCGGTGCCGCGCCGAACACCCGCAGGCTGCCGGTCGTCGGCCGGATCATGTTGGTGGCCAGTCCCATCAGGGTGCTCTTGCCGGCGCCGTTGGGGCCGACGAGGCCGCAGACCCGTCCGGCCGGCAGCCGGAAGGAAACGTCCCGCAATGCCCAGCCGCGCCGGTACTGCTTGCCGAGCCCGTGGGCCTCGATCGCCGATGCGCCGACGCGGGGTGCGAAACCCGTTCCGTTTGCGCGATGCGTCCCTGGGTGGTCCATGTGTGGCTCCTGTGCGTGGGGGAGGAGGGCCGGCCCTGTGCGTGTGGGGGAGAGGGCCGGCTGGGTACGGTCGACCACTGCCGGGAAGCCGCCGACGCGGGCTCCGGATCCTCCGGGGCTCCCCACTAAGGTGATGTCGGCCGTGATCATGACGTGGTCCTTGCGTGATGAACGGCGAACGCCGCCCGGTGACCACGACTCTCCTCCGCGGCGTCTCGCGGCGGATCGGGCGAAAGACAGATCATGCGAGGCCGGCTCCGACTTTCGGCCGGTCCGCCGGAAGGACGGTGAGAGAGATGGTGCGAGCGGCGGACGAAGCGCCCACCCCCACGGCCACAAGGGAGACGGGACGTTCGCAGTTACTGCCCATCACGGAAGGGATGCTGCCCGTCACGGCGTGGATGTTGCTCGGCGGAGCCCTGGTCGGCCTTGTCGTGCTCGATTGGGCAGGCGGCCTCTACTGGATCCCCTACCACGGCCCCGCCAAGCTGATCGGCGCCCTGGTGATCGTCGCTCTCGCCGTCGTCTCACCCCGGCTCGACAGCCGGGCGCTGCCGGTGGCCGCCTGCGTGTGCGCGGTCGGGTCGCTGTGCCTCTCGGTCTGGATACACCTGGAAATGGTGGGCAGCTCACAGCCGTTGGGATTCGCCGAGCCGGCGGCGCTGGTGTGGCTCCTGCTGCTTGTCGCCCGACGGGGGAAGCCCTCGTGGGTGGCGCTCGCCGTCCCTCTGCTGGGCATGGCGATCGTGCTGCGGCCGGTGTCGGTCTCGGTGCGGCAGTCCACCACCATCATGGCGCTGCTCTTCGCCCTGGCAGCGGTCACGGCGCTGGGCATGGGCCTGGGCATGCGCCTGCTCCTGGTGGACCGGCGGCGGCAGGCGGCGGCCCTCCGCCTCGAGCAGCGGACAGAGTTCGCCAGGGACCTGCACGACTTCGTCGCCCACCACGTGACGGGCATCGTCGTGCAGGCGCAGGGGGCCCAGGCGATGGCCGGCCGGCGGCCCGAACTCGTACCGCCAGCGCTGCAGCGGATCGAACAGGCGGGTTCGGAGGCACTGGCCTCGATGCGGCACATGGTGGGGATGCTGCGTGAGGCCGACGGCGAAGTGACACTGGCGCCGCTGGCGGGCATCGGTGAAGTGCGTACGCTCGTCGAGGAGTTCTCGGCCGTCGGCGGCGCCCGTGCCCGGCTCGAACTGGAGGGGAACCTCGACGACCTGCCGGTCGAGGTGTCCACCACCGCGCACCGGGTGGTGATGGAGGCCCTCACCAACGTACGCAAACACGCCCACGGGTGCACCGAGGTGTGGGTGCGTGTGGACCACTCGGGAGACCGGCTCACCGTACGGGTCAGCGACGACGGACGGCCGCGTCACCTCTCCCAGAGCGGCTTCGGGCTGAAGGGCCTGGCCGAGCGGGTGGGCCTGATCGGCGGAGACGTCCAGGCGGGCCCGGTGACGGCCGGCGGCTGGGCCGTCGAGGCGACCCTCCCCGTGTCCCCGGCCGCCTCCCCGGCGAAGGCGGCGGTGTCATGACGATCCGTGTGCTGATCGCCGACGACCAGGCCATGGTCCGTGCCGGGTTCGCGATGATCCTCGCCGCGGAAGACGACATCGACGTCGTCGGCGAGGCCACGGACGGGGTACACGCGGTGGAACTCGCCGAGCGCAACCGGCCCGACGTGGTGCTGATGGACATCCGCATGCCCCGCATGGACGGGCTGGAGGCACTGCGCAGACTGACCCGCCCCGGCACCGTCAATCCGCCGAAGGTCGTCGTGGTGACGACGTTCGACGACGACGAGTACGTCCAGCGAGCCCTGGGCGAAGGCGCCTCCGGGTTCCTGATCAAAGACTCGGGCCCCGCCCTCCTCGTCGAGGCCATCAGGGCGGCCGCCTCCGGCGAGGCGCTGGTCAGCCCGGCCATCACCGTCCGGCTGCTGCGGCGCCTCAACAGCGCCGTCCCCACCCCCCGGGAACCGCACACCGCACTGTCCGCACGGGAGATCGACCTGGTGCGCCTGGTGGCCAGAGGGCTGACCAACGCCGAGATCGCCACCGAACTGACCATCTCGGTCGGCACGGTGAAGACTCATCTCTCCAACGTGCAGATCAAGCTCTCTGCCCGCAACCGTGTGGAGATCGCCGCTTGGGCCTGGGAATCCGGGGTCGTCGACGGGCGAGAGTGAGGAAGTGGGCCCCCCGCGGATCAGCTGGTACGGGAAGTCGAGCCCGTACCTGCCCAGGTAGGGGTGGTGCGCGTGAGCCCCGCCGTGCTTGATCGGACGGCAGGGCTCACGCTTGACGTACGACCGTCAGGCCTCCCCGACGAACCCCGCCCACGCCTCACGTGACACGCGGACGACGGGTCCGGCCACGGTCTTGGAGTCACGGATGTGCACTGTTCCCATGTCGGCCGCGACCTCGATACAGTCGCCGCCCTCCGCTCCGCTGTAGCTGCTCTTGAACCAGGCGAGGCCGGACGCGACGGCCGAGGACTCAGCGGTGTTCATAGCTCTCCCAGCAACCTCTCGATGAACTCCAGGGACTCTCGCGGAGTGAGAGCCTGTGATCGGATGATCCCATAACGGGCGGCGGCGAGCGCTGCCTGCTGCGGGTCGGTCTGAAGCGTGCTGGATCCTTGCGCCTCGGTGTACGCGAACTTCTTGCCGTCGTCACGCGTGACGACCGTGAACGGCCCGTCCACGCCCGCGCTTTCCTCGCAGTCGAGCGGCATGACCTGGATTTCGACGTTTCGCTTCTGGCCGACGAGTAGCAGATGCTCCAACTGCCCTCGCAGCACGTCCTTTTCCACCAAGCCGACGACGCAATACGGACTCGTCCATCACGAAGCTGAGAAGTGGTGCGGGCTGTCGGTCGAAGACATCCTGCCGAGCCAACCGAGCGGCCACGCGCTGCTCGATGGTCTCCTGGTCCAGAGGCGGCCGACGCATAGCCAGTACCGCCCTCATGTACTCCTCAGTCTGAAGCAGGCCCTTGACCATGAGCGTGTCGTACGCGAGCAACTCGATGGCCTCCTTCTCCAAGGCTGCCATCCCCTGGAAGAACACCGGATACTGAGCCCGCTCCACCTGCTCCTTCCACACCGTCAGCAGCCCGCCCGCGTCCAGGGCCTCGTCCGCCCGTTCGATGGTCCTGGGGGAGGGGATCCGCCGGCCCTGCTCGTAGGACGCGACCGTGGACGCCGAGTATCCGATCCGGCGTCCGAAATCCTCTCGCTCCAGGCCCGCCCGCACCCGCAGTGTCTTCATCGTCTGCCCGAACGCGACGACCACGGCCTGGCCGGACGTGTCCGCCGTCGCCTGTCCCGCGTCGTCCCCCGGCACGGTCTCGGCCCTCTCGTCCGTACCCTCGGTCATCGCTACCGCCTCCCTGGCCCGACGCCGTCCCGGCGGCCTCGTCACGCCGCGCACCTGGTACCCGTACCGCCACCACGCGTACAACGGCCCGCGTCGGTGCGTCACCACTGGTCACGCTACGCGACCGGGGACACCGTTGTCGGCATGACGAGCCAACTCCCCAGCCCCGTCGGCACCTCACAACCCAGGTTCCCCGGCGATGACTTGAGCCGCACCTTCGAGATGCGTTTCACCTCCACCCCACGGGGCGCCCGCCTCGCCCGCAGACTGGCCTCGCACCGGCTGGACACCTGGGGCATCCCGTACGGCACCGACCAGCACGAAGAGATCGTGCTGGTCGTGGGCGAGCTGACCGCCAACGCCGTACGGCACGGCCATGTCCCCAGCCGGGACTTCCAACTGCTCCTCCGTGCGAGCGCACCCGCTCGCACGAGCAGGATCGAGGTCACCGACACCCGTACCGAACGCACGCCGCCCGAACCGGAAGCGCTGTCCGCCCCCGGCTCGCAGGACACCGGCGGCCGAGGGTTGCTTCTCGTCGCGGCGCTCGCCACCCGCTGGGGCTGGCACCTCCGGCCCGGAGGTCCGGGCAAGACGGTCTGGGCGGAGTGCGTGTTCGCAACTCCCAAGTGAGTCCGTGACCGCGGTGGAAGAATATGGCGAGGTGACCTCCAGCGACTACAACCCGTTCGCCCACCTCACCGCCCCCAACGCCGCTCTCTGCCGCCGGGTCATGCGGGCCTTCCTCGTCCCCCCCGCGCCGGAAGCAGCTCCTGGCCGACCGGCGCACGGGCCCCGGGGCGTCACCGCCAGATGGACCCCAGCTGCCACGCCCGCAGGTGGTCGAGGGTGGCGGTGCCGCCCTCGGCGAACACCTCGACGCCGGTGCTGGAGGGGTCGGGGAAGATCTGGTCGGTGATCACTGCCTCACCGTTGCCGCCGAAGACCTCGACGGACGACCAGTCGACGAGGATGCGCAGCTTGACCTTGCCGTTCTCGGCCTTGAGGGGTGCGGTCTGGACGCCGGGGAAGGTGCTGTTGAAGTCGCCGGCGCCGGAGCGGGTGCGGTCGACGTACAGCTCCTGGGTGGTGGCGTCGTAGCCGATGACGGTCTCCTCGCCGCCCGCGCCGGTGCGCACCTTCAGGCCGAAGCGGTCGGCGTCCTTGAGGGAGAACGTCGCCTCGATGTCGAGCGCCTTGCCCGTGGCCCCCGGGCCCGTCAGGGGCTTGGAGGTGCTCTTGACGGTGACGTCGGACGCCGTCGCCGGGCGCTTCTGCCGGAGCGACTCCAGGCTGCCCACCGGCTTGCTGGTCAGCCGGATTCGGCCGTCGACGGTGCGCAGGGCCATCTCCCTGGGAACGCTCTGCGCGCTGCGCCACGGGGAGGTGGGGATGGACTGGCCGTAGTCCCAGTTGTTCATCCAGCCGATCATGTAGCGCTTGCCGCCCGGGGCGTTCTCCCAGGACACCGCCGCGTAGTAGTCCTTGCCGTAGTCGGCCCAGTCGGCGCGCTGCACGACGGACTTGGCGGGCTTGTCGGCGGCCGTGAACTGGTCGGCCATGACGTGGCCCCAGCCGCCGGTGTTCATGTCGACGACCTGGATCTGCGCCTGTTTGCCCTCGTACGGGCGCATGTCGAACGACGCCCAGTCCAGGGTTTCGCTGTCGGCGCCGGTGGCGCTGCGGACGACCTTGCCGTCGACGAGCAGGTTGACGGACGTTTCCTGCGAGACGCGCGCGGCCTGGGTGTCGGACAGCACGATGTGGTCGACGTTGAGGTGGCCCCAGCCGCCGGTGTTGTCGTCGACGATCCTGATCTGCGCCTTCTTGCCGGCGAGGTCGCCGACGTTCCAGGAGGCCCAGTTGAGTGCCTCGGCGTCCCTTCCGGTGGCGCTGCGGACGACCTGGCCGTCCACGAGGAGCTCGACGGCGGTCGGGTTGTCGGAGCCGGCCGGATGGTTGCCGCCGCCGACGAGGAAGTTGATGTGCTTCTTGTCGATGGTGAACTCGGGCGACGTGAGGGTGCCGGTGGTGGAGTCGCCGTTCAGGAAGGTGTTGGCCAGGCCATTCCCCAGGAAGCCGGAGACACTCTGCTGGCCGGGAAGGGCGCCGGTGGCCGGTGCGGTGCCGAAGGCGTCCCCGGTCGCCGTCCAGTCGCCGTAGGTGCCGCCTTCGAAGTCGGCGAGGACCGTGCCCTCGGGCGGAGTGCTGTCCAGGACGGTTCCGGCCTCGTGCGGATGCCGACCGCCGCCGATCTTGAAGTTGAGGTAAGGGCTGCCGACGGTGAAGGAGGGGGAGGTGAGGATGCCGGTGGCGCCGTCACCGCCGTGGAAGCTGTTGGCGAGGCCCTTCCCGTCGAAGCCCCCGACGGTTCCCTGCCCGTCCACCGCCCCGGCGGCCGGGCCCTGGCCGAACGCGGTTCCGGTCGTCGTCCACTCACCGAAGCCGGCACCCTCGAAGTCCTGTACGACCTCGCCGGTGGGCGGTGTGTAGGTGCCCTTGTCGTCGGCGGTGAACTTCTTGCCGTCGAAGTCGCCGACGAAGTACTGGGCGGCCGAACCGCCCGCGATACCACCGGGGTTGATGTTGACGACCAGGACCCACTTGATCTTCTTCTTGTCCCCGTCGACCGCGAGGGGGAACAGGTCGGGGCACTCCCAGACACCGCCCGTCGCACCGGCCGGACCGAACTCGCTCTGCAGCTTCCAGTCCTTGAGGTTCTTGGACGAGTAGAACTGCACCTTGTGCTCGGCGGACAGCGACACCGTCATCAGCCAGCTCTTGGTCGGCGCGTGCCACTGGACCTTGGGGTCGCGGAAGTTGTCGGAGCCGATGTCGATGACGGGATTGCCCTGGTACTTGGTCCAGGTGCGGCCTCGGTCGGTGCTGTAGGCGAGCGACTGGGCCTGCTTGCCGCCGTCCTTGTAGGCGCTGGTGTAGATCGCCACCATGGGCGGGTTCTTCTTCGTGCCGAAGCCGGTGGTGTTGTTCCAGTCGACGACCGCGCTGCCGGAGAACACCATCTCCTCGTCGTCGTGCGACAGGGCGAGCGGCAGGTGCTTCCAGTGCACGAGGTCCTTGCTCACCGCGTGGCCCCAGGACATGTCACCCCAGGAGTTGCCGTTCGGGTTGTACTGGTAGAAGAGGTGGTATTCGCCCTTGTAGTAGACGAGGCCGTTGGGGTCGTTCATCCAGTTCTTCTCAGGCGTGAAGTGGAACTGGGGTCTGTAGGTCTCGGTGTACGGCGGGGTGTCCGCGGCGACGGCCTGGGGGGCCAGCGGGGCTGCGGACAGGGCGCAGACGGTCGCCACCGCCGCCATCATCCGTATGCGGGCAAGCCGGGAAACGCGTGCAGAGCTCATGGTGTCTCCTTGTCCCGGGGCCGTCCGCGCAGTGGTGACTGCGGCTTCTGCGCGACGGACCGAAAGTGCACCCCGGGCCGAGGCCGACCATCCGTGGCGACGGCTCGGGGTGTCATCGTTGACTTGTGTCATCGATGACATCGAGTGCCCGATTATGGAGCCCAATCCGCCCTCCGCGTCAACGGTCCGGGCGCGATTGCTCCGGTATGACCGGCAGTTCACCGGCTGTCGTCGGTGGTCGCGAACCGCGCCGACCCGTTGGCAGTGGGGGTCGGGTTCGATGACCGCCCAGGTCGGAGGGGTGGGCGGAGGCCGTCCGGCAAGCTTCGGCCTCATCGTCGACGCCGAGACGGGCCGGTAAACGACTTGTTTCCGACCTGTTGACCGGTCGGGCCTGTCGGTGCTTCACTGCCGGAACCGCTACCGAAACCGGTTCCGGAACCGATTCCGGTACCGGTTCCACGTTCCTCTGTACGATCGGCCCTTCGGTGCGGGAGGACGTCTTCCGCCTCTGCAGGAAGGGAGGGGAGGTGACATGGGAGTCACTATCGCCGACGTGGCGACGCGGGCCGGGGTCAGCAAGACAACGGTCTCTCGGGTGCTGAACGGCAAGGGCGAGATCAACGAGAACACCGTCTTGAAGGTCCGCAAGGCGATATCGGAACTCGGTTATGTGCCGAGCGCCGGGGCAGTGGGGCTCGCACGCGGTACGACACAGATGATCGGCATGCTGGTCCCTGACTTGGCCTGGGCCTGGGCCGGCATAGTGCAGGCGGTCGTCGAAACGCTGGAGGCCGAGGGCTTCGGGCTGCGGATCCTGACCTGGAACCGCGGTGAGGAGTCACTGCGCAGGCTGGGCCTGCAGGTCGCTGCCAAGTCGTTCGACGGGCTGCTGGTGATAGAGCCCGAGGGGGCCCTGGGGTCCATCACGGAACTGCACGAGGCCGGACTGCCGGTGGTGCTGATCGACGACCGCTTCCAGCGGCCGGGATTCCCTTACGTGGCCACCACCAACCGGGAGGGCGGTGAGCAGGCGGCGCGCCACCTGCTACACCTCGGTCGCCGTCGCCCTCTGGTGGTGACCGGTCCTGATGAGTACGGGTGCACGCAGGAACGGTTGGGCGGTTTCGTCGACGCGTATGCGCAGGCCGGGATCGAACTCGACCCGCGCAGAATCATCTGCGGCGACTTCCTGTTCGACGACGGCCGGAGCGCGGTGGCGCAAGCTCTCGCGGACGGCGTGGAGTTCGACGCGGTCTTCGGGCACAACGACCCCTTGGCCGCCGGCGTGATCGCGGCCCTGCACGAGGCGGGCCTCAAGATTCCGCGGGACGTCGCCGTGGTGGGGTTCGACGACGTCGAGGTGGCGTCGTACACCTATCCGGCGCTGACCACCATCCGCCAGCCGATGCGGGAGATGGGTGAGGCGGCGGCCCGTCTACTGCTCGACCACGTGCGGAGATCGCCGGAGGCCGCCCCCTCGCGCATCGTTCCCACCAGCCTCGTGGTCCGTGGCTCGACGTTAGAGCCGAGCTCGAACTGACGCGACGGCATCGCGATGCGCGAATGACGGCGCCTCGCGGCCGGGCGGTGCGTTGCCGGTGACGCACCGCCCCCCGTCTCCCTGAAACATCGGCGAACCTCTTCGGGTCTCGCCTTCCTCACAACTTGGGGCAGCCGCGCCTGCGTTCACGCGGCACCGCCCACATGCACTCTCCGCCCGCGCGTTCCCGATCCGGGACACCGAAGGGGCGCCTGGCACACCCCGCCCGGCGGCTACCCACTCCGCGTCGGACGCTCCCACCGCGACCCGCGAGGGACCGTCGCCGCTGTCACCACAGACGCTGCCCATTCGTGGGTCGGCCCATCCGGGCGCCCGCCCCTTCCTACCCCTCGCCGCCCCCCCCGCGCCTGTCTCGCTCAACGGCAAGGAGCCGCATCATGCGTATCACCACCCGTCACGCTGTCAGAACCGTCCAGACCCTGTGCGTCACCCTCACGGCAGCCCTCGTGGCCACCGGCTGCGGCCGGAGCGAGGACTCCGGCCCCGGCAACGATGCGCCGGCCAAGATCGGCGCGGGCAAGGCCAAGGGGACGGTGGTCATGTGGTCCATGGGCGACCCCGACGAAGACCTGAAGGAGCTGGCCAAGAAGTTCGAGCAGGAGAACCCGGACGCAGACGTCAAGATCACCGCAGTCCCGTGGGACGGTGCCCACGACAAGCTGACCACCGCGATAGCCGGCGGCAACACACCGGACATGTCCATGGTGGGCAGCACCTGGATGGCCGAGCTGGCCGCCTTGAACGGCTTCCAGGCCACCCCGGCGTCGATCAAGTCCTCGGACTTCTACCCCGGCCAGTGGGACACCACCAAGTACAAGAACACCTCCTACGGCGTCCCGTTCATCGCCGACACCCAAGCGGTCTTCTACCGGACCGATCTCACGGCGAAGGCCGGCATCAAGGGCGCCCTGGCCGGCGACTGGGACGGGTACCTGAAGGACCTCAAGGCCATCCAGGCCACCGCCGGCGAGGAGAACCCCAAGCTGCGCCATGCCAGCGGGCTGAAGATGGGCTTCAACTCATGGATCTTCTGGCTGCCGATGGTCTGGCAGCAGGGCAGCGACATCTACGACGCCAAGACCGGGAAGTTCACCTTCGACACGCCCGAGGGCGCCGAGGCGCTGGAGAACTACGCAAGCGTTCCGAAGCAGGGCCTCGCGCCGACCGACAGGGCGGACAACGTGCAGAGCTTCCAGGACGGGCTGACCGCCGTCTACCAGGAGGGCGCGTGGGCCGGCGGCACCTTCCACAAGGACTCCCCGCAGCTGGACGGCAAGTGGAAGACCATGCCGATGCCGTACACCAAGCAGCCCGCAGGGTTCGCCGGCGGCAGCGACCTGGCGGTGTTCAAGGAGGCCAAGAACCCCGACGCGGCATGGAAGTTCGCCCAGTTCCTGACCGAGCCCGCCAACCTCGCGACCTATTCCAAGGCCACCGGCAGCCTGCCTCCTTCGCCCCAGGCGTGGACGGAGGGGAAGCTGACCGAGGACGAGAACTTGAAGGCGTTCGCCGAGCAGCTCGAGGTCGGCAAGGCGCCGCCCGCCATCACGACCTGGCAGCAGATCGCGGACACCATCGACTCCGAACTGGAGAAGCTGACCCTCGGCAAGGCCACCGTCGCCGAGGTGCAGAAGACGTTGCAGTCCAAGGCCACCAGCATCGGCACGGGTCGCTGAGCGCCGCCGCGTGAGTATCCCTCGTACGGACGGATGACATCCATGTCCACGAAAACGCTCCCCGAGCGGGGCGACACCCACGAGCAGGGCACCGCGGGGTCGGAACGGAGTGCCGATCGCCGGCACTCCGGGCTCCGGAGCACGGCGCGCGGCAGGCAGACCCGGGCCGCCTGGCTCCTCGCCGCCCCGTACCTCGCGCTGTTCGCGGCCTTCATGCTGCTGCCGGTGGTGTGGTCGCTGCTGATGGGCCTGACCGACACCAAGAGCGCGGACCTGCGCACACCGCTGAACGTGTCGTTCGTCGGCTTCGACAACTACGTACGCCTCTTTGAGGACCCGCAGTTTTTCACGGCCCTGCGCAACACGGCCGTGTTCGTCCTGGTGGCCCTGCCCCTGACGCTGGCCGCCGGGCTCGCGGCGGCGGTTGCCCTCGACCGGGGCATCCGCCGCTTCCGGGCCGTCTTCCGGGTCGGCTTCTACCTGCCGGTGATCACCAGCATCGTGGCCGTCGCCGTGGTGTGGAAGACGCTCCTGGAACCTCGCGCGGGACTGGCGAACCTCGTCCTGGGCTGGTTCGGGATCGACGGTCCGGCCTGGCTGGCGGACACCCGCTTCGCCCTGCCCGTCATGATCGTGATGGCGGTGTGGCGCAACCTCGGCACGGTCATGATCATCATGCTGGCGGGTCTGCAGTCCGTGCCCCAGTCCCTGATGGAGGCGGCCGAACTCGACGGCGCCGGGCCCTGGCAGCGGTTCTGGCGGGTCACCTTCCCGCTCCTGCGGCCGGCCCTGCTGCTGACCGCCGTGACCACCGGCATCGGCTATCTGCAGTTCTTCGACGAGCCGTTCGTGATGACCGGTGGCGGACCGCTGGACTCCACCCTGTCGGCGACGTTGTACGCCTACAAACAGTTCGGCAACGGCAACTACGAGATGGCGTCGGCCGCCGGCTACGTCATCTTCGTCCTCATCGTCGCGCTGACCGTGCTGCAGTTCCGCGTGCTGCGAGACAAGGACTGATGCCCCATGAGCACCCTCTCCACTCTCCGAACGCCACAACAGGGCACGAACCGCGCCCTGAGGCGCCGCCGCATCCGGCAGAACTGGGGCCAGCCCTGGCTGTACATACCGCTCGCCGGCGCCCTGCTGCTGATGGTCGCGCCGTTCCTGTGGATGCTGTCCGGGTCGTTCAAGCCCGAGGCCGACATCCGCAGGGTCCCGCCCGTCCTGATACCCACGGCGCCCACGACCGCCAACTACGGCGAGCTGTTCAGCACGCTCGACTTCACGAGCATGTTCGCCAACTCCGTGATCGTGGCCCTCGCCGTCACCACGGGCAACCTGATCTTCTGCTCGATGCTCGGATACGCCCTGGCCAAGCTGGAGTTCCGCGGACAGCGCGCCGTTTTCCTGCTGGTCATGGGGACGCTCATGATCCCCGGCCTGGTCACCTTCGTACCGCTGTACGTGCTGGTGGCCAACATGCAGCTGACCGGCTCCCTGCTCGGGCTGATCCTGCCGTTCCTGGCCACCCCCTTCGGGGTGTTCCTGATGCGGCAGTTCATCTCCACCCTGCCCGACGAACTCATCGACGCCGCCCGCGTCGACGGCTGCCGCGAACTGGCCATCTTCGCGAAGATCATCCTGCCGCTGACCAAGCCGGCCCTCGCCACCCTCGGGATCATCACCTTCCTCGGCTCCTGGAACAACTTCCTGTGGCCCTTGGTCGTGGCCCAGAACGAGAGCCAGTACACCCTCCCCGTCGGCCTCGCCCTGGCCAGCAGCGGACAATCCTTCACCCGCTTCGGCATCCTGCTCGCCGGCGCCATGGTCGTCCTGCTGCCGGTGATGATCGTCTTCCTGCTCTTCCAGCGACAGTTCGTGGCGGGCATCGCCACCACCGGCCTGAAGTGACACCCCGGCTCCCGCCCCGCCGCCCCATGCCGTACCGGTCCCGCCCAGAGCGGCGGACGGACGGCACGCGCGCCCCGCCGCGCCGGGCGGCAACGCTCGCGCGACGAAGCACTCACCGTCGCCCATCAACTCTCTGATCTGTGACGACTCATCTCTTGGAGAACACCGTGGGACAGCCGGTCCACTCTGCCGCGTACCTGGATCCGGAAGCGTCCGTGGAAGCGAGAACCGACGACTTGCTGTCCCGGATGACCCTGCCGGAGAAGGTCGGGCAGCTGCTGATGCTCGACGCACAACACGGGGACCTGGCGGACATCGTGTCGGCCAAGCTGACCGGGTCAGTCCTGCATGTGTCTCCCGACCTCATGCCGCAGGCCATGGATCTGGCCCGACAGACACGGCTCGGCATCCCGCTGCTGACAGCCGACGACGGCATCCACGGCCACTCGTTCTGGCCGGGCGCCACCATCTTCCCGACCCAGCTGGCCATGGCCTGCACCTGGGATCCCGCCTTGCTCCACCGGGTGGCCCGCGTCGCCGCGACCGAGATCGCGGCGACCGGAATCCACGGGACGTTCTCCCCGGTGCTGTGCATCACCCGGGACCTGCGCTGGGGCCGGATCAACGAGACGTTCGGCGAGGACCCGTTCCTGATCGGTGAACTCGGGGCGGCGATGGTACGCGGCTACCAGGGCGACGGCCTCAGCGACCCGACAGCCGTGCTGGCGTACGCCAAGCACTTCGCGGGCTACTCCGAAACCCTGGGCGGGCGCGACGCCAGCGAAGCCGATCTCAGCCCCCGCAAGCTGCGCTCGTGGTTCCTGCCCCCCTTCGAGCAGGCGGTACGGGCCGGCTGCCGCGGCTTCATGCTCGGCTACCAGTCCATCGACGGGGTGCCCATCACGGCGCATCAGTGGCTGATCAACGACGTGCTCAAGGGCGAGTGGGGCTTCACCGGGACGCTGGTGACCGACTGGGACAACGTCGGCCGGATGGTCTACGACCAGCGGACCTGCGCCGACTACGCCGAGGCGGCGGCGGTCGCCGTCAGCTCCGGGAACGACCTCATCATGGCCACACCGCAGTTCTTCGAGGGCGCCCAGGAGGCGGTCGCCCGCGGCCTGATCGAAGAGAAACAGATCGATGACGCGGTACGGCGGGTTCTGCGGCTGAAGTTCGAGCTCGGGCTCTTCGAGGACCCCCGCGCCCCCGACCCCGAGCGGCAGGCGCAGGTGATCGGCTGCAGCGCACACGCCGACCTCAACCTCGAAACCGCCCGACGCTCCCTGGTGCTGCTGCGCAACGACGGGATCCTGCCCCTCGAGGGCGGGCTGACGTCGGACGGAACGGGGCGCGCCGTGAGCCGGGACAAGGCGCGGACGATCGCGGTCATCGGCCCCAACGCCGACAGCACGCAAGCCATGCTCGGCGACTGGGCGGGCGCCACCGGCCAGGTCCCGTGGATGCCCGAAGGACATCCACGCGAGTCGGTGGAGACGGTGCTCGACGGTTTGCGCGCCGTCGCGCCGGCCGACTGGACCATCACGTACGCCCGCGGAGCCGACATCGAAAGCCCCGCCTCCAACTCCGAGTGGTCCCTCGGGCCCGACGGCCAACCGCAACCGGATGCCTTCACCCCCGCCCCGGTCGACCAGGCCCAGCTTCGGGAGGCCACTGCCGCAGCGGAGGCCGCCGACTACGCCGTCGTGGTCGTGGGGGACACCATCGCCCTCACCGGCGAGGTGCGCTCCACGGCCACGCTCGACCTCCAGGGAGGCCAGATCGCACTGCTGGACGCGGTCGCCGTCACCGGCACACCGATGATCGTCGTACTCGTCCAGTCCAAGCCGAGCACCCTGCCGGACTCGGCACTCAACGCCGCAGCTCTCATCGAGGCGTTCAACCCGGGCATGCGCGGTGGCCGCGCCGTCGCCGAACTCCTCCTCGGGCTCGTCCAGCCCAGCGGCCGGCTGCCGGTCTCCTTCGCCCGCCACGTCGGCCAGCAACCGGTCTTCTACAACCAGGTGCGAGGTCAGCACGGGAGCCGCTACGCGGATCTCACCCAGGACCCCCTGTTCGCGTTCGGCGAGGGCCTCACCTACACCACGGTCACCTACTCCGACCTGGTCGTGCACGACCCGGAGGTCCCCGCCGACGGCACCGTCGGCGCCACGGTGCGGCTCACCAACAGCGGCAGCCGCAGGGCCGTGGAAACGGTCCAGGCGTACGTCAGCGACCTGACCACCAGCGTCACCTGGGCCGAGCAGGAGCTGAAGGGTTTCACCCAGGTCGAAATACCTCCCGGCGAAAGCCTGGACGTCCGCATCAGCATCCCTGCCTCCCAGTGCTCTCTCGTCACAGCCGACAACCGCCGAGTGGTCGAACCAGGCGAGTTCGCACTCCGCGTCGGTCCCAGCTCACGGCGACAGCAGCAGCTGAGCGTGGAATTCCGCATCCGGACCTGAAGGCCGCACACAGGCTCGAAGACCACCGCCCCGCCGGCCCGCCGCCCCGCCACTCAGAGGGCCGGCGGGGCGGTCCCCTCTGCCCCACCGAAAGGCGCGCGTGTGTCCATCCCACCCCGCGATCCGCACTTCCCCGTCGCGCACCTGCGCCCGCCCCGTAACTGGATCAACGACCCCAACGGGCTGGTCTTCCACGACGGCCACTACCACGTGTGCTACCAGTACAACCCGTCCGGAGCGACCCACGCGAACATGCACTGGGGCCACTTCCGCAGCCCCGACCTGCTGACCTGGGAGCCGCTGCCGATCGCCCTCGCCCCGACCCCCGATGGCGAGGACGTCGACGGCTGCTTCTCCGGCAACGCCGTCTCCGACGGCGACCGGCTGGTCGCCTTCTACTCCGCGCACCGCGAGGACCGCTCGTTCCAACACCAGCCCGTCACCTGTGCCGTCTCCCACGACGGCGGCAACAGCTTCCGCCCGCGGGGCGAACTGCTCATCCCCGAGCTGCCCGAGGGCTGCACCATGTACCGCGACCCGTACGTCTGGCAGGACGGCGACGGCTGGCGGATGCTGGTCGGCGCCGCCCTCGCGGACGGCCGCGCCTCCGCCCTTCTCTACGACTCGCCCGACCTGGAGAACTGGGCCTACCGAGGGCCCTTCGCCGCCCGCCATCCGGAGCCCATCGGTGGCACCGACCTGCTCACCGGGGAGGGCTGGGAATGCCCGCAATACCTCCCGGCAGCCGACGGACGCGGCGCCCTCCTCTTCAGCACCTGGACCGAACCCACCGGTCCGCAGAGCGTCGCGGCCCTGATCGGCGAAGAGCATGACGGCCACTTCAAGGCGGGCTCAGCGGTGCCCGTCGACCACGGCCCCGACTGCTACGCCCCCGCCCTGCTGCGGGCACCGGGCGACCGGTGGCTGCTGTGGGGCTGGTCGTGGGAAGCCCGCGAAGAAGCCTGGGCCGTCGCGGACGGATGGGCCGGGGTCCTCACCCTGCCCCGCGAGATCCACGTCCACGACGACGGCACACTGCGCCAGCAGCCCGCCACCGAACTGCTCGCCCTGCGCGGCCGACACACCGTCACCTCCACAGGCGCGACGCACGGCTCGCAGCCGGTGGACCTCGGTACCGTGGGCTGCGCCTTCGACCTGACGGCCCGTCTGGAGCCGACCGGAAACGCCGGCCTGCGGCTGCTCACCACCCCGGACGGCTCCGAGTACCTCGACATCCACCTCGATACCGACGCCGGTGAACTGGTCGTCGACCGCGAACACGCCTCACTGGACAGCCGGGCCCGCGGCGGTTCCCACCGGATGCCCTGCCCGCCAGACCGGCCCGTCGACCTGCGTGTGCTCGTCGACCACTCCATCGCCGAAGTCTTCCTGACCACCACCGGACAGGTCCTCACCCTGCGCTTCTACCCGACAGGGCGGAGCCCATGGCGACTGCAGGCCCGCACCGCACCGGGGACACGCCTCGGTTACGCGGTCGACGCCTGGGAACTGCACCCGCTCGTGATCAAGGAACCGAGCACCGACGTCGCAGAGCCGGCGCCGGCGTCGCCGTAGAACCGACACCGACCGGTCGATCCCCCACCTCGGCAATGTGCCCCACCCGCTCTCCCCAGTACTGAACCAGCAGGTCCGAAGGAGGATCTTCCATGAGGTCATACGGTCTCGGACGACGCCAGTTCCTGGCCACCGCAGTCGGTGTCGCCGCCGCCTGGACGCAGGTATCCGGGAACGCCATCGCCGTCCCGCAGCAGAAGCAGGCCTCACGTGACAATTCCGTCCGTGTGTGGCTGACGGACGTATCGGCCGACAAGTGGGTCGCCGGTCAGGACGATGTGCTGTTCAAGGCGAGGAAAACGGCCAACCCGCTGACGATCAAGGTCGACGACGGCGTCAAGTACCAGAAGGTCGAAGGCTTCGGCGCGGCCATGACCGACTCCTCCGCCTGGCTCATCGACAAGCTGTCCCCTGCCGAGCGGACCAAGCTGATGAAGAAGCTGTTCGATCCCTCGAAGGGAATCGGCCTCAGCCTGCTCCGTTCTCCGATGGCCGCCACGGATTTCAACGCGTCCGGAAACTACTCCTACGACGACATGCCCGCGGGGCAGACGGACCCCACGCTGTCCAACTTCTCCATCCGGCATGACCTGCCGTACATCGTTCCGGCCTTGCGGCAGGCCCTCTCACTCAACCCGTCCATCAAGATCATGGCCAACCCGTGGAGCCCACCAGGCTGGATGAAGACCTCCGACTCCATGATCGGAGGCACCCTCAAGAGCGAGTACACTTCCGCGCTCGCCGACTACTTCGTCAAGTTCATCCAGGCCTATGGCGAAGCCGGCGTGCCCATCTCCTACATCTCCCCGCAGAACGAACCCATGGGTACGCCCACCTGGCCCGGCATGTTCCTGTCCGCGTACCAGGAAGCCGAGCTGATCCAGGAGATCGGCAAGGCGTTCGAGGCCGACGGAATCTCCACGAAGATCCTGGCGTGGGACCACAACTGGGACGTGCCCTCGTATCCGGAGACGATTTTCAGCGACCCCGCCGCCTCCAAGTACACCGCGGGAACCGGGTGGCACATCTACAGCGGCAACCCGAACTCCCAGACGCTGGTCCACAACGACTACCCGAGCAAGGAAACGTTCATCACGGAGGCCACCGGAGGCGTCTGGCAGGACAGCGACCAGACGGCGTTCAGTGAAGCACTGGGTACGTGGATCATCAACGGCGCGCGCAACTGGGCGAACGGGGTGATGCTGTGGAACATCGCACTCGACCCCGATCGGGGCCCGCTCAACAGCGACACGGCCGGGATACCCATGCTGCGCGGCTTGCTCACGATCGACCCGGCCGACGGACGGGTGACCTACAACGTGGACTACCACGCCCTCGCCCACGCCAGCAGGTTCGTCAAGCCCGGAGCGCGCCGGATCTACTCGAACACGCTCGGGGAAGGCAGCATAGAGAACGTCGCGTTCCAGAACCCGGACGGATCGAAGGTTCTGATCGCCCACAACTCGGGCAGCGCCGCGAAGACCTTCAGTGTCGCCGACGGGACGCACTCGTTCGACTACACCCTGAACGCCGGCGACGCCGTCACCTTCACGTACTCCGGGCCTGCGCAGAGCGGCCGTACCCCCGCGGCGACCAAGGTCTCGGACCCCACACATGACTTCATGTTCACGTCGGCATCCGGTCCGGTCACTGTCACGTACGACCCGGAACTGCTGCCTTACCAGAATTCCATCCGCACCGGAAACAAGATGGTCACGTACTCCCTTCCGATCGGAGCTGCCGTCCAGACGACAGGAAGGGCGTTGAGCCGTGGCAAGTGGACGGCCAAGGCTTCCGCGCAGCCGGACTGGGGTGTGGCCGCGAACGCGATCGACGGCGACATCGACACCAGGTGGAGTCTCGGGCACGGGCCGACGAGCGGCGACTGGTTCCAGATCGACCTGGGGAGCCCCACGAGCTTCAACAAGCTCGTCTTCGATACCGGCGTGAACAATTCGTTCGACTACGTCACCAAGTATCAGATTTACGTTTCGGACGACGGAGTCGATTGGGGCAGCGCGATTGCGAGCGGCAGCGGCGGCATCGGCAAGATAGCCGTCACGTTGCCGACCCGGACGGCACAGTACGTTCGCATCGTCAGTACTGCGGTATCCGGATTCTGGTGGGCCATCGGCGACATCGAGGTGTACGGGTCTGCGCGTGGAGCCGGCTCGATCGCAGCTCCGGCAGCGGTATCGAACGGCCTCCAGCTGAAGACCTGGACCAGCAAGGAAGGGTCGCAGGTCACCGTCGTGTTCAACGGGACCGCCGACGGCAAGAGCTTCAAGATATCCGCCGACGGCTCGTACACCTATACGCTGCCGAGCGGCACCTCGGCGATGTTCACCACCAAGAAGCTGTCGAGCTTCCCCTCGCCGAAGTTCAGCGGACTGAAGCCGGAACGAGGAATGCCGCGCTCCAAGTTCACGATCCGCGGTGCTGGTTTCGGTGACGCCCAAGGGCTGGGCACGGTCTACTTCGGATCAAGCTATGCCGAGATTGACACCTGGTCGGACACGAGCATCAGTGCCTACGTTCCGGCGGGGCTTCCGGCGGGGAAGGTCACGGTTTCCGTGAAGGGGACCAGCGGGGTGGACGCAGGTGGATCTTCGTTCGACGTCATAGACCTGGGTCCTGCGCTGCCGCGGACGGGCTGGACCGCCAAGGCTTCGGACGCCACTCAGGGGGATGCGCCCGGAAACATGCTCGATGGCAGTTCCGACACTCGGTACAGCTCCGGAACAGGGCAGTACGACGGCCTCTGGATCCAAGTGGACATGGGGCAGACGCAGACCTTCGACAAGATTGTGTTGGATGTCGGCGGAAGTGTCAGCGACTATGCGCGGAGCGCGGACGTATACGTATCCACGGATGGAAGTGACTGGACCAAGGTTTCTTCCGCGGCGGACGGCCAACGAGTCCACCTGATGTCCTTCCCCACGCAGACAGCTCGCTACATCAAGGTCGTCAATACCGGAAACCTTGCGCGTAGTTGGTGGTCGGTCGCAGAGTTCAACGTCTACAACTGACCTCGGGCTTTCAGGGCCGGAGTGGCACGCCTCGCCGAGGGCGCCGCTCCGGCCGTGGGCTGCCGGCCGGGAGCCGGGCGCGCAGGTTCGGCATCGACGGAGTGCGCGGATCACCGACCGTGGCGTCAACTCCACTTGACCGTGTCACTGGTTCGGGCGCATCAGGATGGGGTGGCGCTTAGCGGGTGCATCTGCCGAAAAGAATCATTTCGACAACACCCTGCCGAAAGGACCAATTCATGCGCTTCGCCCCTGCCTTCATGTTCGCCGCTGCCGGGGCGCTGCTCGCGGCGAGCGCCGCCACCGGCACCGCTGCCGCGGCGGAGCAGGGGGATGTCGTGGTGTTCGCCACGGAAGTGACGCCACTGACGGTCTATCGCGATCCGCACGGGTGCCAGAAGCTTCCGCCCGACGCGCATGTGCTGACGAACCACACCGATCGTCCGGTCACCGTCTACGCCGACCCGTTCTGTCTGACCCCCGGCCTCACCGTCGAACCCGGATACGGCTCGCACGTGGCGCCCGGCAGCGGCAGTTTCTCCGCCTGAGCCACCGCTGTTCCCGTTCCCCCCCACACCCTCAGGAGAACGTACGGACATGGCCACGGATCTCGTCGTCATCGGGCTGGGGCATGTCGGGCTGCCGCTCTCCAGAGCCGCGGTCTCGGCCGGTCTGGCGACCGCGGGGTACGACGTGTCCGGAAGGGTGGTGTCCGGACTCGCCGCAGGCCGCTCGCATGTCGGCGGCGTTCTCGACGCCGAGGTCGAGGTCATGCTGGACGCGGGCTTCCACGCCACGACCGACCCAGCGGTCTTGGACGGCGCACAGACCGTGGTGATCTGTGTGCCGACCGGGCTCACACCGGAGGGCTTACCCGACCTGTCCGCGGTCGAGGGCGCAGCCCGGGTCGTCGCCGCCCGGCTGCGCCCCGGCATGCTCGTCGTCCTGGAGTCCACCAGCTATCCCGGCACCACGGAGGACGTCGTGCGGCCGCTGCTGGAGCACGGCAGCGGGCTGCGGGCGGGCGAGGACTTCCACCTGGCGTACTCGCCGCAGCGGATCGACCCCGGCAACGAGACGTGGTCCATCGGCAACACGCCGAAGATCGTGAGCGGTTGCAGCGCTCTGTGCGCCAAGTACGCCGTCGCGTTCTACTCCCGGTTCGTGGACCACCTCGTCCTCGCCCGTGGCACGCGGGAGGCGGAGATGGCCAAGCTCCTCGAGAACACCTACCGGTACGTCAACATCGCCCTGGTCGACGAAGTGGCACTGTTCTGCCACGAGACCGGCATCGACGTCTGGGACGTGCTGCACTGCGCCGCGTCCAAGCCGTTCGGCTTCGCACCTTTCAGGCCCGGACCCGGCGTCGGCGGGCACTGCATTCCCGTCGACCCCCGCTATCTCACCGCGCGGGCCGCATCCCAGGGCTTCGCCTTCCGCACGCTGGCCGCCGCACACGAGGTCCTCGGCCGTATGCCCAACCATGTCGTGGACCGAGCGCTGGCCCTGCTCACCGAGGTCAGGGGCCGCCCTGAGGGCGCACGGGCCCTGCTCCTCGGAATCACCTACAAAGCGGATGTGGCCGACGTCCGGGAGACGCCGGCGCACCCGGTGGCGGCAGGGCTGCTCGCCGCCGGCGCCGAGGTGTACTACCACGACCCGTACATAGCCGAGTTCACCGTCGACGGCCGGTCTGTGCCGCGCGCCGAGAACCTCCAGGAAGCCATGGCCCAGGCCGATGTGGCGATCCTGTTGCAGGAACACGCCTGTTACGCCAGGGAAGCACTGGGCCAGGCTCGCTGTGCCCTGCTCGACACCCGCGGCAACGCCGTGGGCAGCCAGGTCACCCTTCTCTGACCCCCTCGCGCCGGCCCAGCCGGCGTCTCCTCCTGCCGGCGTTCGCCGGCCCCAGAGCCCGCGCAGCGGTACCGCCCTGCGCGGTCGCGGCCCTGCCCAGGTGCCGTAGTCCGTCATCCACCCGGAACAAACCGCAGCACCGACACCATCGGACTCCGTCCGAAAGAAGGAGAGACATATGAGCACCGCTGTCGCCAACGACCGCCTGGTGAAGCGCTTCGAGAAGTGGGACACCGACGGCAACGGCGTCCTGGAGGCGAGCGACTTCCAGGGCGAGGCAGCCCGGATCGCCCAGAACCTCGGCAAGAACGCCGACTCCCCGGAGGTACAGGAGCTCCACAGCGCGTTCCAGGGGCTGTACCAGCACCTGGCCCAGAAGGCCGGCGTCCCGGCTGGTGGCGCCATCAGCCGCGAGCAGTTCCTCGACGCCACGGGGGAGTTGCTGTTCAAGGAGGGTGAGGCGAGCTTCAACCGCGCGCTCTCTCCCATCGTGAAGGCGTTGGTCCGCCTGTGCGACGACAACCACGACGGCGAGATCGACGCCCGTGAGTTCCAGGCCTGGCTGTCCGCGGTCGGCGTGCCGGCCTCCCAGGCCGGGGAGATCTTCCAGACGGTGGACAGGAACGGCGACGGAAGGCTGTCCGAGGACGAACTGCTCCAGACGGTCCGTGACTTCCACTTCGGCCGCCTGGAGGTCGAGCTGCTCGGCTGACCTGTCCGAGCGGCAGCTGTGACCCGGGTGGGCGACCACCCGGGTTCCACGGCCACGGATGGCGCCGCCCGTTCACCGGGCCGGCGCCATCCGGTGCGCGACCGGGTGCCCTTCAGGTGCCGGGCGGCGCGAGAACCGTGCCGTGGTCCCCGGCCCGGCCCTGTACGAAGGTGACGGCGTTCTCCGGCCGCAGGCCCAGGTCCCTGCCGCTGACCGGACGCGCCGCGTGGATCAGGATGTTGTAGTGGTTCGGCAGGTGGCAGGCGTCGAAGCCGAGCACCGTGCCGACCGCCGTGTCCCCGATCCGCACCAGGTCACCCCGGTCGATCACACCGCCGCACGACAGCTCGGCGAAGCCCAGGAAACCCACCCGGTCGATCCGGGCGCCCGGGCGCGGGTCCCACTGGTCGGTGGTGACCAGTTCGTGCACCTCGCCCCGGCGTACGCAGCGTGCCGCGTGCTCCTCCAGCCGCATGCCGCGGTCCGTGCGGCGGTGCACGAGCACCTTGACCAGTGATCCACGCACCACGCGCTTCGGGCCGTCCTCTGCCCGATTCACCGGCCCGCCTCCGCTGCCGTCGCATCCGACGCGGGCCGGGCACAGCGGTAGGCCGCCTCCACCAGTTCCAGCGCGGCCAGGCCGCCGTGCGCCCCCGGGCCGGCCGGGGCACCGTTACGTACGAGCGCGGCGAACTCGGTGAGGACCGCCTCGTACTCGTGCCACAGCGACGCCTTGAAGCCGGTGTGTCCGGCCAGCATGTCGGCGTGCAGCACCTCTCCGCCGGCCAGCTCCACCTCGACGTCCTTGCGTTCTCCCGGGTACGACCAGTCCAGCTCGACCGAGGCCGTGGTTCCCGTACGGCCCCGCAGGCGGATCACCGCCCGACGGTCGACGCCGGAGCCGTCGCGGTGGATCTCGCAGCCGGCGACGGCGAGTTCACCGAGCAGCAGCCGCACCAGGTCGAGGGCGTTGGGGCCGTTGTCCGCCACACAGCCGCCTCCGCAGCGGGCCGGGTCCAGGTACCAGTCCTCGCCGCCGAGATGCTCCTCGATGCGTTCCAGGTAGCGCACCCGGACGGAGCGGATCTCCCGGCCCGTCGTCCGGCGCGCCAGTGCGCGGACGGCGTCGTTGTAGCGGCGGTGGAACGCCGTCATCAGCGGGACCCCGTAGTGCCGCGCCAGCTCCACCAGCAAGGACCCCTCGGCCGCGGTCAGGGCGAGGGGCTTCTCGACGCAGACCGGGACGCCGGCGGCCAGGGCGTCCCGGCACAGGGGCAGATGGACATCGTTGGGCACGGCCACGACGAGGGCGTCCGGGCGTGCCCGGTCCAGGAGCGTGCGGTGGTCGCTGAAGCGTGCCACCGGGCCGGGGAACTGCTCCAAGGCCTCGGCGCGGGCATCGCACACGGCGGTCAGCCGCCACTCGGGCAGCCGTTCCGCGGCGGCCAGGTAGTAGGGGGAGATGGCGCCGAGACCTACGACGCCGAGCCGCAAGGGCCGCGTCATCGTGGGCTCCCGGGACCGCCGAGGAGACCGAGGGCGGTCAGCTCCGCGTGGAGGTGCGAAGGCAGGGGGATGCCGTGACGGCGGCGCTCGGCGGCGAGTTCCGCCTCCCGCCAGCCCGGATAGCGAACCGGCTCACCGCCGGGCACCGGTGGACAGTCGACGAGGGTGCCGAACAGGGACGAGGTCGCGGCGGCCACATCCGCGCCGGGGCGCAGCACCTCCGGGGAGATCGCGAGGAGGAAGAAGCCGATGCCGTCGTCGCTGCCGTGCGGCCGGCCGTCCCCTTCCAGCGCGGCGGGCGCGGGCCCCACGGCCGCGCCGGACACCACGGCGGCCAGCAGTTCGACGGCGATGCCCAGCCCGTAGCCCTTGTGGACGCCGGCCTCGGCCGTGCCGCCCAGCCAGCGCAGGAAGGCCTCGCCGCGGTCGAAGGCGGACGGGTCGGTCACCGGGGCGCCCGCCGCGTCCTCCAGCCAGCCGTCGGGCACGGGGATGCCGCGGCGGGCGGCGACGCGGACCCGCCCGCTGGGCGCGACGGTGGTGCTCATGTCCAGCAGGAAGGGGTGCCCGTCGAGGGCCGGCGCGGCGACGCTCAGCGGGTTGGTGCCGAGCATCGCCACCGCGCCGCCCGGGGGCCGTGCGATGCGCTGGCCGCCGCAGTTGCTCGCGACCACACCGATCATCCCGGCGTGCGCGGCACGCACGGCGTGGAAGCCGGCGCACCCGAAGTGGGTCGCCCCGCGCACCGACACCAGCCCGACCCCGTGCCGGCCGGCCCGTGCCACGGCGTCGTCCATGGCCTCGGCCGCGGCCCACAGGCCCAGGGTGCGGCGCGCGTCGACGACCGCGCAGGCGCCCAGGTCGGTGAGGGCCTCCGGTTCGGCGCGGGGGTCGCAACGGCCGGACTCCAGCAACGGCAGGTAGAGCCGGGTGAGGTTGAACACGCCGTGCGAGTCGAGCCCGGTCAGATCGCCGTGACACAGCGCGTCCGCGGTGAGCCGGGCCCGCGCGTCAGGGATGCCGTGGCCGGTGAAGAGGCCGGTGAGCGAGGCGTGCAGCTCCGCGTGGTCGACGAGGACGGTTGTGTGCTCGACCGCCGCTCGCGGGGCGGTGGGTGCCGTCATACGGGATTCCTTACGGGGCGGGCCAGTTGTCTGCGCAGGTCGTCCGGCTGGGGGTGTGGTGCTCTACGGAGGTCGCTGCGGCGACACCGCAGGCAGCGCGTCGGCGAAGAACGTGACGAGCCGGCGGACCACGCCGGCGAACTCCTCCAGGTCGGCGAGGTCGACGAACTCACCGGTCGCGTGGGCGCGGTTGGCGGCGAGACAGCCGGGCCCGAGGACGGTGGTGAAGGCGTCGTCCAGACCGGCCGCCCAGATGGCGTCGCAGGTGAAGCCGGGGTCGCCGGCCGCCGCCCGGGCTCCCGCGCGGGCCAGGAGTTCCTCGGCCCACGGGTCGGAGTCGTCCAGGGCGGGCAGGCCCTCTTTGTCCCAGCCGAGCCGGATGATCCGTGCCGCCTCTCGCGCTGTACGCGCGAACTCGCGGGTAGGGGCGAAGAGTTCGGTGAAGCGCTGCAAGCCGTCGGCGACGTGCCGGGCGACCTCGGTCTTCAGGCGGTCGCCGTCGGCGGTGCGGCGGTACGACAGGTTCAGCAGCAGCGTGCCGGTGCCGTGGACGCGGTTGTGCGTACGGCCGGTGTGCAGTCCGGCCACGCACACCCGCGTGCCGGGTACTGTCCCGTCGAGGCGGGCGGCGAGGTGCTGGGCCAGGAATCCCAGCAGCACGGTGGCGTTGTGTCCGGCGTCCGGGTGGTCGTCCACCGCGTCCTGGCCCGCGACGGTGATGCGCGCGGTCATCGCGGCGGTGGCCCGGGGCAGCGCGCGCAGCCCGGTCGGCTCGCAGAACACGTTGAGGCGGCCGTGGTACCCGGCCTCCAGCAGCGGGCGGGTGCCGTAGGTGCCCAGGGCGCCGCCCTCCTCCCCGGCGACGGCTTGGAGCAGGACGGTGACGTCCCGTCCGACGGCGGGGTGGGACGCGGCGGCCCGCAGGCCGGCGAGCAGGGCCACGGCGGGTCCCTTGGCGTCGACCGCGCCCCGGCCGGTGAACCGCACGCCGTCGAAGGCGGGCGGGGTGTGCCCGGCGACGGTGTCCAGGTGGACGTTGAACATCACGGTGTGCGCACGGGGACGCTCGGGTCCCAGCCGCAGCAGCAGGCTGGGCTGGTCGGCGAGGAAGCGCGGATCGCGGGCGGCGGCGCGGACCGTGGACGGCACGCCCGGGCGGTTCAGGCAGGCGGCGGGCGGACCGGCGAGGCGGAGGGTGCTGAATCCCGCTTCGGCGGCGGCCGTCGCGTACCGCTGGAGGATCTCGGGCAGCCGGGACGGCGGATCGTCCGGGCCGGCCTCCAGGGGGTTGACGCTCGGCAGGCGCAGCAGGTCCAGCAGCAACCTTCGGTGCCGGCCGGTGAAGAGGTCGCTCACACCGGGCCGTCCAGCGGGCCGGTGACCGGCTGTCCGGCGCCCAGCAGCCCGGCGAGCGCCTGGCCGGCCCGGACGAACAGGTCGGCGGCGTCCTCACCGGCCCGGGCCAGCCCCTCGTGGGGGCGAACCGCGAGATGGGGTTCGAGGGACAGTGCTCCGGTGTAGCCGTGGGCGGCCAGCAACTCCAGGCATTCCGCAACCCCGGCCTCGCCCGCGCCGGGCAGGGTGTAGGCGGTGCCGCCGTCCGGAGTGCGGACGGCGTCCTTGATGTGCACGTGGACGACGTACGGGGCGAGGTCGCGGAGCATGTCCGGGGCGCGGTAGCCGTACGGGACGCCGTTGCCGGTGTCGAACAGCAGTCGCAGGGCGGGGCTGTCCACGGCGCGCACCAGTCGTAGCGCGCGGTCGGCCCGGTCCCCGGCCCAGCCCGCGCAGTTCTCGTGCGCCAGTACCAGGCCCGCGCGCTCGGCGCGGTCCGCCAGGACGGCGGTGCGGGCCAGGACGCGGTCGGCCCAATCGGTCTGCGTCAGACCGTCGTTGGGGTACGACATGATCCGCACCAGACGGCAGCCGAGGGTGGCGCAGCGCTCGGCCAGGACGTCGAGTTCCGCCAGGTCCTGGCCGAGGTCGCCGGTGATGGGACGGGACCAGTTGCCGATCCGGGAGGCGACGGCGGTCACGGTGACGCCTTCGTCCGCGAGCCGCCGGGCCAGCGTGCCGAAGGCCGCCGCGGAGAGGTCGGCGAGAGCGGTGCCGTCGACCGTGCGCAGTTCGATGGTGTTCCAGCCGAGCCTTCGCAGCGCTGCCAGTTGCCCGTCGGTGCCGGGTGCCGCCTCGTCGCCGATGCCGGTGAGCTGCCCGAACCTTCGGACGCCGGGCTCGGCGGCGCCGTGCCGGGACATGTCAGCGGCTCCCGGCGCCGGCGCGCGGGGTGACGGCGCAGTGTTCCCGGGCCGCGCACAGCAGCCGGGTGGTCGCGCAGGCGAGCGGGAAGTTCCCGACGCCCCCGGCGCCGGAGGAGAAGCCGCGGTAGACGTCGTCCAGGAAGGCGGTCAGGGCGTCGTCCCGGAAGACGTGGTGGCCGATCCCGGGCATTCCGTCCGTGTCGAGGGCGTGGTGGCCGATCCCGGGTACTCCGTCCGCGTCGAGGACTCCGGTCGGCGGGGCAGCCGTACCGCGGCCGAAGGGGGCGACGACCAGCTGCGCGTGGTCGTCGTCCTCGCTGAGGGGGAAGTGGGCCGTGGCCGTCCCGCCGTCGAACTCGCAGACGACGCTGCGTTGCCGGACGGGGGCGCCGAGGTCGGAGCGCAGCAGCGTCACCACGCCCGAACGGTGCTCCAGTTCGATGTGCGCGCCGCCCAGGTGGGGCAGTCCGCGGTCCCCGCAGCGCAGGTCCCAGCAGCGCGCGGCCCGGAGTTCGGCCGGTCCGGCCAGATCGAGCGCGAGCGCCAGGGAGTGGGGGATCTCCACGTCCAGGGCGGACGGATGCCCGTCGGTCGCCAGGGACCGCAGGAAGCGGGGCTTGTGCTGGTCGACGGTGATACGGCGCAGCGAGCCGAGCAGTCCGCCGCTCACCAGCCGGCGCAACCGGCCGGCGAGCCGGGAGGTGATCCAGTGGGCGACGGTCACGAGATCGAGCCCGGCCTCCTGACGCAGCCGGATCAGGGCGTCGAGTTCGTCCCTGGACGCGGCGAGTGGTTTCTCCACGATCATTCGGCGGAAGCCGTGTCCGGCCAGCTCCGCGAGGAGGTCGTAGCGCAGCCGGGGTGGTGTGCACACGTGGACCACCGCGGTGGCGGGGTCCACGTACCGCAGGGCCTGTTCCAACGTGGTGACGGCCGTGACCTCGCCGGGCGTGCCCAGGAGCCGCAGACTGTCGGCGCGCGGGTCGCAGCCGACCGCGGGCAGCGCGACGAGCGGATGTCCCGTGGCCGCGGTCCGCCGGGCCAGACTGCCGAGCGTGTGCAGATGCAGTCCTGATCCGGACCGGCCGAGCCCGACCACGAGGGGCTGCAGCACAGGGCCTCCTGAGAGGAGAACGGGAAGGAAACGGGCGCGCGAAAAGCGCTGAGCCGCGCACAACTCCGGTGCGCCGCACCACTGTTGCGGCCGCGAGCGGAAATGGTCAAGACATCCGGAACGCCATTCCCCAGAACGTGTGAAGATGATCCTTTCCTTTCTCCGTCGACCGGAAGTCCGATTAGCGTGGGCATTCCACTGACACGACGGAGACAGGTGAGAGATTGCCTTCCGGTGGACAGATTTCGGCGCGCTCCGAGGGTGCATCACCGTCTGTGCCGAGAACGCCCGATCGAATTCCCTTCTTCTCCCAGGCCGCGACTTTCGAACGACTGTGGCCGTCCATCGAAAAGGCGTTGGACGACGTTTTCCACAGCGGCAAGTTCTCCCACGGAAAACAGGTCGGACAGCTCGAGGCGGCGCTCGCGGACCACACCGGCGCCCGGCATGTGATCGGCGTCAACAGCGGCACCGACGCGCTGGTGTTGCTGCTGCGCGCCTGCGGACTGCGCCCCGGCGACGGTGTCCTGGTGCCGGCGTACTCGTTCTTCGCCACCGCCTCGGCCGTCGTACTGGCAGGCGGAGCACCGCAGTTCGTCGACATCGATCCGAAGACGTACGCGATCGACCCCGCGGCGCTGGAGGCGGCCGTCACTGCGCGCAGCCGGTTCGTGATGCCGGTGCATCTGTTCCACACGATGGCCGACATGGCGGCCGTCACCGCCGTCGCCCGGCAGCACGGCCTGACCGTCGTCGAGGACAGCGCCGAAGCGATCGGCATGCGCCGGCACGGAGTGCACGCGGGCCTGCACGGGGCCGGCGGCGTCCTGTCCTTCTTCCCCTCCAAGACGCTCGGCGCGCTCGGCGACGCGGGAGCCGTGCTCACCGACGACCCGGAGGTGGCGGCCACCGTCGCGGCGCTGCGCCACCACGGCAGGACGGGCCGCACGCTGAACAACTTCCCGGCCATCTCCACCGAAAGCGCCCTGCCCGGCGCGAACAGCAAGATGGACGACATCCAGGCGGCCGTCCTCCTCACCAAGCTGTCCCTGCTGGAGGAGCACATCGCGCGCCGGGCCGAACTGGCGGACGCGTACACCGCCCGGCTGCGGGGCGCGCCGGGGATCGTCCGCCTGCCCCGGACCACCGCCGGACCACCGGACGACCGCGACGTGTACTACGTCTACCTGATCGAGACCGAGCACCGGGACGCCCTCGTCGACCACCTCGCCCGGCACGCCATCGGAACGGAGGTCTACTACCCGGTGCCCCTGCCCCACCAGCCCGCCTTCGCGCACCTGGGCCACCGGCAGGGCGAGTTCCCCCACGCCGAGGCGGCGGCCCGGCACGCCGTCGCCCTGCCCTTCCACCCCGATCTCGGATCCGACGACCTGGACCGCGTCTGCGACACCGTCCGCTCCTTCCTCGCCGGAACGAGGACGACCGCATGACCGCATCGCCGAGTCCCGCCGTCCCGTTCTTCCCTCCCGCCCTCTTCGAAGCCGACCGCCCCGCGCTGATCGGGCTGGTCCGCGAGGTGGGCCTCGACCCGGAGCAGCGGTTCATCCTGGGCAGGCGCACCGCCGCCTTCGAGGACCTGCTGCGCGAGGACCTGGGGGCCGCCGACGTGGTCGCCTGCTCCAGCGGCACGTCGGCGCTCTCGCTGGTGCTGCGGGCCATGGACGTAGGTCCCGGTGACGAGGTGATCGTGCCGGCGTTCGGCTGCGCGCCCCTGGCCGCCTCGGTGGTCGGCTGCGGGGCCACACCGGTCTTCGCCGACATCCGGCCGGACACCATGACCATGGACCCGGACGAGGCGGAGCGCCTCGTCACCGAGCGGACCAAGGCGGTGATGCCGGCCCACATGTTCTCCGTCATGGCCGACATGCCCCGCTTCGCCGAACTGGCCCGACGGCACCGGCTGCGCCTGCTGGAGGACTCGGCGGTCGCCCAGGGCGGCGTGCTGCGGGGCGTCCCGGCCGGGTTGTGGGGCGACGCGGGGCTCTACTCCTTCGTGCAGGTCAAGACCTGCGGCATGCCCGGCGAGGGCGGCGTGGTCGTCACCCGGGACCCGGCACTGGGCGAGAGAGTACGGATGCTGCGCAACCACGGCCAGTACGCCGGTCGCCGGTTCGTCCACCACGCCGTCGGGCTCAACAGCCGCTTCGACGAGATCCAGGCCGCCTTCCAGACCTACCGCTACTCAGGTTTCCCGGCGCGGCTGGCGCGACGGGCGGAGATCGCCGCGTACTACACCGAACGCTTCACGCCGCTGGCCGGCCGCGGTGTGGTCCCGCCGCCGCCCGGCAGGGACGGCCGGTGCTTCTACGTGTACACGGTCCTGGCCGAGGACCGGGAGGCCCTCGAAGCCCACCTGGCCGAGCGGGGGGTGGCGACACACGTCTACTATCCGTGCCCCCTGCCCGCCCACCGTGCCTTCGCCCCCTACGCGTCGCCCGGTGCCCGCTGGCCGCGCGCCGAACAGGCTGCCCGCCGCCATCTCGCCCTTCCGGTGCACCACTTGCTGACCGACGCACAGGTCGAGCAGGTCGCCGACCTCGTGTGCGCCTTCGCCACCGAGCGCGGCTGACCGGCGACCGGCCGCCTCGGACACCGTTGACCAGCGACCGCCCGCCTCGGACACCGTCGACCCGCGACCGGCCTCCTCGTCCATCGCGCTGCCCGGGCGAGCGGCCCCCCCTTCGGACGCAGACACCCCCAAGAGGTCACCCATGACGGACAGCATCGCGGCCGGCCGTCCCGCCGCGACCGCCCACGGCCACAGTCGGCTGCGCGCCTACGCGCGGCTCGGCAAGCTGGACGTGTACGACTACTACCTCGGCATCTTCCTCGCCCTGACCGCCGCGCTGTTCCCGGCCGGCGCCTTCACCGCCCGGCAGGCACTGGTGATGGCGGTGTTCCTGGCCGGCGAGGTCGCGGTCCTCATGGCGATGGTCGCCCTGGACGACGTCACCGGGTTCCGGGACGGCAGCGACCTCGCCAACTACGGCCCCGACAACCCACTGCGCAGCAAGGCACGCAAACCCCTGGTAGCCGGGGCACTGACGGTGCCCCAGGCGCTGCGTTTCGCCTGGGCCTGCGCGGCGGCCGGGGCGGTGCTCTGGGCGGGTGCCGCCGCGCTCGCGCCGCACCACCCGCTGTGGGCGCTGGGGACGGCGGGCGCGCTGTTCGTGGTGTCGCTGCAGTACTCGTACGGGCTGAAGATCAGTTACCACGGCTTCCAGGAGGTGTTCCTGGTCGCCCTCGGCGCCGTGCTGGTGATCGTTCCCTACGGCCTGGTGACGGGGGGCTTCTCCGGATTCCTGATGGTGCAGGCGGTGCTGTTCGGGTTCGGGCCGCTGATGTTCGGCGTCTACTCCAACACCAACGACGTGGCCGGCGACCGGGCCGTGGGCCGACCGACCGTGGCCGCCCTGGTCTCGGAGCGGGGCAACGCCGTCTTCATCGGAGCCCTGTCCGTCGCCGAGTTCCTCATCGGCGCGGTCGCCTCGGCCACCGGGGTGGCCCCCTGGTGGTTCGTGCTGTTGATGCTGCCGGCGACCGCGCTGCGAGCCCGTCAGTACCTGACCGGGTTCGTCCGCAGCGACATCATGACCGCCCGCCGAACGGGCTTCGCGGTGCACCGGCTGAGCGTCGTGCTGATGACCGTGGCCAACGTCGTCGTCGGAACGGGAGCCGCCCGATGAAGCCCGAACTCGATGTCGCCGTCGCCGGGGGAGCCGCCGCATGAAGCCCGAACTCGACGTCGCCGTCGTCGGCGCGGGCATCGCCGGCCTGACCGCCGCCCACGAACTGCGCCGCGCCGGGCTGGCCGTCCGGGTGTACGAGCAACTGCCGGACGTCGGCGGCCGGATGCGCAGCATCCGCCAGGAGGGTTGGACGGTGGACACGGGCGCCGAGCAGGTCCCGTCCCGCGGTTACCGCGCGACCTGGGAGCTGCTGCGACGGCTGCGCGTCACTCCCGCGGACGTGCCCAGGGTCGGCGGAGCGGTCGCCGTCTGGCGCGGCGGACGGCCCCACCTGGGCGTCGGCGAGAGCACAGCCGTGGTCACCGGAGCGGGCCTGTCCTCCCGGGCACGGCTCGACCTGGCCGCCTTCTCCGCCTGGACCGGCCGCCGCCGCGCCGCGTTCGACGGTGACCGTCCCGAAACCAGCCCGCTGGGCGCCGCCACCGTGCGGGAGATGGCCGCCCGCTACCACCGCGACGTGCACGACTACCTCTTCCAGCCGGTCGCCGGCTGTTTCTTCGGCTGGGACACCGCCCGGTCGACGGCCGCCCCCATGGTCAGTCTGCTGCTGGAGGCCGGTTCCCCCGCCGCCTGGCGCACCTACCGCGACGGCATGGACTTCCTGGCCCGCCGCCTGGCCGCCGACGCCGAGGTCGTCACCGGCCGCGCCGTACGCGAGGTCACCGACGCGGGCGGGCACGCCGTACTGCGGTTCGACGACGGGCAGGTCACCGCGCGGTCCGCCGTGCTCGCCGTACCGGCACCCGTCGCGGCGGCCCTCCGCCCGGACGCCCCCGCCGACGAGCAGCCCTTCCTCACCTCCTGCACCTTCACGCCCATGCTGAAGGTCAGCTGCCTCCTGGACCGCCCTCTCGCACCGGCCGCCCGGCGGCCGGTGCACATCCTGCTCACCCCGGCCGCCGAGGAGGACGTGCTCTCCGGAGTCGTCGTCGACCACGCGAAGGACCCCGGCCGGGCCCCCGCCGGCCGGGGCCTGGTCACCCTCGTGGCCGCTCCACGCCGAGTCCGCGCGCTGCTGGACGCCCCTCCCGACGAGGCCGCCGACCTCCTGGTCCGCGCGGCGGAACGCTATGTCCCGGGCATCGGCGACGCCTGCCGCCACCGTCTGGTGCACGCCTTCCGCCACGGCCTGCCGGAGGCCACACCCCAAGCCCTGCGGGAACGCGCCGGCTTCCTGTCCCGGCCGGCGCGCGCCGTGGAGTACGCCGGCGACTGGCTCACGCTGCGGCCCGCCTCCGAAGGAGCCGTGCGGGCGGGCGCGCTGGCCGCGTCCCGCGTCCTGAGCAGGCTCGGACGGAACACCCCGGCCGGCCACGACCGATCGGAGGAGACCGTTGCGACCGCATGACATGGGCACCCTGTTCGACGAGGCGGCGGCGGGCGGCGCCCGTACCGTCGTCCACCTGGACCGGCCCTTCGACATCGCCCCGCATGCCGGCACCCGGTGGACCGTCACCGAACTCGCCGGCCTGGTCCGCGCCACCGCGGCCCGCCTCACCGACGCAGGGGTCGGGCCCGGGGACCGCGTGGCGATCGTGAAGGACAACCACTGGGACTACGACCTGCTCGCCTGCGCCGCGGTCCGCCTCGGTGCCGTGCCCGCGCCGCTGTCCGCCCGTCTCGACACCGCGAACCTCGTCACCCTGCTGGAGCGGCTGCGGCCCGCAGCGCTGATCACCACCGCCGCGGTGCTGGCCCGTTGCCGGGACACCGCCGCCGGCGAACCGGCCCCGATCGTCGTCACCGTCGACTCCGCCGCGCCCGGCGCGGCCCACCTGGCCGCGCTGGACGCGTCCCGCCCCTGCGCACCGGTGCGGCGGCACGACGACGAACCGCTGGTCGTCCATCACACCTCGGGGACGACCGGCGTGCCCAAGCTGGTGGTTCACTCCACGCGGACACTCGTGCACAAGCTGGCCCGCTTCGAAGCGGTGCGCTATCCGGGCATCGGCCTCCGCCCGGACGACGTCCTGGCCAACGCCAGCGCCTACGGACACGGACGCACCTTCTGCTGGACGGCCGTCGTCGTGTCGCTCGCGCTCGCCGAAATCCTGATCCTCACCGGAGACGACCCGGAGGCCGCCGACCCGCTCCTGCGGGCCCACCCGCCCACCGTCGTCGAAGCCCTGCCCGCCTCCTACATCCGGCTGCGGCCGCTCACCACCCGGCTGGACAACCCCTTCCGGCGTGTCCGCCTCTACATCAGCACCTACGACGCCGTGCACCCGCCGGCCCTGCGCGCGTACCTGACCGCCAGCCGCCGCGCCCGCCCGCTGTGGATGCAGGGCTGGGGCCAGACCGAGACCGGACCGCTGACCTTCCGCTTCCACACGCGGCGCTCCGCGCTCGCCCCGGACGCGGAGACCACGGCGCGCCGGCTCGGCCGTCCCGTTCCGGGCCGCACCCGGCTGCGCGCGGTGGACCCGGACACGCTGCGCCCGGTGCCGCGCGGCCGCCTCGGCCTGCTCCTCGTCCGCACCCCCGCCCTCGCCCTGGGGTACGTCGGCGAACAGGACCGCTGGGACACCAAACGCGTCGGCGACTGGTGGTCCACGGGCGACATGGGCGTGCACCACCGCGACGGCAGTGTCAGCGTCCTCGACCGCGCCGCCGACACCCTGCCCGGTATGAGCTGCCTGCGGACCGAGGACGTACTGGAGCAGCGACTGACGCAGGCCCTGGAATGCGTGATCCTCGGCGCCCCGGACGGCGATCCGCTGCCCGTCGTGGTCACCGCCGACGGCCGGCTGGACCCGGATGCCTGGAAACAGGCCACACAGGGACTGCCCGCGCTGCGCGACCCGACCGTCCTCACCTGGGACGAGGTGCCCCGCACCGGAACCGGCAAGGTCCGCCGCGCGGCCCTGGCACGCCGGCTCACCGGCGCGGCGCCCGCCGGCACCGGCCGGTGGACGTGACCGGGCCGCCGTCCGACGAGGACGGCCTGTGCGGGCTGTCCGACGGCGCCGGCCTGCCAGGGTCCCTGTCCGACGGCGCCGGCGCTCCGGGCCGCTTTGCGAGAGGGGTCTCGCCGGAGCGGCCGGCTCCCGCCCGGGTGGGCGCCCGGGCAGGCGCCCGGGTAGGCGCGCCCCCGCCGGGCGCATGCCGGCGGTATCCAACGCGCCGGTGCCGGACGCCGGGCCCCGTCCGGCCGCACCTGACGACGCCGGGCCTGACCGGGCAGCGTTCTCACGAGAGGATCCACACCGTGTCCCAGCCCGCTCCCGCCCGGGAGGGCACCGACCCGGTCTTCGGCAACGGCACCGCGCACAGCCGCGACCAGCACTCCTGCCTGGCTGCCGCCTACGATCCGGTGACCCTGCCCCGCCTGGCGGCCGCCGGTGTCGGCCCGGGCTGGCACTGCCTGGAGGTCGGCGCCGGCGGCGGCAGCATCGCGCGCTGGCTGGCGGGCCGGGTGGCACCGGGCGGCTCGGTGCTCGCCACCGACCTCGACCCGCGCGACCTGGCACCCGGCCCGCGCCTGGAGGTCGCCGCCCTCGACGTGGCCCGCGACCCGCTGCCGGAGGCGGTCTACGACCTGGTGGTGGCCCGCCTGGTCCTGCAGCACCTCCCCACCCGGGACGCCGTCCTGCACAAGCTGGTGCGCGCTCTCAAACCCGGCGGCCTGCTGCAGATCGACGAGCTCGACGCCTCCTACGAGCCACCCCTGCTGACCCCGGACGCGCAGGCCGAGGCGCTCTATGTCCGGTTCCTGCGGGCCAAGACGGCCGCGCTGCGCGCCGCGGGCGGCGATCCGCACTGGGGACGCAAGGTGCCTGCTGCATTCCGGGCGGCGGGGCTGACCGCCATCGACGTCCACCTCCACATCGGCGTACGGCACGCCCGGGACCCCGGCCTCGGACTTCAGTTGAACCACACCCGCAACCTCCGGGACCGGCTGACGGAACAGGGCATGACCCAGGAGGACCTGGACCGCGTGGGACGGCTGATGCGGGACCCGTCCTTCCGCGCCGCATCCAGCGTCCTGTACTCGGTGCAGGGCCGCCGGCCCGGCCGGGGGCGATCGTGACGCCACACCTGCGCGCCGCGGCCCGGCCGGCCGTCGCCGCCACGATCGCCGGCCGGCTGCTGCGGCACGCCGCGCGGGACCTGCCGGAGACGCGCGGCCCGGGCCGGGATACGCCGCGGTACACCGTCGACTGGGCGGGGCCGGTCGGTGCGGACCTGCCGGACGAGCGCGCCGTACAGGCCGCCTGCGGTCTCATGGAGGTCCACGGCCGGGCGACGGGCGGGCCGCTCCCGCTGGCCGTCGACTACGCCTCGGTGGTGGCGGGGGTGCTCGCCGCCCAGGGCGCCACCGCTCTCCGCGTCGCGCGGGCCCGCGGCCTGGACCTGCGCGAGGTGCGGACCTCTGTGGCGCAGGGGGCCCTTCTGGCGGTCGGGCAGTACCTCGCCGCCGAGACGGCCCGCGACAACTCGGGTCCGCCCGAGCCGGATGCGCCGGCGCCGTCGACGGCCGGACCGGACGCGCTGCCGACGGGCGGTCTGGCGACCCTGGAAACGTCCGACGACGCCCGAGTGGAGGTCGAGACCCTCGACCCCCTGGCGTGGCGGGAGTTCTGGGTCCGGCTCGGCGTGGTCCCCGCGCTCGCCGGCCGTGGCTGGCTGCCGTTCCAGCAGCGGTTCGCCACCGCCGTCTGCCCGCTGCCGGACGAGCTGCGCCGGGCCGCCCGCCGCCGCACGCTGGCGGAGCTGAGGGCCGCCGCGCATCACACCGGCGTCAGCCTCCTCACCGTCGGCTCCGACCCGGCCCCCGCCGTCCGCCCGGCCGCCTGGTGCCTCACTCCGGTGCCGGCACCTTTCCCCGGGGCCCGGGGACACCCTGACACCGCCGTGCGCGGCCCACGCCCGGCCGTCCCGCTCTCCGGTGCCGTCCTGCCGCTGACGGGCCTGCGGGTGGTGGAGTCCACCCGCAGGGTGCAGGGCCCGCTCGCCGGGCACGTCCTGCGGATGCTGGGCGCCGAGGTGGTCCGGATCGAACCGCCCGGCGGCGACCCGATGCGCTGGCTCCCTCCGCTGGCGGGGGACTGCTCGGCCCGCTTCTCGGCTCTCAACGCGGGCAAGCCGGTGATCGAGGCCGACCTCACCGCCGCGCGGGGCCGCGACACGGTCCGCGCGCTGGCCGCCGAGGCCGACGTCTTCCTGCACAACTGGGCCCCGGGGAAAGCCTCGCGGCTCGGCCTGGACGCAACCGACCTGCTGCCCGGCCACCCCGCCCTGGTGTACGCCTGGGCATCCGGCTTCGGGGACGCCTTCGGCGACCGGCCGCCGCCCCTGGGCACCGACTACCTCGCCCAGGTGCACAGCGGCCTCGCCGCGGCGGCACGGCCGGCCGACCAGCCCCCGGCCCCCTCTCTGATGACCCTCACCGACGTGCTCGGCGGACTGGTGTGCGCGCAGGGGGTGCTGGCCGCGCTGGCTGCCCGGGAGGCAACCGGCCGGGGCAGCCGCGTCGACTCCTCCCTGGTCTCCGCCGCCGCTCTCGTCCCCCGCCCCGCACACCGGCCCCGCTGGACGGCACTGGACCGGCCGCTGCGCACGGCGGACGGCCATCTGTACCTCGGTCCCGAGGCCCGGGCGTGCCCCGAGGCAGTGCTCCGCCTGCTGGACGGCGTCGGACCCACGGCCGCCGAGGACCACACGGCCCGCTTCGCGCGCCGCACCACCGAACAGTGGACGGCACGGCTGGCCGAGGCCGGTCTGACCGCGACCCCCGTACTCACCGATCTGACGGCTCCGGCCCGCGACCCGGCCTTCCGGGCGGCCGTCGCACCACCTGATCCGTCCACCGGCCACGCCCGCCCGTACGCCCCCTGGGAGTTCGCATGACGGCCGCCCCCGAGACCCGGCACCGTATCGCCCCGTCCGCGAGCCGGGCCGCGCAGCCGGTGTGGACCTCACGCGCCGGCGTGCCCTTCCCGGATCTGGTGCCCCACGCCCAACGACGTGCCTGGGTGTCGGCGAGCCTGTGCCCCGACACCGACCTCTACGCACTGTTCACCGGCCGGGTCCATGAACACCCGGACCGCCAGGCGCTGGTGGACGACGCCGGAGTGCTGTCCTACGCGGCGCTGGACGCCGAAGTCCGCCGGATCGCCGCCTTGTTCGCCCAGGCGGACCTGGGAGACGGAGACGTGGTGGCGCTCCTGCTGCCCAACGGGCGCGACGCCGTGGCCGCGGAACTCGCCGTCTACGCGATCGGCTCGGTGGCCCTCCCGATCCCCCCGGGCGGCGACGACCGCGACGTCCGGGCGCTGCTCGCCCGCTCGCGGGCCCAGGGCGCCGTCCTCGCATCGGCCCGCCTGACACAGGCCGTCGCGGATCTTCCGTACCTGCGCACCGTGTTCACCCCCGGCCCGGGCGACGCACGGACGCACGGACTGCACTCCCCGCCCATCCCCACCCGGCGTCCCTGGCGGCCACGGCCGGCCGACCCGTACGGGCCCGCCCGCATCCTGGTGTCGTCCGGTTCCGAAGCCGAGCCGAAGATGGTGGCCTACAGTCATCACGCCCTGGCCGGCGGCCGTGCGCGGTACGTCCGGAGCCTGCACCCCGACACCACACTGCCGCCCCGCCACCTCGTCCTCGCCCCGCTGGCCTCCTCTTTCGGTTCCCTGGGCACACCGGTCACCCTGGCCGCCCTCGGCGGCACCCTGATCGTGCGGTCGGCCTTCGACCCGGCGGGAGCGCTGCGGACGGTCGCCGAGCAGCGTCCCACCCACCTGTTCGCGGTGCCCACGATGCTCCGGCGTATCGCCGACCTCCCGGCGCGGCCGGACGAGGACACATCGTCATTACGTGCCGTCGTCTCCAGCGGCGCCCCCCTGCCTGCGGCCACCGCCCAGGCATGCCGCGAACGGTTCGGCCGACCGGTGGTGACCGTGTACGGCTCGTCGGACGGCCTGAACTGCCACACGGCGGGAGAACACCACCCGCCGGGCGACAGCGTCGGCACCCCGGACCCCGCGGTGGCACGCATCCGGATCACCGGACCCGACGGCACGCCGCTGCCCACCGGGCGGACGGGTCAGATCGAGGCCCTGGGCCCCATGACACCGCTGTGCTACGTCAACGCACCGGAACTGGACAGCCGTTACCGCACCTCCGACGGCTGGGTGCGCTCGGGCGACCTCGGTCTGCTGGACGAGCGCGGAAGGCTGCACGTCCTGGGCCGGCTCAAACGCATCGCTGTGCGCGGGGGGCTCAACATCAGTCTCGCCGAGGTCGAACGCGAGCTGGGTACCCATCCGGCGGTGGCCGAGGCGGTCTGCGTCCCGGTTCCCGACCCGGACCTCGGGGAACGACTGTGCGCCTGCGTCCGCCCGGCCCCGGGCACACCCGTCCCCACGCTGTCCGACCTCACCACCCACCTGGAGGGCCGTGGCCTGGCCCGCCGGAAACTCCCCGAACGCCTCCTGGCGGTGGACGAGATGCCCCTCGGCCCCAGCGGGAAGGTCTGCTACCGCACCCTGACGTCCCGGGCGACCGCGTGCTCAGCCCGGGAAAGACCGCGGGGCGCTCGTGAGGCCGATGAGAGCAGCGGGGGCAGATCCCCCACATCGCGATGATCGTGGCGGCGGAGCCACCGATTCCCGGCTCAACCGAGGGGCTGCCCGGCGATCACGTCGGCCGGTGTCACACTGCGGGTGACCAGGGAGTGGGCGATCTCGGTGAGACGGACCTGATTCCTGCTCCCATAGGCGCTGAGCCGGCGGGCCGCATCGCCGATCGTGGTCTGCCCGTACTGCGCGACCATGCCCTTGGCGATCTCCAGCTGGGCCTTCGCCGCGATCACGCCCTGGACGCGGGTGACCACGTCCTCGCCGTCCGTCGGCTCGATGGACCAGTGCATCAGAGCCAGCGCAGCGGAGTCCGCGAGGGCCTGCGCGAGATGTACGTCGTCCTCGGCCAGGCGCCCCGGGCGCCGGCGGAGCAGCGTGAGGGCTCCCAGCGGACGCTCGTGCAGACGCACCGGGACCGCCTGCAGGGACTCGTACCCGGCGTCGGCCATCGCGGTGGCCAGTTTCGGCCAGCGCTCGTGCTCGGTGGCCATGTCGGGAACGCTCACCGGCTCCACGGCTCGATAGCAGTCCACGCAGGGGCCATGGCCGTTCTGCAGCCGCAGCAGTTCGGCGAAGACGTCGTCCTCTTCGGTCGTCGCCATGGTCTTCAGGCTGCCGCGGGCGTCCGCGATCATCACACCCGCCTCGTCCACGTCCAGCAGATCCTGGCAGGTGTGGACCAGACGCCGGAAAAGTTGCAGAGGGTCGAACTCTGCGGCATAGGTGTCCGCCAGGACGACGAAGGCCTGCGCCAGCCGACGCTCGCGATTCATGGTCGCCTCCCCGGCGCTGTCGATGCGTGTACCGGCACGCGTACCGGCCGTTCAGTCATCGCGGAGGTCCATGCTGCGGTCGACGATCGCCCGAGCCACTTCCATGGCGGTACGGCCCTGGGCGAAGGCCCGCGCACGCAGACGCAGGAGCGCTTCCTCGGCGCTCACTCCCAGCTGCATCATGATCATCCCGGTGGCTTGATGTACCTCCTCCCGGTCCGATTCCGCTCCTGCCAGCCACGTTACGACTCCTTCGGGGTCCGGGGAAGCTTGCTCGAGAGCGATGACGGCGAGAGTGACCGCGTCGGCGACGAGCATGGCCGTGCGGAGACGGTCCGCGCTCAGAGAGCCCGGCGTCGCGCGGTAGAGGTCCAGCGTGCCCAGCGCGCTGCCGGCGCTTGCCAACGGCAGGGAGAAGACCGCCTCGACCCCGGCCTTCGCCGCCTGTATCGAGAAGAGCGGCCACCGGCGCCGGTCCGCGGCACGAGGCAGGTTCGTCGCGAACACGGGTGCATGGAGCCGGGCCGCCTCCCTGCACGGTCCTTCACCGAGGGTGAACTGGATTTCCGCCAGCCGGGCGGCGACATCGTCGCTGGCGCACAGGACGACGCCCGTCGAGCCGCCCCCCAGTACCGAGACGGACAGCCCCGACACCTCAGGGAGCAGCGCGAGGCAGGTTCGGCACAGGGCGCCGGGCACCTCGGCCGGAGGCAGTCCGCGCAGATCGGCGATGAGCGCGTGGGCGATGCGGGCACGCTCGACGTCCGCCTCTTGCTCGGGGTCTCCGCCGCCCAGCAGGTCGTCCCCCGCCATGCCCATCACCTCCCGCGGCCGGTCCGCATCAACGGTTTCACCCGATCTTGGCAAAGGCAAGCAGCCATGCCCCCCGCCGACCGGCGGGAGGCGGACGACCGGATCGGTTCGGGCTGCGTCCTCGTACCGGGCGGGTGCTCGCGGTCGTGGTGACCCCACGGGAACTCCGGCACTCGGCTTGAGACAGCCGCACAACCTGGCGTCGGCGCCCCTGCCGCGTCGGGGTCCCTACACGTCGGTCATGTGCTGCCGGATCCCGTGCGCTGGTAGATGTCGGGGATGCCGTCGGCGTCCTCGTCGAGGTTCTCCTCCTCGTACAGGCGCCGGTAGACGGCGTTCCTGCGGCGCAGGAGCAGGCCGGCCAGCAGGGCGGCGGTGAGCGAGGCGATCAGGACGGCGGCCTTGACGTGTTCGCCGACGGCCGTGCCGGGGAAGGCGAGCTCGCCGATGAGCAGGGCGACCGTGAAGCCGATTCCGGCCAGGGTCGCCAGGGCCAGGACGTCGGCCCAGGCCAGGTCCGAGTTCAGCCGCGCGCGGGTGAAGCGGGCTGCGAGGTAGGTCCCGGCGAAGATGCCGAGGATCTTGCCCGCGACCAGTCCGGCGATCACACCGAGGGGTTCGGGGGTGGTGAACACCTCGCCCAGCGCGTCGCCGGAGACGGCGACCCCGGCGGCGAACAGCGCGAACAGTGGTACGCACAGGCCGGCGGAGAGCGGGTGCAGCAGATGTCCGGTGCGTTCCGCGGGTGATTCCTTCTCGTCCCGGTCGCGGACGGTGCGCAGGATCAGGCCCATGGCGACTCCGGCGACGGTGGCGTGGATGCCGCCGTTGTAGAGGAGCGCCCAGATCGTCACCCCGAGCGGGACGTACCACCACCAGCCCCGCACCCGCTGCCGCTGCAGGACGTAGAAGACGGCCAGCCCTGCGAACGCCCCGGCCAGTGCCCAGTAGTTGAGGTCGGACGTGAAGAAGAGGGCGATGATCAGGATCGCGCCGAGGTCGTCGACCACCGCGAGGGTCAGAAGGAAGGCCCGCAGGGCGGTCGGCAGGTGGGTGGAGATGACCGCCAGGACCGCCAGGGCGAAGGCGATGTCGGTGGCCATCGGCACCGCCCAGCCGTCCATGCTGCCGCCGCCGGCCGCGACCGTGACGGCGTAGAAGGCGGCGGGTACGGCCATGCCGCACACGGCGGCGATGACGGGCAGCGCCGCCGTCGCCGGGGTGCGCAGTGAGCCGACGACCAGCTCCCGCTTCAGCTCGATCCCGGCGACCAGGAAGAAGACGGTCAGCAGCCCGTCGGAGGTCCAGTGGCCGACCGAGAGGTCCAATCCCAGTGCGGGTATCCCGAAGTGGAAGTCGCGGATGGTGGTGTACGCGCCGCTCAGCGGAGTGTTCGCCCATACCAGCGCGACCACCGCGGCGGCCAGCAGAACGAGGCCGCCCACCGTCTCGGTGCGCAGGGCCCGGGCCACTGCCTGCCGTTCGGGCCAGGAGAGGAGACCGAGGAACGGGGTGCGGGGCGGCGTGGCGGCCAAGGCGGCGAACCTCCGGGGTATCGGCGAACGGGCACACGGCCCTACGGACGCCGACCAGACTTCCCGGCACACCCCGCGCCTCCCCGGCGCGTTCCGCACACCCTAACCGGAGCGGGTCCGTCGGCATACCCCCGCCTCGTCCGCCGAAAACGGGCAGGCGGCGAGCACCGGTGGGCGTACTCCAGAGAGATACCGGTGCGGACGGGGTACACACGGGGCCTGGAGTGATCGCGTCGGGCAGGAGGTCGCAGTGACGCTTTCGGACGTGGTCTACCTCTGTCTGGGCCTGGGGGCGCTGGGGGCGGCCGTGCTGCCCCGGGTGGTGTCCAAGCGGCCGTTGTCGCTGCCCATGGTCTTCCTCGCCGCGGGGGTGCTGATCGAGTTGCTGCCGGTGGGCGTGCCGGCTGTGGATCCCGTGCGGGATCGCCTGTGGGTCGAACACACCACCGAGGTGTGTGTGATCGTGTCGCTGATGGGCGCGGGGCTGGCCATCGACCGGCCCTTCGGATGGCGCCGGTGGTCGAGCACGTGGCGCCTGCTGGGCATCACGATGCCGCTGACCGTGGCCGCCGTCGCCCTGCTGGCCTGGGGGCTGCTCGACTGGCCGCCCGCTGCCGCTCTGCTGGTGGGGGCCGTGCTCGCGCCCACGGATCCCGTGCTGGCCGGTGAGGTGCGCGTGGGCGAGCCGCTCGGTACCGAGCGCGACGAGGACGAGGTGCGGTTCTCCCTGACCAGCGAGGCGGGGCTGAACGACGGACTCGCCTTTCCGTTCGTCTACGCGGCGATCGCCCTCGCGGCGGCGGCCGGGACGGGGTGGTCGGGGGACTGGATCGGTTCGTGGGCGCTGACCGACCTGCTGGGCAAGTGCGCTGTGGGGCTGGCCGTCGGGGGAGGTGTCGGCTGGTTGCTGGGGTGGATGTTCTTCCGGGTGCGTACCTCGGCGCTGCGGCTGTCCGAGCACATGGAGGGCTTCGTGGCGCTGGGGGCCACCTTCGTGTCGTACGGCATCGCCGAGGTGCTGCACGGCTACGGCTTCCTGTCCGTGTTCGTGACCGCCTGCGTGATCCGCGCCGCCGAGCGCAGTCACGGCTATCACAAGGTGCTGCACGAGTTCACCGAGCAGATCGAGCGGTTGCTCACGGCCGTGCTGCTGTTCCTGCTCGGCGGTTACCTGGTGGCCGGCGCCTTGTCCGCCCTGACGCTGGGAGGCGCGCTGCTGGGCGTGCTCGTGCTGCTGGTCGTGCGGCCGCTGACCGGATGGCTGGCACAGGCGGGAAGCGCCGTGGGGAAGAAGGAGCGCGCCGTGGTCGCCCTGTTCGGGATCCGTGGCATCGGCTCGCTTTTCTACCTGTCCTACGCCCTGGGGCAGGACTCCTTCGGCGGGCTGGAGCGGGAGCTGTGGGCGGTCGTCGCCCTCACCGTGGTGATCTCGGTGGTGCTGCACGGAGTCATGGCGACCCCGGCCATCGGTTACCTGGACCGGCGGCGCGACGGGGCGGAGCCCGGCGGCCGGTCGTAGGCGGCTGATCGCAGGCCGTCGCTCGTGGCGGCAGACGTACGGGCCCGTACCCACCAAGGCGCGAGGTGGGTACGGGCCCGTACCGGAGCCGGGCCGCCGGGGGGCGGTCAGACGGTGGTCTTCGCCGACTCCTGGTCGCCGTCGCCGCCGATCTCACCGGCCTTGCGGGCCCGGACGAACTCCAGGAAGGAGGCGAGCTCGCGCTTGACGACCGGGGCCAGCAGGTACAGGCCGATGATGTTGAAGACCGACAGCAGGAAGAGCGCGGAGTCGGCCAGGCTGATCAGCGAGTCGAGGGACATCAGGGAGCCCAGGATCACGAACAGGCTCCAGATGACCTTGAAGACGGTCTCGCTGGTCTTGCTCTTGCCGAACAGGTACGACCAGGCCTTGAGGCCGTAGTAGCCCCAGGTCAGGATCGTGGAGAAGGCGAACAGCAGCACCGCGATCGTGAGCACGGTCGGGAACCAGGGCAGCACGGTCTCGAAGGCGTCGGAGGTGATGGTGACGCCGCCGATGTCCTTGCCCTCGCGGGCCTCGCCCCAGCTGGCCGGGTCGGCGATGACGATGGTCAGCGCGGTCATGGTGCAGATGACGACCGTGTCGATGAACGGCTCCAGCAGGGCGACCAGACCCTCGCTCGCGGGGTGGTTGGTCTTGACCGCGGAGTGGGCGATCGGGGCGGAGCCGAGACCGGCCTCGTTGGAGAACGCGGCGCGCTGGAAACCGATGATCAGGGCACCGAGCACACCGCCGACGACGCCGTCGGCCTGGAAGGCGCCCCGCAGGATTTCCTGGAAGGCGTCCGGCACCGCGGTGACGTTGCCCAGGATGACGACCAGGCAGGCCACGATGTAGATGCCGGCCATCGCGGGCACCAGCCGGCTGGTGACCGACGCGATGGAGCGGATGCCGCCGAGCAGCACGAGACCGACCAGCGCGGAGACGACCAGGCCGAAGAGGACGGCACCGGCGGAGGAGGCCAGGAAGCCGTCCTCGCCGCCGAAGGTCGAGGAGATCTGCGCGTAGCTCTGGTTGGTCTGGAACAGGTTGCCACCGAACAGACCGAAGAAGAGGATCATGATCGAGGCGAGGACGGCGAGCACCTTGCCGAGCTTGGCGCCGCCGCTGCCGAAGCGCTCCTTGAGGCCCTTGGGCAGGTAGTGCATCGGGCCGCCGGAGACGGTGCCGTCGGCGTGCACCTCGCGGTACTTCACGCCGAGGGTGACCTCGACGAACTTGGTGGCCATGCCGAGCAGGCCGCACAGGATCATCCAGAACGTGGCGCCGGGGCCGCCCCAGGAGACGGCCACGGCCACACCCGCGATGTTTCCGAGGCCGACCGTGCCGGAGACGGCGGCGGTCAGGGCCTGGAAGTGGTTGACCTCGCCGGTCGACCCCTTCTCGTCGTACTTCCCGCGCACCACGTCGAACGCGAGTCTGAACTTGCGGACCTGTACCAGCCCGAACCAGCCGGTGAAGACCAGGCCGGCGACGACGAGCCAGGCGACGATGAGGGGAAGTTGGGTTCCGCCGACGGGAACCGCGTAGAAGACGACGTCTCCGAGCCACTTGGCTATGGGTTCGAAGAAATCGCTGACGGCTTCGTCCACGTTCTGGGTGACGGAGTCGAGTGACACAGTGGCTACCTCGATGGTGCGAGCCCGGGGCACGGGGAAGTGCCGCCGGTCGATGTGCGGTCTCTGAACGAACGCCGTTGTCCGATCGGCGACGCTGGGTGGGCTGTCCGCGGATGCGGATCGTGATCACCCGGGTCTTGCTGCCGGTGCATGCCGACCGCTCCGCGCTGTGGTGCCGAGCGGTTCCACCTGCGGAGTTGCGCAGTTCTACCACGGCCTTTGCCATGGCATGGGTGATGCAAGTCACATGACTCGCAGTTACGGTCGAAAATGCCAGCGAGCGATATCGGACCGTTATGCGGAGCCCGAGATCCGTTCATCGGACACCTATTGAGAAGTCGGCCGTGCTCACGGTTGCCGCCGCGATGTAAGGCACCTCCGGCCGGAGCGCACTCGGAGGCGCCTACCCAACCCCCGGCCCCCGATGCCCCCTGACGGCGAACGGACCGGAGCGCGTCAGAGCTCCTGGGCGGGCCAGTCCAGCAGCCGCGCTCCGATCACCGCGGTCTGCAGCATGTAGCGGTTGGCCGGGTCGGCCGGGTTGGCGCCGGTGAGCTTGTGGATGCGTTCCAGTCGGTAGGTCAGGGCCCGCACGCTGAGGGTGAGACGGCGGGCCGCCTCGGCGGCCACACAGCCGGAGTCGAAGTAGGCGGCGAGGGTGTCCAGGAGGGGCTGGGCGCCGCCGCGGGCCGTGGTGAGCGGACCGAGGGTGGCGAGCACGAGTTCGGCCATGGCCTGCCGGTCGCGGGTGAGGACGGGGTAGACGAGCAGGTCGGCGGCGCGCAGGACCGGGTCCTCCAGTTCCAGGCGCTCGGCGAGTTCCAGGGCGTTGAGCGCCTCCTCGTAGGAGTGGACGACGCCGCCGGGGCCGGACTGGGGGCGGCCGATGGCGACCCGGCCGCCGTCGGTGGCGGCATACGCCTGCTTCGCGAAGTGGGCGAGAACCTCGTCCTGAGGGCCGGGGGCGATGCACAGCAGTCGGCCGTCCTTGGTGGTGAGCAGGATGCTGCGGTCGCCGAAGCGGGAGATGAGGGCGCGTTCCACCTGGCGGGGTACCGGGTCGCCCTCCTCGTAGGCGGTCGGGCCCTCGGCGACGGCGACGGCATGGGCGTGCGAGAGGCGCAGGCCGAAGCGTTCGGCACGTTCGGCCAGGCGCCCGAGGTCGCTGCGGCCGTAGAGGAGGTCGTCGATGAACTCGCGGCGTGCCGCCTCCTCCTGCCGTACGGCCTGGCGCTGAGCTCGCTCGAAGCCCTCGGCGAAGGCGTCCGTGGCCTGCTGCACGGCGGCCAGGACGCTGTCCGCCGAGGTGAGGCCGGCCGGCCAGGCCGCGCGTGCGGCGGTCAGATGGGCGCTGACCAGGGCCCGCAGTCCGTAACCGGCGTCGGCCGCCTGCTCCCCGAGGGCCCGGCGTGAGGTGAGTTCCTCCCGGGTGAGGCGCCGGCCGGTGGCCGCGACCTCGGTCAGTATCCGGGCGTAGCCCGCCAGATACTCCTCCGGAATCTCCAACTCAACCATGGTTCCCCCGAGTTCCTGACGCGCCGCTGACGGCTTCCTTGGCCGCTGACCGGCATGCAGACCTTAGACAACACTGCCGGGATCCGGCAATGCGCGGGTCTGCTCCGGCGATGCAGGATGGGTCGCGGGGAGCACTACGGGGGATTCCGGTGCCGGACACCGGCAGGTGCCCGACACCGGAAACCCTGCGAGAGCGATGCGCCTCCGAACACGGTTGACGGGCAGTGCTGACGGGACGGGAGGGGTACGGCATGCGGACGTTGCTGTCGGTCGTCACCGGTCCGCCCACGATTCTCCTGACCGCCGCCCTCGTCGTGCTGCTGTGCTTCTGGCTCCTCGTCGCGGCGGGCTTCACCTCGGCCGGCACCTTCGACGCGGACGCGAACCTCCGTGCCTGGGGCATGGGCGGCGTACCCGTGGCGGTGGCCGTCTCCACGCTGACGGCCGTGGCCTGGTTCCTGAGCGTCGGAGGCGGCCTCCTGCTCGCCGCGTGCACGCCGCCGTGTCCCGCCACCGGGCTGCTGCGCATGGTCCTGCCCGTCGCGGCCCTGCCCGTCGCATGGCGACTGACCTGCCGGTTCGTACGCCCTCTGCACCGGCTCTTCCCCGACGAACCCGGCTCGCCCGATCGCGGCGAGGCACGGGATCACGTGCACCACGCCGCCTGAGCAGTGCCCCGTCGGCCGTGCCGTCGGCCCTCTCACGCTTCGATTTTCCTCACGCCTCAAGGACGTTTCCCATGAATGTCATCCTCCTGGGCGTCGGCGTGCTCGTCGCCGTCACCCTGCTCGCCGTACTGGTCGTCTCCGTGCTGTTCCGCAAGGTGGAGCAGGGCAAGGCGCTGATCGTCTCCAAGCTGCGGAAGGTCGACGTGACCTTCACCGGGCAGGTCGTGCTGCCCGTGCTGCACAAGGCCGAGGTGATGGACATCTCGGTGAAGGCCATCGAGATCACGCGGACCGGCAAGGACGGTCTGATCTGCCAGGACAACATCCGCGCCGACATCCGGATCACGTTCTTCGTGAAGGTCAGCAAGACCGTCGAGGACGTCATCAAGGTCGCGCAGGCCGTCGGCACCGCGCGGGCGAGCGACCGGGACACACTGCAGGAGCTGTTCCACGCGAAGTTCTCCGAGGCGCTGAAGACCGTCGGCAAGCAACTGGACTTCACCGACCTGTACACCAAGCGCGAGGAGCTGCGGTACCGGATCATCGAGGTCATCGGCGTCGACCTCAACGGCTACCACCTGGAGGACGCGGCGATCGACTACCTGGAGCAGACACCGGTCGCCCAGCTCGACCCGGCCAACGTCCTCGACGCCCAGGGCATCCGCAAGATCACCGAGTTGACGGCCGTGGAGCACGTGCGCACCAACGAGTTCCAGCGCCACGAGGAGAAGGAGATCACCCGGCAGAACGTCGACGCCCGCGAGGCCATCCTGGAGCTGGAGCGCCGCCAGGTCGACGCGGAGACCAAGCAGAAGCGGGAGATCGCGACCGTACGGGCCCGGGAGGAGGCCGAGACGGCGCGGGTGGTGGAGGAGGAGCGGCTGCGGGCCCAGGGCGCCTTCCTGGCCACCGAGGAGAAGCTCGGCGTGCAGCGTGAGAACCAGGCCCGCGAGGTCGCCGTCGCCGCAAAGAACCGCGAGCGGGTCATCGCCATCGAGAACGAGCGCATCGAGAAGGACCGGCTCCTCGAAGTCATCGGCAGGGAACGGGAGACGCAGCTGACCCGGATCGCCGCCGAGAAGGAGGTCGAGGCGGAGAAGCGGGACATCGCCGAGGTCATCCGCGAGCGTGTCGCCGTGGACCGTACGGTCGCCGAGCAGGAGGAGTCCATCAAGAAGCTGCGGGCCGTGGAGGAGGCGGAGCGGCAGCGACAGACCGTGATCATCGCCGCCGAGGCCGAGGCGCAGGAGAAGCTGGTCAAGGACATCAAGGCCGCCGAGGCCGCCGAGCAGGCCGCCACGCACCGGGCCGCCGAGGAACTGACTCTGGCCGAGGCCCGGTTGAAGACGGCCGACCTCGACGCGCAGGCCAAGCTCCGCCTCGCCGAGGGCATCCAGGCCGAGGCGGCCGCCGAAGGGCTCGCCGCCGTCCAGGTCCGCGACAAGGAAGCCGACGTCACCGAGAAGGCGGGCCGCGCGGAGGCCGCCGCCACCGAGGCCCGGCTGCGGGCAGAGGCGGAAGGCGCGCAGGCCCAGGCCCTGGCGGAGGCCGCGGCCATCGGCGAGAAGCTCAAGGCCGAAGCCGAGGGGCTGACGCAGAAGGCCGCCGCCATGGCCGCCCTCGACGACGCCTCACGGGGCCACGAGGAGTACCGGCTGCGCATCCAGGCCGACAAGGAGATCCGCCTCGCCGGGCTCGACATGCAGCGGCAGGTCGCCGAGGCCCAGGCCACGGTGCTCGCCACCGGCCTGGAGAGCGCCGACATCAGCATCGTCGGCGGCGAATCGGTCTTCTTCGACCGGCTGATGTCCTCCATCGCGCTCGGCAAGGGCGTCGACGGATTCGTCCAGCACTCCGAGACCGCTCAGGCACTGGCCCGGCCCTGGCTGGACGGCACCTCCAGCTTCACCGACGACCTGGGCCGCATCCTCGGCTCGGTCTCCACGGCCGACGTTCAGAACCTGACCGTCTCGGCGCTGCTGCTGAAGCTGATGAAGACCGGCGGGACCGACTCGGGGCAGCTCCAGCAACTGCTCGACCGAGCCGGGGAGCTGGGCCTGGCGGACAAGCCGCTCACCACCCTGAACGGCAGCGCCGTCCACGCCTGAACCGCCCCTTCACGTCCGGAGCCGCCGCACAGGGGACGGCGGCTCCGGACCGCCCCTTCACCGCGTCGGGGTGCAGCGCCGCGTAGGCCGCGACGAGGTACCCGCCGCGAACCGGCCTCGACCGACTTCCCGAAAGGCACGCCATGACGATCGGCCCGGACGCCGGCACGTACGAGGTGCTGCGCGACCGTCTCACCGCGCAGGCCGCCGAACTCGCCCGGCGCGCCGAGGCGCTCAACGCCCGGCGGAGCGAGGAGTTCGGCTCGACGCGGCTCGAACTCGCCGGCACCGGGCGACTGCGCACGGACCACGCCGCGGTCCCCGGGGACGTCGTGGCGGTGGGCGCCGCCCTGCTCGTCGGCTCCAACGCCGTCCCGAGCCGGGAGGCCGACACACGCGTCGGCGACGTCCTGGCCCTGTACGACCGCGACCTGGAACGACTGCCCGACGACGCCGTGCCCGGCCTGCTCGACGACCCCGCCTTCGTCCGCGAGTTCGGCGCCCTGCACCGCTACTACCGCCAGGCTCGCCTCCTCCGGCTCCGCCGCACCGAGGGCAGGCTGCTCGCCGTGTTCCAGACCGGCGAGAAGGCCGACGACACACGGGTGCTGCGCTGGGCCCTGTCCGACGACGGAGCGGTCAGGTTCCTGGACGCCCGGGGCGAGCGCGACCACGTCCTGCCGCCGTCCCACGACGTCGAATGGACCGACACCACGCGCGAGAACCACGTCCTCGGACGGCACCCGCACGTCTCCGTCCGGGGCGAGGTGTTCGTCTCCGCGGTCGGCGGTGTCCTCACCGTGAAGACCGACGACGACACCGAGACGGCAGAGGGCGTCCACACCGAGCCCGTGGACGAGCCGCTGCAGTCCCTGGCGGACGCGGACATCGCTTACGCGCGCGTGGGCGCCCTGATCCTCCTGCGCGTCCGCCCCTACAAGGAGGACACCGACCGCCACCTGGTGTTCAACACCCTCACCAGGGCCGTCGTCCGCCTCGACGGCATAGGCCGGGCATGCCGCCGTCTGCCCGAGGACCAGGGGATCGTCTTCCCGGGCGGCTACTGCCTGGCCTCCGGCACCCACAAGACGTACGAACTGGACACGACCGAGCTGGAGTTCGAAAGGGAGATCCGCTCCCCGAACGGCGAGGACGTGCTGTACGCCTTCCACGCGCGCGTGGAAGGCCGCAGCCTCCTCCTGCCGTACAACACGATCCGCAAGGAGATGGCGGCCCCCCTGCCCTGCCACGGCTGGGCGCTCTTCGACGACGGCGCCCTCGCCATCCTCCGGGCCGACCTCGACGAACCGCAGCGCGTCCACCCCGTACAGCTGTGGAACTCCCCGTACGTCTCGGACACCTACGCCGCCGCCCAGCCGGTCGGCACCGGGCCCCTGGCCCGCATCGGCAACGCCGACCTCGTGCGCGGCATCGCCGACTGCCTCACCATCACGGGCGCCGTCGCCGACACGACCCCCACGAGCGAGGTGTACGAGGCGCTGCTGGCCGCCTGCTCCCGGGCGGCGGACACCCACCACTGGCTGGGCGACCCCGAACTCGGCGACCTCCACACCCCGCTGGCTCGACTGCACGACACGGCCCAGCAGGTCCTGGCCGAGTTCGCGACCGTCCAGGCCCTCACCCGGCAGGCCGAGGACGCGCTCACCGAAGCCGCCGCGCGGGTCGCCGAGGTCGTGCGACGCCTGCGTGGCGAGTCCGCGCGCAGCGCGGCGGACTGGGTGACCGGCCTGACCGAACTGCGCCGGGCGCAAGGTCATCTGCTCACCCTCAAGGACATGCGGTACGCGGACACCGCCCGCATCGACGAGCTCGCCGCCGCCACCGAGTCCGACCTCGCCGCCTTCGGCCGGCGCGCCGTGGCTCACCTCGCCCGCGAGGACGCCTTCGCCGGCCACCACGCGCAGGTCGAGCAGCTCGTCGCCGATGCCGAGGCGATCGCCACCGCGGCCGAGGCGACGCCCGTCGCCGCCCGCACGGACGAACTGGCCGACGGGCTGCGCACGGTGACCGAGGTCGTCGCCGGCCTCGACATCGGCGACGCCACCGTCCGCACCGCGATCCTGGAGCGCATCGCCGAGGTCCTCGGCGGCGTCAACCGCGCCCGCGCCGCCCTCGACGGCCGTCGCCGCGCACTCCTCGACCGGGAGGGACGGGCCGAGTTCACCGCCGAGTTCGCCCTGCTCGGCCAGTCCGTCACCGGCGCGCTCGCCGCCGCGGACAGCCCCGAGGCGTCCGACGAGCAGCTCGCCCGCCTGCTCGTACAGGTGGAGAACCTGGAGTCGAGGTTCGCCGAGTTCGACGACTTCCTCACCACCCTCGCCGACAAGCGCGACGAGATCCACGAGGCGTTCTCCGCCCGGAGGCAGACCCTCGCCGACGCCCGCGCCCGGCGCGCCGAACGCCTGGCCGACTCGGCGGCCCGCGTCCTGCGGACCGTCGCCCGCCGGGCCGCCGCCCAGCCGGACGCGGACGCCGTCGCCACGTATTTCACCTCCGACCCGATGCCCGCCAAGGTCCGCCGCACCGCCGGCGAACTGCGCGACCTCGGCGACCAGGTGCGGGCCGAGGAACTGGACGGCCGGCTCAAGGCCGCCCGTCAGGAGGCGCTCCGCGCCCTGCGCGACCGCACCGACCTGTACGCCGACGACGGCCGCACGATCCGCCTCGGCACCCACCGCTTCGCCGTCAACACCCAGCCCCTCGACCTCACCCTCGTCCCGCACGGCGACACCCTCGCCTTCGCCCTGACCGGCACCGACTACCGCTCCCCTGTGACGGACCCCGACTTCGGCGCCACCCGCCCGTACTGGGACCGTCCCCTGCCCTCGGAGTCGCCCGAGGTCTACCGCGCCGAGTACCTCGCCGCCCGCCTGCTGGACGAACACGGACCCGAGGCCCTGGCGGAGGCCGACCTGCCCGCCCTCGTGCGACAGGCCGCCGAGTCGGCGTACGACGAGGGCTACGAGCGCGGGGTCCACGACCACGACGCGACAGCGGTCCTCACCGCGCTCCTGCGCCTGTACGAGGGCGCCGGCCCGCTGCGTCACGAACCTGCCGCACGAGCAGCCGCCCAGATGTTCTGGGCGCACGGTACGACGGACGGGGAGCGGCAGGACTGGACCCGGCGAGCGGTGTCCCTGGCCCGCGCCCGGGACACCTTCGGCCTGACCCCCGCCATCGCCGACCTGAGGCGGGAGCTGGCCGAAGTCGCGGGCGGAGAAGCGGCGGCCGCGTACCTCTTCGAGGAACTGACCAGCGGCCCGCCCGGCTTCGTCATCAGCGCCGGCACCCGCACCCTGCTGGACAAGTTCCGCCGCACCGTGGGCACCCCGGCCTACGACGACGACCTCACCGCACTCACCGACCCGGCTGCCCGGCAGCAACTGGTCGAGGCATGGCTGACCGCGTACGCCACCGCAACCGGAACCGACCTCACCCCCGGCGACCTGGCCGAGGCGGTGGCCGCCGAACTCTGCCCCGGCCTGACCCGCTACGAGTCCGACGCACCGCTCACCGAAACCGTCACGGGCCTGCGCGGCACCCACCCCCGCGTCACCGGCCGTGCCCTCACGGTCCGGGTCGACGAACTCCTCGCCCGGACGCGGCGGTTCCGCACCCACGAGGTACCCGGCCACCGCGCCTACCAGCACCGCCGCACCGCCCTGGTGGACGCCGAGCACACCCGCCTCCGCCTGGACGAGTACCGGCCCCGCGTGATGTCGGCGTTCGTCCGCAGCAGGCTCATCGACGAGGTGTACCTCCCGCTCGTCGGTGACAGCCTCGCCAAGCAGCTCGGCACCACGGGCGACTCCAAGCGCACCGACTCCGGCGGGCTGCTCCTGCTCATCTCCCCGCCCGGCTACGGCAAGACGACCCTCATGGAGTACGTCGCCGACCGGCTCGGCATGATCCTCGTGAAGGTCGACGGCCCCGCACTCGGCCACACCGTCACCTCGCTCGACCCGGCCGACGCCCCGAACGCCACCGCCCGCCAGGAGATCGATAAGATCAACTTCGCGTTGGCGGCGGGCAACAACACCCTCCTCTACCTGGACGACATCCAGCACACCTCGCCCGAACTGCTCCAGAAGTTCATCCCCCTCTGCGACGCCACCCGCCGCATCGAGGGCGTGTGGGACGGCGCACCGCGCACCTACGACCTGCGCGGCAAACGCTTCGCGGTCTGCATGGCCGGCAACCCCTACACCGAGTCCGGCAGCCGCTTCCAGGTGCCCGACATGCTCGCCAACCGCGCCGACGTGTGGAACCTCGGCGACGTCCTGACCGGCAAGGGCGACACCTTCGCGCTCAGCTTCATCGAGAACGCCCTCACCGCCAACCCGGTCCTCGCCCCGCTCGCCGGCCGCGAGCGCACCGACCTCGACCTGCTGATCCGCCTCGCGCAGGGCGACCCGGCGGCTCGAGCGGACCGCCTGACCCATCCGTACGCCCCCGCGGAGCTGGACCGGATCCTGGCCGTAATGCGTCACCTGCTCACCGCGCGGGAGACGGTCCTGGCCGTGAACGCGGCGTACATCGCCTCGGCGGCCCAGTCGGACACCGCGCGCACGGAACCGCCCTTCCGGCTCCAGGGCTCCTACCGCACCATGAACAAGATCGCCCAACGCGTCCAGCCCGTCATGAACGACGTCGAACTGGCCGCGCTGATCGACGACCAGTACCGGGCCGAGGCCCAGACCCTCACCACCGGTGCCGAGGCCAATCTCCTCAAGCTCGCCGAGCTGCGCGGCACTCTCACAGCCGAGCGGTCGGCGCGCTGGGCCGAGGTGAAGTCGGCCCATGTCCGAGCGCAGTCCCTCGGCGGCCCCGAGGACGACCAACTCGCGCGGGCCGTCTGTGCCCTCGGTCTGCTGGCCGACCGGATCGCAGCCGTCGAGTCGGCGATCAACCGGGTGGGCGACCCGCGCAACCTGATCGCCAACCCCGCGGCTCGCCATGCCGCACGGCCGGTGCCGGGCGGCGGGGACTGAGACGCGACGTGTGCCGCTCCTGGACGTCCAGGCGCTCCACGACCGCCCGTCGTGCAGCGCCTGGCCCTCTGGGGCCGCCTGGGGTCACTTGTTCCCTTCGGAGCTGCCGTGCGGGCCCGCGCCGGAGCTGTCGTGCGGGCCCGCGCCGGGACGGTCGTCGCGGTGGCGGCTGCCGGGCAGCATCTCCTGGACCTTGGCCTTCAGCCCTTGCTTCACCATGGAGCCGCGGTCGCTGTCCCCCTTGAGGATCGCGGTCGCCGCGGCCTCGATCTGGTCGAGTGAAGCGTGCGGCGGGATCGGCGGCACGGCCGGGTCGGTGCGGAAGTCGATGACGAAGGGCCGGTCGGCGGCGAGAGCCTGGTCCCAGGCGGATTCGACCTGCTTGGGCTTCTCCACCCGGACGCCGTCCAGGCCGATGCTCCGGGCGATGCCCGCGTACGGCAGGTCGGGGATGTGCTGGGACTGCTCGAACTGGGGGGCGCCGGACATGGCGCGCATCTCCCAGGTGACCTGGTTGAGGTCGCCGTTGTTCAGCACGGCCACGATCAGCCGCGGGTCGGACCACTCGCGGTAGTACTTCGCGGCGGTGACCATCTCCATCATGCCGTTCATCTGCATGGCGCCGTCCCCGACCAGGGCGATGGCGGGGCGGTCGGGATGGGCGAACTTCGCGCCGATGGCGTACGGCACCCCGGGCCCCATCGTCGCCAGGGTGCCGGACAGGGAACCGCGCATCCGGCCGCGCAGCCGGAGGTGGCGGGCGTACCAGTTGGCGGCCGAGCCGGAGTCGGCACTCAGGATCGCGTCCTCGGGCAGCCTGCCGTCCAGGGCGTGGACGACGTACTCCGGGTTGACCGGGTCGGCGCTGACGGCCGCGCGCCGCTGCATGACCTCCCACCAGCGGGCGACGTTCTTCTCGATCTTCTCCCGCCAGGTCCGGTCCTCCTTGCGGTGCAGGCGGGGCAGCAGCCGCTGCAGGGTCTCGCGGGCGTCCCCGACGAGGTTGACCTCGTTCGGGTAGCGCAGGCCGATCATGTGCGGGTCGATGTCGATCTGCACGGCCCGCGCCTGGTCCAGCTCCGGCAGGAACTGCGTGTACGGGAAACTGGAGCCGATCATCAGCAGGGTGTCGCACTCCTGCATCAGCTCGTAGGAAGGGCGGGTGCCCAGCAGCCCGATGGAGCCGGTGACGTAGGGCAGGTCGTCGGGCAGGGCGTCCTTGCCGAGCAGGGCCTTCGCCACGCCGCCGCCGAGCACGTCGGCCAGCCGTTCGACCTCGGCCCGCGCCCCGCGAGCCCCCTGCCCGATGAGGACGGCGACCTTCTCGCCGGAGTTCAGCACGTCGGCGGCCCGCTGCAGGTCCTCCTCGGCGGGCACCGGCGCGTACCGTCCCAGCCCGAGACTGGAGGGCACCATCTTGAAGGCGTGCGTGGGCGGGCTGTAGTCCAGCTCCTGCACATCGGCGGGGAGGATGATCGCGGTGACGGTGCGCCTGGCGTACGCGGTGCGGAAGGCCCGGTCGATCAGGTTCGGCAGTTGCTCGGGCACCGTCACCGTCTCGCAGAAGTCCGAGGCGACGTCCTTGTACAGGGCGGCGAGGTCCACTTCCTGCTGGTAGGAGCCGCCCATGGCGCTGCGGTTGGTCTGCCCGACCAGCGCCACCACCGGAACGTGGTCGAGCTTGGCGTCGTAGAGCCCGTTCAGCAGGTGGATCGCGCCCGGTCCGGACGTCGCCGCGCACACGCCCACCTTGCCGGAGAACTTCGCGTAGCCGACGGCCTGGAACGCCGACATCTCCTCGTGCCGGGCCTGGACGAACTCCGGCTTGTTGTCCGCGCGTCCCCAGGCCGCCAGCAACCCGTTGATGCCGTCGCCCGCGTAGGCGAAGACGTGGTCGACGTCCCACTCGCGCAGCCGCTGGAGAACGTAGTCGGACACCTTGGTGCTGGCCATGCGAGCTCCCTTTCCGATCCGCTGCTGAGCGACCGTCCCCGGCGTCAGGACGCGTGGGGGCGGGCACGACACCCCCTGGGTAACCGTGCGGCTACGCGGGAAACGTGGCCCGCACGAAGCCCGGCCCGGCCGCGCGGTCGCCGCGAGGCGTGGCACGGGGCGGGACGGATACTCGTCCGCCATGACTGAGACACGGCCCCTCGCCCTGATCACCGGCGCGTCCAGCGGAATCGGCCACGAGCTGGCACGGCAGTTCGCGCTGCACGGTCACGACCTCGTCGTGAACGCCGAGGACGAGCGGCTGGAGACCGCCGCACAGGAGCTACGGGAGACGGGTGCGCAGGTCAGCGCCGTGCGCGCCGACCTGCGGACCGGCGAGGGGCGGTTCCGGCTCCTGGACGCGCTCGACGGTCTGACGGTCGACGTCGCCGTCCTCAACGCCGGGGTGGGCCAAGGCGGCGCCTTCGTGGACACCGACCTCGCCGACGATCAGGAGGTCATCGACCTCAACGTCACCGCGACCGTGCGGCTGGCCAAGACGCTGCTGCGGGCCATGGTGGCGCGCGGCGCGGGCCGGCTCGCCTTCACCTCGTCCGTCGCCGCGACGATGCCCGGTTCCTTCCAGCCCGTCTACAACGCGTCCAAGTCGTTCGTGCAGTCCTTCGCCCAGGCCCTGGCGGAGGAGGTGAAGGACACCGGCGTGACGGTCACCTCCTTCATGCCGGGCCCGACGGACACGGACTTCTTCGACCGGGCGGACATGGCGGACGACACCCGGATCGGCACCGCGAAGAAGGACGATGCCGCGCAGGTGGCCGAGCAGGCGTTCGAAGCGATCGTGAAGGGGGAGAAGAAGGCCGTGACCGGGTCGTTGAAGTCCAAGGCGCAGGGCTTGGCCGGGAAGGTGCTTCCCGACGGGGTGAAGGCGGCGGCCCACCGGCGGATGGCGGAACCGGGGACCGGTGCGGAAGAGGACCATGGGAGGCAGAAGTGACGCCACAGTGGCCTCGGTGGCTGAAGCGCGCCGGTGTCGCCCGGGCCGGCGTGGGCACTCCCGGTGCATGAGTGCCCACCGACTGGTTCCCGAGTCCCTGGCTCTGCTCACCGAGGGCTACGCCTGGCTGCCCGATCTGATGCGCGTCGAGAACGACACGGCGCTGAACCTCCGCGTCCTCGGCCACCCGGCCCTGGCCGTGCGGGGTCCGGACGCGGTCGGCTTCTTCTACGACGAGGAGCACGTCCGGCGCCACGGCGCGCTGCCCGGCCCGGTCCTGAGCACCCTCTTCGGCCACGGCGCGGTCCACACCCTCGACGGCGACGCGCACCGGCAGCGCAAGGCGTTCTTCCTGCCGCTGCTGGAGACCGACGCGGTGACGGGCTCGGCCGGTCACATCGCCGAAGCCTGGGACGAGGCCGTACCGCGCTGGCGGGCGCAGCCGGAGGTGGTGCTCTTCGACGCCGTCGGCCGGGTCGTCGCACGCGGGGTCTGCCGATGGGCCGGCGTTCCCCTCGCCGAGGACGAGGAGGAGCCGCTGGCGCGTGATCTGCTGGCCATGGTGGACGGTTTCGCCACGGCGGGTCCGCGGCACTGGCGGGCCAGGAGGGCCCGTACCCGGCAGGAACAGCGTTTCGCCGCCCTCATCACAGAGGTGAGGTCCGGCACGGTCCGGCCCCCCGCGGATTGCGTGCTCGACCGCGTCTGCCGGTACCGCGACGCCTCCGGTGCCGAGCTGACGCCCCGGATCGCCGCGGTGGAGCTGCTCAACGTCATACGGCCCGCCACCGCGCTGAGCTGGTTCGTGGCCTTCGCCGCGCACGCCCTGCACCGGTGGCCGGAGCACAAGGAGCGGCTCCGGTCGGGCGAGGAGGGATACGCCACGGCATTCGCCCACGAGGTGCGACGGTTCTACCCCTTCGCCCCGTTCCTGGGCGGCCGGGCCGTCACCGACCTGACCTGGCAGGGCCGCCGCGTCCCGGCCGGTGGCCTGGTCCTGCTGGACGTCCACGGCCAGAACCACGACGAGCGGTTGTTCAAGGACCCCTACGTCTTCCGCCCCGAACGCTTCCTCGACCAGCCGCCCGGCCGGGACGAACTGATCCCCCAAGGCGGCGCGGACCCACGGAACGGACACCGCTGCCCCGGCGAGGCCATGGCCGTGGGCATCCTGGAGACGCTCGCCCGGCGCCTGGCGGCCCTGGACTACCAGGTGCCGCCGCAGGACCTGAGCATCCCCCTGAACCGCATCCCCACCCGGCCCCGCAGCGGAATGATCATCCGGACGCTCGCGTAGCGGGGGGCGGAGCACCTGCGGCTCGGACGCTGCCGGGCTGCTCGACGGGCGAGCTCACGGGACAGACGAGTGAGCTCACGGGACAAATGCCTCGCCGAGTGTTTCGGCCGGCGACGACGAGTCACCGGTGTGACCGGCAGGCGATGCGCGGTGACGCAAGGAGGAGAGCTGATGTCGAACCCGCAACAGCCCGAGCTGCGGCGCAGTGACAAGGGCGCGGGCACTCCGCAGGACAGCGAGGCCCGCAAGGCGGCCCAGCCCGCCGGAAAGGGCGGCGGCCGCCCTCACGGCACCGACCGCGGCGACAAGGGCGGAGGCGAAGGCGGCGGTACGCCTCCCGAGCAGCAGCCGGACCACCCGGCCTGAGCCGGCCGCGCGGACCGGTGAGCGCGAGGCGAACCGGTCCACGCGAGCCGGTGGCTCACCCGATTCGAGGCTCCGCGCCAGGAGAGTCAGGTACCGCACCCCACGGGTACCGATGACGCGCGCGGCGCACAGCAACCGTGGGTGCCGGGAGGCAGGCGTGGACCCGTCGGTGGACCGTATCGCGCAGCCCTGGGGGGCGCGGACTCCCTACGGCCGGCACGAGCCGTGGCCCGCGCGCGTGGACACCTACTTGGCGGAAGGCGTCGCAGAGGACCCGGGTGGAGCGGTGGGTGCAGACCGCCTCGATCCTCCACTCGGACGGGGACGCCATGGACGTCGCCGTCGCGGACGGGCGTATGGCCGGCGTCCGCGGCCGGGCCCAGGACCGCGTCAACCGCGGCCGGCTCGGACCGAAGGATCTCTTTGGCTCCACAGCTCCTGACCGGCCTGTGACCTGAAACGACGACCCCGACGCCGTCGGGTGGTCCGGTGCGAGGCCGGCGGCTCACGGAGCTCCCGGGTGCGCCGACTCCGCCGCGGCCTCGGCCTCGTGATGGCGCTCGCTGCCCGCCGTGAACTCGCGGGCGTAGGTGGCCTCGTCCAGTGCGGCGCGCAGACGGGCCGCGATGCGCTCGACGTCGCCCCGTTCCGCAGGGGGGTGCGGGGCGCCCGCCCGTTCACGGGTCGCCGCCGCCGTGCCGAGGAGGCGGGCCGCCCGTTCCGGGACGCCGGACAGGGAGTACGCCCCGGCCAGGCCCTCCAGGGCCAGCGCGACCGACCGGGGGTCCCTGGTCGTGGCCGCGGCTGCGAGGCCGTCGCGGTGGCAGGCCACGGCACGGCCGGCGTCGCCGCGCTGTTCGGCTATGAAGCCCAGTTCGGCCAGGACCAGTGCGAGGCCGGGGCCGTCGCCGCGGCGCCGGTTCCAGGCGAGCCAGGGCCGCAGCCACTCCTCGGCTCCGTCGAGGCGGCCCTGCCGGCGGGCGCTCAGGGCGAGGCCCAGCGCGGCGTACTGCTCGGCCGGCTGGTTGCCCTGCCCCACCGCGATCCGCAGGGCGCGCGTGTGCAGGTCGTCGGCCTCGTCGTAGCGCTGGGTGAGCAGGGCGATCCTGCCGAGACCCGACAGCTTCGTGGACATCTCCGGCCAGGTCTCCAGTTCCTGGGCGATGCGCAGGCTCTCCCGGTGCAGCCGGGCGGCGAGGTCGTAGTCGCCGTTGATCTCGGCGAGCCTGCCCAGCACGTCCGTCGTCTTCAGCCGGCCCCACAGGTCGCCCAGTTCCGCGAAGTGGGCGCGGGCGTCCTCGGCGTTGCCGCGCAGCGACTCCAGGTCCCCGCGGGCCAGGGCGAAGCACGCGCGCGTGGTCAGCGCGGCGGCGGTGCCCCACGCGTCGCGCAGGGTGCGGAAGCGCACCAGGACGCGCTCGACCCGCTGCTCGCCCTCGACCAGCGCCCCCACGGTCCACTGCGCGTGCGCCAGGAACCACTGGGCCCTCGTCGACTCCAGCGTGGACCCCGGCGGGTACTCCTCCGGGGCGTCGCACTCCCGGTCGTGCTCGCCGAGCAGCAACCGGATGCCCGTGTACCAGAACACCGCCTCCGCACGCTCCTCGGGCGCGGCCTCGCCCGGCGTGTCCAGGGCCGTCGCCAGCGACCTGCGGGCCTCGCCCAGTCGGCCACGGACGTACCAGTACCAGGTCAGCGAGTTGACCAGGCGCAGCGCTTCCTGCGCGGCCCCGGCCCGGCCGGCCTCGGCCAGCGCGCGCTGCACATTGGCCGCCTCCACGTCCAGGTACCGGAACCAGCGGGACTGCTCCCGTCCGTGCAGATGCGGCCTGGCCCGCTCGGCGAGGCGGACGCAGTGGCGCAGATGCCGGGCGGCGGTCCCGGCGTGCTCACCCGACCCGGCGAGCTTGTCGCGCGCGTAGACCGCGACCGACTCCAGCAGCCGGTAGCGCGGCCCCTGCGGTCCCTCGGTGCGGACGGCCAGGGAGCGTTCCACCAGCAGGCTCAACGCGTCCAGGACGTCGGCGGGGGACACACCGCCGCCGGAGCACACGTCCTCGGCGGCCCGCAGTCCGCACCCCTCGGCGAACACCGACAGCCTGCGCAGCACGGTCCGTTCACGGTCGTCGAGCAGGCTCCAGCTCCAGTCGAGCGTCGCCTGCAAAGTCCGGTGGCGTGAAGGGGCGTCCCGGTAGCCGCTGTTGAGCACCTTGAACCGGTCGTCGAGCCGGTCGTGCAGTTCCCTGATGCCCAGCGATCTCACGCGCGTGGCGGCCAGTTCCAGAGCGAGCGGGATGCCGTCGAGGCGCCGGCACACATCGGCGACCAGCGGGGCGGTGGTGGAGTCGAGCACGAACTCCGGGTCCGTCGCCCTGGTCCGGTCGACGAAGAGGCGTACGGCCCCCGCGCTCGTCAGGGCGTCGAGATCCGGGCCGTCCTCCGGCGGCAGCGACAGGGGCGTCACCGGATACACCGTCTCGTCACGGGTGCGCAGTGGTTCCTGGCTGGTCGTCAGGACGCTCAGCCGCGGGGCCCGGTTCAGCAGCAGACCGGTCAGTTGCGCGACGGCCTCCACGACGTGCTCGCAGTTGTCCAGCACGAGCAGCAGCCTCCGGCCGGCCAGGGCGTTCGCCAGGCGGTCCGTGGGGCCCTCGGCGACGTCGTCGGAGGTGCTCTCCCTGATTCCCAGGGTCGCCATGACCTGCTCGGCCAGCGCCTCCGCTCCGGCGAACCGCTCCAGGCCCCCGGTGTCCGCGAGTTCCACCAGCCGGGTGCCGTCACCGAACGTGCCCGCCAGGCTCTCCGCCGTGGCCTGGGCGAGGCGGGTCTTGCCGACCCCGCCCGGGCCGGTGAGCGTCACCAGACGGCGCCGTGAGAGCAGGGCCCGGATCGCCCGGACGTCCTGTTCGCGGCCCACCAGGGGCGATGCCGGCCCGGTCGGCCCCGGCCCCGTAGGCACCCCCGCGGCGGACGGCGCGGGCGGCTCCGGCCGGGCCGGCACCGGATCGTGGCGCAGGATGGCCTGCTGCAGCGCCTCCAGGGACGGGCCGGGAGTCAGCCCCAACTCCTCGTCCAGCCGGCGACGCAGATCGTTGAAGCAGTCGAGAGCGTCGGAGGAGCGCCCCGCCCGGTACAGCGCCCACATCAGCGCGCCCCGCAGCCCCTCGCGCAGCGGATGCCGCGCCACCAGCCCGGTCAGCTCGCCCACCAGCGGGCTGTGCTCGCCCAACTCCAGCCGCACGGCGGCGTGTTCCTCCACCGCCGTCAGCCGCTCCTCCTCCAGGCTCGCCGCCGTCGGCCGCACGGACGGCTGGTCCGCGAACTCGGCGAAGGCGGGGCCGCGCCACAGCGCCAGCGCCTCGGTGTAGAGCGCCGCCCGCGTCACCCGGTCCTCGCCGGACCGGGCCCGGGCGACCAGCTCACGGAACCGCCCGGCGTCGATCGCTCCGGCCCGGGCGTCCAGGACGTACCCGGGCGGCCGGTGCGCGATCAGTTCGCGCCCGCCCGCCTCCGCGTCCTCCAACGCGCGCCGTAACTGGGAGACCTTGGCCTGGAGCGACGCCGTCGGCCGGGCCGTGAACGTCGAGCCGCCCCACAGGTCCTCGATGAGCCGCGCCGCCGGCACGACCTGCCCGTGGTGGGCGAGCAGATCGGCGAGGAGCAGGCGCACCTTGACTTCGGGTACCCGCACGACACGACTCTCGTCCGTGCGCACCTCCAGCGGCCCCAGCACCCCGAATTCCATGATCTCCAGCGTAACCGCCCGGCGACCGGCGTGACCGGCGACGACAAGGGCTCGGCCACCGCTCCGCAGGGCGTTCGGGCACCGTTTCCGAAGTGGTCCGAAGCGAATCCGAAGTGGTCCGAAGCGAATCCGAAGGGGCATGGGTCAGGGTTCCCCGAGGAGTGCGGTTCGGCGGGGCGCGGAGACGGGGGCAGGTGGCCGAGAATGAGCGACTGCGGCCGGCGATCACCATCGGCAGTATCAAGAAGGGCCGGTTCGGGCACGTCACGGCGGTATGGCCGGCCTCCCGGGCCCGGCTGCGGCCGGACTTCGACGGTGAGCTTCCACAACTGCTGGGAGCGGCTCGGCCCCGACGGCACCCTGCCCGCCTCCGACGACTGGGACGTCCCGGCCGGCGCCGCCGCCGGCAGTGCCACCGCGGTCGCCGAGGACGTCTTCGTGCCGGCCCACCACGCCGTGTCCTTCGCACGCCCTCGCCGACGCCGACCTCGCACTGCAGGGCCGCGTCCTGGTCGGGCCCGGAGCCCGGCACCGTCTTCCTCTGAGTCGACGCCCCGGACCGTCCATTCCACCGGCGCGCCCCGCGTGCCGGATCGCACAGCACACCACTTCGTACTGGAGGAACACATTCATGGGTGACAACCACACCTCGGTGACGGTGCTCGGCCTCGGCCTGATGGGGCAGGCCCTGGTCGCCGCCTTCCTGAAGGCGGGCCACGCCACCACCGTGTGGAACCGTTCGGCCGGCAAGGCCGACGGACTCGTCGCGGACGGCGCGGTCCTCGCCGCGAACCCCGCCGACGCCGTCGGCGCCGGCGACCTCGTGGTCGTGTGCGTGTCGACGTACGACGTGGTGCACGACGTCATCGGCCCGCTCGGTGACGCCCTGCGCGGCAAGACCGTCGTCAACCTCACCACCGGCTCCTCCGAGCAGGCCCGGCAGACCGCCGAGTGGGCGGAGAAGAACGGCGCACAGTACCTCGACGGCGCCATCATGATCACCCCGCCCGGCATCGGCGCCGCGACCTCCGTCCTCTTCTACGCCGGTGACCAGGCCGTCTTCGACGCCCACGAGCCCGTGCTGAAGCTCCTCGGCGGCGGCACCACCTACCTCGGCACCGACCACGGCAAGCCCGCCCTGTTCGACGTGTCGCTGCTCGGCCTGATGTGGGGTGCCCTCAACAGCTTCCTGCACGGTGTGGCCATCGTGGAGACCGGCGGTGTCAAGGCGCAGGAGTTCCTGCCGTGGGCGCACATGTGGCTCGACGCCATCAAGATGTTCACGGCCGACTACGCCGCGCAGATCGACGCAGGCGACGAGAAGTTCCCGGCCGACGACGCGACCCTGGAGACCCACCTGGGCGCGCTCAAGCACCTCGTCGAGGAGTCCGAGGCGCTCGGCCTCGACACCGAACTGCCCAAGTACTCCGAGGCGCTGATGGAGGGCGTCATCGCACAGGGCCACGCCAAGAACAGCTACGCCAGCGTCGTGAAGGCGTACCGCCGCCCGAACCGGTGAGCACCGGGCCCGGTATCCGCTGCACCGCCTGACGAAGGGCCGGTTCCGAATCCCCGTCGGAACCGGCCCGTTCGTCGTCCCCGTGCGCGAAGCCCGAGATCGCCCTGCCGGTGCCCTCCGCGATCCTCCTCGCCACCGAGCCCGCCGGTTCCCCCACCTGGACCCGCCGGCGTCCGCGGACGACCGTCGGCCCTCGCCGCGGACCGCCGACGACCGTCGAAATCCGGTCGTCCGCGACGGCCGGCCGGACCCAGCGCCTGTCGTTCACAGCAGCCCGCGGACGCGGGGTCCGGCACGCGCATCTGCGGCGTTGCCGCCGGCCGGCTACGGAGTGGGGGTGCACCGGTTCACCGGCACACCCCGGCCCGCACGCGTCCCGCCTGCTCATGTTCGAGTTCGTCGGCTACGACGTGCCGCGGGACCTCCTTGGTGCGGCGGCGTCGTAATCGCGCCGATTTTGCGGACGTGGCCAACGGCGAGGTGAGCGACGGGGCGAGCGGCGCGAGAATGGTGAGGGCCTGGCGCGGCACACGCGGAACTCGCGGGCGAAACGATCCGCCAACCCCGCCGCCGCCGGGCGAGTTCCGAGATCAGGCTCGCTCCCCCCGATGTGATCGGACCGTCTTCAGACCGGCACGCACGCGCCGGAACGGAGGACTGACTCATGGCCACCCCACTCACCGCCGCCCGGCTCGTCGCCGCGCTGAAGGCCGAGGGCTGCGCCGTTCGCGAAGTATCCGGCTGGCGCACCAACAACCGTAATCACAAGGGCCCTTGGGGTCCCGTGCACGGCGCGATGATCCACCACACCGTCACCGGCTCCGGCACGGACGTCGTCGGACTGATCTTCCGCGGCCACAGCGCCCTGCCCGGCCCGCTCGCCACCGGATGCATCACCAAGGACGGAGTCGTCCACCTCACCGGAAACGGCCGGGCCAACCACGCCGGAGGCGGTGACCGTGACGTGCTCGACGCCGTCATCGGCGAGTCGTACGGCACGTATCCGCCCCCGACGCACGAGCACGACGGCTCGGCCGGCGCTGTCGACGGCAACGCCCGCTTCTACGGCTGGGAGTGTGAGAACAGGGGCGACGGCAAGGACCCGTGGCCGCCCGCCCAGTACCTCGCGATGGTCAAGGCCACCGCCGCGATCTGCCGCGCGCACGGCTGGGGCCACAAGAGCGCCATCGGCCACCTGGAGTGGAGCGACTGGAAGGTCGACCCGCGCGGATTCGACATGGCCGGCTTCCGCCGCGACGTCGCCGACGCCCTGGCCCTCCCGGCGGGCCGGTGGGAAGGAGAGGACCCCATGCCCCAGTACGTCAACCTCGGTGTCGCCAGGGAGTACCGACTCGCGCCCGGCGCCTGGGACTCGGTCGAGTTCACCGCGGAGTGGACCGACGAGACCGGCCACCACGGCACCGGCGGAAGCGTGTTCGCCCGGGGCCCGTCCCGGTTCAGCGGCACCGTCAGCCTCCACATCGACGGACTGCCGGCGGGTGCCGTCGTGCAGGCGCGCATGTCGGAGTACGAGGGCGACGAGCACCGGGCCGACCACCCGATCCACGAGATCACCGGGACCGGCGGCGGCAGCTTCGTGGTGGTGCCCGTGACCAAGCGGCTCGCCCGGGGGCGCAGCATGCGGGTGCGGCTGCTGAACCAGGCGGGCGTCCCCGTCACCGTCGTGAGCGCCGTACTGACCGCGCTGGTGTGGAAGGAGACCTGAGCACCACCCCCCGGGAGACGATCGCCCGCCTCCGCGCGTATACCCGGGCATGAACCGAAGCGAGCCACCTCCGTTACGAGTTGAACGAACGCACGGCCCTGTGATTAGGGTGCGGGCGATGTTCTGCGCGCACCCCACCCCCTTGCTCCCGGCCGCAAGAGGCACCCACGCCTCCAGTCGTTGCGGGAGGTGCCGTGAGTGACACGATGACCACGGCCGTTCCCGGGGCCGAGGTGACGCGGGCGCCGGTGACCAAGGAGCAGGACGCGGCGCCCCGCCCGGTCCGGCAGCGGGACGCGTTCTTCGACAACGCCAAGTACCTCGCGATCGTGCTGGTGGCCGTGGGACACGCCTGGGAGCCACTGCGCCAGGGCAGCAGGGCCGTCACCGCCCTCTACATGCTCGTCTACGCCTTCCACATGCCGGCCTTCATCATCATCTCCGGCTACTTCTCCCGCACCTTCGACGGCAGCCCCACCCGGCTCCGGCGCCTGATCACCGGCGTCGCCGTCCCGTACGTGGTGTTCGAGACGGCGTACACCCTGTTCACCCGCTGGACCAGCCAGGACCCCGACCGCCCGGTCAGCCTGCTGGACCCCCTGTATCTCACCTGGTTCCTCGCGGCTCTGTTCCTCTGGCGGCTGACCACGCCCCTGTGGCGGCTGGTGCGGTGGCCGCTTCCGCTCGCCCTGGGCATCGCGATGCTGGCGACGACCGTCCCGTCCATCGGCCACGACCTCGATCTGCAGCGCACCCTGCAGTTCCTGCCGTACTTCGTGTTCGGTCTGCTGCTGCGGCCGGAGCACTTCCGCCTGGTACGACGGCGTGCGGTCCGGATCCTCGCCGTGCCGGTGGCCGCCTGCGCCCTGGCCGTGGCGTACTGGGCGGTCCCGCGGATGGACTACGCCTGGTTCTTCCACGCGGACAGCGCCCCGGAGCTGGGCGTCCCCCTCTGGTATGGGCCCGTGATGACCCTGGCCGCCTTCGGCTGCTCGCTCGTCCTGGCCGGCTGTTTCCTCGCCTGGGTGCCCGGGCGCCGGACATGGTTCACCGTGCTGGGCGCCGGCACGCTGTGCGGCTACCTGCTGCACGGCTTCGTGGCGCAGGCCGCGAAGTACTGGGGCTGGTACGAGCCGGCCTGGGTCCGCGGCCCCGCCGGTCCGGTCGCCGCCACCCTGGTCGCCGCCGTGGCCGTCACCGCCCTGTGCACTCCGTCCGTACGGCGGGTCTTCCGCCCCGTGACGGAACCGGGCATGGCCTGGGCGTTCCGCACCGCGGCCGCCACCGGGACCGCGCCCGTCGGGCTGCGCCCTGACCGCACAGCCCACACGCTGGAGGGACAGCACACTTCTCCGCGAGGGAGCATCGGCATGGCGACGGGCCGCAGCGAGGGCGGGAAACCGAAGAAGGGCGACAAGGTCACCTGGAGCAGTCACGGCAGCCGGACCGAGGGCGAGGTGGAGAGGGAGATCACCGAACGGACCGAGGCGTCGGGCCGCACGGTCGACGCCTCACCGGAGGAGCCGCAGTACGAGGTGCGCAGCGACAAGTCCGGCAGGACCGCGGTGCACAAGCCGTCCGCGCTCAAGAAGAAGAAGTGAGGCGGCGTGGACGGTGAGGAGCGCGAGGAGACCTGGAACGACTTCCGTGAGCTGGTGAACATGACACCGGCGGACCTGGAGCAGTGGCTGGAGTCCGACGAATCGAAGAGCGCCGGTCAGCACCAGGACGGGGGCGAGTCCACCGGGCACGCCTCCGGCCGCCGGATCGTGGCCATCCTGCGGGCCGGGAAGGGCGACCTCACGGACGACGACTACCGGCACATGCGCAAGGTCGTCGGCTACGTCCGCCGCCACCAGGCCCAGCGGCCCTCCGGGGACGTCCGGGACACGCGGTGGCGGTACTCCCTGATGAACTGGGGCCACGACCCGCTGAGCGGGTGATCAGCGCGCGCCGGTGTCGTGCGGGGCCGTGGCCACACCGTTCAGCGCCTGGCTCATCTGGTGCTGGGTCTCCTCGGCCACCACACGGGCCTCCTCGACGACGTCACCCCGTTCGCGTATGAGGCTCTCGTAGATCGGCAGTTCTTCGGCTCGGGTCGAGTCGGTTTTCACAGCGGGTTCCAATCGGTTTGCAGCCGGGATCTGAGGGGTCCGAGTAAGTCTGCGTCACGGCTCCTCGCCGCGTTACCCACCCCCGTGGTGTCCAGAACTCCGTCACGTGCTTCGCGAATTCCTCACGTTTGCGATACGTGACGGCCACCGCCGCGCGCACACGAAAGGGCCCCGGGAAACGCTTCCCGGGGCCCGTCGCGCGGAGGTCGTCAGAGCGACGTCGTGTGGACGCCCGCGTGCGCGCCCGCAGCCGCGCCCTCCGGCGACAGGGTCGCCTGCAGGGCGGCGCAGGCCTCGCCGGTCAGGGGGCCGACCAGGCCGGCGGAGAGACCGCCCACGAGGCCCGCGGAGACATCGACGCCGCCCGCGTTGCCGCCGGCGACGGTGTCCAGGTCGGCGTCGGAGAGCTCGGCGGTGGCGACCCGAGAGGTGAGGTTCATGGGGGTGTTTCCCTTCGCGTGAATGTCTCGCAGTGACGGTGAGCGCGAGTGGCGCCGGAATCCGGGGACCAGCGCCCGTCCCGGCCGCTCCCGCCGTGCGCAGGATCAAAACACTCCGCGGAGAGGAGAGCCAACCGACCTCCGGCGATGCGCGGCTCCTTCGGGCGGTCGCCTTCACCGCTGTGACCGCGGGGTCACCGGATGAGCCCATTCCTTCACAGAGCCCGTCGCCCGGTTGGGTGCCGGAGTGTTGCGCCCCGGTTCCGGAAGCGGGCACTTCGCCGCCAAGCTCCCCTGCCGGGGAAGGGACCCGTCGGCGGGCCGGGCGGCGCTCCGCCTCCCGGCCCCCGGTGTGCAGATGTCCTGGAGGTTCGGGCCCCGTCCCCGTCAGGGCGCCGCGGCCGGCTGCATCAGACGGGCCAGCAGGTCGTCCAGGATGACCAGGCCGGTGAGCCGGCCGGAGCCGTCCCGGACCACGGCCAGCGACGACCGGCGGCGGCGCAGCACCTCGATCGCCTCGGCGACCGTGGCGGTCTCCGCCAGCTCGGGCACCGGCCGGGCGAGGTCCCGCGCGGTCGTGGCCCGCCCCCGGGCCCGCGCCACCAGGGCGTCCCGGGCGTGCACCGAGCCGAGGACGGCGCCGTTCTCCCGGACCAGCAGCCGGGTGCGGTCGTGCTCCGCGGCGAAGCGCAGCAGCGCCTCGACGTCCGCGCCACCCTCGGCCCAGGTGATCTCGGAGGCCGGGATCCGCAGCGCGGCGACCGGTGTATCCGGCTCGGTCAGTGAACGGGTCAGCAACTCCGAATCGGTCGCGCTGATCAGACCCAGCCGCTCGGACTCCTCCACCAGGTGCGTCAGCTGCTCCCGGTTGTGCACCGAGGCCAGCTCGCCGCGCGGGGCCACCCGGCACAGCCGCACCAGCGCGTTGCTCACCGAGTCGAGCAGCCGGATCAGCGGACGCACGGCCCGCACCACGGCCCGGAAGGCCGGCGACAGCAGCATCGCCGAACGCTCGGGGTGGGCGATGGCCCAGGACTTGGGCGCCATCTCGCCGACCACCATGTGCAGGAACACCACCACGACCATCGCCACGGCGAAGGCCACGCCGTAGCTGACGGCACTGGGCAGGCCCAGCGTGTGCAGCAGCGGGTCGAGTTCGTGCGAGATCGCGGGTTTCGACACCGAGCCCAGGCCCAGCGTGCACACGGTGATGCCCAGCTGGGCGCCGGCCAGCATCAGCGACAGCTCGCGCATGCCGGCCAGGGCCGCGCCGGCGCCGCGCCGCCCGTCGGCCGCAGCCTTCTCCATCCGGTGCCGTTTGGCGGCCACAAGAGCGAACTCGGCCGCGACGAAGAAGCCGCTGCCGATCAGCAGCAGCACGGTCACGAAGACCGCCATGGGGAAACTCACGCCATCTCCTCGGCTTCCGCGGCCTCCACGAGCGGGCTGATCCGGACCCGGTCGGCCACGTGCCGGTCCAGCGTGCGCACGTCGATCACGGCCCGGCCGCCCCCGGGCAGCCCGACCGTGACGCGGTCGCCGACCGTCGGGAAGCGGCCGAGCCGGTCCACGACCAAACCGGCCACGGTGTCGTAGTCGTCGTCCTCCGGCAGCCGGACACCGGTCGCCTCGGCCACCTCGTCCACCCGGCGGCCGGCGTCCACCAGCCAGCCGTCGCCGTCCGCGACGGCGAGCAGGGTGACCTTGTCGGACTCGTCGGCGATGTCACCGACCAGCTCCTCGGCGATGTCCTCGTAGGTGACGACGCCCGCCACGCCGCCGTGCTCGTCCAGGACGACCGCGAACTCGTCGTCCTGCTCCCGCATCCGCGTCACCGCGTCGGGCAGCGTGAGGGTGTCCGGCAGCAGCAGGGGCCGCCGCGCCACCTCGCCGGCCCGCGCACCGGCCATGCGGGCGGCGGGCAGTGCCATCAGCTCGCGCACGCCCAGCACACCCACGATGTCGTCCGGGTGGTCCCCGAGCACCGGGTAGTTGGAGTGGCCGTGCCGGGCGATCAGACCGACCGCCTCCTCGGCGCCGGCGTCCTTGCGCACGAACACGGCGTCCGCGCGCGGCACCATCACCTCGTCGAGGGAGCGCTCGGAGAACTCCAGCGCGTGGTCCAGCAGCGCGGCGGTGTCCTCGGGCAGCTCGCCCTGCTCGTGGGACTCGCCGATCAGATGGCCCAGCTCCTCCAGCGTGGCGCCGTGGTGCAGTTCCTCGACGGGCTCGATCCCGGCCTTGCGCAGCAGCCGGTCGGCCGCGCGGTCGAAGACCCGTACGACAGGTCCGACGACCTTCAGATACGCCAGGGTGGACGGTGCCAGCGCCTTCGCCAGCCGCTCGGGCACGGCGATAGCGAGGTTCTTCGGGGCGAGTTCGCCCAGGACCATCTGCACGACCGTGGCCAGGGTGAAGGCGAGTACGACGGCGATGCCGCCGACGGCCGCGTCCGGCAGGCCGAGCCCCGACAGGACGGGCCTGAGCAGGGCGGACACCGACGGTTCGGCGATGAAGCCGACCACCAGACCGGTGACGGTGATGCCCAGCTGCGCGCCGGACAGCATGAACGACAGCCGCTCCAGCACCGTGAGGGCGCGGGCCGCCCTGCGGTCCCCGGCCTCGGCCTCACGCGCGAGGGTGAGCCGGTCGGCGGAGACGTAGGCGAACTCCTGGGCGACGAAGTAGCCGGTGCCGGCGGTCAGCACGAACACGGCGAGCAGGCCCAGCAGGGCCTCGGCGGCACTCACCGAACACCACCCCGCCGTGTGCCGCGATCACTGGTGCCGTGGCGGGATGGTCGGGGACTGTGCCCCGGAGGGTCCGTCGGTCTGGCGGACAAGAACGTGCTCCTTCAGAGGTTGTGTGTCTCCGGTACAACGCGTTCCGTCGCGCCGGTGTTCCCGGATTCTACGACCGTGTAGAGAAAGCCGCCCCGCTACTCCGGGCGGGACTCCTCCTCGAGATCCGGCACCAGCCCGCGCATCGCCGCGCACTGGTCCGGGCCCATGAAGCGGGCCAGGGACTCGGTGACCGTCTCGGCGAGCGGGGCGGAGGCTTCCTGGAGCAGAAGCCGCGCCTTGTCCGTGAGGGCGACCTCGACGCCCCGCTTGTCACCGCGGACCGACCTGCGGGTGACGAGGCCGGCGTGCTGGAGGCAGGCGATCTGGTAGGTCAGGCGGGTCTTGGGGCGGCCCAGGAGCTCCGCGACACGTGTCATGCGCAGGCCGCCCTCGGGCTGCTCCGCGAGCAGGCACAGGACCAGGAACTCGTCGTGCGAGATGTCCAGCTTCTCCTTCACGACCGTGCGCAGCCGCTGCTCCACGGCTCCTGTCGCGGCCAGCAGCAGCATCCAGGCGCGCAGTTCGGCGGGCAGCAGCCCGCCACCGCCGAGGGACGGGCATTCGGGCAGGTCGGTGGGGTGCTCCCCGGGGGCGGCCATGGTGCCGATTCTACCTGTCGTCCAAATTTGGAGCAGTCGGTCGTCCAAGATTGAATTAACTGCTAGCGTCCCTGCCAGTCATCCAAATTTGAACGACATCGCAGGGGGAACCATCATGACCGTCGCCGTGGAAACCGGACAGTGGCAGCTCGACGCGACCGCATCGACCGTCGGCATCCGGCACAAGACCATGTGGGGCCTGGTCACCGTGAAGGGCGCGTTCGGCGTCGTCAGCGGCGAGGGCGAGGTCCGGTCCGACGGGTCCGCCGTCGGCACCCTGACCTTCGACGTCGCCTCCCTGGACACCGGGCACGCCAAGCGCGACACCCACCTGAGGTCGGAGCAGTTCTTCGACGCCGACCACCACCCCGAGATCACCTTCGCGGCCCGCAGCGCCGAACTCCGTGACGGGAACCGGGCGCACGTCAACGGCCAGCTCACCGTGCGCGGCATCAGCAGGCCGCTGGCCCTGGACGCCCGCGTGACGGACCAGGACGCCGGGAGCCTCACCCTGGACACCGAGTTCACCGTGGACCGCGAGCAGTTCGGCATGAGCTGGAACCAGCTGGGCATGATCCGCGGCCAGGCCACGGTCGTGGCCACCCTGCGCTTCACCCGGGCCGCGGCCTGATGCCGCCGTCGGGCGGCCTCGGCCTGACGCCGCCGTCAGTCCGCCCGGCCGAGCACGGCTTCCTGTACATCCGTGCTCGCCAGGGTCTTGCGGCGACGCCGTGAACGCGCGCAGGCGGACCCGGACGCCCGGCCGGGGCAGCGTGAGCGGCCCGCGGGCGGCCGGACTTCGTAGCGGGCGGTGCCGTGCGCGGGATTACCGCATGACCCGGACAAGGGATCCCCTCCGGACTCTCCGGCCCTGCTGGCCTTCCGCCCCCGCTGGCCCGCCGACCCCTCCGGTCAGTACACGTCCCGCACGTACCGTTTGTCCGCCGCGAGTTGCTTCAGATACGCGGCGGCCTCCGCCTCGCCCAGTCCACCGTGCGTCATCGTGATGTCCCGTAGCGCCCGGTCCACGTCCTTCGCCATCCGGGAGGCGTCGCCGCAGACGTAGAAGCGGGCCCCGTCGCGCAGCCAGTGCCACAGCTCCGGCCCGTGCTCGCGCATCCGGTCCTGCACATACACCTTGTTGCGCTGGTCCCGGGAGAAGGCGGTGTCCAGCCGCGTGAGGGTGCCCTCGTCGCGCAGCGCCGTCAGTTCGTCCTCGTAGTAGAAGTCCGTCGCCCGGTGCTGCTCACCGAAGAACAGCCAGTTGGGGGCGCGGTGGCCGAGCGCCCGCCGCTCCTGGAGGAAGCCCACGAAGGGCGCCACTCCGGTGCCCGGGCCGACCATGACCATCGGCGTCGACGCGTCGGCCGGGGGCCGGAAGTGCGGTGAGCGCTGCACGAACACCGGCACCTCCGTGTCCGGTCGGGCGTCCGCGAGGTACGGCGAGCAGACCCCGCCGCGCGCCCGGCCGTGCAGGTTCTCGTACCGCACCACGGACACCGTCAGCGACACCCGGTGGGGATCGGCCAGCGGGCTGGACGATATGGAGTACAGCCGTGGCTGGAGCCTGCGCAGCACCCCGGCCCACTCCTCGGCGCCCGCCCGTACCGCGTACTCGGCGAGCACGTCCACGGCCTGCCGCCCCCAGCTCCACCGGGCCAGTCCGTCCTTGTTGTCCGGCCGCAGCAGTCTGCGCAACTCGTGCTTGTCCCGGGCGCGTTCGGCGACGAAGCGGAGCAGGTCGGGGGTGATCCGGGTGATGTCGAGATGCCGGTGCAGGGCCTCGCCGAACGGCACCTCACCGACACCGTCGACGACCACGGCCGATCCGGCGTCCACCCCGGTCACCGCCAGCCACTCTTCCACGAGGGCGGGCGCGTTGACCGGCCGCACACCGAGCGCGTCGCCGGCCTCGTACGCCAGGTCCGTCCCGCTCGTGTCGAAGGTGAACCGCCGGACCTCCTTGCCCGCACCCGCCCCGCTGAGCAGCCGGTTGCCGACCAGCCGGGCGGTGGTGACGGGCTTGGACCTCGTCCCGGGCTTCCCGGCCGGCGCGGCAGTCCTCTCGCCCAGCGCCGACAGCACCTGGTCGAGCCACTCCCCGGCGGACGGCTCGAAGTCCGGCTCGCAGTCCGTACGCGGGGCCAGCCGCACCCCGCCCAGCTCGTCGAGGCGCGCGTCCAGCCGCCGCCCGTACCCGCAGAAGTCGTCGTAGGAGGAGTCGCCGAAGGCCAGCACGGCGTACCGCACCCCGTCCAGCCGAGGGGCCCGCTCGCCGCGGAGCGCGTCCCAGAAGCCGGAGCCGTTGTCGGGTGCGTCGCCGTCCCCGAAGGTGCTGGTGATGAACAGCAGGTCCGCGGTGCGGGCGAGCGCCCCGACATCGGCGTCGTCCATGCCGACGAGGGTCGTACGGTGCCCCGTCGAGGTCAGCCGTTCGGCGGTGGCGCCGGCGAACTCCTCCGCGTTCCCGGTCTGCGAGGCCCAGAGCACGACGACCTCCCGTCCGGACCGCTCCTGCGGCACGGCCGCCCCGGTCCGTGAGTACATGCCGGCGAGGACCCCGTTCACCCACAGCGCGTGCTCGGGGGAGAAGGGCGCGTCGGGCGGCAGAACCGGCACACCGGGGGCACCCGAGCCGAGCCCGGCGAGGAAACCGGTGAGGTACCGGCGCTCCTGGGCGGAGAGCACCGGGGGAGGGGAGGGTTCGAGGCCGAAGGGGTTCGCGCCGCCCGGCGTCACGGCCGTGGGCGTCAGGGCCGGGGCCGCCTCCGGTGCGGGTGCCGCCGTCTTCGCCAGCGACACCGCACACACCTTGAACTCAGGCTGGAACGACAGCGGATCCACCGCGTCGCTCGTCACCGCGTTGATGCTCAGGTACTCGCCGAACAGGTCGTTCCAGTGGAACGGCGCGAAGCAGCACCCGGACCGCACCCGGTCCGTCACGACCGCCGGCAGCACGGCCCGCCCGCGCCGCGAGGAGACGTCCACGAGATCGCCGTCGGCGACCCCGAGCGCCGAGGCGTCCGCGGGGTGGAGCTCGACGAACGGCCCGGGATTCAGCTTGGTGAGCTTGGCGACCTTCCCGGTCTTGGTGAGCGTGTGCCACTGGTGCTGCACCCGCCCGGTGTTGAGCACGAACGGATAGTCGTCGTCCGGCATCTCGGCGGCGGGCAGATGCGGCCGCGCGAAGAAGACGGCCCGCCCGGAAGCCGTCGGAAAACGCAGCCCCTCGTCGTCCACGTACCGGATCGGATTGCGCTCCGGCCCGTCCTCCCGCGCGGCCGGCCACTGCACGGGCGTCTCGCGCAGCCGCTCGTAGGACACCCCGCGCAGGTCCCACCCGGTCTTCGGGTTCCAGAACCGCCGGATCTCCTCGAAGACCTGCTCGGCGCTGTCGTACGAGAACCCCTTCTCGTAGCCCATCGCGCAGGCCACCTCCGCGATGATCCGCCAGTCGGCCATCGCCTCCCCGGGCGGGTCCGCGGCCGGCCGGGTCAGCGTGAGACTGCGCTCGCTGTTGACGAAGACGCCCTCGGCCTCGGTCCACATCGCGCCCGGCAGGACGACATCGGCGTACGCGTTCGTCTCGGTGTCCGTGAACACGTCCTGGGTCACGACGAACTCGGCGGCCTCAAGACCTTCGATGACGGTGCGGCGATTGGCGACCGAGGCGACCGGGTTGGTGCAGACGATCCAGCAGGCCTTGATCTCCCCGTCGGCCATCTGCCGGAACATGTCGACCGTGCCCTGCCCGGCCCCGTCGGCCCGCAGCGTCCCGGGCGGCAGCTCCCACACATCCTCGGTGAAGGCCCTCTCCTGCGCGACGAGCACCGACCGCTGCCCCGGCAGCCCCGGCCCCATGTAGCCCATCTCGCGCCCGCCCATGGCGTTGGGCTGCCCGGTCAGGGAGAACGGCCCGGCACCCGGACGGCAGATCGCTCCCGTCGCCAGATGCAGATTGATCAGGGCGTTGGTGTTCCAGGTGCCGTGGGTGGACTGGTTGAGCCCCATGGTCCAGCAGCTCATCCACCGCTTCCCGGCCGCGCCGATGATCCGGGCCGCCTCGCGCAGGCCGCCCTCGTCGAGGCCGGTGATCTCGGCGACGGCGGCCGGGTGGTACTCGGCGAGGAACCCGGGCAGTTCCTCCCAGCCCTCGGTGTGGTCCGCGACGAACTCCGGGTCCGTGTGCCCGTTCTCCAGCAGCAGGTGCAGCAGGCCGTTCAGCAACGCGAGGTCGGTACCGGGCCTGACCTGGAGGAACAGGTCGGCCTTCGCGGCGGTCGCGGTCCGCCTCGGGTCGACGACGATCAGCTTGGCGCCCGCCTTGACCCGCTCCATCATCCGGAGGAACAGGATCGGATGGCAGTCGGCCATGTTCGACCCGATGACGAGGAAGGCGTCCGCCCGGTCGAAGTCCTCGTACGACCCGGGCGGCCCGTCCGCGCCCAGCGACAGCTTGTAGCCGGTGCCCGCGCTCGCCATGCACAACCGTGAGTTCGACTCGATCCGGTTCGTCCCGACGAACCCCTTGGCCAGCTTGTTCGCCAGGTACTGTGCCTCCAGGCTCATCTGCCCGGAGACGTAGAAGGCGACCGCGTCCGGCCCGTGCTCGTCGACGATCGCCCGCAGCCGCGCGGCGGTCTCGGCGATCGCGTCGGCCACGGGCGCCGGGAGGGCCTCCTCGCCCCGGCCGCCCCGCACGAGTGCGCCGGTCAGCCGCCCGGGCGCGGCGAGCATGTCGGCGGTGGTCGCGCCCTTGGTGCACAGCCGGCCCGCGTTAGCGGGGTGAGCCTTGTCACCCGACGCCTTCAGGACCGTGCGCCGCCCGTCCGGACCCGTCCCGACATCCAGCACCAGGCCGCAGCCCACACCGCAGTACGAGCAGACGGTGCGAACCCGCTGCGTCTCCTGCTGCGGCCGGGGGGTCGTGGTCATGCCGTCGACGGTACGAACCTCCCGTTACGCAGGTGTCACATCACTTGATCACGAGCAGTTACGCCCGTCACACAGCCGCCTTCCGGCCGATGTGAGGTGCATTGAGGTCGCGGAGCGTGTCGCTGTTGGGCCGAACGGGTGACTCTGCGCAAGAATTGCCCGATGCAGACAGCGAGTGCGAGCCAGGACGGAGCATGCCGGTGAACAGCCACGATGTCACCGACGAACAGTGGGAGGGGCTCGCCCAGGTCGTGCCGCTGCGAGGCCGGGACGCCTGGCCGTCCTCCGTCGGCCACCGGTCCATACCCGAGGCCGAGACGGAGACCCGACGCCGTTTCGTCGTCCTGCGCGTCAACGTCTTCGCCGACGCCCGTGACGTCGCCGAGCGGCTGATGGCGGGCGTCCCCGTCCTCCTCGACCTCACCGGCGCGGAGAGCGACGTCGCGAAGCGGGTCCTCGACTTCAGCACGGGCGTGGTCTTCGGCCTGGCGAGCGGGATGCACCGGGTGGACCGCAACGTCTTCCTGCTGACGCCGGCGGGGACCGAGGTGACGGGGCTGATGGAGGGAGCGGGGCTGCCCGGGTTGTGACCGTGGGTGTGTGACCGTAGCTCGATCGTAGGAAGCCCCGGCGACGGAACGGTTCGTCCTGCCGACGGGGCCCTACCGTCCGGACATGACCCAGCCCGCCCTCCCCGACCGCCCCCGCGTCACCGAACTGCGCCTGGCCGCCTTCACCACCCACCGCCGCGCCGCGTTCCCGCTCGGGCCCCTCACCCTCCTCGCCGGACCCAGCGGCTGCGGCAAGACCAGCGCGCTGCGGGCGTACGAGGCCCTCGCCCGGCTCGGGGGCGGCGCCGAGCTCGGCGAGGCGTTCCCCGACCCCACCGCCTGCGTCCCGGAACGGGCCCGGCCCGACGCCCAGCGCCGCCGGGGGTTCCGCATCGGCTGCACGGCCGACGGCCCCGCTGGCCCGGTCCGCCTCGACGTGGCCGTGCAGGCCGAGCCCGAACTGCGCGTCGTGGGCGAGCGGTTGACGGTCGACGGGCAGGTCCTCCTGGAGACCGCCCTGCGCGACCCGGGCAAGCGCGCCGTGCAGGCCGCCTGGCACACGGCCGGGCCGACGCCGGTGACCCGCGGCCCGCTCCCGGACGACCGGCTCGGCACCGCCCTGCTGCCGCTGCGCGTGGCCGGCCGGACACCCGGGCAGCGCAGGGTGCTGGCAGCCGCCGAGCAGATGGTCGTCGCCCTGCGCTCCGCCTTCGCCTGCGACCCCGAACCCGCCCGCATGCGCGGCCCGGTGACGGCCGGCCCCGGCCGTCTGCTGGGCGGCTGCGCCAACCTCGCCGACGTGCTGTGGCGTACCCGCGCCGAGTGCGGGCGGCGGCACGCGCAGTTCGTGGCGGCGGTGCGGGCGGGCTGCGCGGGGCCGGTGGCGGACGTGCTCGCCCGGTCGGAGGGGGCTACGGGGACGATCCGCGCCGCCCTCGACCGGGGTGACGGCGTCCGCACAGACCTGCGACGGCTCGGTGACGGCGAACTGCGCTACGTGGCACTCGCGTTGGTGCTGCTCACCGGACCAGGCGTGCTGGAGGTCGACCCGGCCGGCGAGGTGCCCGCAGCGCTCCAGACGCTCACGGTCCTCGCCGACGGTTTCGACCGGGGCCTGGACGGACGGCAGCGGCTGGAACTGCTGCGGCTGGCGGCCCGGATGTGCGAGCGGGGGCACATCCGGCTGGTCGGCGCGGTCAGCGACGGCTCCTGGGCCGCCGGGACGGAGGGAGCCACGGTGGTACACCTGGACCGTGACTGATCCCCTGGACGTGGCCGGACTGCAACGTCGGCTGGCCGATTTCGCGGCCGTGCGGAACTGGCAGCAGTACCACACCCCCAAGAACCTGGCCGCCGCCCTCAGCGTGGAGGCATCCGAACTGGTCGAGATCTTCCAGTGGCTGACCCCCGAGGAGTCGGCCCGGGTGATGGCCGACCCGGACACCGCGCACCGCGTCACCGACGAGGTCGCCGACGTGCTCGCGTACCTGCTCCAGCTGTGCGACGTGCTCGGCATCGATCCGCTGGCGGCGCTGGACGCGAAGATCGACCGGAACGAGCGGAGGTTCCCGATCTAGCGGCACCGTCCCACCGCCTGGAGCGGACGCCTGGGGATACCTCGAGCGGATGCCTGGAGGGGACGCCTGGAGGGGACGCCTGGAGGGGAGAAGTCCGCTTGTACGTTGCGTAGTCAAATCACGGCTCGAATCCCAATCGTTGTCCGCAATTTTCCGCCTTCCTCTGGCTTTTCGTCTCACACCCATTCACTCTGGGTAGTGAACAAGGGAGTGCGGCAGACGGACGCGCGCAGCGCGTCGGACAAGACGGGGGCAGCGCATGGACGCGGTGCGGCTCATCGTGACGAGCAGGCGGTCCCTGGCGGCGGGCGGCGGCGCGCGGGAGACCCTGGCCGAGGTGTGGCAGGCGCAGGCCCTCGCGCAAGCCATAGGCAGCCGCCTCGCGGTCGCCGGACCGCCCGAACTGCGCGGCGAGGCACTGGGATTGACGGAGCTGGCGGGCCGGGGCTGCGGCGTCCTCGACCCGCCGGAACTGGCCCCCGGTGAGCTGCGGGCGGGCCAGCTGACCGAGTTGGGCGACGCCCGCCACACCCTCATGTACCTCGGCGGTCTCCTCGGCGAGGTCGGCATCGCCCTCGTCGCCCTGGCCAGCTCCGCCGACGACGAGGGCACGTACTGGCAGTGCATGGAGGCCATCGACGCGGCGGACGAGTCCCGCGACCGCGTCCTGGAAATGCTCCGCAGACTCGCGGACCGGGAGGAGACCCTGCCGGAGAGGGAGGCGGGGTAGGGAGACCCGGTGGGCGTGCGGGCAAGGAGGGTGGGGGTGGGCGGGACGGTGCGAATATCTACCCCGCCCGCCCCTCCTCGACGGCCCCGCGCTCGGCGTCCCCCGCCGCCTGAAGATCCGCGTCCAGCGCTGACAGGTCCGCGTTCAACGCCGCCATCAGCTCCTCCATCTGCTGCAACAGCCCTTTCGGCTGCCCGCTCCCGCCCTGCTGCGGCACGCTCTCTTCGGACATGACGGCCTCCTCGGCCCCCGGCCCCCGGGGAGGCCGACGCGGGTGACGCCCCGGTGGTCCACCCCCGGTGCGGAAGCCGGGGGCTCCGGCTCCGCCCGAGCCAACGATCACCACCGGGGCCGGTCACTGGCCGGGCCGGGCGGCGGCTGCGGTATTGACGCAATTTCACCCGACCGGGGACCGGCGTGGACGGGGGACCGATCTCGTGATCGTCCGACGAGGCGGTGCAGGATGGAGGCATGGATCTTCGCATCTTCACCGAGCCCCAGCAGGGGGCCACCTACGACACCCTGCTCACCGTCGCCAAAGCCACCGAGGACCTCGGCTTCGACGCCTTCTTCCGTTCCGACCATTACCTCCGCATGGGCAACGTCGACGGGCTGCCCGGCCCCACCGACGCCTGGATCACCCTGGCCGGACTCGCCCGCGAGACCAAGCGCATCCGGCTCGGCACCCTGATGACCGCCGGCACCTTCCGGCTGCCCGGCGTGCTCGCCATCCAGGTCGCCCAGGTCGACCAGATGTCCGGCGGACGGGTCGAACTCGGCCTCGGAGCCGGCTGGTTCGAAGAAGAGCACAAGGCCTACGGCATCCCCTTCCCCAAGGAGAAGTTCGCCCGCCTCGAGGAGCAGCTGGAGATCGTCACCGGCCTGTGGGCGACGGACCCCGGCAAGACCTTCGACTTCCACGGCACCTACTACGACCTCGTGGACTCTCCCGCCCTGCCCAAGCCGGCGCAGCGGAAGATCCCCGTGCTCGTCGGCGGCCACGGCCCCACCCGCACCCCGCGGCTGGCCGCCAGGTACGCCGACGAGTTCAACATGCCCTTCGCCTCCGTCGAGGACAGCGAGCGCCAGTTCGCCCGGGTGCGCGCAGCCGCCGAGGAGGCGGGCCGCGGCGCCGACGAGCTGACGTACTCCAACGCCCTCGTCGTCTGCGTCGGCCGGGACGAGGCGGAGATCGCCCGCCGGGCCGCCGCGATCGGCCGCGAGGTGGACGAGCTGAAGCTGAACGGCCTGGCCGGCTCCCCGGCCGAGGTCGTCGACAAGATCGGCCGCTACGCCGAGATCGGCTCCCGCCGCATCTACCTCCAGGTCCTCGACCTCGACGACCTCGACCACCTGGAACTGATCTCCGCGCAGGTGCAGTCACAGCTGTCGTAGCGGGCCCGCCGAACCGCCCTCGATAAACGAAGGCGCTGGTGGGCACAGGTGTGCGAAGCTGTGGGCGTCGTCCTGCCGGGCCCCCGGGAACACCCTTCCCGGGGGCTCGCGCACGTACGGCACCGACAGCGTCCACCCAGCCGGAGAGGCCCTCCGCATGTTCCTGACGATCACGACCACCGGCACTCCCGAACGCCCCGCCACCGACCTCGGCTACCTGCTGCACAAGCATCCCGGCAAGGCGCAGGCGTTCTCCACCTCCTACGGCACGGCTCACGTCCTCTACCCCGAGGCGGAGGCCCAGCGCTGCACGGCGGCGCTGCTGCTGGAGGTGGACGCGGTGGCACTGGTCAGGCGCGGCAAGGGCAAGGGCCGCGGCGGCGCCCCCGACGCGGCACTCGCGCAGTACGTCAACGACCGCCCCTACGCGGCCTCCTCCCTGCTCGCCGTGGCGCTGAGCGGTGTCTTCTCCAGCGCGATGAGGGGCGTCTGCAACGCCCGGCCGGAACTGCCCGGTCAGGCCAGGCCGCTGCGCGTCGAGGTGCCCGCGCTGCCCGCTCGCGGCGGCCCCGACCTCGTACGGAAGCTCTTCGAGCCGCTCGGCTGGACCGTCGCCGTCGAGCCCGTGCCGCTGGACACCGAGTTCCCCGACTGGGGCGACTCGCGGTACGTGAGCCTCGTCCTGGAATCGGACACCCTCACCCTCGCCGAGGCCCTGCGTCACCTCTACGTCCTGCTCCCCGTCCTCGACGACGCCAAGCACTACTGGGTCGCCCCCGACGAGGTCGACAAGCTGCTGCGCGCGGGTGAGGGCTGGCTGCCCGGCCACCCGGAGCAGCGGCTGATCACCAGCCGCTACCTGTCGCGCCGCTGGTCGCTGACCCGGCAGGCCACCGAGCGCCTGGAGTTGGTGCGCCTCGCCGAGGCCGACGACAGTGAGGTCGAGGAGATCGACAACGCCGTCGGGGCGGAGACCGAGGCCGAGGAGAAGCCGACCCCGCTGGCCATGCAGCGACGCGAGGCGATCGTCACGGCGCTCCGGCGGTCCAAGGCGGCCCGGGTCCTCGATCTCGGCTGCGGCCAGGGCCAGTTGGTGCAGACACTGCTCAAGGACCCGGCTTTCACCGAGATCGTGGGCGTGGACGTGTCGGTGCGCGCCCTCACCATCGCCTCCCGGCGGCTCAAGCTGGACCGTATGGGGGAGCGGCAGGCTTCCCGCGTCCAGCTCTTCCAGGGCTCCCTCGCGTACACCGACGTCCGGCTCAAGGGGTACGACGCCGCCGTGCTCAGCGAGGTCGTCGAGCACCTCGACCTGCCCCGGCTGCCGGCCCTGGAGTACGCGGTGTTCGGCTCGGCGCGTCCGAGGACGGTCCTCGTGACCACCCCCAACGTCGAGTACAACGTGCGCTGGGAATCCCTCCCGGCCGGCCACGTCCGGCACGGCGACCACCGCTTCGAGTGGACCCGTGCGCAGTTCCGCGCCTGGGCCGAGACGGTGGCCGAACGGCACGGCTACGGCGTCGCGTTCGAACCCGTGGGTCCTGACGACCCCGAGGTGGGACCGCCCACCCAGATGGCCGTGTTCACCCAGACCGACCCGAAGGAGGCGAAGGCGGCATGACCGACGTACAGCAGGGGCGCGTGCTGCCCGTCACCGACCTGTCCCTGGTGGTGCTGGTCGGGGCCACCGGCTCCGGCAAGTCCACCTTCGCCCGCAGGCACTTCAAGCCCACCGAGGTCATCTCGTCCGACTTCTGCCGCGGCCTCGTCTCGGACGACGAGAACGACCAGAGCGCCACCAAGGACGCCTTCGACGTCCTGCACTACGTCGCGGGCAAGCGCCTGGCCGCCGGCCGCCGCACGGTCGTGGACGCGACCAGCGTGCAGTCCGACGCCCGCCGCCAGCTGATCGACCTGGCCAAGCAGTACGACGTGCTGCCCATCGCCATCGTGCTCGACGTGCCGGAGGAGGTGTGCGCCGAGCGCAACGCGGCCCGCACCGACCGCGCGGACATGCCCCGCCGGGTCATCCACCGCCACACCCGCGAACTGCGCCGTTCCCTCAGGCATCTGGAGCGCGAGGGCTTCCGCAAGGTGCACATCCTGCGCGGCGTGGAGGAGGTCGAGCGCGCCACGGTCGTCACCGAGAAGCGGTTCAACGACCTCACCCACCTCACCGGCCCGTTCGACATCATCGGCGACATCCACGGCTGCGCCGCCGAACTGGAGGCACTGCTCGGCAAGCTGGGCTACGCCGACGGGGTCCACCCGGAGGGCCGTACGGCCGTCTTCGTCGGCGACCTGGTCGACCGCGGCCCGGACAGCCCCGGCGTGCTGCGCCGCGTGATGGCGATGGTGAAGTCGGGCAACGCCCTGTGCGTGCCCGGCAACCACGAGAACAAGTACGGCCGTTACCTGCGCGGCCGCAAGGTCCAGCACACCCACGGCCTCGCCGAGACCATCGAGCAGATGGCCGGCGAGAGCGAGGAGTTCCTCGCCGAGGTGCGGGAGTTCCTCGACGGCCTCGTCAGCCACTACGTCCTCGACGGCGGCCGGCTCGTCGTCTGCCACGCCGGTCTGCCCGAGAAGTACCACGGCCGCACCTCCGGACGCGTCCGCAGCCACGCCCTGTACGGCGACACGACCGGGGAGACCGACGAGTTCGGCCTGCCGGTGCGCTACCCGTGGGCGGAGGACTACCGGGGCCGGGCCGCCGTCGTGTACGGCCACACCCCGGTGCCGGAGGCCTCCTGGCTCAACAACACCATCTGCCTGGACACCGGCGCGGTCTTCGGCGGCAAGCTCACCGCGCTGCGCTGGCCGGAGCGCGAACTGGCCGACGTCCCGGCGGAGCAGGTCTGGTACGAGCCGACGAAGCCGCTGCGCAGCGAGGCACCCGGCGGTCAGGACGGCCGTCCGCTGGACCTGGCGGACGTGCGGGGCCGCAGGGTCGTGGAGACCCGGTACCAGGGCCGCGTCTCGATCCGCGAGGAGAACGCGGCGGCGGCCCTGGAGGTCATGAGCCGTTTCGCGGTGGACCCGCGGCTGCTGCCGTACCTCCCGCCGACCATGGCCCCGACGGCCACGAGCCACGTCGAGGGCTACCTGGAGCACCCTGAGGAGGCGTTCGCCCAGTACAAGGACGACGGCGTCGCCCGGGTCGTGTGCGAGGAGAAGCACATGGGCTCGCGGGCGGTGGCCCTGGTGTGCCGGGACGCGGGAACGGCTCGCAAGCGCTTCGGCGTGGACGGGCCCACCGGGTCCCTCTACACCCGCACCGGGCGCCCCTTCCTCGACGACGCCGCCCTCACGGAGGAGATCCTCGACCGGGTGCGCACGGCGATCGGCGAGGCCGGTCTCTGGGACCGTCTGGAGACGGACTGGCTGCTGCTGGACGCCGAGCTGATGCCCTGGTCGCTGAAGGCGTCCGGGCTCCTGCGGTCGCAGTACGCCGCCGTGGGCGCCGCGTCCGGCGCGGTGCTGCCGAAGGCGCTGGCCGCCCTGCGGGGCGCGGCGGCGCGCGGCGTGGACGTGTCGGGCCTGCTGTCCCGCACGGGTGAACGCGCCACCGACGCCGCCGCGTTCACCGAGGCGTACCGCCGGTACTGCTGGTCCACGGACGGCCTGGACGGCGTGCGCCTGGCACCGTTCCAGATCCTCGCGGTCCAGGGACGCAGCCTCACCGGACTGCCCCACGACGAGCAGCTCGCCCTGCTCGACCGGCTCGTCGAGCACGACGGCAGCGGCCTGCTCCAGACCACCCGCCGCCTCTACGTCGACACCGCCGACCCCGAGTCGGTGCGGGCCGGCGTCGACTGGTGGCTGGAGATGACCGGCCGCGGCGGCGAGGGCATGGTCGTCAAGCCGGTCGGCGCGGTCGTCCGCGACGGTCAGGGCCGCCTGGTGCAGCCCGGCATCAAGTGCCGCGGCCGCGAGTACCTGCGGATCATCTACGGCCCGGAGTACACGCGCCCGGAGAACCTGGCCCGCCTGCGCTCGCGGTTCCTCAACCACAAGCGGTCCCTGGCGATCCGCGAGTACGCCCTGGGCCTGGAGGCCCTGGACCGGCTGGCCGAGGGCGAGCCGCTGTGGCGGGTGCACGAGGCGGTGTTCGGGGTGCTGGCCCTGGAGTCGGAGCCGGTCGACCCGAGGCTGTGAGGCGAGGGCCGTGCGATTCCGGCCAGGCTTGTCCCGCCTGGGACACTCCTGGCCGGGCGTCGCCCTTCCGGTCCCATTCGTCCCTGGTTAACCGCTGGTTGCCGTGCTAACTTCGCTGGTCTGCCCAGACAGGTGAACCGACTCAGGGGGAAAGTCGGTGCGGACAGGTACGGCGCCCGGCGAGTTCGGCGGCGCTTCCGGACATCGGCCGGATTTCGAGCTGCTGTTACAGATCACGGACGTGCTCTGCGAGCTGGGCTGCGTGGAGGACGCGCCGAGCCGGGTGCAGTTCGCCGGCCTCCTGGGAGGCCAGCTCCACCGGCCGGTGGACATCCGCGGCGTCAGGCTCCGTGAGGACGTGGTGAGTCTGGTGACCGCCGCGCTGAGCGTGGCGGGCGGCGAGCACGTACTGGTCGGGGTGGTCCGCATCCTTGAGGGAGCCCCCGCCGGAGACGAACTCGACCGGCTGATCGCTCCTGCCCCCGCCCTGGCCGGACCGCTGTCCAAGGAGGACGAGAAGAGCGCACGCGTCGCGCTCTCCCGCGGAGACCTGCCCGCCGTACGCTTACGGGACGGTCTGGCCGAGGAACTCACCGGCCTGGACCTCCCCGACGGACTCACCCCCGAGCAGCTCTTCGCGCACCTTCTCGAATGGAACGTGCAGGACGACGGCCTGCCGCCCGCCGTCCTGCTCCTCGACCACGCCGCCCGTCTCGCCGGCACCGTCGAGCACCGCCTCGCGCTCGCCGGCTGGGTCGACGACTGGACCGGACGCGCGGGCCTGACCGCGGAGTTGGCAAGGCGCCGGGACAGACGTGCGGCGGTGGTGTGGTCGCCCGACATCCCCCGCACCCTCGTCGTCGCCGTCGAACCGGCCCGGGACGGCAGCACGGACGTGGTCGTGCGGACCTGGACCAACGCGACCCCGGGGCGCTGGGACCCCCGCCCCGGCGAACCCGAGACGATCTCCCTGGACGACCTCGGCCGAGCCGTGGACGAGGCGCTCCGGCGCGGGACCCGCCTCTGGCTGGTCCCGCGCGAACCGGAGCCGCGCGGACCCCAGGAGCCGCCTGCGTACATAGAGTTCCTCCTTCCGTACGATCTGATGAACCACGATGTGGCGGGGTTGACGTTCGCCGTGGGCGACGGGGAGCCCACTCCGCTCAGCCTGCGGTACGGGGTTCATCTACGCAGTCTGGAACGCATGCGTACGGACAACGCCGTGGTCCGGCAGCAGTGGCAGCGGCGTTGGGCGGCGCTGAAGCGGCACGGGATCACGGTGCACCCCTGGCGGGAAGCGGACGCCCGGCGGCAGCGCGCGTGGCAGATCGCGCTCGCCGGGGAATCCACAAGGACGGCAGTGCTGTTGGACGCGCCGACCGGGGCCCCGGCCCTGGAGGCGCTCAAAGCGGCGATCGCGGAGGGGATCGGGCTGGCCGTCTGGGACCGCAGAGGTGTGTTCATCGAGGAGCGGCGCGAGGTGGTGACCGCGGTGTTCGCGGCCGTCACGATGCCCGTGCAGCTTCCTTCCGTCATTCACCGCATGCGTCTGAACGCCGAGAGCGGCGCGGAGGACGCGGTCCAGTACCTGGCCCGGAACGTCGGATTCCTGTGGGACGACCCCACACGAGTCGTCGACCTCCAGGCCACCGACCCCGGCGATCTCGCCAGCTGAGCTAGGAGGCTTCGGCATGAGCGCACAGGAACGGACGGCCGCGGACGACTGGCGTGTCTTCCACGCCACCGGAAGCCCGCAGGGCGCCCCACCCGTGCTGCCCGATCCGCCGCCCTGGCGGAGGTTCCGCGGCGGCCCGGCCGAGGCCCCGCCCCCGGACGACGCGGAGGCCGCGCTGCGCCGGCTGGGCCCCGGCGGCCTGACCCCCCAACTCGACGAGGAGCAGATAGAGACGGTCAACGCGGCCCTGCTGCTGCGCCGCCCGCTGCTGATCACCGGCCCGCCGGGCGTCGGCAAGTCGACGCTCGCCTACCTGATCTCGCGTGAGCTGGGGCTCGGCCGGGTGCTGGAGTGGAACGTCGTGAGCCGGACCAGCCTGCGGGACGGCTTGTACGTCCACGACGCCATGGGCCGTGCCCAGGCCATCGCCGCCTGGCAGGCCGGACTGCGCGAGACGGCACGGGCGGAGCCGGTGTTCGAAGACGCCGAACATTCCGTCAACCCGTCGGTCGCGTCAAAGGATCCCCAACTTGCGCCGGTTATAGGCGAGTTCATTACACTGGGGCCCCTGGGTACCGCCCTGCTGCCCTACGGCCGGCCCCGGGTGCTTCTCGTCGACGAACTCGACAAAAGCGACATCGATCTGCCGAACGACCTGCTGCACGTTCTGGAGAATGGAAGTTATGAGGTTCCGGAGCTGGTGCGCGACGCCGCCGACGCGGCGAGCGTACACACCAGCGACCCGGGCAGCCGGGCCGTGGTGCGGGGCGGACGCGTCGAATGCCGGGAGTTCCCGGTCGTGGTGATCACCAGCAACGGGGAGCGGGAATTCCCCGCCGCCTTCCGTCGCCGCTGCCTGCCGATGGAGATGCACACCCCCACCCGGGAGCAACTCCTGGCCATGGTGGAGGGCCACCTCGGACTCCGCCCGCAGGGCACCGAAGACCTCGTCGACCTGTTCGTCCAGCGGGTCCAGGCGGGCGGGGTCCACTCCCTCGACCAGTTGCTGAACGCTGTCCAGATGACTACTGCGGGTGGTTTTCAGGCTGACGGTGACGGGCGTAAGCTCGTCGAACTGCTGCTCCGCGACCTCGCGAAGGGCCGCTGATGACCCGGGAGCGCGCATCCGGACCCGGCGACGGGGATCCCGCATCGGGATCGTCGCCGCCTCCTTCGGTGTACCCCGAGCCGCCCGCGGGCGAGCGCGTGGACCGGGTCCCTGCCGCTCCCGATCATTTCGTACCGCGCTGGCAGGAGTTCGCCGACGCCGTGTGGCTGGCCGCCCACTGGAGCCGGTGCGGCGGACCCGGCGGCACGCACCGGCAGGCGCCGCCCCCGGCCCCGGAAGGGGAAGCCGTCCGCCCGCGGGACTCCGGGACGGGACAGCCGTCCCCGCCGCCGGCGGACGACGACGCCCTCGCCGGCCGGCCCGCGGCCGACGAGGAAGGCGCTCCCCCCGGGCCCCGGCCCACCCGCCGCATCCCCGCCCCGCTCCCTCCCGCCGACCAGGCCGGCTCCCGGCCCGGCGGCCGCTTCTCACCGCACCCCGAAGGCCGCTTCACCCTGCACCTCGGGCCGCCGCTGCTGCCCCGGGCCGAACCCGACCCGTCCGGCCCCGGCCGTGTCACGGCGCTGCTCGCGCGCGCCCTGCACCACCTGGCCCGCCGCGTCCCGTCCCGCAGCAGCCTGGAGCTGGACGAGGAGACCACCGCCGAACAGGGTCTCGCCGACGGGCTGTGGATGCCGTTCCTGCGGCCCGCCCGGGTCTCCGCCTTCGACCTGGTGCTGCTGATCGACGACGCGCCCACGATGCGCATCTGGGAGGAGAGCGCCGCACGCCTGACCCGTGCGGCCGAGCACAGCGGCGCCTTCCGGAGTGTGCGCACGATCCGGGTGACCGTGCCGCGCACCGGCACCGCCGGCCTGCGCTGGCCCACGGGCCGGGCCGTCGCCGACCCGGCCGAACTGCTCGACGGCCGGGGCAGCCGGATCTTCCTCGTCGTCACCGACGGACTGGCCCACGGCTGGGCCGCCTCCGCCGCCGACGAGCTCCTCGGCCGCCTCGCCCACGCCGGCCCCACCGCCCTCGTCCACCTGCTGCCGCCGCATCTGCGCCACCGTTCCTCGCTCTACCCGTACCCGGCCGTCCTGGAGGCCGGGGGTTTCGGAGCTCCCAACGACGGCCTCGGGCACTGGGCCCCGCCCGGCGGGCCCGATCCGATGCGGCCGCTGCCCGAGGCGGGCGACGGCTCCGTCGCCGTCCCGGTGCTCTCCCTTAAACCCGCCTCCCTCGCGGCCTGGTCCGACCTGGTCACCGGCGGTCGCGGCGTACGGCGTTCGCTGCCCGTGGTGCTGGCGGGTGCCCTGAGCAAGGGCGCCCCCGCCCCCGGTCTGCGCGCCCCGCGCCTTCCGCGCGCGGCGGGCGCCGCCGTACGGCGCTTCTTCAGCCTCGCCACCCCCTCCGCCCGCCGGCTCGCCACCCAACTGGCCGCCGTTCCCTTCGACTTCGACCTCGTGGAGCAGCTGCGCAGGCGGGTCATGCCGGAGACCGGACCCGACCACCTGGCCGAGATCCTCATGGGCGGGCTGATCGACTGGGAGGGCGGGGAGCAGGGGCGCCCCGAGTTCGCCGAGGGCGTGCGCGAGGCTCTGCTCGCGACCACCACCCGGAGTCAACTCGCCCGAACGGTCAGCGTGGTGGGCGAACTGCCCGCCGCGGGGGAGCGGGGCGTCGCCCTGCGCGCCGCCCTGCACGACCCGCTGCGCACCAGGCTGCCCGATCTGGCCGAGCCCGGCTGGGCGCGCAGTGAACTGGCCGTGATGCGGGCCCTGTCGGGGCCTTACACCGAGCGGGCCAGGCGCATCGAACCGAACCTGTCCAGGAACCCGCCCTCCCCGGCCGAACAGGTGGAGAACAGCGCGTCCGCCCACCCACCCCCACAGGTGAAAAACCCGGGCGAAACGACTCCATCCAGCCCAGCGGGCATCAACCCGGATTCGGGAACTTCCGATCCGACTGGAGAATCCGCGCCGTCGGAGACGGCCGAGGCGCACCGACAACAGACCCCGGAGGCAGAGCCGCTCATGCAGCGCACCACGACCGCGACGCCGGCCCTACTGGTGAACGTGCCCATGCGCAACACCTCGTTCGTCGGCCGTCAGGCGCTGCTGAGGGCCGTGGAGGAGCAGCTCGCCGCCCAGGACACCGCGGCCGTCCTGCCCAACGCCCTGCACGGCCTCGGCGGCGTCGGCAAGTCCCAGCTGGCGCTGGAGTACATCTACACCCACCAGCGTGACTACCGGATCATCTGCTGGATCCCCGCCGAACGCGAGAGCCTCATCCTGGCCGCGCTCTCCTCCCTCGCCTCCCAGCTGGGCGTCGCCCCCGTCGGCCAGGACAGCATGGGCGCCGCAGCGGCCAACACGGCCGTGCCCGCGGTGCTGGAGGCGCTGCGCACCGGGACGCCCTACGACAACTGGCTGCTGGTCTTCGACAATGCCGAGGACATCGAGGCGGTGCGCGGCTACTTCCCGCACAACGGACCGGGCAAGGTCATCGTCACCTCCCGGAACCGGGGCTGGGAACGGGTGGCCACCTCGTTGCCGGTCAACGTCTTCGAGCGCGAGGAGTCCATCGAACTGCTCCAGAAGCGCGCCGCGGACCTGCCCCGGGAGGACGCCGACCGCCTCGCCGAAGCACTCGGCGACCTGCCGCTCGCCGTGGAGCAGGCGGGCGCCTGGCTCGGCGTCACCGGCATGGAGGTCGACGAGTACCTCGACCTGCTCGCCCGGCGCAGTCCGGAGATCCTGGAGATCGAGCAGAGCCCCGACTACCCGGTCTCCGTCGCCGCCGCCTGGGACATCTCCCTGGAGCGCATCAGGGAGAACAACCCGGGTGCCCGCCAGCTCCTCGACATCTGCGCCAGCATGGCCCCCGAGCCGATCCCGCGGTCGATCCTGCGCAGCAGCCGGGGCGTCAACATCACACCGCAGATCGACCCGATGCTCCGCGAGCCGATCAGACTCAACCGCGCCATCCGGGACCTCAGCCAGTTCTCCCTGATCAAGGTCGACCCGCGCGCGGGCACTCTTCAGATGCACCGCCTGCTCCAGACCGTGCTCCTCGCCAAGCTGAGCGAAGAGGAACGCGAGCGGATGCGGGACGCCGCCCACCAGCTGCTGTCCGCCGCCAACCGCGGCTCCTACGGAGCCTCCCAGGGATGGCGCGACTATCAGGCGCTGCTGCCTCACGTACTCGCCTCCCAGGCGGTGACCAGCACCGACCCCTATGTGCGTGACCTCGTCTACGACACGATGTGGTTCCTCTACTACTGGGGCGACCACGAGAACGCCGCGGTCTTCGGCCGGCAGGCATGGAGCGCCTGGCTCGCCGCATCGGGCGAGGACGACATCTATGTCATCCGGATGACCAAGGGCTTCGCCTTTCTGCTGCGTCAGGTCGGCCAGATCGCGGAGTCGATCCCGCTCACCGAGAAGGCGCTGGAGGTCTCCCGCCGGGTGCAGGTCGAGCCCGAGGAGCTCATCGACTCCCTGTGCGAGATGTCCGACGCCCGCCGGTACCAGGGCCGCTTCCAGGAAGCACGGAACCTGGGCCGGGAGGCCACCGAACTGGCCCGCTCGCTGTTCGGCCCCGATGATCCCGCCACCCTGCGGAGCAGCCACAGCTGGGGCGTCGACCTGAGACTGTGCGGGGAGTTCAGGGAAGCCCTGCCGCTGGACGAGGAGACCGCCCGCCAGCGCGACATGCTGCTCGGCGACGCCAGCTTCTTCACGCTCAACACCCTGCACTGCGTCGGCATCGACATGCGGGAGGCGGGCCGGTACCCCGGGGCGCGCGAATGGCAGGAGGACGTCTACCGCAGGGCCGCCACCGCGCTCGGTGACAAGCACCCCCTGACACTGCGCATCGCCCGTGACCTCGGAGTCTGCCGCCGCAGAGACGGAGACCTCGCCGAGGGCGCCAAGCTCGCCGAGGAGACCCTGCGCAACTTCAAGTCCCGCTACGGCGACGAGCACCTCGACTCGCTGACCACGGCGACCAACGTCTGCGTCGACCGGCGCCTGTCCGGAGACCTGGAGGGCTCGCGGCGCCTTGCGGAGTCCACCGTGGCCAGGCTGCTACGGCGCCTCGGGCCGAACCACGCGCACACCCTGGTGACCAGGGCGAACCTGGCCGCCACCGAGCGGGCCCTGGGTTCCCTGGACACCGCACAGGAACTGGAGGACGACGTGGTGCGCCGACTGGGCGACACGGTCGGAGCGCAGCACGTCATCGCACTCACCGTCGGCATCGGCCAGGCCAACACCGCCTACGCGCGGCTCGACTTCGAGCGGGCGCACGCGATCGACTCCGCCAACCTCCCGCTGTTGAGCGAAGTGGCGGGCGGGGACCATCCGCTCACCCTCTCCTGCCTCTCCAACCTCGCGCTCGATCTGCGGGGCCTCGGGCGCGGTGACGAGGCGGACGTGCTCCAGCGCAAGGCGGTGGAGGGCTTCGCGGGAGTGCTGCGCACCGACCACCCCTGGTTGCAGGCCGCCCGCCAGCGCCGCCGCATCGAGTGCGACATCGCTCCCATGCCCATGTGACGCCGGTCAACTTCCTTGTGGTACTGGTAAGTTGGTACCACAAGGACAGTCGTGTCACGGGGGGCGCATGACGGCGGTCGTGTTCGTCCACGGGACCGGGGTCCGCGAGCCGGGCCTTACCGCGCTGGTCGCGCGGGTGACGGCCGGACTGGGTGAACAGCGTGACGGCCTTCGCGTGGTGCCCTACGCCTGGGGAGCGGCACACGGTGCCACGCTCGCGGCCGGCGGGGCCAGCCTGCCGCCCCGCTCCGGCACCACACGCGGCATCGGCGAAGGCCCGTCAGAACCACTCCCCGGCGACGAGACGGCCGCGGCCTGGGCCGCCCTCTACGCCGACCCGTCGGCCGAACTGGCCCTGGCAGCCGCCGGATCCGGCCCTGCCGTCGAACGCCCGCCCGGCACCGTACCGCCGCAGCAGCGCATCCGTGCGCTGCTCACCGCACTCGCCGCCCGGGGCGACGAACCAGGAGCCGAGGCGGGCCCCGGGCTGGCGCGCGCCGCCACCGACCTGGCCGCCCACCCCCTGCTCGGCCCCGCCGCCGACGCCCTCGACCCGGCGGACCTCGCGGTCCTCGCCGCCCGCTGCCTGACCGCCCGCCTCATCGCCGACGCCCTCGACGCCGACTCCCCGCTCGTGCCCGTCGCCGAGACCCGGGACGCCGTCACCGCCCGGATCGCCGAGGCCCTCGGCGCACCGCCCCGGGGTACGGAGCGCGGGTTGCGCTCCTACCTGCTGCGGACGGCCGGAGCGGCGGCCGTCCGCGCTGTCGAACGCCGCCGCCGTGCCCTCACCGAGGCCGCGCACCCCGCCGCCGGCGACATCCTGCGCTATCTGAGCCGGGGTTCGGCGTGCCGGGAGGGCCTGCGTACCCTCGTCGCCGGCCTGGAGCCGCCCGTCGTCCTGGTCGGCCACAGCCTCGGCGGCATCATCGCCCTCGACACGCTGGTCTCCGCCCCGCTGCCCCAGGTCCGGCTCCTGGTGACCGCGGGCTCCCAAGGGCCGTTCCTCTACGAGTCGGGGTCCCTGCCCTCCCTCGAACACCCGGCACCGCTGCCGCCGCACGTCCCCGCCTGGCTGAACCTGTACGACCCGCGCGACCTGCTCGGCCACGTCGGCGCCGGCCTCTTCCGGGGCCGCGTCACCGACGTGGCCGTCGACAGCGGCCAGCCGTTCCCCGCCGCGCACAGCGCCTACTGGACGAACCCGGCCGTGTACCGCCACATCGCGGACCGCCTGCCGTGACCGGGGCCCGGCCCGGGCCGTCCGTCGACCCCGCCCGGGTGCACGCCCTCGTCGTCGGGATCGAGGCGTACGAGGCCGGCGACGCCTGGCGGCTGCCCGGTCCCGCCCGGGACGCCGTCCGGTTCTGGCGGCTGCTGCGGGACGCCGGGGTTCCCGAGCCGAATCTGCGGCTGCACCTCAGCCCGCTGCCGTCCTCCGACCCGTACGTCCCCTACGGGCCCGCGGACCAGGCGACCTTGCGCCGGGTACTCGTACGCGAACTGTCCCCGGCCCAGGGCGACATGCTGTGGGTGTGGTGGGGCGGGCACGGCGTGCTGGACAGGTCCGGCCGGCTCCGGCTGTTCTGCGCGGACGCGGCCGTCGACGACAAGGTGGGTATCGACCTGGACTCCGCGCTCGCCCGGTACGCGGGGGACGCCGTACCCGGGCTGCGCGAGCAGGTGTGGATCGTGGACGCCTGCGAGACGTTCGAGGAGGACCTCACCTTCCGGGAGGCGCTGCCCGCCGAGGCGTTGCCGGTGGGCCGCCCCGATCATGTGCACCGGCAGACCGTGCTCCGCGCCGCGGGCCGGGGCCGGGCGGCGGCCAACGATCCCGTCCGTGCCACCGGTCTGTTCTCCGACGTCCTGCTCGGTCTGCTGGCCGAACGCGCGGCCGTGCTGCCGGCACCGCCCGATCCGGAGGAACTGTTTCCGGCCGTTCGGGCGCGCATCGCGGCCCTCAGGGAAGAGGGCCGTACCCTTCAGCATCCCGAGATCCGGCTCCAGGGCACCGACCGCACCGAGACCCTGCCCCCGGCCGGACCGCCCGCCGTGCCGCGCCCCCTCACGGCGTTGCAGCGGGTGGTGGAGGCCCTCCTCGCCTACCCCGCCATGCACGACCCCGACGAACGACAGTCCGTCGTCTCCGCGCTGAACCCCCGTGTCACAGCCGTACTGCGCCGTCACAGCAAGGCACGCACCGATGTCGTCAACCTGGTCGCCGGGCTCGCCCGGCGGGATCCGGACGCGCTGTGGGACCTGTTCGACGCCGTGGTGTCCATCGACGACGATCCGATACTGAGAGAGGAACTCGCCGCCGCGATGGGCGAATTGCCGGCCACGTCCGAGCGTCGCCGTGATCGCCGATGATCAGTGGCGTGATCGTACGGTTTTCGCCCCGGGGGGTATTGGCCATGATGGAAAGACACGGGGCATCGCGTGCCACCGTGCGAGAAGGGGGAGCATCTTGGACCAGCCGCCCGCTCTGCACCACGCCGGAGCCGCCGCACCCGTACCGGTCGTCGCCCCCGCGCGGGCCGATGTCTGGGAATCCGACCTGGCGGACCTCGCGGCGCTGCCCCTGAGCGCCGTGGACGGTCTCCCCGCCCTGCCCCCCACCACACGCCTGCTGGCCGAGGTGCTGCGTGCCCGCAGCAGCACGAGGAGCGGCGAAGGCGGAGGCCAGGGCGGCGCCCGAGCCGACTAGTGCTGCGACCGCACTAGCCGCCGACCCGTCCCGAAGCAGAGCCCCGGTGCGACACCCGTACGCGCACCGGGGTCCCCGCATGTCCGCCAACCCGACCGGAGGTCCGCGACGATGACCAGCGAGCAGCACCTCGCTCCCCTCCGCATGCCGGACCGGCTCTTCGCGGAGCTGGCCGCCGGAGGCGGCTCGGCAGCGGCCGTCGCCTTCCTCGAACGGGCAGAACGGGCGCGGCGGTTGCTGCTCCTGCGTACCCTCCTCGGCCACCTCGACGCCCTGCCCACCCCCCTCACCCCCGTCGCCGAAGCCTGGCGGGTGCTCAAGGAGGCGGCCGAGAAGTCCCCCGAGCCGGTCGAACGCCTGCTGCTGGCCCCGCCGACCGGCGGCTGGATCTCCCACATGCTGCGCCGGGTCCACGGCACGGCGACCGGGCCGCCGTTGTGGGCGGAGGCGGGCCACCTGAGCGCGCTGGCCCTCTCGGCGTCGCTGCACGCGGGCACCAAGACGGCCCTCGACGTTCCGCTCACCGACGGGCGGCTGCCCCTGCCCGGCCTCGGGATGGTCCAACTCCCCGACGCGCGCCAGGGGCTGGCGGCCGGCCGGGCCACGACGGCCGGGGGAGAGCTGACGGTCGCGGGGCCGGGCCGCGCGAACGGCTCGGTGCGGGTGATCTGCCGTCCGCTGCGGCAGCACTCCGGCGCCGGCGGGGACACCTGGCTCCCCCTGCGCACCCTGACCCTCACCGGCCCCGGTGGCGAGGCCCCCGGCACCGTCGTGCTCGAAGACCTCGACCCCTACCGCGACCTCGACGACCACCTGCCCCCCGCCCGGCTCGACGAGGACGAGGCGCGGGAGTGGCAGCGGCTGTTCGGTGAGGCCGCGCGGATCCTCGCCCGCCCGGGCACGCCGGGCCCCGGGCGGGTCGACCCCGCCATGATCCGGGCCATCGTGCCGTTCGGGCGGACCGGCGTCAGCCCGCCCCCGCTGCCCTTCGTGCAGGTGTCGGCCTCCAGCGGAGACTCCTTCGGCGGCATGCTCATCGTCCGCCCGGCCTCCGCGCTCGCCCTCGCCGAAACGCTGGTGCACGAGTTCCAGCACAGCAAACTGGCCGCCCTCCTGCACCTGTTCCCGCTGCTGGAGGACGACCGGGCCGAGCGCTACTACGCCCCCTGGCGCACCGACCCCCGCCACCTCACCGGCCTGCTGCACGGCGCGTACGCCTTCACCGGCGTCGCGGGCTTCTGGCGGGACCGGCTGGCCGATGCGCTGGGCGCCGACGCGGTCGAGCGCGCCGGCTACTTCTTCGCCCTGCGCCGCCTGCAGAGCCGCCTGGCCGTGCGCACCCTGCTGACCAGCGGCCGGCTGACCGTTCAGGGCCGAGCCCTGGTGGCGGGGCTCGCCCGCACCCTGGACGGCTGGCTGCGGGAGGATGTGCCCCCGGCCGCACTGGGCCGGGCCCGCACCGCCGCCGCCCTGCACCGCACCGAGTGGCGGCTGCGCAACGTGGCGCCCGCCCGGGCCGCAGCGTCGTCGGACCTCCGCTTGCGTCCCGACCGCAGGTCCTGGCCGGACACGCGCACCCAGGGCTTCGCCACGCCTCCCACCGTGGCGCGTACCGCCGACGAGCACCTCGCCGCCGGTGACGCGGCCGCCGCGCTCGTCCGGTACGCCGATGTCCTGGCCGACGCCCCGGCCGAGCCGCATGCCCTCGCGGGCTGGATCGTCGCTCGGACGATCCTCGAACCGGGCCGGGCCGCCCGCCGGATGCTGGCCCGGCCCGAGGAACTGCTGGAGCCGTCGCCGCGGGTGTGAACCGGCCCTGCCGCGCTTGTCGTCGCCGCGACGAGAACTGGCGGTCACCGAAACGGTCGAGAAGCGCGTCAATACGCCCATGGATGGTCAGGATGGAGGCATGGCATACCACGTCCACTCCGAGGCCGGGCGGCTGCGCCGCGTCATCCTGCACCGGCCCGATCTCGAGCTCAAAAGGCTCACCCCGAGCAACAAGACCTCGCTGCTCTTCGACGACGTGCTGTGGGTGCGCAGGGCCCGCGCCGAGCACGACGGGTTCGCCGATGTGCTGCGCGACCGGGGCGTCGCCGTCCACCTCTTCGGCGACCTGCTGGCCGAGACCCTCGAGGTGCCGGCGGCCAGATCCCTCGTCCTGGAGCGGGTCTTCGACGAGAAGGAGTACGGCCCGTTGGCCACCGACCCGCTCAGAGCCGCCTTCGAGGACCTGCCCGGGCGGGAGCTGGCCGAGGTCCTGGTCGGCGGCATGACGAAACGCGAGTTCCTCGACGTGCACCCGGAGCCGACCTCCGTGCGCTTCCACGTCATGGAGCTGGACGACTTCCTGCTGGGCCCGCTGCCCAACCACCTCTTCACCCGCGACACCTCCGCCTGGATCTACGACGGCGTGTCCATCAACGCCATGCGCTGGCCCGCCCGGCAGCGCGAGACCGTGCACTTCGAGGCGATCTACCGGCACCATCCGCTGTTCCGTGACGAGACGTTCCACGAGTGGTCGAAGGGGCAGACCGACTACCCCTCCACCATCGAGGGCGGGGACGTGCTGGTCATCGGCAACGGGGCGGTGCTCATCGGTATGAGCGAGCGCACCACGCCGCAGGCCGTGGAGATGCTCGCGCACAAGCTGTTCGCCGCCGGGTCCGCCGAGACGATCGTGGCCCTCGACCTGCCCAAGCGGCGTGCCTTCATGCACCTCGACACCGTGATGACGATGGTCGACGGCGACACCTTCACCCAGTACGCGGGCCTCGGCATGCTCCGCTCGTACACCATCGAACCGGGCGTCGGCGAGAAGGAGCTGAAGGTCACCGACCATCCGCCGGAGCACATGCACCGCGCGATCGCGGCCGCCATCGGCCTGAACGAGATCCGTGTGCTGACCGCCACCCAGGACGTGCACGCGGCCGAGCGCGAGCAGTGGGACGACGGGTGCAACGTCCTCGCCGTCGAACCCGGGGTCGTGGTCGCCTACGAGCGGAACTCCACCACCAACACCCACCTGCGCAAGCAGGGCATCGAGGTGATAGAGATCCCGGGCAGCGAGCTGGGCCGGGGGAGGGGCGGGCCGCGGTGCATGAGCTGCCCGGTGGAACGGGATCCGGTGCGGTAGGGCCTCCCCCTGGCTCCCTCGGGCTCCCCGGGTTCGTGAGTCCCTGACGGCATCTGTATAGACATGCCATCCCTCGTATAGTATTTCAAAGTCTGTGTCCCCGTATCCCTGGAGCGCCCCCATGGCGACTGTCCCGACCGCCCTCGCCGGCCGCCACCTCGTCAAGGAGCTGGACCTCACCGAGGAGGAGTTCCGCGGCCTGGTCGAGCTGGCCGCCGAACTGAAGGCCGCCAAGAAGGCCGGGGCCGAGACCCAGCACCTGCGGGGCCGGAACATCGCGCTGATCTTCGAGAAGACCTCCACCCGCACCCGCTGCGCGTTCGAGGTCGCGGCCGCGGACCAGGGCGCCTCGACCACCTACCTCGACCCCTCCGGCTCGCAGATCGGGCACAAGGAGTCGGTGAAGGACACCGCGCGGGTGCTGGGCCGGATGTACGACGCGATCGAGTACCGGGGCGACAGCCAGCAGAAGGTGGAGGAGCTGGCCGCGTACGCCGGGGTGCCCGTCTACAACGGGCTCACCGACGACTGGCACCCCACCCAGATGCTCGCCGACGTGCTGACCATGACCGAGCACTGCGCCAAGCCGCTGACCGAGGTCTCCTTCGCCTACCTGGGCGACGCCCGCTTCAACATGGGCAACTCCTACCTGATCACCGGCGCCCTGCTCGGCATGGACGTCCGTCTCGTCGCGCCGAAGGAGTACTGGCCGGCCGAGGAGGTCGTCGACCGGGCCCGTGCCCTCGCCGTCGGCAGCGGCGCCCGCGTCACGCTCACCGAGACGGTGGACGACGGCGTGCGCGGCGCCGACTTCGTCGCCACGGACGTCTGGGTCTCCATGGGCGAGCCGAAGGACGTCTGGGCCGAGCGCATCTCCGCCCTCGCCCCGTACGCCGTGACCATGGACGTCCTGCGCGCCACCGGCAACCCGGACGTGAGGTTCCTGCACTGCCTGCCCGCCTTCCACGACCTCGGCACCAAGGTCGGCCAGGAGATCCACGCGGCCCACGACCTGGAGTACCTGGAGGTCTCCGACGAGGTCTTCGAGTCGGCCCACTCGGTCGTCTTCGACGAGGCGGAGAACCGGATGCACACCATCAAGGCGGTCATGGTGGCGACCCTCGCCTGAACGGGCCTTGCGCGGCGGAGCTCTCGGTCCGCCGCAATCACACCGACGGACGTCGCTGGGCCGGTACCAGAGGCAGCCTGAACCAGACCGCCTTGCCGGACGCGGTCGGCCGGTGCCCGCAGGAGGAGCTCAGGGCGCGGATCAGCAGCAGCCCGCGCCCGTGCTCCTGCCAGGGGTTGGGTGGTCCGCCGGCCGGGCAGGTGAGGTCGCCGGGCGGGGCCGGGTCGCCGTCGTGGACCTCGACCTGGCAGCCGGACGGCATCAGCTCCACGACCAGCTCTATCGGCGACTCGCCGGTGGTGTGCTCCACCGCGTTGGCCACCAGCTCCGCCGTGAGCAGCTCCGCGGTGTCGCAGTCCGCCCCGTGCTCCAGCTCGGCCAGCGCCGTACGGACCAGGGCACGGGCCACGGGCACCGCCGCTGCGGTGTGCGGCAGCGCGATGCGCCAGGAGGCGGGGGCTGAGGGGAGTTCGTACACGGCGGGTCCGTTCATGGAGCAGGACATCCTGCTTTCAACCTGATGAATGGTACGGCGCCGCTCTCCGGAGGCGTCCGAGGGGCACCGTCGGAGGCGTCTTCGCCTCCTTGCCGGACGGCTTACCCAGGTGAACGCGGTGCCGCGCGCAGCTGCTCCCGCCGTTACGCCGGTGTGGACGATCTGTGACGGATGTGACCGGCCCGGGTCACGCCGGGCGCGTACCGAAGTCCTACCCGGACGGTCTATCGCGCACTCATGACGACAGTCACGGATGAGTGATAGCTTCGAGGGGTAGAGCTCAGTGAGGCAGTGCCCGCCCGAGGAGGCCGCACGTCATGAGTCCCTTCACCGGCTCCGCCGCCCGCACCCCCGGCTGGGAGCATCTGCGCGTCGCCGTCGCCGACGGCGTCGCGACCGTCACCCTGGCCCGCCCCGACAAGCTCAACGCGCTCACCTTCGGTGCCTACGCCGACCTGCGCGATCTGCTCGCGGAGCTGTCCCGGGAGCGGTCCGTACGGGCCCTGGTGCTGGCCGGAGAGGGCCGCGGCTTCTGCTCCGGCGGCGACGTCGACGAGATCATCGGCGCGACCCTCGGCATGGACACCGCCCGGCTCCTGGACTTCAACCGGATGACGGGCCAGGTGGTCCGGGCGATCCGGGAGTGCCCGTTCCCCGTCATCGCGTCGCTGCACGGCGTGGCGGCGGGCGCCGGGGCGGTCCTGGCCCTGGCAGCGGACTTCCGCGTCGCCGACCCCACCGCCCGCTTCGCCTTCCTCTTCACCCGCGTCGGCCTCTCCGGCGGCGACATGGGCGCGGCCTACCTGCTGCCCCGGGTCGTCGGCCTGGGTCACGCGACCCGCCTGCTGATGCTGGGCGACCCGGTCCGGGCCACCGAGGCGGAGCGCATCGGACTGATCAGCGAACTGACGGAGGAGGGCCGGGCGGACGAGACCGCACAGCAACTGGCCCGGCGCCTGGCGGAGGGCCCCGCCCTGGCCTACGCCCAGACCAAAGCGCTCCTCACGTCCGAACTGGACATGCCCCTGGCGGCCTCGATCGAACTCGACGCCTCGACCCAGGCCCTCCTGATGACCGGGGAGGACTACGCCGAGTTCCACGCGGCGTTCACGGAGAAGCGCCCTCCGAAATGGAGCGGACGATAGTGGACGTACCCGAAGAGGCGCGGCGAACCGCGCGACCGGCCACAGCCGACCCGCATCCGGCCACCCCGCCCGGCGAACCCCTGCGCGTCGCGGTGGTCGGCGGCGGCCCCGGCGGCCTCTACGCCGCCACCCTCCTCAAACGCCTGGACCCGGCACGGGAGATCACCGTCTGGGAACGCAACGCCCCGGACGACACCTTCGGCTTCGGCGTGGTCCTCTCCGACGAAACCCTCGGCGGCATAGAGCACGCCGACCCCCGGGTCCACGAGGCCCTCCAGGAACACTTCATCCGCTGGGACGACATCGACATCGTCCACCGCGACACCCGCCACACCTCCTCAGGACACGGGTTCGCGGCCCTGGGCCGCCGGCGCCTCCTGGAGATCCTCCACGCCCGCTGCCGCGAACTCGGCGTCGGCCTCCGCTTCCGCACCGAGGCCCCGGAAGACCTCCAGCGGACCCATGACCTGGTCATCGCCGCGGACGGCATCCACAGCACGACCCGCGAGAGGCACGCGGACGCCTTCCGCCCCCGGGTGACGCACCACCGCTGCCGCTACATCTGGCTCGCCGCCGACTTCCCCTTCGACTCCTTCCGCTTCGAGATCGCCGAAACCGAACACGGCGTGATGCAGCTCCACGGCTACCCCTACGCCCCCGACGCCTCGACGGTCATCATCGAGATGCGCGACGAGGTCTGGTGCGCGGCCGGATTCGACGAGCTCGACGAAGCGGAGTCGGTCGAGCGCTGCGCCAAGATCTTCGCGGAAGCGCTCCGCGGCCGCCCCCTGAAGTCGAACAACTCCACCTGGACGACCTTCCGCACGGTCGTCAACGACCACTGGTCGCACGGCAACGTCGTCCTCCTCGGGGACGCCGCCCACACGGCCCACTTCTCCATCGGCTCCGGCACCAAGCTCGCCGTCGAGGACGCGCTCGCCCTGGCCGCCTGTCTGGAGGAGCGGGACACCCTGCCCGAGGCCCTGGCCGCCTACGAGGCGGAGCGGCGCCCCGTCGTCGCCTCCACCCAGCGCGCGGCCCGGGCCAGCCTGGAGTGGTTCGAGAACCTCGCCCTGTACCTGGACCAGCCGCCCCGCCAGTTCGCCTTCAACCTGCTCACCCGCAGCCGCCGCGTCACGCACGACAACCTGCGGCTGCGCGACGCCCGCTTCACGCAGACGGTGGAGCACGAGTTCGGCTGCCCGCCCGGCACGCCCCCGATGTTCACGCCGTTCCGGCTGCGCGGACTGACCCTGCGCAACCGGGTCGTCGTCTCTCCCATGGACATGTACTCGGCCGTCGACGGCGTCCCCGGCGACTTCCACCTCGTCCACCTGGGCGCGCGGGCGCTGGGCGGGGCCGGGCTGGTGATGACCGAGATGGTGTGCGTCAGCGAGGAGGGCCGGATCACGCCCGGCTGCGCGGGTCTCTACACCGGCCGGCAGGCCGAGGCCTGGAAACGGATCACGAACTTCGTGCACGACCGGGCGCCAGGCAGCGCGATCGGCGTGCAGCTCGGCCACAGTGGCCGCAAGGGCTCCACGAAGCTGATGTGGGAGGGCATGGACGAGCCGCTGGAGGAGGGCAACTGGCCGCTCGTGGCCGCCTCGGCGCTCCCGTACAAGGGGTTCAGCCAGACGCCCCGCGAGCTGTCCCGCGCCCAGCTGACCGACATCCGCGAGCAGTTCGCGGCAGCCGCGGTCCGCGCCGCCCGGGCAGGCTTCGACCTGCTCGAACTGCACTGCGCGCACGGCTACCTGTTGTCGGGGTTCCTCTCCCCGCTGACCAACCGGCGCACCGACGCCTACGGCGGCTCCCTGGAGAAGCGGCTCCGCTTCCCGCTGGAGGTCTTCGACGCCGTACGGAACGTGTGGCCGGGGGAGCGGCCCATGACCGTCCGCATCTCCGCGACCGACTGGGCCCAGGGCGGGACGAGTGCCGAGGACGCCGTCGAGATCGCCCGGGCCTTCGCCGCGCACGGCGTCGACGCGATCGACGTGTCGACGGGCCAGGTCGTGGCCGGCGAGCAGCCGGAGTTCGGACGGTCGTACCAGACGCCGTTCGCGGACCGGATCCGCAATACCACCGGCATCCCCGTGATCGCCGTCGGCGCGATCTCCTCCTGGGACGACGTCAACTCCCTGATCCTGGCGGGCCGCACCGACCTCTGCGCGCTCGCCCGCCCGCACCTGTACGACCCGCACTGGACCCTGCACGCGGCGGCCGAGCAGGGCTACACGGGTCCCGGCGCGACCTGGCCCGCCCCCTACCGCGCGGGCAGCCGCCGCCCGCAGACGGGCCGCACCGACGCTCCCAAGCCGCGGCTGAGCCTCGGAAACGGCGGCGCCCGGGAGCGTTAGGATCCGGAACATGGTCATGACCATGGACGACGTGGACCGGTTCGAAGCCGCCAGGCCGCGCCTGGAGGCCGTCGCCTATCGGCTGCTCGGGTCGGCGAGCGAGGCCGAGGACGCCGTGCAGGAGACGTTCCTGCGCTGGCAGGGCGCCGACACCGACCGCATCGACGTCCCCGAGGCGTGGCTGACGAAGGTGCTCACCAACCTGTGCCTCAACCAGCTCACCTCGGCCCGCGCGCGGCGCGAGACCTACGTCGGCCAGTGGCTGCCCGAGCCGCTGCTCGCCGGGGACCGGATGCTCGGGCCCGCCGACACCGCCGAGCAGCGTGAATCCGTCTCGTACGCGGTGCTCGTCCTGCTGGAGCGGCTCTCCCCGAACGAGCGGGCGGTGTACGTGCTGCGGGAGGCCTTCGACTATCCGCACCGGGAGATCGCGGAGATCCTCGACATCACGGAGGCCGCCAGCCAGCAGCTCCTGCACCGCGCGAAGAAGCATGTCGCCGAGGGCAGGACCCGCGCGCGCACCGAGATCGACGAGGCAGCCGCGCGGCGGGTCATCGACGAGTTCCTCGCGGCCGCCGCGAGCGGGCGGACCGAGCCGCTCGTGCGGCTGCTCACCCAGGACGCCGTCGCGGTCGGGGACGGCGGCGGGAAGGTTCCGGCCCGCGCCAAGGCGTTCGAGGGCGCCCTCGCGGTCGCCAGGTTCATGCGGGGCCTGTTCAAGCCCGGCGCGGCCAAGCGTGCCCTGGTCGGCGGCTCTCCCGGGGTCTACGCCTGGACCGCCAACGGTGACCCCGCCGTCGTGGTGGTCCTCGACGGCCGGGTCATCGGCGTCATGTGCCTGGAGGTCGCCGCCGACGGCATCGTCGCGTTCCGCAGCCAGGTCAACCCCGACAAGCTCGAGCGCGCGACCCGGCTGTGGGCCGCCGGCGACCACGGAGACCCCCTGCTCACGGTCTTCTGACCCGGCCGCACGCGATGTGACGTGCCTCACATCGCATTCCTGTCAGGGAACGGCGGGCCGCCCGGTTCAAGGGGTGAATCCGCTGGAGACAGCCGTCATGACAGGAGCTACGCCATGCAGCACCGCATCGTCGTCCTCGGAGCCGGCTACACCGGAGCCACCGCCGCCGGGCGCATCGCCAGGCGACTGCACCGCGAGGACGTCGCCATCACCCTCGTCAACGCCGAGCCCGACTTCGTCGAGCGCGTCCGGATGCACCAGCTCGCCAGCGGCCAGGACCTCGCGCCCCGCCCGTTCAGCGAGATGTTCGAGGGCACCGGCGTCGCACTGAAGCAGGGAAAGGTCACCGCCCTCGACGTGGACCGCAAGACCGTCACCGTCGCCGCCCCCGGCACGGAGGGCGCCGGGGAGCCGGGGGAGGAACTGGCCTACGACACCCTCGTGTACGCCCTCGGCAGCGGCTGGAACGACCAGGGCGTGCCCGGCACCGCCGAACACGCCCACGAGATCGCCGGCCGGCCCGGAGCGCTCCGGTTGCGCGAACGCCTGGCCGGCCTGGCCGCCGGGGAGCCCGTGGTCGTGGTCGGCGGCGGTCTCACCGGCGTGGAGGCGGCGACCGAGATCGCCGAAGCCCGCCCGGACCTCGACGTCGCCCTCGCCGCCCGCGGCGGCCTCGGCGACTGGCTCTCGGGCAAGGGCGCCCGGCATCTGCGCGCGGTCTTCGACCGGCTCGGCATCACCGTCCACGAGCACACCGCCGTCACCGCCGTCGAGCCCGACCGCGTCACCACCGCCGACGGAACGCCCCTCCCGGCCGCGGTCACCGTGTGGACCACGGGGTTCGCCGTCCACCCGATCGCACAGGCCACCACCCTGGACGTCACCGGCACCGGCCAGATCGTCGTCGACCGGACCATGCGCTCGGTGTCGCACCCGGACGTGTACGCCGTCGGCGACGCGGCCCTCGCGATGGGCCCCGCGGACAAGCCCCTGCGGATGTCGTGCGCCTCCGGCGTCCCCACCGCCTGGCAGGCCGCCGACGCCATCGCGGCACGCCTGACCGGCGGGAAGATCCCGAACGTGCCGCTGCGGTACTTCAACCAGTGCATCTCGCTGGGCCGCGGGGACGGCCTGATCCAGTACGTCACCGCCGACGACCGCGCCGTCCGGGCGGCCCTGACCGGCCGGCTCGCCGCGTTCTACAAGGAACTCATCTGCAAGGGCGCGGCCTGGGGCGTCGCCCACCCGACGCTCCTGCCGGTCCGGCGCCGCCGCGTCGTGCGCGAAGCCGTCGTCCCGGAGGGGGCGCCGGTCAGGGCGGCGGCCTGAAGCACGGGGATGCCGTCGTCCCGGAGGGGCACCGGTCAGGGCGGCGGCCTGAAGCACGGGGATGCCGTCGTCCCGGAGGGGCACCGGTCAGGGCGGCGGCCTGAGGCACGGGGACGCCGGCCGCCTCAGACCGGGTAGGCGTGGGTCTGCGCCGCCTTCACCGTCGCCCAGACCTCCGCTCCCGGATGGAGGCCGAGCTCCGCCGCGGCGACCGTCGTGAGGTCGGCCGCGAGGGGGAGTTCGCCGGTGAGGTCGGCCCGGATCTGGTCGCCGTGGGTCTCCAGACCGGCCACCTCGCAGCGCCACAGGTTGCGGGCACTGGAGCCGGAGGGCCGGTCGCGGTGCAGGGTGACCGCGCTGGGCGGGAACGCCACGAAGACGGGGCCGGACAGGACCTCCGTGGTGGTGAGGGGCGGGCCGTCGGCCAGCCGGACGGTGTGGCCGTCGGCCTCGCCCCGGTAGAGGTTCAGACCGACCAGCCGCGCGATGTAGTCCGTGCGCGGGTGGCGGGCGATGCCGGCCGGGGTGCCCTCCTGGACGACCCGGCCGTGCTCCACGACCACCAGCCGGTCGGCCAGCACCATCGCGTCGAGCGGATCGTGGGTGACGAGCACGGCGACCGCCTCGAACTCGGCCAGGTGCCGGCGGAGCCCGGCGCGCACCTCCAGACGGGTACGGGCGTCCAGCGCCGCCAGCGGCTCGTCGAGCAGCAGCAGCCGGGGGCGGGTCGCCAGGGCGCGGGCGAGGGCGACGCGCTGGGCCTGGCCGCCGGAGAGCCGGCGCGGCTTGGCGCCGCCGTGCGCCGCGAGGCCCAGGCGCTCCAGCCACTCGGCGGCCCGCGCCCGGGCCTGCGCCTTGGACGCGCCCTGGCAACGGGGGCCGAAGGCGACGTTGTCGAGGGCGGTGAGATGAGGGAAGAGCAGGTAGTCCTGGAAGACGACACCGACAGGGCGCGCCTCCGGCGGCGTACGGTCCAGGTCGGTGCCGTCCAGCCGCAGATGGCCGCCGGACAGCGGAGTCAGTCCGGCGAGGGCGCGCAGCGCGGTGGTCTTGCCGGCGCCGTTCGGCCCGAGCAGGGCGACGACCTCGCCGGGCGCGACGGTCAGCGCCACATCGAGCCGGAAGCCGCCGCGGTCGACGACGAGGCGGGCGTCCAGCCCGCCCGTAGCGGTGCCGGCGTACGCGTCCTGCTCGTGGGTCTCGGTCATCCGGCCCTCATCCAACGGTCGCGCAACCCCGCCAGCACCGCGATCGACACCGCCAGCAGCACCAGGCTGAGGGCGATCGCGGCCTCCGGGTCGCTCTGCAGGGCCAGATAGACGGCCAGGGGCATGGTCTGGGTGCGGCCGGGGAAGTTGCCGGCGAAGGTGATCGTCGCCCCGAACTCACCGAGGGCCCGCGCCCAGGCGAGGACCGCGCCCGCCGCGATGCCCGGCGCGATCAGCGGCAGCGTGACCCGCCGGAACGCGGTGAAGCGGGACGCGCCCAGGGTGGCGGCCGCCTCCTCGTAGCGGGGGTCGGCGGCCCGCAGGGTGCCCTCGACGCTGATGACGAGGAACGGCATCGCCACGAACGCCTCCGCGATCACGACCCCGGCGGTGGTGAAGGGCAGCGTGATCCCGAACCACGAGTCCAGCCACTGCCCGACGATGCCGTTGCGGCCGAGCGCCATCAGCAGCGCCACACCGCCCACGACCGGAGGCAGGACGAGGGGCAGGGTGACGAGGGCGCGTACGAGACCCCGGCCGGGGAAGTCGACGCGGGCCAGCAGCCAGGCCAGCGGCACGCCGAAGACCAGGCACACGGCGGTGGCCGCCGTGGCGCTGAACAGGGACAGCCGGAGGGCCTGCCAGACATCCGCGCTGGTCAGCTGCTCGGGCAGGCTGTGCCACGGGGTCCGCACGAGCAGGGCGGCCGGCGGGACGATCAGGAAGGCCAGGCCGGTCAGCGCGGGGAGCAGCAGGGGCAGCGGGACGCCCGTCCGCACGCGCCGGCGCCGCGGACCGCCCCGGAGGACGCCGGCCGCGGCGCGAGGCTCATCGGTCGGGGAGGACGTCACGGCGTGAGGAACCCGGCCCCGCCGAGGACCCTCCGGCCCTCGGCGGACCGCACCAGCGCGATGAACGCCTCGGCGGCCTCGGCGTTGGGCGCGTCCTTGAGCAGGGCGATCGGGTAGTCGTTGACGGCCTCGGCGGATTCGGGGAACTCCACGCCCGCCACCTTGTCACCCGCCGCGCGCACATCCGTCGCGTAGACGAGGGCGGCGTCGGCCTCCTTCAGCTCGACCTTGGTCAGCGCGGCCTTGACGTCCTGCTCGTAGGAGACGGGGGTGAGCTTCAGCCGGCTCGCGTCCAGGGCCTTCTGCGCTGCGGCGCCGCACGGTACCCCCTTGTCGCAGAGCACCACCTTCAGGTCCGGTGCGGCGAGGTCCTCGAGGGAGCTCACCCTGTGCGGATTGCCCGGCAGGGTGGCGATCTCCAGCTTGTTGCGGACGAAGGTCACGGGCGGGCCCGAGACCGCCCCGGCGGCTGTGACGGTCTTCATCGTCCTGGTACTGGCCGAGGCGAAGACGTCCGCCGGGGCGCCGCCGGTGATGCTCGCGGCGAGGGAGTCGCTGCCGCCGAAGCTGAAGGTGACCTCGGTGCCGGGGTGCTCCTTCTCGAACCGCTCGCCCAGCGTCGTGAAGCTCTCCTTCAGCGAGGCCGCGGCGAAGACGGTCACCTCACCGGAGAGCCTGTCCGGCCCCGAGGCGTCCGGCTTCGCCGAGGAGCCAGGGCCGGACGGCGAGCAGGCGCTCAGGGCCAGCAGGGCGGCTGCTCCCACCGCGGCCCCGTGGAGCGGGCGGCGGACGCGGCGCACGGTACGGGTCATGACGGGTCTGCTCCCTCGGCCGGGTATCCGCTGATGATAATGCCGCAGATGCAAGGGGAAACCCAGCTGTGGGTTCGCATGAGCCGGGGCCGGGCCTCATCGGGGTGGCATGTGCGTTCCTACGGAAAATCCGGACGCCCTACGGAAAGGCCGCCGGGGTGTGGGCTACTCGGTGCGGTCGCGGGGCCCGTGGTGCTCCAGCGCCCAGCGGCCGATCAGCGCCCCGCCGTAGACGACGTAGCCCACGCCGATGAGCCAGGACTCCACGACGAGGACGACGCCGACCGCTCCGTAGCTGATGGCGTTGTCGACGATGAGGGGGGTGAAGACGAAGTAGGAGAACATCCGCAGGCCGCCCAGCCCCAGCATGGTGGCCACCGCACCCGGGAGCAGAAGGCGCCAGGGGACCTGACCACCCAGCAGGAAGCGCTGCCCCCACCAGAAGAACAGCACCCCGGACGCCGCGCTCAGCGCGATCCGCTCCGGCCCCGAGGTCAGGCTGCGCGTCTGCACCTCCTGGTACAGGTACGCGGTCATCGCGATCATCCACACCGCCTGCCGCCAGACCCGGTGCCACGCGCCCGAGGGCAGGCCCCAGATCCGCTCGTAGCCGTTCTGCACGCTCCCGCCGAAGGCGACGCCGAAGACGGCGAGCGCGACCCCGCCGAGCACACTCGTGGTGCCGATGACCTTGCGCGGCGGGCTGAAGATCTCCGTGAGCACCCGCGCTGACCGCCCGGACAGCCCCATGCCGTCGGCCAGCCACGAGGCGAATCCGCCCCGCGCCAGAGGATCGGCGGCGGCGACCACGATCAGCAGCGGTGCCAGGGTGACCAGCGCGAGCGTGGCGAAGCCCATGGCCCGGTGCAGCAGCTCCACCTCGCGGCCCTGGCGCACGAGGGTGTGCGCACCGGCCCGATGCCATCCACCGTGCACCGAGCGCCCGAGACGCTTCACGGCAGCCGGTCCGCGCGGGCGCCTGCCGCGCCCGGTGGTGTGGTGACGGTCATCCCTCGGTCCGCCTCCCGCCGCGTGCTCCGCCCACTCACGGACATCGTCGACCGTTCCACAGTGCGGCGGAGGCGGCAATCCGGGCGGCGCCCGCGGGGATCAGAGCCCCACGAACCCCGCCCCCGCGTCCCGCAGCCGCTCGTGCAGCCCCCGGAACACCGCCGCCGAGCGGACCCCCGGCCAGTCCGCGGGAAGCAGCCCCGAAGGCAGGCCGGGGTCGGTGTAGGGGAGGTGGCGCCAGGAGTCCAGGGCGAGGAGGTAGTCCCGGTAGGCCTCCTCGGCCGGGGTGTCCTCGCGCTTCTCCCAGTCGTGCAGCACGCGCGCGTGACGGTCGAGGAACGCCTCGTGCTCCTTGGCGATGGCCGCCAGGTCCCACCACCGGGCGACGGCCTCCGCGGTCGGGGCGAAGCCCAGGTGGTCACCGCGGAAGAAGTCGACGTACGCGTCGAGCCGCAGCCGCTGGAGCGTGTGCCGGGTCTCCTCGTGCAGCCGTGCGGGCGCGATCCACACGCCCGGGGCGGCCGTGCCGAAACCGAGTCCGGCCAGCCGCGAGCGCAGCACGTGCCGCTTCTGCCGCTCCGACTCCGGCACGGAGAACACCGCGAGTACCCAGCCCTCGTCCTCGGGCGGGGTACAGGCGTAGATGCGGCGGTCGCCGTCGTCGAGCAGCTGACGGGCGTCCGGGGACAGTTCGTAGCCGGCCGCACCCTGGGCGGTGCGGGCCGGCACGAGCAGTCCGCGTCTCTTGAGCCGCGACACCGAGGAGCGGACGGACGGGGCGTCCACGCCGGCCGCGGCCAGCAGCCGGATCAGTTCGGCTACCGGCACGGGGCCCGGCACGAAGCGGCCGTACGCGCCGTAGAGCGTGACGATGAGAGACCGTGGTGCATGCTGGTCGGACACGTTGATCATCTTAGGTCGTACGGATCACTCCTGGTCGCCTCCCGGTACCCCGTGGGTGCGCAGTCTGAACCGCTGGAGCTTGCCGGTGGCCGTGCGCGGCAGCGCGTCCAGGAAGACGATCTCGCGCGGGCACTTGTACGGTGCCAGCTCGCTCTTCACGAAGGCGCGCAGCGCCTCGGCGTCCCGCCGCGCGCCCTCCTTGAGGACGGCGAAGGCCAGCACGACCTGCCCGCGGGCCTCGTCGGGCCGTCCCACGACCGCCGCCTCCACCACGTCCGGGTGCCGCAGCAGCGCGTCCTCCACCTCGGGGCCGGCGATGTTGTACCCGGCCGAGATGATCATGTCGTCGGCGCGCGCGATGTAGCGGAAGTAGCCGTCGGGGTCGCGGACGTAGGTGTCGCCGGTGACGTTCCAGCCGTCGCGCACGTAGTCCCGCTGCCGCGGGTCGGCCAGGTAGCGGCAGCCGACCGGCCCGCGTACGGCGAGCAGCCCCGGTTGCCCGTCGGGTACGGGCCGGCCGTCTGCGTCCTGCACGCGCGCGTGCCAGCCCGGCACGGGAACGCCGGTGGTCCCGGGCCGGATCCGGTCGTCGGCCGCGGAGATGAAGATGTGCAGCAGCTCGGTGGCGCCGATGCCGTTGATGACGCGCAGGCCGGTGCGCTCGTGCCAGGCCTGCCAGGTGGCCGCCGGCAGGTTCTCGCCGGCCGAGACGCAGCGGCGCAGGCAGGAGACGTCGTGCCCGTCGAGCTCGTCGAGCATCGCGCGGTACGCCGTCGGCGCGGTGAACAGCACGGAGACCCGATGCCGGGCGATGGCGGGCAGCAGCTGCCGGGGCCCCGCCTGTTCGAGCAGCAGCGCACGCGCGCCGGCTCGCAGCGGGAAGATCACCAGCCCGCCGAGTCCGAAGGTGAAGCCCAGAGGAGGGCTGCCGGTGAACACGTCGTCCGCGTCGGGCTTCAGGACGTGCCGGGAGAAGGTGTCGGCGATCGCCAGGACGTCCCGGTGCAGATGCATGCAGCCCTTGGGGCGGCCGGTGGTGCCCGAGGTGAACGCGATCAGCGCCACGTCGTCGGCCGCCGTCGCGACGGCCTCGAACGGGGTCGTCGGCGCCGGGCGGTTGAGGAGGTCGTCCGGGGCGTCACCGCCGTAGGCCGTGATGCGCAGGCCGGGGATCTCGGCCTTGGCGAGGTCGTCGACGGCCCGGATGTCGCACAGCGCGTGCCGCACCCGGGCGATCTCGCACATCGTGCTCAGCTCGTGCGGGCGCTGCTGGGCGAGCACCGTGACCGCCACGGCCCCCGCCTTCAGCACCGCCAGCCAGCAGGCCGCGAGCCAGGGGGTGGTGGGGCCGCGCAGCAGGACCCGGTTGCCGGGGACCACACCGAGTTCACCGGTGAGCAGGTGCGCGACGCGGTCCACGCGGGCGCGCAGATCGCCGTACGTCCAGGGCTCGCCGGTGGGCGTGAGGAACGCCGGGCGGTCGTCGGGCGGGCCGTGCAGCAGTTCGGCGGCGCAGTTGAGCCGTTCGGGGTAGTGCAGCTCCGGCAGATCGAAGCGGAGCTCGGGCCATTGGTCCCGGGGTGGCAGATGGTCCCGGGCGAAGGTGTCGACGTGGGCCGTGCCCCGTGGATTCATACGGTTCGCCCCCTTGGCGTGGTGGGCTCGCCCCAGGAGCGTATCGTGTTGGTGACGACAGTCAACGGTCCGCGATAGCCTCGGAGTGGCCCGGCCGGCAGGCGGGGTGGCGGAGAAGGGACCGGCGATGACCGCATTCTCGCTCGAACCGGCACAACTCGCCTGGTGCGCCGAGCTGCGCACCCTGGCCGCGGAACGGCTCCGCCCGCTGGCCGACAAGGGCGAACCGGGGCATGTGAACCGTGCCCTGGTCGCCGAGCTCGGCGACCTCGGGCTGCTCGGGCGCCTGTTCACCTCGGGTGCCCTCGACCTGTGCCTGATGCGGGAGTCCCTGGCCTACGCCTGCACGGAGGCCGAGACGGCCCTGGCCCTCCAGGGCCTCGGCGCCCACCCGGTCCACGCGCACGGCACCCCGGAGCAGCGCGCCCGCTGGCTGCCCCGGGTGGCCGACGGCACGGCGATCGCGGCCTTCGCGCTGAGCGAGCCGGGGGCGGGATCGGACGCGGCGGCGCTGGAGCTGCGTGCCGAGCCGGAGGCCCCGCGGGGCGACCGGCCACCGGCCGCCCCGGCTCTCGCCGCCGCCCCCGACGGCCCGGCCCGCTGGCGTCTCACCGGCGAGAAGTGCTGGATCTCCAACGCCCCCGAGGCCGACTTCTACACCGTCTTCGCCCGGACCACCCCGGGCGTCGGGGCCCGCGGCGTCACCGCCTTCCTCGTCCCCGCGGACCGCCAGGGCCTGACCGGCCGCGGGATCGACATGCTCTCGCCGCACCCCATCGGCGCGCTCGACTTCGACGCCGTGCCCGTGACGGCCGACGACGTGCTCGGCGAGGCCGACCGCGGGTTCCGGGTCGCCATGGGGACGCTCAACCTGTTCCGGCCCAGCGTCGGCGCCTTCGCGGTCGGCATGGCCCAGGCCGCCCTCGACGCGACCCTCGCCCACACCGCCGGACGGGACGCCTTCGGGGGAAAACTGCGGGACCTGCAAGCCGTCTCGCACCAGGTCGCCGAGATGGCCCTGCGCACCGAGGCCGCCCGGCTGATGGTCCACGCGGCGGCGTCGGCGTACGACGCGGACTCCCCGGACGTGCCCCGGCGCTCCGCCATGGCGAAACTGCTCGCCACCGAGACCGCGCAGTACGTCGTCGACACAGCCGTCCAGCTGCACGGCGCACGGGCCCTGCAACGCGGCCACCTGCTCGAACACCTCTACCGCGAGGTGCGTGCGCCCCGCGTCTACGAGGGGGCCAGCGAGGTGCAACGCGGCATCATCGCCAAGGAGTTGTACGCCCGTCAGGAGGCCCGGTGAGCACCGAGCGCGTCAACCCGCCCGAGCTGTCCCCGCCGGCCGGCTTCTCCCACGCCGTCGTGGCCCGCGGGTCGCGGGTGGTGTTCCTGGCGGGCCAGACCGCCCTCGACGCCGACGGCAAGGTCGTCGGCCACACCCTGCCCGAGCAGTTCGAAAGGGCCCTCGCCAACCTGCTGGCCGCCCTCGCCGCGTCCGGCGGCGCGCCGTCCGACCTGGCCCGCGTCACCGTCTACGCCACGGATGTCGCGGCGTATCGCACGCACGCGCCCGAACTGGGCCGCCTGTGGCGCGAGTTGGCCGGACGCGACTACCCCGCCATGGCGGTCGTCGAGGTCGTCCGGCTGTGGGACGCGGAGGCGATGGTGGAACTGGACGGCTTCGCGGTCCTGCCGTAGGGCGATCCGGCCCGCGTGCCGCCCGAGGGCGCCGCTCCGGTCAGGCCGCGACGGCCAGCCCCTCCGCCGCCACCCGGCGCGGCTGCACCACGCGCCCGTCCGGCAGCAGTTCACCGGTGTCGTCGAAGACGACCGTCCCGTCGCACAGCAGGCTCCAGCCCTGCTCGGGGCGGGCCGCGACGACGTGCGCGGCGGGGGAGTCGGTCGCGGAGCACAGGGGCTGGTGGGCACACATGGCGCACCTCCACGTCGGTAGGGCCGCCCGAAGGATTCGGATGACTCGTACAGACAGACCATCCTCCCGTGCCGTACTCATCGGAACGGCCCGACGGGAAGAGTGACACGCCCAGGACATTCCCAGGACGGTTCCACGACGGCCGGCGCGGACTCGCCACCGAAGGGGTGAGGGTCACGAGCGCCGGCCCGGAGGGCCGGTACGAGTGGAAGCCGCAATTCCACTCATTTCGGGAGGTTCCCATGCGTGTACGTCCCCTTCTCGGCGCGGCGGCCGGTGCCGCGCTGCTCCTGCTCACCGGTGCCGGCGCGGCACCCGCCACCGCGTCGGTCCTCGCCCCGACCGGCAGTGTCACGGTCGACGCGGTGGGCCGGATCGCCGCCGACGGCACCGTCACCCTGTCCGGCACCTACCGCTGCGCGAGCTCCAGCGGCCCCGTCTTCGTCAGCTCCTCCGTGCGCCAGGGCCTCTCCACGACCCGTCACGGCATCGGCGGCACCCGGGCCGTGTGCGACGGCGCGGAGCACCGCTGGGTGAACACGGGCCGGACCGTGCCCGGCGCGCTCGTGGCCGGGGCGGCCCACGTCGAGGCCACCGTGATGGAGCTGCGCACCTTCAGCGGCCTGCCGCTGCCCACCTTCCACGCGGTCCAGGGGCAGGACATCACCCTGAGCCAGGCCTGAACACCACGGTGAACGGTTCGGCGGGCGACCCGGGTCCGGGACGCCCGCCGACCCTGTTTTAATTGCGATGTCTTTGCAACAGCCTTACGAGAGCAACAAGGGTGTGAGGTCACATGTCGACCCGTCGGATACGAGGGGCCGCCGTCACGGCGGCGCTGGCCACGGCGGTCACCGCCTGCTCGGCCCCCAGCGGCGGCGGCTCTGGCGACGGCAAGTCCGGCGGGTCCGTCGTGCTCGGGGTGGCCTCCGAGCCGGACACCCTCAGCCCGCTGCTCGGCTACGGCAAGGACGGGAACTCCAAGATCTTCGACGGGCTCCTCGCCCGCGACGCCGAGCTGAAGCTGAAGCCCGCCCTGGCGGCCGGACTGCCCGAGATCACCGACGGCGGCCGCACGTACACCTACACCCTGCGCGACGGGGTCGAGTTCAGCGACGGCGAACCGCTGACGGCCGCCGACGTCGTCTACACGTACCGGACCGTCCTCGACGCGAAGACCAACAACACCTTCAAGAGCGAGCTGGCCGCCGTCAAGGAGGTCAAGGCGAGCGGCGACGACCAGGTCGTCTTCACGCTCGAGTACGCCTACGCCCCCTTCGCCGCCCGCACCGTGCTGCCCATCGTCCCGGAGCACATCGCGGGGAAGCAGGACCCCAACACCGGCTCCTTCAACACGAAGCCGGTCGGCACCGGGCCGTACGTCCTCGCCGGGTGGAGCAAGGGCGAGAAGCTCACCTTCAAGGCCAACCCCCGCTACTGGGGCGGCGAGCCGAAGGTGAAGACCTTCACCATGGCGGTCATCGGCGACGACAACGTGCGCGCCACCCGCCTGCGCTCCGGTGACCTCGACGGCGCGGTCCTCCCGCCCAACCTCGCCGCCACGTTCAAGGGCGACGACGCCAAGCGCACCTACGAGGCCCGGTCCTACGACTTCCGGGCCGTCACCCTCCCCACCGCGAACAAGGTCACCGGCGACCGGGCGATCCGCCGGGCCCTCGACGCCGCCGTCGACCGCGAGGCCATGGTCGACAAGATCCTCGACGGCGCGGGCCGCCCGGCATACGGACCACTGCCCGTCGACGACCCCGCCTTCACCAAGGACATCGAGCGCACCAGGGATCTCGGCAAGGCCCGCAAGATCCTGGACGAGGCCGGCTGGAAGCCCGGCGAGGGCGGCATCCGCACCAAGGACGGACAGCGGGCGGCCTTCACCCTGCTCTACCCCTCCGGTGACAAGGTCCGCCAGGACCACGCCCTCGCCTACGCCTCCGACGCCAAGAAGGCCGGCATCGAGGTGACGGCGGAGAGCGCCACATGGGAGGTCATCGAGCCCCGCATGAAGGACGACGCCGTCCTCGCGGGCTTCGGCAGCACCGGCGACCCCGACTTCGGCCTCTACACGCTGCTGCACTCCTCCCTCGCCGGTGACGGCTTCAACAACATGGCCCGCTACGACAACCCGGCCGTGGACCGCGCCCTCGACAACGGCCGCCGCAGCCAGGACCCGGCCGAGCGCAGGTCCGCCTACGACAAGCTCCAGCGGGCCCTGGTGGAGGACCCCGGCTACACCTTCCTCACCCACATCGACCACCTCTACGTGCTGGCCGACCGCTGGGACGGCCTGAACACCCAGCTGGAGCCGCACGAGCACGGCTTCGCCAGCGGCCCCTGGTGGAACATCGAGGACTGGCAGCCGAAGAAGTGACCCGACTCCCCTGGGGAGCGATGGCACGGCTGGCGGGACGGCGGGCCCTGTTCGCCGTCCCCGTGCTGCTCGTCGTCACCTTCGGCGTGTTCGCCATCGCCGCCGCCTCCCCGTTCGACCCCGTCAAGGCGTACGCCGGCACCGCCGCGCTCGGCGCCGACCAGCAGACCCTGGACCGGCTGCGCGAGAACCTCGGCGTGGACCGGCCCTTCGCCGCCCGCTGGTGGCACTGGCTGACCTCCGCGCTCACCGGCGACCTCGGCCACTCCAGCGTCATGCGGCAGCCGGTCGCCCAGGTCATCGGCGAACGGCTCGTGTGGTCCGCCCTGCTCTGCGCGGTCGCCTTCGCCGCCGCCGTGCTCGTGGGCACCGTCCTCGGCGTGCTCGCCGCCCGCCGCCCCGGCTCGCTCGTCGACCGGACCGTCACCTCCCTCGCCTACACCCTGGAGGCGGCGCCGGTCTTCTGGATCGCGCTGCTCGCCATCTGGCTGTTCGCCCTCCAGTGGGACGTCCTCCCGGCGGGCGGCCTGACCGACACCGGCAGCGAACAGGTCACGCCCGGCCAGGTCACGAGCCATCTCGCCCTGCCCGCCGGTGTCCTCGCCGTGTCCCAGCTGCCGTGGTTCACCCTGTACGTACGCCAGGGCGTCGGCGACGCCCTGGCGGAGGACCCCGTACGCGGCGCCCGAGCCCGCGGCCTGAGCGAAGGCACCGTCCTGCTCGGCCACGCCCTGCGCTCCGGGCTCCTTCCGGTGCTCACGCTCATCGGCTCCCGCGTTCCCGAACTCATCACCGGAGCGCTGCTGGTGGAGAGCGTCTTCAGCTGGCCGGGCATCGCCGCGGCCACCGTCGAGGCGGCCACCGCCGTCGACTTCCCGCTGCTCGCCGCCCTGACGACGCTGGCCACCGCCGCGGTGCTCGCCGGGAACCTGCTCGCCGACCTGCTCTACGGACTGTTCGACCCGAGGGTGAAGCTCAGTGACATGTGAGACCCCTGCGCCCGCCGCCGCCCCGGAGCGGACCGAGTGGCGCTCGCACGGGCCCCGGCGCCGATCCACCCGCGCCCTGCGGGTGCGCACCTCAGCCGCGCTGGTGGCCGCGACCGTCCTCGCCGTGCTGCTCGTGCCGCCGCTGGTCCAGCTCGACCAGCAGGCCGTCGACCTCGCCGCCAAGCTGCGACCGCCCTCCTGGGCCCACCCGTTCGGCACCGACGACGTCGGCCGCGACCTGCTGCTGCGCTGCGTCTACGGCCTGCGCGTCTCGCTGCTCGTCGGGGTGGCGGCGGCGCTGACCGCGACCGTCGTCGGCACGGCGGTGGGAGCGGCCGCCGGGGCGCTGGGCGGGTGGGCCGACCGGGCCCTGATGCGGGTGGTCGACACGTTCTCGTCCGTGCCGCATCTGCTGCTCGGCATCTTCATCGTCGCCATGTTCCGCCCCGGGGTGTGGCCGGTGGTCATCTCGGTCGCGCTGACCCACTGGCTGTCCACCGCCCGGATCGTCCGTGCCGAGGTGCTGTCGCTGCGGTCGCGGCCGTACATCGACGCCGCCGTCTCCGGCGGGGCCTCCCGGTGGCGGGTGACGGTACGGCACCTGCTGCCCGCCGTCCTGCCCCAGGCCGCGCTCGCCGCCGTGCTGATGGTGCCGCACGCCATGTGGCACGAGTCGGCGCTGTCCTTCCTCGGACTCGGGCTGCCCACGCACACGGCGAGCCTCGGCACGCTGATCCAGAGTGCCCGCGGCTCCCTCCTCGCCGGCCAGTGGTGGCCGACCCTCTTCCCGGGCCTCTTCCTCATCGTCCCCACCCTCGCCATCGCCGGACTCGCCGGGGCCTGGCGGGAGCGGATCAACCCCCGCCACCGATCGGAGCTGATGCTGTGAGCGCCGGTATGGAGTCCGTGACCCCCGTGCTGTCCGTGCGCGGACTGTCCGTGCGGTTCCTCATGCCCGGCGGGCGCCGCGTCGCCGCCGTCACCGACGCGCGGTTCGACGTGGCGCCCGGCGAGTGCCTGGCCCTGATCGGGGAGAGCGGCTGCGGCAAGTCCGTGCTGGCCTCCGCCCTGCTCGGACTGCTCCCCGGCAACGCCCAGACCGCGGGCTCGGCCCTCCTCGGCGACCTGGACCTGCTCACGGCCGGCGAGCGGACCCTCGCCCGCACCGTACGGGGGCGGCTCATCGGCCTCGTACCGCAGAGCCCGGCCGCCCACCTCACCCCCGTCCGCACCGTCCGGTCCCAACTGGAGGAGACCGTCGCCGCGTTGACCGCGACCCGGGGCCGCGCCGCCCTGCGGGCCGCCGCCGAGGCCGCGGCAGAACGGGCCGCGTTCCCCGCTGACCACCTCGACCGCCACCCCCACCAGTTGTCCGGCGGTCTCGCCCAGCGCGCCGCCACCGCCCTCGCCCTGGTCGGTGACGCACCCCTGCTGCTCGCCGACGAGCCCACCACCGGACTCGACCGCGACCTGGTGGACCGTACGGCCGACGAACTGCGGCGGCACGTCGACGACCCGGGCGGCAGCGGTCGCGGACGGGCCCTGCTGATGATCACCCACGATCTGGCCGCCGCCGAGCGCATCGCCGACCGGGTCGCGGTCATGTACGCCGGACGGATCGTCGAACTCGCCGACGCCACGGCCTTCTTCGGCTCACCCGGCCCCCGCCACCCCTACAGCCGCGGCCTGCTCCGAGCGCTGCCCGACCGCGCCTTCACCCCCGTCCCGGGCATGCCGCCCGAACTGGGAGACCTGCCGGACGGCTGCTCCTTCGCCGCCCGCTGCGACCGGGCCACCGACACCTGTGCCGCCCCGCCGCCCACCGGCACGGTCGCCTGCCACCACCCGCACGTGCCGGAGGACGTCCGTGCTTGAACTGCGCTCCATCACCGCCGGATACGCCAGGAACGCACCGGTGGTCCGGGACGTGTCCCTGGCCGTCGCGCCGGGCGAGTCCGTCGGCCTGCTCGGCCCGAGCGGCTGCGGCAAGTCCACCCTCGCGCGGGTAGCGGCCCTGCTGCACCGCCCCGACTCCGGCACCCTGCTCCTCGACGGCGAGCCCGTACGGCGCTGGCGCCACCGCGCCCCACGGGAGAAGCGCACCGCCTTCGGGGTCGTCTTCCAGCAGGCGAGGCTCTCCGCGGACCCACGGCTGCCGCTCACCGACCTGATCGCCGAGCCCCTGCGCGCCACCGGCCGCGGCGCGGAAGTCACGGGCCGGATCGCCGAGTTGGCCCCCGTCGTCGGTCTCACCCCCGACCTGCTGACCCGGCGGCCGCACGAGGTCAGTGACGGGCAGCTGCAACGCGCCTGTCTCGCCCGGGCGTTGGTGCTGCGCCCGCGCATGCTGGTGTGCGACGAGATGACCGCGATGCTCGACGCCTCGACGGCCGCCGCCCTGGTCGCGGCGGTCGAGGTCTACCGGGCCGCGACGGGCGCCGCCCTGCTGGCCGTCGGCCACGACCGGGCCCTGCTCCAGCGCTGGTGCGACCGCACCGTCCAGTGGGACAGCCTGACCTGAGGCACTACTCCTGCACGTGCCGGATGGCGTCCAGGACGATGTGCGCCACGTGGTCGTCGGTGAGGGTGTACCGCGTCTCGCGGGCCTGACGCCGGGCGGTCACGATCCGGGAGGTGCGCAGCACCCTCAGGTGCTGGGAGACCAGCGGCTGGCTGACGCCCAGGGCGGTCACCAGTTCGTGGACGTACTTCCCGCCGCCGGACAGTTCCCGCACGATGCCCAGCCGTACCGGCGAGGCAAGCGCGCGCAACAGCTCGCCGGCCGCCTGCAGGGTGGGATCCGGCTCGTCCGCCGGGGGAGGGGGCGTCGTTGTCATATGCATACATTAGCATATGACAACGATTCCCAGTTTGTTCCTCGCGCGCCGGGGGCGACTGCTGTCAGTGGTCGTCCCAGTGTCCCTCGTGGGCGGCGTGACGGTGGCCGTCGTGCACGTAGTCCGTGTGGTCGTCGTGGCGCACGGCCAGATGGCCGCAGTCGTCGCCGTGCTCGTGGTCGTGGTTCTGGTGCACCGCGTGGCCGCCGTTCGCGCATTCGTCGGTGTGGCCGTCGTGCGTCCGGTGGATGTGGCCGTCGTGGGCGTAGTCGGTGTGGTCGCCGTGGGTGAAGGCGAGGTGTCCGCAGTCGTCGCCGTGGGCGTGCGCGTGGTCCTCGTGGGTGATGTGCTCGGCGGTGGTCATGGTGGTGCTCCTCGTGTGTGCTGGTGGCCGCCGGCGGTGCTTCGGCCGGGCAGGCGTGGCGACATTAACATATAGCGATTCCTGCATGTATTGTCGGAGGACCCGCACCCACCCGCCACCCGGGGCGGGCGCACGAGTGAAGCGCCCGGTCAGGGGACTTCTAGCGCACCGCCACGACCACGCAGCTGTCGCCGTACTGCCACACCGGGCCGGCCTTGCCGAAGCCGGCCTGCCGGAGGAGCTCCAGGTGGGCGGAGAGGGGGAGCTCGGCGGGGCGGCCCGATCCGCGGGGGGCTTCGCGCCGCCGGCGCTCGGTGAGGAGGTCGGCCAGCTCCGGGTCGTCGCCGGCCGCGGCCCACCAGGAGCCCCAGTCCTCGTGGGCGAACACGCGCTGCCGGTCGGCCCGGCACCGTCCGACATGGGCGGCGATCCCGGCCGGGCCCGCCGGGCCCTGGGGGAGGTGGTCGCCGTTGACGAGGACGCCCCCGGGGCGCAGCAGCCCGGCGAGCTGCCGGTAGGTGCCGAGCAGGGTGTCACGGTCGAGGTAGTGCAGGGCCGTCGTGGAGACCGCCGCGTCCAGGGGCCGGTCCAGATCCAGGGCCCGCACCCAGCCGGGCGCGCCGATCTCCGCGTCGACGTAGCGGGCCGCGTCCGGGTGGTGGGTGCGGCCCAGCTCCAGCAGGACGGGGTCCCGGTCCACGGCCACGATCTCGGCGTCCGGCAGCCGCCGGACCAGCCGGGCCGCGAGGGATCCCGGCCCGCAGCCCAGGTCCACGACGAGGGGCCGGGCCGTACCCCCCGCCGTGACGTGCTCGACGACATCGGCGATCACCGTGAACCGCTCCTCGCGGTCGACGGCGTACCGCTGCTGCTGGAGCTCCCAGCGCTCCACCCACCGCTCCGCCGTCGCCAGACTCAGCCCCATCCGGTCGCGCCACCTCGCCGTCTCGCACCTGACTCGTTACGGCCCGAGCCTACAGGTGGAAACGGTTCCCATTATGCCCAGTTGGGGGTGTCACGGGAGCGAGGCGAGAACCGACAGCAGCCGGTCGACCTCCTCCACCGTGTTGTACACATGCAGACTCACCCGCACCGACCCGGTCTTCTCGCCCGCGTCGCCCTGGCAGTGATGGTCGGAGCGGACCATGAACCCGTGGCTGAACAGGATGAACCCCAGATCGCCCGAGTCGATGGCGCGGTGCCGCAGCGTCACGATGCCGCGGCGGCGCTGCACGGTCGAGTCGGCGGCGAGACTGAGGGGGCAGCCGAGGATCTCGTAGGCGTCCAGCCGGCGCAGCCCCTCGGTGAGCCGGGCCGCCAGGTCGGCCGTCCAGCGCTCGATCCGGTCGACACCGGCCGCCTCCAGCCAGTCCAGGGCCGCTTCGAGCGAGGCGACGCCCACCGTGTTGGGGGTGCCGCTCCACCCGCCGGGCACGAACTCCGGCCCGCGCGCCTGCCGGGCCCACACCGCCCCCGAACCGGGCAGGGCCAGCGCCTTGTGACCGGAGAACACCACGAAGTCGACGTCCAGCTCCGCCACGGACACCGGCAGATGGCCGACACTCTGCGCGGCGTCCAGGCAGATGACCGCGTCCGGGCCGACGGCCTCACGGACGCGGTGCACGTTCATGTCGCCGCCGTAGACGTGGTGCACATGGGTGGTGGCCACGAACCGGGTACGCGGCCCGGCCCGTTCCGCCAGCGCCCGGTGGTCGTAGTCCCCCGAACCGCTCTGGTACGGCATCGGCACCACCCGGACGTGCAGCCCCTCCCGTGCGAGCGACCGCTGCGCCTCCAGCCAGGGCACGATGTTCGCCTGGTGATCGGCGTCCGGTACGACGATCTCGTCACCGTCGCGCAGGAAGCCCGGCAGCCAGTCGCGGGCGATGGTGCGCAGCCCCTCGGTGGTGCCGCCGGTGAAGTGGACGACGGAGCGCTCCGGCCGGTCGTCCCCGAGGAACCGGGCGACGCGCCCGCGGGTGCGCTCGACCAGCTCCGTGGTGCGGTTGGCCCAGGTGTAGGTGCCGCGCGCGGCGTTGGCGTTCGACGTGGTCAGGTACGTCTGCACGGCGTCCAGGACGGCCTGCGGCTTCTGCGCCGTGGCCGCGCTGTCCAGGTACGCCAGCTCCGGATGCCCGGTGACGATGGGGAACTGGGCGCGCAGCGCCCGCTGCCACCGCCCCTGGTCCTCGCGGCCGCTCGGTGTGCTCACGCCGGTCAGTCCCGCACCAGGGGAGCGCCCGCGTCCCGCCAGGCGATGATGCCGCCGGCCAGGCTGCGCACGTCCGGGTGGCCCATCCGGGTCAGCAGCGCCGCGTACCGCGCGGACTGCTCACCCACCGGGCACGCCAGCAGCACCGGCCGCCGCCGGCTGAACGGCATCCCGCCCCGGACTAGTTCGGCGAACAGCTCGTCGACGATGTTGACCGAACCGTCGATGTGCAGCGCCGCGTACGCGTACGGGCTGCGCAGGTCGACCACGAGCGGCCCCTCGGTCTCCATCCAGCGCCGGGCCTCGGCCACGGTGACCGACGGCGCCCCGCCCACCTCGGCGTCGGACAGGTCGGCCGGCGAGTTCTTCCGGGGCGGGCGGCCCAGCAGATCGGGCCGCCGCTGCCGGACGTAGCTCAGATAGCTCTCCACCCGGTCGCAGACGATGAACACCGCGGTCCGCCGCTCCTCCGACTCCTCGTCCAGAGGCCGCAGATGGCGGACGGCGCCGAAGTAGGCCGCCCCTCCGGTGGGCCCGCCCAGGATGCCGCAGCGGCGGTTCAGGGTCAGCATCCCCTCGATCGCGTCGTCGGAACTGACCGACTCCATCGTGTCGTACGTCTCCGGGTCGAACAGACCCACCTCCTGCACCTCGTCGATGGTGCGGATCCCGGGAATGAAGTCGGACTTGGCCGCCACCAGACCGACCACCCGCACGGCGGGATCCTCCTCCCGCAGCGCGCGGGCGACGCCCGTGGAGGACCCGGCCGTGCCCACACAGGCGACGAACCAGTCCGGAACCCGGCCGTCCAGGTCTTTGACGATCTCCGGTCCGGTGCCGGTGAGATGGGCCTCGGTGTTGCGCGGGTTGAAGTACTGGTCGGTGTGCAGATAGGCACTGCCCGAGGCGGAGAGCGTGCGATGGAACAAGGTCAGCGGGTCGTCCGTGGCGGTCGGGTCCAGGCACTCGCTCTGCCCCGGCAGCTCCTCGATCTCCGCTCCGAGCAGCAGCAGGAGATCCTTGATCTCCGGGATCCGCATCCGGTTGGTGACGCTCTTGAAGCCGAGGCCGTGCATGCCCGCGATGACCGCGAGGGCCTTGGCCGTGTTGCCGCTGGACAACTCGACCACCTGGCTGCCCTGTTCGACCGCCTCGGCCAGCAGGGGGCCCGCCATGCTCCAGGCGGGCCGGTCCTTGACCGAGCCGAAGGGGTTGAGCATTTCGAGCTTCGCGTACAGATCGATGGTGCGCAGGCCGTGCACCGCCGGGTCTATCCGCACCAGAGGGGTGTTGCCTATCACCTCGGTGATGCTGTCGTACCTCACTGAGCTCCCCTCGCGGGCGTGATCGGCCAGAACCGGTCGTCGAGGCACCAGCGCCAGGCATCGCCGTCCTGCCAGGCGGCGACCTTGCCGGCGGCGGGCTGGTGCTGTGCGCGGGTGGCGTGGAAGTCCATGGCGTAGCCGGCGGTGTTGGCGAAGGCCAGCAGGTCGCCGGGTTCCGGGCGGCGCGGCAGGAACACCGTGCGCCGGGTGATCAGGTCGGTCTCCAGACAGAGGCTTCCGAAGAGGTGCACGGCGACCGGCTCCTCGCCCGGCCCTGCTCCGACCCGGGGAACGACCACCGGGTCCATCAGCACCCCGTGGTCCTCCAGGGCGATGTCGTCCGCCTTCGCGGCCAGCCGTACGAGCAGTTCCCCGCCGGCCTCCTGGGTGCGGACCTCCAGGACACGCGCCAGGGTGAGTCCGCACTGGTCCAGCAGCGCCCGGCCGGGCTCGATGTGCAGGTCGTACAGGTGCTCCAACAGCAGCGCGGCCAGCGGGCGCCCGCCCAGCGAGGCGGCGGGACGGCGCAGCAGCTCGTCGAGGTAGGCGGCGCCGGCGACGGACCGGTGGGCGGGGTACAGACCGAGCGTGCCGCGCAGGGTGCCGGACTCGTTGCGCAGCCCATAGCCGTGCCCACCCCACGTCAGGGGCGGACGCCGGCCGAGGACGGCCTCGGTCAGCGCGGTCGTGTACGCCTCCCACTGCTCCCGCTCGGCGAGATAGCTGATGCCGAACCCGCCGCCGACGTCCACGGCCCGCGGCCGCAGCCCCCGGCTCCGGCACAACTCCAGTGCGGCCAGGCTCCCTTCGAGGGCGGTCGCCTTCTCCGCGACGCTCGTCGTGTCCAGATGGAAGGCCACCCCCGCCGGATCGACCGCGTCGGCATGCCGCTCGACCGCCTCCAGCAGCACCTCCAACTCCCGTACGGGCGTGCCGAAACGACTGCGCCGGCTCAGCACCTTCACCCCCGCCGTCTCGAAGCCCGACAGCCGCAGCAGCACCCGCACCGGGGACAGCGCGTGCTTGCGCACCAGGGCGGCGAGCTGGTCCAGCTCGGCAACGGCGTCGACGCTGACCGTGACTCCCGCACGGGCCGCCAGCCACAGGAACTCGGGATTCTTCGGCCCTGTGGCCGTGATCCGGCCGGCGTCGAACCCGGCACCCAGCGCGTGCTGCAACTCGCCCAGCGACGCGACGTCCACGCCCGCGTCCGTCGCGGCGAGCCGCCGCAGCAGCGCACTGGACCGGTTGGCCTTGTGGGCGTAGAAGACCTGCCCCGGCAGATGGTGCGAGCGGTACACCGACCGGAACCGCTCCAGGTTCTCGGCGATCTGGTCAGGCACGACGACGTGCAGGGGTGAGCCGAGCGCGTCGACGATCGAGTGCAGCGTGCCGTGTGCCGCCACGAGCGACCTCAGCCGTGGCTCCAGCCGCGGTTCGAGATACAAGGGCCGGCCGTCCATGCGCGCTCCCCTCCTGAGGCCGCCGCACCCGGCATCCGGGCACGTCGGACACTCCCCGCGTATCGCCGTATAGCCCCTATCCATTCTTCGGTCGCTTTACGCCCTGTAAGACCCGGGCCTACGCCTCGGCCGGTGTGAAGCGGATCACGGGCCGGGCTGCGGCGCGCGCCGGGCGCGAGGCGGCGGCATGGACGCTTCGCGGCTCGCCGCGGGCCCACCCCGGGGCGTCACGCATGCGCCTGACGCCCGGGGGTACCCCGGCTCCCCGCCACCGTCACCGCCGGCTCCCGGACCGGCCTGCTGGACCGGCCTGCTGGACCGCGCCCGCACCCTCCTCCCCGCCGTTCTCGGTGAGATCCGCATCCAGGGCCCCGCCGACGTACTGATCGGCTACGCCCCCGATCCGGAGCACGACATCCGCGCCCCCTCCTCGCCGCGGGCCACGGCCCGGCCGCCGTCGCCGCCCTCGGTGAGGGACGCGGTCCGCGGTAGCGGACCGGTGACAATCGGGACGGAGCCGTAGCAGGTCCGGGGGGCAACGAATGCGGCCGGTGACGGGTCGTACAGGGGGCAAGGGCACAAGCCCGAGCACGCGACCGGGGACGACCGGGGGAAACCAATGGGGGAGACCATGAAGATCCGTGCCCGAGGAATACGGCAGAACCGAGGAATCCGCACCACCGTGGCCGCGCTGGCGGCCGTCGCCGGTGTCGCCGCAGCCGCCGTCCCGGCCGTTGCCGCCACCGCACCGGCCTCCGGCACGCCCCGGTTCCTGGAGCCGGCCGAACTGCCGCCGCACCCGACCTCGCCCTGGTACGCCGGTCCGGTCACCGCCGGCCGGCCCGACCCGCTGCCGATCTGTGTGGGCGACGCGCTGCCGTCCATCACCACGCACCGGCAGTACGGGACGGAGTACGACACGAGCGCCCAGCAGATCACGGTCGTGGAGCGCAGCGAACAGCGGGCGAAGGACTTCGCGGCCCTGCTGCGCAAGGACCTGGCCGGCTGCGCGAAGAAGCTGATGCGGCAGGACCCCGACATCACCGCGACGCAGAGGTACTACGGCCGGCTGAACGTCGAGGAGGGCGCCGACGTCTACGGCATCCACACCGCCTCCGCCTGGGGCTCCTCCGACATCGGCCTCTTCTCGGTCGGCCGCGACGGCCGGACCGTCACGGTCGTCCGCTGGAGCCAGATGGGTACCTTCCAGCACGCCCAGGTACCGGACTTCAAGGCCACGACCGTCACGGCGGTGAACAAGCTGTACTGACGGCTCAGCCCCGGGTCGGCTCGGTGGAGGCGTCGTAGACGAGCAGCCCGTCGTCGCGCAGCCGCACGCCGGGCGTCGGGGTGTGGGCGCTCAGCCGGCCGTCGTGCATGAGGTGGTGGGCCGGTACGCCGCGGGCCACCACCGCGAAGTCGGCGATCAGCCGGCGGTGGCAGCGCCACCAGACCGCCTCGCTGCACATCACGGCCGTACGGGCACCCGCGGCCTCGTGCAGCAGGCGGTCCATCGCGGTGACGAACTCGGGGGACCGGGTGTGGGCGGCGTAGCCGCGGAAGGACGCGTTGCGCCACACCACGTCCGGACTGTCCGCGGGCAGCGGGCGGAACCCACCGAGCGCGGGTTCCCACCGGTAGCCGATCCCGGCGGCCGGCAGCCACTCGGCGAGCCGCTCCCGCAGCAGGTCGGGATCCCGCCGACTGCCGGGAGCGGTCCGCACATCCACGACGGCCGTCACACCGGCACCGCGCAGCAACGCGACGATCCGGTCCCGCCCGGCGGTGCTGTGCCCGAAGGTCACCAGGAGCACGTCCACAGGGGCGGACTTTCCCGTTCCGGCGGGCTCACACCTGGGTTTCGTTCTGACTTCACGGCGGACACCCCCGAGCAGGCATCGCCGCGCGCTGCACGGAGGAAAGTGACGTCGGTGCGATCGCTGTGACTTGCCAGTAGCCTACGTGAGCAATCACTGCTCGGGGGAGGGCGAGGACCGATGGTGCTGGAACTGACGCGCAGTTGGGTGGCGGGTCTGGCGCTCGCCCGACGCAGTCCGGTGCCGGTCGAGCTGCCGTGGGGGATGCGCGTCGACGTGGCCCGGCCACGCGAGCGAGCCCGGTACGTACTCCTGCGCAGCGACGAGGACACCCTGCGCGATGTCGCCGCGCAGGCCGCTGAGCCGACATCTCGGATCTTGACCTTCCTCGACCCCGGGCGCGCGTCGGCCGTGCTCGGGCCCGTATGGCAGCGCCGGGACGCCGAGTTGCTGATGACGGCCCCGCTGCGGCGGACCGCCGCCCGGGTGCCGGACGGCTACGAGACGGACGTCGAAACTGACGGTTCCGTCACTCGCGTCCGGGTGCACACCGCTGACGGCGAGACGGCGGCGGCCGGCTATGCGGCGGTCCACGGGGCGGTGGCGGTCGTGGACCGGGTTGCGACCTACCCCGCGCACCAGCGGCGCGGCCTGGGGACCCTGGTGATGCACGCCCTCACCGAGGCCGCTCTCGCCTCCGGAGCCCGGAGCGCGGTACTCAGCGCCACCGAGGAGGGGCGGGCGCTCTACACGTTCCTCGGCTGGGTCCCGCGCGCCTCGCTGGCGGTCTTCGTGCGTCTGCCTCAGTGAGGGCGATGGAGCAGGAATAGCCCAGGACTTGTTGATTTTCGGAATATTGAAGGTTCTCCCATTCTTGGGCCGGTGCGCCTCGTCCGCACTGCGAGCTCCCGACCCTCGCCGCGGACGCGGCGTCGTCATTTCTGACGTGCACATATTGCCGACTCTTTTCCTTCCCTTTTCCAATACTTTCCGTTGTGTGGCGCTGCCGCGGCAGGTCGCAGAAAGCGAGAGTGATGTGCGGGGAAGCATGCCGCACCGCTCGAATCGCCCATCCGGTGCGTGTCGGCAAGTCTCAACCCGCGCCTGAGCAGGGTGAGTTGCTCATCAAGCCCCGCAGGGGGCGCCTGCGTCTCAGCTGTGTGATCGATAGCAGCGGTCACTCGGAGGGCGTCGGCCGCATGCCCGGTCGCCAAATGATCAGGACCTGCCCGTTCAAGATCACGTCACGGGAAGCGGCCTCGTGGCTGAGAGATGCAGCGCATTCTGTGAAGTTGATTTCCGGGACTACACATAACCGCGAGGAACATGGCACGGTGATGCACTGGATGGATCACGGGGGCGCAGCTTCCTCTTGGTCACCGGAATCCACGCCTCCAAGGCCGCGGACAACGGAGACCAGTCGGCTTGCCGTCCTTTTCGCAACGGGGAGACGTAATGGCGAGATATGTCCAGAATCAGACGGATGACCTACGACAGCGCGCGCCGGTCGGTATCACTGAGCAGCAGACCCGGGCGACCGAACGCCCGCTGAGCGGTGAGCCCGGCCGACTGCCGGTCCGTGTGCTGTTGCCCGCCGACTCGCCCCGCGCCAACGGAATCGACCAGGCCCATGTGCGGCTGCTGGCGGAAGCGGAGACCGCCCTCCCGCCCGTGCTCGTACACCGGGACACGTTGCGCGTGATCGACGGGATGCACCGCCTGAACGCCGCCATCGCCCGCGGGGAGGAGACCATCGAGGTCACCTTCTTCGACGGCGACGAGAGCGAACTCTTCCTCCAGTCGGTTCGCTTAAACGTGACCCACGGCCTTCCGCTCAGCCTGCAGGAGCGCAAGCACGCCGCCGCCCGGCTGATGAGCACACATGGCCAGCTCTCGGACCGCACCATCGCCGCCGTGACCGGCCTGTCGCCCAAGACCGTGGGTGCCGTCCGCCGTCGTTCGACTGAGGAGCTTCCTCAGTCGAACACCCGCATCGGCGCCGACGGCCGCGCCCACCCGATGGACGCGGCCCGGCGCCGCCAAGTGGTGGCCGACGTGGTCGCCCAACGCCCTGACGCCACACTGCGTGAGATCGCCGCCATCGCGGGCGTCTCCGTCAGTACCGCCTACCAGACACGGCGCAAACTGGAGGAACAGGCCGCCCGCCAGGAGTCGCCGGGCGGCTCAGAAGCCGGTGCCGAATCTCGCGGCCAGGCCCGGCCGGTCGTCCCGCCGACAACGGTGAGGGCCACCCCGGCGGCCTCCCACCAGGCCAAGGTCGCCGTCAAGTCGCTGGCGGCGGACCCCTCCCTCCGATTCACCGAATCCGGCCGGGCACTGCTGCGGTTGCTGCTCGCCAGAGTGGTGGAGCCGGAGGAACTGGAGGCGTTCCTGGACGCCATTCCGCCGCACTGCGCGGGCACGATGGCAGACCTCGCCCAGGACATGGCGTCCACGTGGGGACAGTTCAGCCATCAGATGCGCAAACGCGTGAAGCAGTGCAACCAGTAGGACGCAGCCGGCGAAGCCGTAGGGCGCCGACGGGGGTAGGGCCCCTGTCGGCGCCCTCCGACTTCGCCGGCCGGCTCCGGCTGATGTCCACCGCGCGCTCCACGTAGATCTCTGGGCCTTCCAAGCGGCCGAGGGGCCCGTGCGGACGTCTCCGATCACCGTTGAGGCCATGGTCGAAGCCCTTGCAGTCGAATGGGCAAGAAGTCTTGACCATAGATCGGCCGCGTCACACGATGGGACGACGACGTGAGCACGTCCGCTGGAGAGACCGGCCACGGTGATCCCATCGACGAGCAGCCGGTTCCCCATAGCGAGCGAGCCCTCGGCTCCGACCGGGCCGATGCCGATGTCCGCGCAACGGCCGCCGGACCACCATGAAACGACGTTCACGCACCCCGGGTGCCGCCGTCAGGTGACCGGACCGCTGAACCTTCCCCTCTTGCCAACGCACCCCTCTGCGCCGGCGCAGCTCGGCCCAAACGTCTGAGAGAGAAGCCGTGGAGAATCCTGTCGTTCCTTTGTCGTTCGCGCAGCGGGGGTTGTGGTTCCTGTCGCGGGTCGAGGGCGCGTCGGGCACGTACAACGTGCCGTTGGTGGTGCGGTTTTCGGGGCTGCTGGACGTGGCGGCGCTG
>NZ_JBIBEP010000011.1:0-52487 GCF_042955185.1 Streptomyces sp. NPDC012474
GTCCGCGGCGTCGCCCCCGGCCAGGCGATCGTGCTGTACGACGGCACGCGCGTGGTGGGCTCGGCGACGATCACGGCGACGACCCGGGAGACGGCCGGCGTGGCCTGAACCGCCGCGGCAGCCGGGGGCGGGCTCCACGCGCGCGTGCCCCCGTGCCGCCCGTCTCGGTCCCGGCCCAAGCACCCCGTCGGTCCCGGCCGAAGAACTCCGTCAGTCCCGGCTGAAGAACTCCGTCAGCACCGGCGCCAGCACGTTCGGCTCGACCATGTGCGTCTGCCCCTGGAGCGTGCGGTACGTGCCCTCGGGGACGGAGTCCGCGATCGCCTTGGCCGCCTCGCGCAGCCAGGCGGGGCTCGCGTCGCCCGCGACCGCCAGGACGGGCACGCCCACGGAGCCCAGCCGGGAGCGGGGGACCCGGCCGTCGCCCATGACGGCGTCGTCGTAGGCGAGACTCAGGGCCATCGCCTCCATCCCGGGCCACATGGGGGACTGGCGGGCGCCCTGGATCACCCCCTCGGCCAGGCCGGTCAGCCGCAGGAACAGTTCGACCGCGTCCCCGCGCCGCCCCTCGCCGAGCGCCTCCGTCAGCCGCTCGGTGTACTGCGCACGCTCTCTGGCGCCCTCCTCGGACATCGCGAACGGCGTCTCGTAGACGGCCACGCGCCGCACCGGCAGTCCGCCGGCCGCCGCCTCCAGGGCCAGTGCCCCGCCCGAGGAGATGCCGTACAGGAGTGCCTCGCCGCCCACCGCCTCGATCACCGCGGCCAGGTCCTCGATCTCACGCTCCACGGCGTACGGCGCGGTGTCCGCGCTGGCGCCGCGGCCCCGGCGGTCGTACACGACGGCCTGGAAACGCTCCGCGAGCGACACGGCCAGCGGCGCCAGAGTGCCGCCCGTCGACATCGCGCCGCTCACCAGAATCACCGCGGGACCGCGTCCGGTGCTCTCGTAGGCGATGCGGGTGCCGTCGCGCGAAAGGATCTTCTTGTCCATGCTCATGCAGACTGCCGCACGGCGCGGTGTTCATCGGTGAGGCGGGCGGCGCGTCAGCCGATCAGAACACTTCCACCTCGTAGAAGCACAGGTGGTCCTTGATCTCGGCGACGTCCGGCTCGGGGTCCGGATACGCCCAGACGAGGTCCGCCGCGTCCGGCAGCGACCAGTAGGAGGCGGTGCCCTTGAACGGGCAGTACGTCTGCGCGCCGGACGGCGTCAGCAGGTCCAGCCGCACGTCCTCACGCGGGATGTAGTACCGCTCGGGACAGCCCGTCTCGCGCAGCACCAACGACCGGTCGCTCTCCGCCAGCACCTGCCCGCCGTGCACCACGCGCACGTGCCGGTCGCTGCGCTCGACGGTGATGCGATGCCCTCTGGTCACGATCGCCCCTCCTCGGGTAGCCGACTCCTCCCGTACAGCGCAGGCTGAAGCGGAGTTCTTCCCTCGCCGCAGGAGGCCCCCATGCGCGCCAAGGAACCGGCTGCCGGAGACCGCTCCCGCCTGCTTCACCAGGTCCGGTACGCCCTGAACCACCCGAAGCGGGTGCCCGCGCACGCCCGGCGTGCGGTGCGCGACGCATGGCTGAGGCTGCGCCATCCCGACCACATCGCGTACTACCGGGCCGTGATGGCCTCGGACTCGGCCCGCAGCGCCGAGGCGGCGGTGGGGCACAACCCCTCACGCGAGCAGTGGGCTCGGATCGGGCGCATGCAGTTCGACTACCTGACGGGCCACGGCCTCCAGCCGCACCACCGCATGCTGGAGATCGGCTGCGGCAACCTGCGCGCCGGGCGGCTGTTCATCGACCACCTCGACACCGGGAACTACTACGGCATCGACATCTCGCCGCACATCCTGCTCGCCGCCCAGGACACCCTGGTGGCCGAGAAGCTCCAGCCCAAACTGCCCTACCTGGCACTCGCCGGCGACCTCACCTTCGCCTTCCTGCCGGACGCCCACTTCGATGTCGTACACGCGCACAGCGTCTTCTCGCACTCGCCGCCGCACGTCATCGAGGAGTGCTTCGCCCACGTCGGGCGGATCCTCGCGCCCGGCGGCTTCTTCGACTTCACCTTCGACCGCACCGAGGGCGAGGAACACCAGGTCCTGCACGAGGACTTCTACTACCGGACGCGGACCCTCACCGAACTCGCCGCGCGGCACGGCCTGGACGCCCGGTTCATGGACGACTGGGAACGCCTGCCCCATCGGCAGTCCAAAATGCGGGTGACCGCCACGGCGGACCGGGCCCGTACGGTGGGCCCATGAACATCTGTGTCTTCCTGTCCGCCGCCGACCTCGACGAGCGCTACACCCGCCCCGCGCGGGAGTTCGCCGAGCTGCTGGGCAAGGGCGGCCACACGCTCGTGTGGGGCGGCTCCGACGTCGGCCTCATGAAGGTGGTCGCCGACGGGGTGCAGGAGGCGGGCGGCCGGCTGGCCGGTGTCTCCGTGCAGTTCCTCGCGGCCAAGGCCCGCCCGGGCGTCGACGAGATGGTCGTCGCCAAGGACCTCGCCGAGCGCAAGAGGCTGCTCCTGGAGAGGGCCGACGCCGTGGTGATCATGGTCGGCGGCACGGGCACGCTCGACGAGGCGACCGAGATCCTGGAGCTGAAGAAGCACGGGCACACCGACAAGCCGGTGGTCCTGCTCAACACCGCGGGCTTCTACGACGGCCTGAAGGAGCAGTTCCGCCGCATGGACGCCGAGGGCTTCCTGCCCCGTCCCCTGACCGACCTGGTGTTCTTCGCCGAGGAGCCGGTCGGGGCGCTGGCGTACCTGGAGGAGAGCCGGGGCATCGAGTGATCCGGCTCTGATGCGAGCATGGCGGACATGGCTACTCATGTGATCACCGGAGCCGGCTCCGGCATCGGCGCGGCCGTGGCCCGCCGTCTGCACGCGCGCGGGGACGACCTCGTGCTGCACGCGCGCGACGCGGGCCGCGCCAAGGAGCTCGCGGCCGAGTTCCCCGGAGCGCGGACCCTGGTCGGCGACCTCGCCGACCCCGACCGGCTCTCCTGGGCCTTCTCCCACCAGTCGCTGCCGGACCGCGTGGACTCGCTGCTGCACATCGCCGGCGTGGTCGACCTCGGCCCGGTCGGCGAGCTCACCCCGAAGGCGTGGCGCCACCAGCTCAACGTCAACCTGATCGCCCCCGCCGAGCTGACCCGCCACTTCCTGCCCCAACTGCGCGCCGCCCGCGGCCACGTGCTCTTCGTCAACTCCGGCGCCGGCCTCAACGCCCACGCCGGCTGGTCCGCGTACGCAGCCTCCAAGCACGGCCTGAAGGCCCTCGCCGACTCCCTGCGCCACGAGGAGCACGCCGCCGGGGTCCGCGTCACCTCGGTCTACCCCGGCCGCACGGCCAGCCCCATGCAGGCCAAGGTGCACCAGCAGGAGGGCAAGGAGTACGACGCTTCGCGTTGGATCGACCCGGAGTCGGTCGCCACGACGATCGTCATGGCCCTGGACCTGCCGCGGGACGCCGAGGTCAACGACCTGACCGTGCGCCCTGGAGGCTGACCCCGCTCAAGACGCTGCGTAGGCTTCTGGGGTGAGCGAAAACAGCCAGTTCAGGTTCGGCACGGCCACCGGCGTGGGATCCATGCCGGGCGGCGACGCCCGTGAGGCCGCCAAGACCGTCACCGGCACCTTCGAGGACTTCCCCTTCCTGCCCGAACTGCCCGCCCGGGGCCCCGGCGCGGACATGATCGGGCGGACCGCCGGGATGCTCGTCGAGCTGTACGCGCGCGTGGAGCCCAGCGGCTGGCGGCTCGGGGACCGGCCGGGGCGCGACACCAAGCGGGCCCGTTCCTGGCTCGGCGAGGACCTCGACGCCCTGGAGGAGTTCACGCAGGACTACGAGGGCCCGCTCAAGGTCCAGGCGGTCGGCCCCTGGACCCTCGCGGCCAACCTGGAGCTGCGGGGCGGTGAGGCCGCCCTCTCCGACCCCGGAGCCTGCCGCGACCTCGCCGCCTCCCTCGCCGAGGGACTGCGTCTGCACCTCGCCGAGGTGCAGCGGCGGATCCCCGGCGCGCAGATCGTCCTCCAGCTCGACGAGCCGTCCCTCACCGCCGTCCTGCGCGGGCAGGTCAAGAGCGCCAGCGGCTACCGCACCCACCGGGCCGTCGACCGGCAGGTCGTCGAGCAGACGCTGCGCGACCTCGCCGGGACGCACACGGCCGGCCCGGTCGTGGTCCACTCCTGCGCCCCCGACGTGCCGTTCGCCCTGCTCCGCCGGGCCGGCGCGGCGGCCGTCTCCTTCGACTTCTCCTTGCTCACCGAACGTGACGACGAAACGATCGGGGAAGCGGTGGAGGGCGGGACCCGGCTCTTCACCGGTGTCGTCCCGGGCACGGAGGGCCCATTGTCAGACCCTGCCGGTAGCGTCATGGGTGTCAGGACGCTGTGGCGCAGGCTGGGGCTGTCTCCGGGGCTTCTCGCGGAGGCGGTCACGGTCACCCCGGCGTGCGGACTCGCGGGGGCCTCCCCGGGGTACGCGCGTACGGCTCTCGCGCACTGCGCCCGGGCGGCGAGATCCCTCGCGGACAACCCAGAGTAACGGGAGGACGACACGGTGGCCGGCGACAAGCAAGCGGAGACGACGACGGTGCCCGCAGAGGCACGGGAGAAGCACGCGCGCCTCGCGGAGCAGATCGAGGAGCACCGCTTCCGCTACTACGTGAACGACGCTCCCGTCGTCAGCGACGCGGAGTTCGACCAGCTGCTGCGTTCCCTGGAGGCGCTGGAGGAGGAGCACCCCGAGCTGCGCACGCCGGACTCGCCGACCCAGAAGGTCTCCGGGGCCTACGAGACCGAGTTCACGGCGGTCCGGCACCACCAGCGCATGCTCTCCCTCGACAACACGTTCAACGACGAGGAGATGGCCGCCTGGACGGAGCGCATCGCCAGGGAACTGGGTGAGCAGGAGTACCACTTCCTGTGCGAGCTCAAGGTCGACGGGCTCGCGGTGAACCTCACCTACGAGCACGGCCGCCTCACCCGCGCCGCCACCCGCGGCGACGGCCGCACCGGTGAGGACATCACGCCCAACGTGCGCACGATCGCCGAGATCCCCGACCGCCTCAAGGGCGACTCCGTCCCCGACCTCGTGGAGATCCGCGGCGAGGTCTACTTCCCGATGGAGAAGTTCCAGGCGCTCAACGCCCGCCTCGTCGAGGCCGGAGACAAGCCCTTCGCCAACCCGCGCAACGCGGCCGCCGGTTCACTGCGCCAGAAGGACCCGCGCGTCACCGCCACCCGCCCGCTGCACATGGTGGTCCACGGCATCGGCGCCCTGGAGGGCTTCACCGGCCTCACCCGCCTCTCCCAGGCCTACGACCTGCTCAAGACCTGGGGTCTGCCCACCTCCCGGCACAACAAGGTGGTCGACGGCCTGGAAGGCGTACGGGAGTTCATCGCCTACTTCGGCGAGAACCGCCACTCCGTGGAACACGAGATCGACGGCGTGGTCGTCAAGCTCGACCAGATCCCCCTCCAGGGCCGACTCGGCTCCACCTCGCGTGCCCCGCGCTGGGCGATCGCGTACAAGTACGCGCCGGAGGAGGTCAACACCAAGCTCGTCAACATCCGGGTGGGCGTGGGCCGCACCGGCCGCGTCACCCCCTACGCCCAGGTCGAGCCCGTCACGGTCGCGGGCTCCGAGGTCGAGTTCGCCACGCTGCACAACCAGGACGTGGTCAAGGCCAAGGGCGTCCTCATCGGGGACACGGTCGTGCTGCGCAAGGCCGGTGACGTCATCCCGGAGATCCTCGGCCCCGTCGCCGACCTGCGCGACGGCACCGAGCGGGAGTTCGTCATGCCCGGCGAATGCCCCGAGTGCGACACGCCGCTGCGGCCGATGAAGGAGGGCGACGTCGACCTGCGCTGCCCCAACGCCCGCACCTGCCCGGCCCAGTTGCGCGAGCGCTTGTTCTACCTCGCGGGCCGCAAGGCGCTGGACATCGAGCACTTCGGCTATGTGGCGGCGGCGGCCCTCACCGCGCCGTTGGAGCCGAAGGACCCGCCGCTGGTCGACGAGGGCGACCTGTTCGACCTCACCATCGAGCAGCTGTTGCCGATCAAGGCGTACGTCCTCGACCCGGACAGCGGGCTGCCCAAGCGCGATCCGAAGACCGGCGAGGAGAAGGTCGCCACGATCTTCGCGAACCAGCAGGGCGAGCCCCGCAAGAACGCGGTCGCCATGCTGGAGAACATCGCGGCGGCCAAGGAGCGCCCCCTGGCCCGCGTCATCACCAGCCTGTCGATCCGTCATGTCGGACCCGTCGCGGCCGAGGCGCTGGCCCGCGAGTTCCGCTCGATCGAGCGGATCGACCAGGCCAGTGAGGAGGAACTGGCGGTCACCGAGGGCGTCGGACCGACCATCGCCGCCTCCCTCAAGCAGTGGTTCGCCGAGGACTGGCACCGCGACATCATCCGCAAGTGGAAGGCCGCCGGCGTCCGCATGGAGGAGGAGAGCACCGGCGAGGACGAGGGGCCGCGCCCGCTCGAAGGGCTCACCGTCGTCGTCACCGGCACCCTCGAACACTTCACCCGGGACGGCGCCAAGGAGGCGCTGCAGAGCCGTGGAGCGAAGGTGACCGGCTCGGTTTCGAAGAAGACGTCGTTCGTCGTCGTGGGGGACAGTCCCGGATCGAAGTACGACAAGGCGATGCAGCTGAAGGTTCCGGTCCTGAACGAGGACGGTTTCGGCGTCCTGCTGGAGCAGGGACCACAAGCCGCGGCCGAAGTCGCCCTTTCGGCCGAGGAGTAGCGGTTGAAGGCCACCCGTTCGGCGCATACCAGATGCATACGGGTGGCCGGGGCCCATTCGGGCAACCGTCGGCGACCGCTGCCCGTGGAAGCCTTCTGCGGCCTACTGTTGAGATGTGCGCCTGCCGTGCCCAACCGCGGTCGGGGCATCTTCGTGCTCGCACAGAGCGCGGGGAACGGTTTTCGGGCGCGGGCCGTTGAGGGATGTCGGGCACTGGGCCGCGGGGCGTGGGTACCGCCGGCTGTGAGAGGGACGGGAATGGAACCGACCGAGAGCGCCGTGCCGGTCTCGCGGCTGCGCCGTGTGGCGGTCGCGTGGCGTGCAGTCCGTGGGGCCGTACGGCCGGCGGGGCGTCCGGGAGCGGAGGCGCGCGCCGTCGGACAGTACACCCCGGACAGGCGAGGTGACGGGGGGCGCGCCGCGGACGGCCCCGGCGCACAGCCGATCACCGAACGCCCGCCCGCACTGGCCGGTGCGGACGACCCGGACGGCGAGCGGCACCAGTCCTGGCCCGCGCTGCCCGCCGCAGTCGTCGCGGCGGCCGGGTTCGTCCTGGGCGCCGGCTTCTACCGTGCCTTCACCGGCGGCCACGCGCTCTTCCCGTCGGGCACTTCCGGCTGGGCGCTGGCCGTGCTGACCGGCACCATCGTCGGTCACCTGGTCATGCTGGGCCGCTCCCGCTGGTGGGGCGGTACCGGCTCGGGCGCCGCCCTCACCCTCGCCGTGCTGCTGCTCTACGGCTGGGTTCCGGCCGGCATGGTCAGCCTCACCGTCGTCGTGCTGGTGGGCGTGGCCCGCCGCAACCGCTGGCGCCAGGGAGTGCTGCACGGCGCCGTCGACCTCCTCGGCATCGGCGCCGGCGCGCTCGTGCTGGGCCTCTTCACCACCGTGCCGTCCGTCGAGACCCCGGCGGATCCCGCCGCGTGGACGCTCGCCACGGCACCCCAGGTGGCCCTGGTCGCCGTCGCCTACCTGATGGTCACCCGCGTCCTGCTCTGGTACCTGCACGCGCCGCGCCCCGGGCTGCCCACCGTCGCCCGCACCGCCCTGGTCAGACAGGGGCTGGTCGCCGTCGCGCTGCTCGGCATCGCGCCGCTGGTCTGCGTGGTCGCCGTGGCCAAGCCGATCCTGCTGCCGCTGTTCTCCATCCCGCTGATCGCCCTGGACTCCACCCTGTGGATAGCCCGGGCCCGAGCCGAGGAGCAGCTGCGCGACCCGCTGACGGGGCTGCCCAACCGCCAGTGGCTGCTTGAGCGCATCTGGACCGCCCTGGACGACGCGGAGCGGATCGACGCCCGCGCCGCGCTGATGCTGATCGACCTCGACCGGTTCCGGTCGGTCAACGACACGCTCGGTCATCTCGCCGGTGACCGGCTGCTGCTGCAGATCGCCGACCGGCTGCGGGTGGCGCTGCCGCGCGGGGCGGAGGCCGCCCGGCTCGGCGGTGACGAGTTCGCCGTCTTACTGCCGGTGGCCGACTCCACGACGTCCGCGACCCGGATCGCCCGCAACCTCGTCGCCGCCCTCAGTTCCCCCCTCGACCTCGACGGCCTCACCCTCGTCCTGGAGGCCAGCGCCGGAGTCGCCGTCTTCCCCGACCACGCCCTGGACGCCGAAGGGCTGCTGCGGCGGGCGGACGTGGCGATGTACCAGGCGAAGCGGGACCGCACCGGCGTCGAGGTCTACGAGTCCAAGCGCGACTCCAACACCCCCGACCGTCTCGGCCTGCTGGGCGATCTGCGCCGCGCCCTCGACGCGCGCGAGGTGCATCTGCACTACCAGCCCAAGGTCCGCTTCGACGGGCAGGTCGCGGGCCTGGAGGCGCTGGTCCGCTGGGTGCACCCCGAGCGGGGCAAGGTCCCGCCGGACGAGTTCATAGCGATCGCCGAGTCCTCGGGCCTGATGCCCCACCTCACCGAGTACGTGCTGGAAACCGCGCTGGGCCAGGTCGCGCGCTGGCGGGAACAGGGCCTGTTCGTCCCGGTCGCGGTGAACGTCTCCCCGCGCGACGTGCACACCCCCGGCTTCGCAGGCTCCGTCGCCGCCCGGCTGGCCCGGCACGGAGTCCCGGCGGGAGCGCTCCAACTGGAGATCACCGAGCACGTCCTCCTGGAGGACCCGCAGCGCGCCGCCGACACCCTCAACCAGCTGACCGCGCACGGCGTGAAGATGTCCCTCGACGACTTCGGCACGGGCTACTCCTCGCTGGTGCACCTGCGCCGGCTCCCGGTCAGCGAGCTCAAGATCGACCGTTCGTTCGTGGCGCGCCTCGCGGTCGACACGGAGGACGCCGAGATCGTGCGCTGCACGGTCGATCTGGCACACTCCCTCGGTCTGCTCGTCGTCGCCGAGGGCGTCGAGGACGACGAGACCTGGGAACGCCTGCGCGACCTCGGCTGCGACGCGGTCCAGGGCTGGCTGGTCGCGGCGGCGATGCCTCCGGACGAGACCACGGCCTGGCTGCGGGCGCGGGGCCCCCGGGGGTGGCAGCGCCCGCGCGCAGCGCTCCCCGCTGCGACGGCCGACGAGTGACCTGCCCGTCCGCTGTTCCGCTCGCCCTGTTCGCCTGTACCGCCCGCCCCGCTCGCCCTTCCTGCAGGAGGTGATCCGGACGGGCGCTCAGTCCGTGCCCTGGGGCACGAAGTGGCTGATCAGGAGCGCCAGCCGTCGATCGTGCGCTTCCTCGGGCAGCCGGCCACTGCGCATCAGGGTCACCAGCCCGTGCAGCCCGGCCCAGTACGTCTCCGTCAGCGCTCCCATGTCCTCACCCTCGGCCGCGATCGGCCGGACGGCCTGCAACAGCTCGCCGAAGGCGTCCTGGAGGGCCGCCGGCGCCTCGGGGGTGGCGAAGGGCAGGTCCACGGCGAGCGTGAAGATCACGTCGTAGAGCGCGGGCCGCCGCCGGGCGAAGGCGGTGTACGCGCGGCCCACGGCCGCCAGCGCCTCGCGGGAGCTCCCGGCCGCCGTGCGCGCCGCCCGCAGCTCCTCGGCGAGCTCCTCGCAGCCCTGCACCGCCACCGCCGCCATGATCGCGCCCTTGCCCTTGAAGTGGCTGTAGAGGACCGGCTGGCTGTACTCGATCTCGTCGGCGAGCCGCCGCGTGGTCACCGCGTCCCAGCCCTCCGCCTCGGCCAGTTCCCGCGCGGCCGTCACGATCAGCCGCTCGCGTTCCGCTCGTTCGCGCTCCCGGCGCGTCTGGATCGTCATGGCGTGATTCTAGCATCGCTAGCATTCCTGTCGACGCTCTGCTAGCTTCGCTCTTGTCCCTAGCGCTGCTAGAAACGGAGAAGGACATGACCGTCACCGCGTACACCCTGGCCGTGGTGCTCAACCTGTTCTGCCTGATCCTCGGCTACCGGTTCCTGTTTCAGCCCGGCCCCTCCGCCGCCGGTTACGGCGTTCCGGCCGACCCCGGCGGCGACGCCGGCGCCTATCTGACGATCAAGGGCCTGCGGGACGGAACCCTCGGGCTGGTCGGTCTGGCACTGCTCGCCTTCGCGGGGGCCCGGGCCGAGGCCTGGTTCATGCTGGCCGTGGCGCTCATACCCCTCGGCGACACGCTGATAGTGCTGCGCCACGGCGGTGCGAGGGCGGTGGCCTTCGGGATTCACTTCGCCACCGCGGTCGTCATCCTGATCACTGCCGGACTGCTCTTCGCGGTCTGAGCGCGCCCCCATGAGCCTCCGGGGCGGCAAACCGTTTCACGGGCACGGTCTCCGGCCCCATAGGATTGGGCCACACCACATTCACTCACCCCTGAGGATCGCTGCATGCCTGGCATCACGCGCGAGGAGGTCGCCCACCTCGCCCGGCTGGCGCGTCTGGAGCTGAAGCCCGAAGAGCTCGACCACTTCGCGGGACAGCTGGACGACATCATCGGCGCGGTCGCCCGCGTCAGTGAGGTCGCCGACCAAGACGTACCGCCGACCTCACACCCGCTCCCGCTGACGAACGTCATGCGCGTGGACGAGGTCCGTCCGTCGCTCACCCCCGAGCAGGCGCTCTCCGGCGCCCCTGCCCAGGAGCAGCAGCGTTTCAAGGTGCCGCAGATCCTGGGGGAGGACTAGAAGTCATGACGGCCAAGAACGTCGAATACTGCATCAAGCTCACCGCCGCCGAGACCGCCGCGAAGATCGCCTCCGGCGAACTCACCGCGGTGCAGGTCACCGAGGCCCACCTCGCCCGCATCGAGGCCGTCGACGAGAAGGTGCACGCCTTCCTGCACGTCGACCGCGAGGGCGCCCTCGCCCAGGCCCGTGCCGTGGACGAGAAGCGCGAGCGCGGCGAGAAGCTCGGCCCGCTGGCCGGCGTGCCCCTGGCGCTGAAGGACATCTTCACCACCGAGGGCGTGCCCACGACCGTCGGATCGAAGATCCTCGAGGGCTGGATCCCGCCGTACGACGCGACCGTCACCCGGCGGCTCAAGGCCGCCGACGTCGTCATCCTCGGCAAGACCAACATGGACGAGTTCGCCATGGGGTCCTCCACCGAGAACAGCGCCTACGGCCCGACCGGCAACCCCTGGGACCTGACGAAGATCCCCGGCGGTTCCGGCGGCGGTTCGTCCGCCGCGCTGGCCTCCTTCCAGGCCCCGCTCGCGATCGGCACGGACACCGGCGGCTCCATCCGCCAGCCCGCCGCCGTCACCGGCACGGTCGGTGTGAAGCCGACGTACGGCGGGGTCTCCCGGTTCGGCATGGTCGCCTTCTCCAGCTCCCTCGACCAGGGCGGGCCCTGCGCCCGTACGGTCCTGGACGCGGCGCTGCTGCACGAGGTCATCGCCGGGCACGACCCGCTCGACTCCACGTCCATCGACGAGCCCGTCCCGGCGGTCGTCGAGGCCGCCCGCAACGGCTCGGTCCAGGGCATGCGCGTCGGCGTCGTCAAGCAGTTCCGCGGCGAGGGCTACCAGGCCGGCGTCATCCAGCGGTTCGACGAGTCCGTCGAGCTGCTCAAGGAGCTGGGCGCCGAGATCGTCGAGCTGGACTGCCCGTCCTTCGACCTGGCGCTCTCGGCGTACTACCTGATCGCCCCGTCCGAGTGCTCCTCCAACCTCGCCCGCTTCGACGGCCTGCGCTACGGCCGGCGGACCGGCGACGACGGCACGCACTCCGCCGAGGAGGTCACCTCCCTCACCCGCGAGGCCGGCTTCGGGCCCGAGGTCAAGCGCCGCATCATGCTCGGCACCTACGCGCTCAGCTCCGGCTACTACGACGCGTACTACGGCAGCGCCCAGAAGGTCCGCACGCTCATCAAGCAGGACTTCGACAAGGCGTTCGAGCAGGTCGACGTGATCGTCTCGCCGACGACCCCGACCACCGCCTTCGCGATCGGCGAGCGCGCCGACGACCCGATGGCGATGTACCTCGCCGACCTGTGCACCATCCCGACCAACCTGGCGGGCAACGCGGCCATGTCGCTGCCGTGCGGCCTCGCCCCGGAGGACAACCTCCCGGTCGGCCTGCAGATCATCGCCCCCGTCATGAAGGACGACCGCCTGTACAAGGTGGGTGCGGCCGTCGAGGCCGCCTTCGTGGAAAAGTGGGGCCACCCGCTGATCGAGGAGGCTCCGTCGCTGTGAGCGCACTGTCCAAGGCCAAGGGCTTCAAGAAGTCCAAGTCCGGTCTGTACATCTCGATGGCCACGTCGGCGTTCGGCGCCGTCGGTGTCTACAAGCAGATCAAGAAGGCCCGCGGAGACAACGACACGCTGCGGCTGCTCGACGCCGTCGTGACCGGAGCCGCGGTCGTCACCAACCTGGCCATTCTCTATCGCGAGCTGAAGCAGCTGGGCGACGACGACGTTCTGCTGGGCTGAGAGGGAAGTTCACCGTGACCACCACGACCGACCTGGCGTCGTACGAGGAAGCACTCGCGTCGTACGACCCCGTCATGGGCCTTGAGGTCCATGTCGAACTCGGCACCAAGACCAAGATGTTCTGCGGTTGTTCGACCGCCCTCGGCCAGGACGCCAACACGCAGACCTGCCCGGTCTGCCTCGGCCTGCCCGGCGCGCTGCCGGTCGTCAACGCGACCGGCGTCGAGTCCGCCATCAAGATCGGTCTCGCGCTGAACTGCGAGATCGCCGAGTGGTGCCGTTTCGCCCGGAAGAACTACTTCTATCCGGACATGCCGAAGAACTTCCAGACCTCCCAGTACGACGAGCCGATCGCCTTCAGCGGCTACCTCGACGTGCAGCTGGAGGACGGCGAAACCTTCCGCGTGGAGATCGAGCGCGCGCACATGGAGGAGGACACCGGCAAGTCGACGCACGTCGGCGGCGCCACCGGCCGCATCCACGGCGCGTCCCACTCCCTGCTCGACTACAACCGCGCCGGTATCCCGCTCATCGAGATCGTCACCAAGCCGATCGAGGGCGCGGGCGAGCGAGCCCCCGAGGTCGCGCGGGCCTACGTCCGTGAGCTGCGCGAGCTCATCAAGGCGCTCGGCGTCTCCGAGGCCCGCATGGAGATGGGCCAGATGCGCTGCGACGTGAACCTGTCGCTGCGCCCGCACGGCACCGAGAAGTTCGGCACCCGCTCGGAGACGAAGAACGTCAACTCGCTCCGGTCCGTGGAGCGCGCGGCCCGCTTCGAGATCCAGCGGCACGCCGCCGTGCTGTCGTCCGGCGGCACGATCATCCAGGAGACCCGGCACTTCCACGAGGACACGGGGTCGACGACCTCGGGCCGTGTGAAGGAGGAGGCCGAGGACTACCGGTACTTCCCGGAGCCCGACCTCGTCCCGGTGGCCCCGTCCCGCGAGTGGGTCGAGGAGATCCGGGCCGCACTGCCCGAGCTGCCGCTGGTCCGCCGCAACCGGCTCCGCGAGGAGTGGGGCGTCTCGGCCACCGACATGCAGGCGATCCTCAACGCCGGTGCGCTGGAGCCGATCGTCGCCACGATCGAGGCCGGGGCCGACGCCGCCTCCGCTCGCAAGTGGTGGATGGGCGAGCTGGCCCGCAGCGCCAACGAGTCGGGCAAGGCGCTCGACGAGCTGGCGATCACACCGGCGCAGGTCGCCCGGGTCACCGAGCTCGTCGCCAAGGGCGACCTGAACGACAAGCTGGCCCGGCAGGTCATCGAGGGCGTCCTCGCGGGCGAAGGCACCCCGGACGAGGTCGTCGACAAGCGCGGCCTGAAGGTCGTCTCCGACGAGGGCGCGCTCACCACCGCCGTCGAGGAGGCCATCGCCGGCAACCCGGGTGTCGCGGACAAGATCCGTGGCGGCAAGGTGGCCGCGGCCGGAGCGCTGGTCGGTGCGGTCATGAAGGCGACCCGGGGGCAGGCCGACGCGGCACGCGTCAAGGAGCTGATCCTGGAGAAGCTGGGCGTCAGCGAGGGCTGACCTCTCGTGGACCCGACGAGGGGGGACGCGCCGGACCCGGTGCGTCCCCCCTCGTCATTCACTCGGACACTCAGAGGCGGCGGCCGACGACCCGGACGAAGCCGAGTGTCTCGCCCCGGTCGAGGCGCAGCATCTCGGCGCACTGCCCGGCCATCCGGACGTGCCACTCGTCCGTGCTCTCGTCGGCCACGACCTCGCACCAGCGCAGCCAGTCGCGCCAGCCGTCCTGAAGCCAATCCGCCGTCTCGACCGCCACGGCCCCGCTACGGGTCCAGTGGCGGCGCCACCAGGCGGCGGTGTGGAAGCACCAGAACCCGGGGTCCCAGTACGGCTTGAGATGCTCCGGCGGCTCGACGCCGTCGATCTCCTCGCGCAGCGCCGGTACGACGACGCCGATCCGCCCGCCGGGCTTCAGCAGTCGCGTCAGCTCGGGCAGGTACAGGTCGTTGGTGCCGAAGTACTGGTAGGCGTCGATCGAGACGATCGTGTCGAAGCTGTTCTCGCCGAACGGCAGGTCGTGCGCCTCGGCGAGCACGGGCAGGACCCGGTCGGCGACACCCGCCTCGGCGATGCGCCCGGCGTTCTCGTCGGGCTTGACCCACAGGTCGGCCGCGGTGACGGCAGCGTCGTACTCCTTGGCGAGGAAGACCGACGTCATGGCACGGCCGCAGCCCAGGTCGAGCACGCGGGAGCCGGGGGCGAGGGTGTCGAGTCCGAGAGCCGGGGCCAGCCACTCCAGCAGCCACAGCGCGTGCGGTCCCATCTGGTTGTCGATGGTCCAGCGGGCGTCGTAGCCGTTGCTGCGCGGGTAGCCGGGGTGGCTCACACGGTCAGAGAGGGGGTCGTGCGGGGTCCGGGAAGTGATGTCCGACATCGGTGGACGGGCTCCTTGAGTCCTTGAGGAAGAAAGGGGATGCGTGGGAGCTCGGTCGGACCGTCAAACAATGCACCTGCTTCGGCCGGGCGGCGGGAGGCCGCGGGCATTCCTCGGACCAGCGGACGTTAACAGCCGGCCCTCGGCCCCGCACCCGGTTTTCGACGCCCGGCGCGCTACCGTTTCGGCCATGAGTGGACGCGCTGATTCCGGCACTGATCCAGAGATGGCGGACTCGGAGGCGGCTGCCGGACGGGACGAGCGCGAGGACGCGGTGGAGCGCGGGGACGCGGCGGAGGCCGACGACCCGGCGGAGGGCGACGACCCGGCAGAGGGCGAGGGAGACGCGCGGCGGGCCCGCTGGACCGCGGCGGGCACCGGCGCCGCACTGGCCCTGGCGGGCTTCGCCGCGGCGCTGCTCCGCCTCACCCGCTCCGCGCCGGCTCTCGTCCCGGCCGCGTACGCCGGCGGGGCCGCCGTCTGCGCTGCCGCCGCCGTGCTGGGCTCGCGCGGCCGTACCCGGCGCGCGCTCTGGCTGCTGATCGCGGGCGTGATGGTGATGGCGCTGGGGGACCAGTTCGACTGATTCCGGCCGCTGTGAATAAGCCCACGAAACCGACAAATGATCTCGTCGGTTTGTAAGAGTGGCAGCGCATTGCTCATGCGTTCTTTGCTGGCTGTTCAGTTCATGTACGACTGTTCCCGGCCAAAGATCCACACAAGGCAACTCCGGGAGCACGTTTCGTGGCAGCCCTCGCACGCTGGTGTGTCCAGCGCCGTCTGCTCAGCGTCCTGCTGTGGCTCCTCGCGTTCGCCGGGGTCGCCGCCGTCGCCGCCGTCGCCGGCACCACGTACTCGAACGACTACCAGGTCCCCGGCACCGAGTCGGGCCGCGCCTCCGAGTTGCTGCACGAGGGCTTCCCGCAGCTCGGCGGGGACAGCGACACCGTCGTCTGGCACGCCGCCTCCGGCAGCGTCCGCGCCGCCGACGTCGAACAGACGATGACCCGCACCCTGGACCGGATCGAGGATCTCCCCGGGGTGGCCTCGGTCGCCGGCCCCTACGACGGACCCGGCACGGGCCGCATCAGCGACGACGGCCGCACGGCGTACGCATCGGTCACCTTCGACGACCGGGCCGAGGACATCGCGGAGGGCGAGGCGCGGGCCGTCGTCGACACCGCCAAGAGCGCCGAGACCGACGGACTCCGGGTGGAGCTGGGCGGCAGCGCCGTCGCGCTCACCGAGTCCTCCGGCGGGCACCTCGCCGAGATCGTCGGCGTGATCGTCGCCGCGCTGGTGCTGTTCCTCGCCTTCGGCTCGCTCGCCGCATCCCTGCTGCCCATCGCCACCGCCCTGGTCGGCGTCGGCACCGCCTACGCCGGGATCGTGCTGCTCGGGCACGCCATGACCGTCGCGGACTTCGCCCCCATGCTGGGCATGCTCGTCGGGCTCGGCGTCGGCATCGATTACGCCCTGTTCATCGTCACCCGGCACCGGCGCGGGCTGAAACGCGGGCTGTCCGTCACCGAGGCCGCCACCAACGCCGTCGCGACCACGGGACGGGCGGTCGTCTTCGCGGGTGCCACCGTTTGCATCGCGCTGCTCGGCATGCTGATCCTCCGGCTGAGCTTCCTCAACGGCGTCGCCATAGCGGCCAGCCTCACCGTGATCCTCACCGTCGCCGCCTCCGTGACCCTGCTGCCCGCCCTGCTGTCCTTCATAGGCATGCGCGCGCTCAGCCGCCGGGAGCGGCGCCGCCTCGCCGAGCACGGGCCGCAACCCGAGGTGCCCACCGGCTTCGCGGCCCGCTGGTCGGCCTTCGTGGAACGCCACCCCAAGGTGCTGGGCGTGGTCGCCCTGGCTGTCATGGCCGTCCTCGCACTGCCCACCTTCTCCCTGCACCTCGGCACCTCCGACCAGGGCAACGGCCCGAAGACCGCCACCACCCGCCAGGCCTACGACCTCCTGGCCGACGGCTTCGGCCCCGGTGTGAACGGCCCGCTCACCCTGGTGACGAAGGTCGACGGAGCCGACGACAAGCTCGCCCTGGACAACCTCGACGGCACACTCCGCGCCACCGACGGCGTCGCCTCGGTGACCCCGGTGACGTTCGACTCCGGCGGCCACACCGCGTACCTCGGCGTCGTCCCGGAGTCCTCCCCGCAGTCGAAGGACACCAGTGACCTCGTGGACCGGCTCCGCGGCGAGGTGCTGCCGCGCGCCGAGTCGGGCACCTCGCTCGACGTGCAGGTGGGCGGCATGACGGCCGGCTACGACGACTTCGCCGACGTCATCGTCTCCAAGCTGCCGGTGTTCGTCGGGGTCGTCATCGGTCTGGGCTGTCTGCTCCTCCTGCTCGCCTTCCGCTCCGTCGGCATCCCGCTGAAGGCCGCCGCGATGAACGTCGCCGCCGTGGCATCGGCCTTCGGGGTGGTGGTCGCGATCTTCCAGTGGGGCTGGGGCAGCGAACTGCTCGGCCTCGGCAGCGCGGGGCCCATCGAGCCCTTCCTGCCCGTGATCATGGTGTCGGTGCTCTTCGGCCTCTCCATGGACTACCAGGTCTTCCTGGTCAGCCGGATGTACGAGGAGTGGCTGGAGACCGGCGACAACCGGCGGGCCGTGCGCGTCGGCCTCGCCGAGACCAGCCGGGTGATCAACTCGGCGGCGGTCATCATGATCTCCGTCTTCCTGGCCTTCGTGCTCAGCGGCGACCGGGTGATCGCCATGTTCGGCATCGCCCTGGCCGCCGCCGTCGCCCTGGACGCCTTCGTCCTGCGCACCCTCCTCGTCCCGGCCCTGATGCACCTGCTCGGCGGCGCCAACTGGTGGCTGCCCCGCTGGCTGGACAAGCGCATGCCGCGCATCAGCATCGAGCCGCCCGAGAGCCGTGCCGCCCATGAGAGGCTGGCCGCCGCGACGGACGCCGAGGTGGCGGACGTCCTGGCGGAGGAGGAGCGGCAGCGGGATGTACGCGATATCCCTGGGTGACGACGCCGAGCTGAGGCCCCTGGAACCCTGGCACGCCGGGGAGTTCCTGGCGCACCTGGAGCGAGGGCGCGAGTTCATCGGGCAGTACATCCCGTTCGGGTCGAACGAGACGGACCTGCTCTCGGCCCGGGCCAAGCTCCAGCACTATGCCGCCCTGCGTGCCGCCGACACCGGCTCCCTGCACGGCCTGTGGCTGGAGGGGACGCTGGTGGGCGGGGTGCTGTTCCTGAACTTCGACGCGGCGGCAGGGAACTGCGAGGTCGGCTGCTGGCTGGAGCCGGCCGGAACGGGCCGGGGTCTGGTCACGCGCGCGATGCGGGTCCTCATCGACTGGGCCGTCGAGCAGCGCGGCATCCACCGCGTCGAATGGGTCGCCGCCTCCGGCAACCAGCCGAGCCTGAACGTGGCGCGGCGCCTCGGCATGACCCGGGATGGTGTGCGGCGCCAGGCCCACCCCTATGGTGGCCTACGGCACGATCTCGAAGTCTGGTCGGTGCTGGCGCCCGAGTGGCGCGCCGCACGCTCGCGTGCCGCTCACCACGATCATTGACAGAGCCGCACGCCCGCGTGCCGCTCACAACGATCATTAAGAGACTTCTCAGACAGCGACCCTACGGTGCGAGACATGGCAACGAACGCAGTGGACGAGACCGAGGCCACCCAGGCCACGACCGACGAGAAGGCGGTGGACACCACCAAGTCCGACGAGGTGCCCCAGACCGAGGTCCCGGCCGCGGCCGAGGACACGCTGACCCAGGAGGAGAGCCCCTCCGGCGTCGGCCAGGGCGCCGCCGCCGTGGTCTCCGCCGCACTGGGCGTCGTCTCGCTCACCGGCAGCTGGGTCGGCACCGTCGCCTCAGCGCGCCAGAACCTCGTCGGCCAGCTGGAGACCGCGCAGAACGCGGGCGTGGCCCAGCAGATCCAGGCGGTCTACGGCGACGCCTGGCAGACCACTGCCCTGTGGGGCGGCCTGTTCGCGCTGATCGCGCTGGTCGTCGGCGTCGTGACGCTCGCCCGGCCCGCCTTCGGCACGCCGGGCAGGATCCAGGCCCCCTGGATCAAGTCCGTCGCCTGGGCGGGAGTCGCGCTCGGCGTCATCGGCCTGCTCCTGGCCGTCCTCAAGTACACCGGCGTCCTGCTCGGACTGCCGTCCGCGAGCTGAGAGCCCGCGCATCCTGAGGGGTCTCAGGCGGTTCCGTAAGCACCTTACGGAGCCCCTGAGGCCCCTCAGCCGCGTCTAAGGCCCCTCCCGGCGCCGAAGATGCGGAACTCTCCCGATGTGGCGGCCCCGCCTGGGAGACGAGAGTGAGGTCATCGCGGAGAAACACTCCGTGACCGGCCTCTCCTCAAGGACACACCATGCACGAGTACGTACTCCAGCAGCTGCGCACCTCCGACCTCATCCGCCGGGCCGACCACGAGCGCCTGGTCCGCGAGGCGACCCGGGCCCGTCGCGCGGCCCGCCACGAGGCGAACACGGACGCCGAGCACGAAAGCCATAGCCGCCGTTTCCGGCGGCCACGGTTCGCCCGGACCGCGTGAACGCCGGGGCGGGACCGGCCGTGGCCGTCCGGGAGGCAACGGCCGTCGTTCCCGCGGGAACGACGGCCGCTGGTCCGGCCGTTGTGCGGAAAACCGGTGCCGCGCCGTCGGACCCGCGTGCGATGCTCGGGGCCGTGGAGACCCAGTCCGTCAGCCCTGTGTTCGTCGGCCGTGCCGAGGAACTGGGCACGCTGCGCGACGCGCTCGCGCGCGCCCGCGAGGGCGAGCCGCAGGCGCTGCTCATCGGCGGGGAGGCCGGAGTCGGCAAGACCCGCCTGGTCGAGGAGTTCGCCGCCGCCGCCCGCGCCCGTGGGGCGGTGGTCGCAGTCGGCGGCTGCGTGGAGATCGGCGCCGACGGACTGCCCTTCGCTCCCTTCTCCACCTCGTTGCGCGCCCTGCGCCGCGAACTGCCCGGCGAGCTGGCCGCCGCGGCCGCCGGCCAGGAGGAGGAACTGGCCCGGCTGCTGCCCGAGCTGGGCGAGTCGAGGGCCGGGCGGCACGACGAGGACGGCATGGCCCGCCTCTTCGAGCTGACCGCCCGCCTGCTGGAGCGCGTCACAGCCGAGCACACCGTCGTCCTCGCTCTGGAGGACCTGCACTGGGCCGACGCCTCCACCCGCCATCTGCTCTCCTACCTCTTCCGCACCCTGCGCACCGGCCGCCTCGTCGTCCTCGCCACCTACCGCTCCGACGACATCCACCGCCGCCACCCGCTCAGGCCGCTGCTCGCCGAACTCGACCGGCTCCGCACGATCCGCCGCCTCGAACTCGCCCGCTTCAACCGCGACGAGGTGGGCCGGCAGATCGCCGGGATCCTCGCCCGGGAACCCGAGCCGGACCGGGTCGACGCGATCTTCGAACGCTCCGACGGCAACGCCTTCTTCGTCGAGGAACTCGCCGTCGCCGCCCACGAGGGCTGCCGGGCGGGCCTGACCGACTCCCTGCGCGATCTGCTGCTGGTCCGTGTCGAGGGACTGCCGGAGGCGGCCCAGCAGGTCTCCCGGATCGTCGCCGAGGGCGGCTCCACCGTCGAGCACCGGCTGCTGGCCGCCGTCGCCCGGCTCGCCGAGGACGACCTCATCGAGGCCCTGCGGTCCGCCGTGAACGCCGGCATCCTCGCCCCCGCGCCCGGCGACGACGGCTACCGCTTCCGCCACTCCCTGGTCCGCGAGGCCGTCAGCGACGACCTGCTCCCCGGCGAACGCTCCCGCCTCAACCGCCGCTACGCCGAGGCCCTGGAGAGCGACCCGTCCCTCGTCCCCGCCGACGAGCGGGCGACGCGCCTGGCCAGCTACTGGTACCACGCCCACGACGCCGCCAAGGCCCTGCCCGCCGTCCTCGAAGCCTCCGTCGCGGCCCGTCGCCGCCACGCCTACGCCGAGCAGCTGCGGCTCCTGGAACGGGCGATGGAACTGTGGGACTCCGCTCCCGACGCCGTACGCCGGACCCTGCGCCCCGTCGACTACACCGAGGTCTACCCTCCCTGCGGCTGTGACCCGGCCACCACCGCCCTGCGCTACCTGGACCTGCTGGCCGAGGCGGCCGTCGCCGGACGGCTCTGCGGGGAGCGCGAACGCGCCCTGAAGATCACCAAGCGGGCACTGCGCCTGCTGCGGGACGAGGACGACCCTCCCTCGAGCTCCCGACCGCGATCGGGCTGGGGGGACCCCCAGCGCGCCGCCTGGTTCTGGATCCAGCGCTCCCGGCTGGTGCAGCGGCTCGCCCGGGGCGACGGCTGGAAGGAGATCGCCACCGCGCAGGACCTGGTCCGCGGCCTGCCACCGTCCGAGGTGCACGCCGAGGTTCTGGCCACGGCCGCACACTGGTCCATGCTCCGCGAGCCCGGCCCCGACACCCTGACGGCCGCCGAGCGGGCCGTCGAGTACGCGCGCATGGTGGGCGCCGACGAGATCGAGTCGAACGCCCGGCTCACCCTCGGCGGGCTCATGGTCGAGGCCGGGCAGATCGAGGCCGGGCTGGCCCACATGTACGAGGTCAGGGAGGAGGTCGTGGCCCGTGGCCTCGCGGTCGTCGTGGGCCGCAGCCATGTGAACCTCCCCTCCAGCCTGGAAGGCATCGGGCGCTCCGAGGAGTCCGTGGACATCCTGCGCGAGGGCCTGCGGCTCACCCGCAGGATGGGACTGGCCGAGTCCGAGGGCTGGGTCCAGGGCAATCTCGCCGAGTCGCTCATCTCCCTGGGCCGCTGGGACGAGGCCGCGAAGGCGGCCGTCAGCGCCCAGCAGCTGGGTCGGAGGGCCGCTCCGTACGGGTCCGGCGCCAACAGCCTGGCCTTCCTCGCGCTCGCCCGCGGCGAGGTGGCCGAGGCCGCCCGCCACCTCGCCGAGGCCCGCGCCTCCTACGGCCCGCACGACCCCATGCCACAGCACGACCTGCCGGTCTCCTGCCTCACCGTCGCCGTCGCCGCCGCCGAGGGACGCCTGGCCGACGCCCGAGCCGAACTGGCCCGCACCCTGGAGTCCGGCTTCCCGCTCGGCACCCAGCGCTACGCCTGGCCGCTGCTGCTCCACGCGGCCACCGCCGAGGCCGACGCCCGGGCCCTGCCCGCCGCCCGCGACGGCCGCGAGCAGGTACTGGACGGCATCTTCTCCGCCGTCAAGCGCCTCACCACCCACGCCCCCGTCTGGTACGCCCACGAACAGTGGGTCCGCGCCGAACTCCACCGCGCCGAGGACCGGAGCACCCCGGACATCTGGTCGGAGGTGGTCACCGCCTTCGAACCCCTGGGCCGGCCCTACGACCTCGCCCGCGTCCGGTACCGCCTGGCCGAGTCCCTGCTGGCGGGCGGCGGCGAGGACGAGCGCGATCGCGCCGCGGAACTGCTCCGCCTCACCCACGCCGCCGCCCGCCACCTCGGCGCACGGCCGCTCGCCGACGCCGCCACCACGCTCGGCCGGCGCGCCCGCCTCCCGCTCGCGCCCGCCGTGGCGACCGGCCCCGCGCCCGCCGACCCCGCCGAGGCCCTGGGCCTCACCAGCCGGGAACGGGACGTACTGCGCCTGGTCGCCGCCGGCCACACCAACCGCCGCATCGCGGAACAGCTGTTCATCTCGCCGAAGACCGCGAGCGTCCACGTCTCCAACATCCTGGGCAAACTCGGCGTCTCCGGACGGGGCGAGGCGGCGGCGGTGGCGCACCGGCTGGAACTGTTCCCGGCCGAGCTGCTCATGCCCGGTCCGGCCGGCTGAGGCATACCCTGGAGGGACGTTGCGGCTCCGCGGCTCAGGGAGGCTCCGTGTTCAACATGTTCGAGGAACTGTTCTCACCTGGCCGCAAGCACACCCGCGACGAGCAGAACCGCCTGGAACTGACCCGTGAGGACGTCGGGGACGGCGACCCCGGACGCGGGCCGATAGACCTCACGTCCGGGAAGGTCGTCGTACGCCCGTCCGACGAGGAGGCGGAGAACCCGGGGAACTAGGCCGGGACGCGGTCACTACTTCACCCGCAGCTCCAGGATCCGGTCGTCCGCGTCCTCCGGGTTGCCCCGGCCGTCCGTGTTGCTGGTCACCAGCCACAGCCGGTCGCCGCCCGCCGGCACCACCGTGCGCAGCCGGCCGTACTCGCCGTCCAAGAAGGCCTGCGGCTCGGCCGAGGCCTCGGTGCCGTTGAGCGGGACGCGCCACAGCCGCTTGCCGCGCAGGCCCGCCATCCAGACCGACCCCTCGGCGTAGGCGATGCCGCTGGGCGAGGCCTCGGCCGTGGTCCACTGGTCGACCGGGTTGTGGAACTCCCCGTCGTCGGACCGGCCCTCGGCCTCCGGCCAGCCGTAGTTGTCGCCCGGCTTGATCGCGTTGAGCTCGTCCCAGGTGTCCTGGCCGAACTCCGAGGCGAACAGGCGCTGCTTGCCGTCCCAGGCGAGGCCCTGCACATTGCGGTGGCCGTAGGAGTACACCGGCGAGTCCGGGAAGGGGTTGCCCGGCGCGGGCTCGCCCTCCGGGGTCAGACGGAGGATCTTGCCGCCCACGGAGTCCTTGTCCTGGGACAGGCCGGTGTCGCCGCTCTCGCCCGTGCCCACGTAGAGCATCTTGTCCGGCCCGAACTCGATGCGGCCGCCGTTGTGGATGAAGCCCTTGGGGATGCCCCGGAAGACCGTGTCGGGCGCTCCGAGCTGCTCGCCGGAGGGCTTCTGCTCGTCGTAGATCATGCGGACGATGCGGTTGTCGGAGGCCGAGGTGAAGTACGCGTAGACCATGTGGTCCGAGGCGTAGTCGGGGGACAGGGCGATCCCGAGGAGGCCGCCCTCGCCGGCCGCCGAGACCCCCGGCACCTCGCCCAGTTCGGTCTTCTTGCCGGTCTTCTCGTCGACCCGGACGATCGTCCCCTCGTCCCGGGAGGCGACCAGCAGGCCGCCGCCCGGCAGCGGAGCGAGCCCCCAGGGTGACTCCAAGCCCTCGGCGACGGTGCGCACCACCGTCACCGAGCCCTGGGCGGGCGGTGTCTCCCCGCCGGCCTGCCGCGGCGGCGCGGAGGACCCCGGCGCCGTACGGCCCGGGGAGGCGCTCTCGTCCTTGCCGGACGAACCTCCGCCGTCGGAGGAGCAACCGGCCGTCAGCAGGAGCGCGGCGGCGGCCAGCACGGTCGGGACGGCTCGACGTGGCACGATCATGGTCCCTTCGACGGGGCAGGTCCTCTCCCTGTCATACACCGCTCGCGGCTCCCAGGTTCCCGATCACGGAACGCCGGACCAGGAACACGGGGTTTGCCCGAAACGCACCTCGCCCCAAGGGGTCCTTTCACCACGCCCGTCCGGGTCGCGCGGCCTGATCGGACGCTCATGGCGCGAGGACCCCTCAGTCCCACGACCCCTGGGCGGGAGGCAGCTGCCCTATCTCCGCGAGATCGTCGGGGGTCAGGCGCAGCGCCGCCGCGGCCGTGTTCTCCGTGACCCAGCGCTCCTGCTTCGTACCCGGGACGGGGACCACGTGCGGGCCCTGGGCCAGCACCCACGCGAGGGCGACCTGGGCGGGTGTGACGTCCGTGCCGTGCCGGCGGGCCACGCGGCGCAGGCCCGCGACGACCGGCTGGTTCGCGGCCATCATCTCGGCCGTGAAGCGGGGGTGCCGGGCGCGCGGGTCGTCCGCCTCGAAGCCCGCGCCGGGCCGCAGCCGGCCGGTCAGGAAGCCGTTGCCCAGCGGCATCGCGGCGAGGAAACCGACGCCCCGCGTCCGGCACCAGGGCAGCAGGGTCTCCAGCGCCTCGGGCGACCACACCGACAGCTCCGCCTGCACCGCGCTCACCGGGAAGACCTGCTGCACCCGCTCCAGCTGCCGAATCGTTCCGTCGTGCAGCCGGGCCCCCGCGCGGCGGCCGGCCCGCGCCCCCACCGCGCACAGGCCCAACGCCCGTACCTTCCCGGCCTGGACGAGGTCCGCCATCGCGCCCCAGGTCTCCTCGACCGGCACCTCGGGGTCGGCCCGGTGCAGCTGGTAGAGGTCGATGACGTCCGTCTGCAGCCGCCGCAGCGACGCGTCGCAGGCCCGCTTCACGTACCCGGGGCGGCCGTTGGCGACGATGTGCTGGTCGCCCACGAGCAGCCCGACCTTCGTCGACACGAACGCGTCGGACCGTCGCTCCTTCAACGCCCGCCCCACCAGCAACTCGTTGGTGAAGGGGCCGTACATGTCGGCCGTGTCCAGCAGGGACGCGCCCAGGTCGAGTGCCCGGTGCACCGCCCTGAGCGACTCGTCGCCGCGCCGCCTCGACGCGCTGTAGGCCCAGCTCATCGGCATGCACCCGAGTCCGACGGCCCCCACCGCGAGCGCCGCCGCGCCGATCGTCCTGCGCTCCACCTGGTCGTGACCCTCCCTGTTCGAGCCACCCCAACCTAACCTCTGCCGTCGCAGGCTCCTGACATAGCCTCCAGAGCATGACTGCTGACGTGTGGCTGCCCATCCCGCCGGAGGAGATCGACGGACTCCCCGAGGGTCCGGACTACCGCTTCTGGAACGGCGGGGAGGACTTCCCCGCGGACCCGGCCGACTGCGCCTTCTACGTCGTCCCCTACATGAAGCCCAGCCCGCTGTGCGTGCGTCCCATGGGGCGGATGGCCAACGTCCAGGTCGTGCAGACCCTCTCCGCCGGGATCGACCACGTTCAGCCGGGGCTCGGGCACCTGCCCGCGGGCGTGCGGCTGTGCAATGCGCGCGGGGTGCACGAGGCCAGTACCGGTGAGCTCACCCTCGCGCTGATCCTGGCCTCGCTGCGCGGGATCCCCGACTTCGTGCGCGCACAGGACCGGGGGGAGTGGCTCGGCGGATTCCGGCCCGCCCTCGCCGACAAGAACGTCCTCATCGTGGGATACGGCTCGATCGGCGAGGCCATCGAGGACCGGCTCGTTCCGTTCGAGGTGGCGCGGGTGGCGCGCGTCGCGCGCTCCGAGCGCACCACGGCGCGCGGTCCGGTGCATCCGCTCACCGAACTCCCCGCGCTGCTGCCGGAGGCGGACGTCGTCATCCTGTCCACGCCGCTCACCGAGACCACCCGTGGCCTGGCCGGAGCCGACTTCCTGTCCCGGATGAAGGACGGCGCGCTCCTCGTCAACGTCGCCCGCGGACCCGTCGTCGACACCAAGGCCCTGCTCGCCGAACTCGAGAGCGGCCGCATCACCGCCGCCCTCGACGTCACCGACCCGGAGCCGCTGGCGCGCGAACACCCCTTGTGGCGTGCGCCGGGGGTACTCATCAGCCCGCACGTCGGCGGACCCACCTCCGCGTTCCTTCCGCGCGCCAAGCGGCTCCTGGTGGACCAGTTGAACCGTTATGTGAACCGGGAGCCGCTCCGCAACGTGATCCTCACGACGGGTGCATCAACCCGCTGAAAAGACCTTCGAGTACCGTCCGCAATCCTTCGGGTGCGGTGGGTACTCATATATCTGTTGATCGTCACGGAGCGTAGAGAACCTATGTCCCTGAGTGACGAGACTGGTGTATCGTCCCGACAGGGGCAGCGCCGGGCACCGTTCCGGCGCCGGGGATGGACACTTCGGACTGTGAGGGGGGCGACAGGCGATGCACGGCCTATGGACGAGCGATCCGACGGGACGGGGCTGCCGGCGGCGACCCTGGCGAGCGGCCGCGGGCAGCCGCGGACGGCACGCCGATCACGTCGGCCATCACACCCGCCACAGCAAACGCCGCAGCGGGCACCACAGTGAACCCAGCCATCACCACCGCAGCCCCGGCAGCCGCAGGAGGTACGACCAGCCGGTCCACGGGGACCCACGGGGCCCGGGAGCGGCGCGGACCGGGAGGGCCCGGTGAGCGCGCCCCCCACCCCCACGCTGGACGGAGCGCTGCGGGCACAGCCTCCGTCCCCGGGCGCGCTGCTGCCTCGCACGCCGGTCACCGGCCACCGGCCGGGCCTGGCCCTCCAACTCGTCCTCGCCCTGACCTGCGCGGCGTACGCCGCGGGTTCCGCGTTCGGCTGGGGTTCGGCCGAGCTGGCTCTGATCATGGGTGACTTCGGGCTCAGCGCCGCGGCCGGCACCGCCGCCGTCTCGTGCTTCCTCTACGCCCGCAGCCGCCGCACCGGCTTCCGGCCCGCCTGGCTGCTGTTCGGCCTCTCCTCGGCCATGGCCGCCCTGGGCAATCTGGTCTGGGGGTGGTACGAGGTGGTCCTGGGGCTGCCCGTGCCCAGTCCCAGCTACGCCGACCTGTTCTTCCTCTGCTTCGCGCCGCCCGCGATCGTCGGGCTGCTCGTGCTCGCCAAGCGGCCGGTCACCAAGGCCGGCTGGGTCTGCCTCGGGCTGGACGCCTGGCTGATCGGCGGCTCGCTGCTGACGCTGGCCTGGAGCCTCGCCCTCGCCCAGGCCGCGAAATCCGAAGGGCCGGGCGTGGCGCACACCGCGCTGTCGCTGGCGTACCCGCTGCTCGACATCGCGCTGGTCAGCATGGTGCTCGCCCTGCACTTCAGGCGGTCCGCCGTGAACCGCTCCGCGGTCAACACCGCCATCGGCGCCCTGGCGCTGACCGTGATGTGCGACGCCCTGTTCACCTCGCCGCTCATGCACCACGACTACCGCTCCGGCCACCTGCTCGACGCGGGCTGGTTCGCGGGCTCGCTGCTGCTGGCGTACGCCCCGTGGGCCGGGCCCCGTGCGGAGACCGACCGGCACGGCACCGGCCGGCACACCGGTACGGGGCACACCCGGGTGGTGCACGAGCACGTGCCGGGGCAGCGCAGTGGCCCCCACCACCCCGTGCCCCTGCCGGGCGCCGAGCACAGCCGGTACCCGGCCGCCCGGCCCATCGCCGGCTCCCTGGCCGCACTCACGCCGTACCTCGCGGCCGCGGTGTGCACCCTGGGGATCCTCTACAACGTCCTCAACGGCCGAAGCGTCGACCGCGTGGTCCTGCTGACCGGGGGCACGGTGGTGCTCGCGCTCGTCGTGCGCCAGGGCATCATGCTGCTCGACAACATCACCCTCACCCAGGAACTGGCGCAGAAGGAGAACCACTTCCGCTCCCTGGTGCAGGGCTCCAGCGACGTCATCATGATCGCCGCTCCCAGCGGTGTCCTGAGGTACGTCTCCCCGGCCGCCGCCGGTGTGTACGGCCGCCCGGCGGAGGAGCTGGTGGGTACGGAGCTGGCCCACCTCATCCACCCCGAGGACCTGGGCTGCGTCGTGCACGAGGTGCGCAGGTTCCTCGCCGCCAACCCGGTCGAGGAACCCACCACGCGCATCGAATGCCGCTTCCGCTCGGGCGGCGGGGCAGGCTGGCTGAACGTCGAGTCGACCGTCAACCGTCATCACGGCGGCCTCATCTTCAACAGCCGCGACGTGACCGAAAGGGTGCGGCTCCAGGCGCAGTTGCAGCACAACGCCGAGCACGACCCGCTCACCGACCTGCCCAACCGTGCCCTGTTCACCAAGCGCGTGCAGCACGCCCTCTCGGGCCGCCGCGCCTCCGACCGGGGCGTGGCCCTGCGGAACACGGCCGTGCTGTTCATCGATCTCGACGGCTTCAAGGCCGTCAACGACACGATCGGGCACCAGGCCGGGGACGAGCTGCTAGTCCAGGCCGCCCGCAGGCTCCAGGACTCCGTCCGGCACGGCGACACCGCGTCCCGGCTCGGCGGAGACGAGTTCGCGGCCCTGATCGCCGGGGACAACACCCGCGACCGGGACGCCCGGGAGCGGCACATCCTGGAGCTCGCCGACCGCCTCAGGGCGACGTTGTCCCAGCCCTACCTCATCGACGGCAACGATGTCCGTGTCAACGCCTCCATCGGCGTGGCCTTCGCCGAGGCCGGCCTCGGGGCGGGCGAACTGCTGCGCAACGCCGACCTGGCCATGTACCGGGCCAAGGCCGGCGGCAAGGGCCGCGTCGAGCTGTACAAGCCGCAGATGCAGCAGGACGTCGCCCGCAAGGCCGAGCTCGCCACCCGCCTGCGGTCGGCTCTGCACGACGGGGAGTTCGCCCTGCTGCACCAGCCGGTGGTGTCCCTGGAGGACGGCCGGATCACGGCGGTGTCCGCGCAGGCACGCTGGCGATCCTCGCAAGGGGTGCTCTTCACCCCGGCGGAGTTCCTGCGCGTGGCCGAGGACAGCGACAAGACCGCCGAGCTGGGCCGGTGGCTGATCGAGGAGGCCGTCGAGCAGGCCGCCGAGCGGCACGCGAGCGGGCTGTCCGTGCCGGTCGTGGTGCGGATGAGCGCCCGTCGGCTGCTGGACCGGTCGATGCCGCTCGGCTCGATCGAGGCGCTGCTCACGCGGCACGGGCTGCCGTCCGGTTCGCTGATCATCGAGCTGTCCGATGCCGACCCGAGGATCTCGCTGGACGAGCTGGAGCGGCGCCTGAGCGCCCTGCGGCGGGTCGGTGTACGGATCGCGCTCGACGGGTTCGGCAGCGGCTACGCGGCGATCACGGCCCTCAGGCGGCTCCCCGTCGACGTCCTGAAGCTGGACCGCGGTCTGGTCGAGGGCGTCGTCGAGTCGGCGCGCCTGCACAAGATCACCGGCGGGCTGCTGCGCATCGCGGGCGACCTCGGGCTGAAGTCCGTGGCCGAAGGGGTGGATCTGCCCGAGCAGGTCACCGCCCTGCGCGCGATGGGCTGCACGCACGGGCAGGGCATGGCGTTCTCCGGGCCGCTCGACGAGCACCGGCTGCGCCGGGCGCTCGCCGGCGGCCGCTACCCGGTGCCGAACGAACCGGCCGAACGGGCGTTCGCGGGCGGCGTGCCGCGGGTGTACAGCTCGGGCGTCTCCGCCGTCATAGGAGGCGGTACGGCCCTCCGCTCACATAATGAGACTCCCGTCCCACCCACTTGACAGTGAGTGCGCGCCGGGGGGAGGGTCAGTGCCATGCGCACCCGAATTCTCGTACTTGGAAAGCGCGTCGGCTGACGCTGAGCCTCGACCGCTCAGCGACCCCACCCGGCGCGCTCCCCTCGCTTGCCTTATGGCACGAGGGGTTTTTTGTTGCACAGGCACCTCTCGTGCGACAGCCGAAGACCGCACAAACCACGCAAAAACCCTCAGCATCTGAGAAGAGAATGCCGATGACCGAGCAGGCCACCGGGGCCCACCACCCGCAGCCCCGGCCCCGATCCGGAGGACACCACTCCGCCCCCGAGCAGGTGACGGGCGCGCAGTCCCTCATCCGCTCTCTCGAGGAGGTCGGCGCCGACACGGTATTCGGCATTCCCGGTGGTTGCATCCTTCCGGCGTACGACCCGCTGATGGACTCCACCCGCGTGCGGCACGTCCTGGTGCGCCACGAGCAGGGCGCCGGTCACGCGGCCGAGGGGTATGCGCTGGCCACCGGCAAGGTCGGCGTCTGCATGGCGACCTCGGGCCCCGGCGCGACCAACCTGGTCACCCCGATCGCCGACGCGCACATGGACTCGGTGCCGATGGTCGCGATCACCGGACAGGTGGCCTCCAAGGCGATCGGCACGGACGCCTTCCAGGAGGCGGACATCGTCGGCATCACCATGCCGATCACCAAGCACAACTTCCTCGTCACCAAGGCCGATGACATCCCGCGGGTCATCGCACAGGCCTTCCACATCGCCTCCACAGGCCGTCCCGGCCCGGTCCTGGTCGACATCGCCAAGGACGCCCTCCAGGCGAAGACCACCTTCTCCTGGCCGCCGGCCATGGACCTGCCCGGCTACCGCCCGGTGACCAAGCCGCACGCCAAGCAGATCCGCGAGGCCGCCAAGCTGATCACCCAGGCCAGGCGTCCCGTGCTCTACGTCGGCGGCGGCGTGATCAAGGCCAAGGCCACCGCCGAGCTGAAGGTCCTCGCCGAGCTGACGGGCGCGCCCGTCACCACCACCCTGATGGCGCTCGGCTCGTTCCCCGACAACCACCCGCAGCACCTCGGCATGCCCGGCATGCACGGCTCGGTGGCCGCCGTCACCGCCCTGCAGAAGGCCGACCTGATCGTCGCCCTCGGCGCCCGCTTCGACGACCGTGTCACCGGCAAGCTGGACAGCTTCGCCCCGCACGCCAAGATCGTCCACGCCGACATCGACCCGGCCGAGATCGGCAAGAACCGTGCCGCCGACGTGCCGATCGTCGGTGACGCCCGCGAGGTCATCGCCGACCTGGTCCAGGCCGTGCAGAAGGAGCACAGTGAGGGCCACCGGGGCGACTACAGCGCCTGGTGGAAGGACCTGAGCCGCTGGCGCGACACGTACCCGCTCGGCTACGACCAGCCCGACGACGGCTCGCTCTCCCCGCAGCAGGTCATCGAGCGCATCGGACAGCTCGCCCCCGAGGGCACGATCTTCACGGCGGGCGTCGGCCAGCACCAGATGTGGGCCGCGCACTACATCGAGTACGACAAGCCGGGCACCTGGCTGAACTCCGGCGGCGCCGGAACCATGGGCTACGCCGTCCCGGCCGCCATGGGGGCCAAGGCCGGCGCGCCGGACAAGGCGGTCTGGGCGATCGACGGCGACGGCTGCTTCCAGATGACCAACCAGGAGCTCGCCACCTGCGCCCTGAACAACATCCCGATCAAGGTCGCCGTCATCAACAACGGCGCCCTCGGGATGGTCCGCCAGTGGCAGACCCTCTTCTACAACCAGCGGTACTCCAACACCGTGCTGCACTCCGGCCCGGACGACGTCAACCCGCAGGCCCGCGGCACCCGCGTCCCCGACTTCGTGAAGCTGTCGGAGGCCATGGGCTGCTACGCCATCCGCTGTGAGTCCCCGGACGACCTCGACAAGGTCATCGAAGAGGCGAACTCCGTCAACGACCGCCCGGTGGTCGTCGACTTCATCGTCCACGAGGACGCGATGGTGTGGCCGATGGTCGCCGCCGGCACCTCCAACGACGAGATCATGGCCGCCCGGGACGTCCGCCCCGACTTCGGCGACAACGAAGACGACTGAGAGCCTCGAAGGAAGCAGATCATGTCCAAGCACACGCTCTCCGTCCTGGTGGAGAACACCCCCGGCATCCTCGCCCGGATCGCCGCCCTGTTCTCCCGCCGCGGCTTCAACATCGACTCGCTCGCGGTCGGTGTCACCGAGCACCCCGACATCTCCCGCATCACCATCGTCGTCGGCGTGGAGGACCTGCCGCTGGAGCAGGTCACCAAGCAGCTCAACAAGCTCGTCAACGTGCTGAAGATCGTCGAGCTGGAGCCGTCGGCGGCGGTGCAGCGCGAACTCGTCCTGGTGAAGGTGCGCGCCGACAACGAGACGCGCTCCCAGATCGTCGAGATCGTCCAGCTGTTCCGCGCCAAGACCGTCGACGTCTCCCCGGAGGCCGTCACCATCGAGGCCACCGGATCCGGCGAGAAGCTGACCGCGATGCTCAAGATGCTGGAGCCGTACGGCATCAAGGAGCTCGTCCAGTCCGGCACGATCGCGATCGGCCGTGGTGCCCGTTCCATCACGGACCGGTCGCTGCGCGCCCTGGACCGGTCGGCGTAAGACCCGAAACGGGCGGTCGGCGCGCCGTCGGCCGCCCGTATTCCGAGACCATCGAGCTTCCCTTCCGCCCCCCGTCATACGGTGGGACGCAACACCTGCACTCCCGAGGAGAGAACCCAAAGTGGCCGAGCTGTTCTACGACGCCGACGCCGACCTGTCCATCATCCAGGGCCGCAAGGTCGCGGTCATCGGGTACGGCAGTCAGGGCCACGCCCACGCGCTGTCGCTCCGTGACTCGGGTGTCGACGTCCGCGTCGGTCTGCACGAGGGCTCCAAGTCCAAGGCCAAGGCCGAGGAGCAGGGCCTGCGCGTGGTGAGCCCGTCGGAGGCCGCCGCCGAGGCCGACGTCATCATGATCCTCGTCCCGGACCCCATCCAGGCCCAGGTCTACGAGGAGCACATCGCCGCGAACCTGAACGACGGCGACGCCCTGTTCTTCGGCCACGGCCTGAACATCCGCTACGGCTTCATCAAGCCCCCGGCCGGCGTGGACGTCTGCATGGTCGCCCCGAAGGGCCCGGGCCACCTGGTGCGCCGCCAGTACGAGGAGGGCCGCGGCGTTCCGTGCATCGCCGCCGTCGAGCAGGACGCCACGGGCAACGCCTTCGCGCTGGCCCTGTCGTACGCGAAGGGCATCGGCGGCACCCGTGCCGGCGTCATCAAGACGACCTTCACCGAGGAGACCGAGACCGACCTGTTCGGTGAGCAGGTCGTTCTCTGCGGTGGTACGGCCGCTCTGGTGAAGGCGGGCTTCGAGACGCTGACCGAGGCCGGCTACCAGCCGGAGATCGCCTACTTCGAGTGCCTGCACGAGCTGAAGCTGATCGTGGACCTCATGTACGAGGGCGGCCTGGAGAAGATGCGCTGGTCGATCTCCGAGACCGCCGAGTGGGGCGACTACGTCACCGGCCCGCGGATCATCACGGACGCCACCAAGGCCGAGATGAAGAAGGTCCTCGCCGAGATCCAGGACGGCACCTTCGCGCAGCAGTGGATGGACGAGTACCACGGCGGCCTGAAGAAGTACAACGAGTACAAGACGCAGGACTCCGAGCACCTGCTGGAGACCACCGGCAAGGAGCTGCGCAAGCTCATGAGCTGGGTCGACGAGGAGGCGTAAGCCGCCTGCCCGAGGGGCCGGAGCGTTCAGCTCCGGCCCCTTCGGCGAACCCCGGGTAACGTCGGTGGTACGGCGTTGTCCATCCCGTCCGGCCACGGACGGGTGATCCTTCCGCAGCGGCACAGGACGATGCCCCCGGCGCCACTAGACTGCTGCACACATACGCGTCAGGCCCACAGCGTCGTGCGTCTCCAACGCGGCAAGCACCCCTCCACCGCCTGCGGCCGTCGGGACGGCCGTCCGCAGCATTGGACTTGTGAGGACTCACGTGAGCTCGAAACCCGTCGTACTCATCGCTGAAGAGCTGTCGCCCGCCACCGTCGACGCCCTGGGCCCGGACTTCGAGATCCGCCACTGCAACGGCGCGGACCGGGCCGAGCTGCTCCCGGCCATCGCCGGTGTGGACGCGATCCTGGTCCGTTCGGCCACCAAGGTCGACGCCGAGGCGATCGCCGCCGCGAACAAGCTGAAGGTCGTCGCACGAGCCGGCGTCGGCCTGGACAACGTGGACGTCTCCGCCGCCACCAAGGCCGGCGTGATGGTCGTCAACGCCCCGACCTCCAACATCGTGACCGCCGCCGAGCTGGCCTGCGGTCTGCTCGTCGCCACGGCCCGCAACATCCCGCAGGCCAACGCCGCGCTGAAGAACGGCGAGTGGAAGCGCAGCAAGTACACCGGCGTCGAGCTGGCCGAGAAGACCCTCGGTGTCGTCGGCCTCGGCCGCATCGGCGCGCTCGTCGCGCAGCGCATGTCGGCCTTCGGCATGAAGGTCGTCGCCTACGACCCCTATGTGCAGCCCGCGCGCGCCGCCCAGATGGGCGTCAAGGTGCTGTCGCTGGACGAGCTGCTGGAGGTCTCCGACTTCATCACCGTCCACCTTCCCAAGACCCCCGAGACCCTCGGTCTGATCGGTGACGAGGCGCTGCGCAAGGTCAAGCCGAGCGTGCGCATCGTCAACGCCGCGCGCGGCGGGATCGTCGACGAGGAGGCGCTGTACTCCGCCCTCAAGGAGGGCCGGGTCGCCGGTGCCGGTCTCGACGTGTACGCGAAGGAGCCCTGCACGGACTCCCCGCTCTTCGAGTTCGACCAGGTCGTCGCCACCCCGCACCTCGGTGCCTCCACCGACGAGGCGCAGGAGAAGGCCGGTATCGCCGTGGCCCGCTCGGTGCGCCTCGCCCTCGCCGGTGAGCTCGTGCCGGACGCGGTGAACGTGCAGGGCGGCGTCATCGCCGAGGACGTCAAGCCGGGTCTGCCGCTCGCCGAGCGCCTCGGCCGGATCTTCACCGCGCTCGCCGGTGAGGTCGCGGTCCGCCTCGACGTCGAGGTGTACGGCGAGATCACCCAGCACGACGTGAAGGTGCTGGAGCTGTCCGCGCTCAAGGGTGTCTTCGAGGACGTCGTCGACGAGACGGTGTCGTACGTCAACGCCCCGCTGTTCGCGCAGGAGCGCGGAGTCGAGGTGCGGCTGACCACCAGCTCGGAGGCGACCGAGCACCGCAACGTCGTCACGGTGCGCGGCACCCTCGCCGACGGCGAGGAGGTGTCGGTGTCCGGCACGCTGGCCGGCCCCAAGCACCTGCAGAAGCTCGTCGCCGTCGGAGAGTTCGACGTCGACCTCGCGCTCGCCGACCACATGATCGTGCTGAAGTACGAGGACCGGCCCGGTGTCGTCGGCACGGTGGGCCGCATCCTCGGTGAGGCGGGTCTCAACATCGCCGGTATGCAGGTGTCGCGGGCGGCGGCCGGTGGCGAGGCGCTGGCGGTGCTGACCGTGGACGACACGGTGACCGTCGGTGTGCTGGCCGAGGTGGCGGCGGAGATCGGGGCGACATCGGCCCGGTCGGTGAACCTGGCCTGACCTTCCCGGGGGGCTCCGCCCTCGGACCCCGTTCACCTGGACGGGATCGTTTTCAGACGCCGGACGAGCTGAGTTGATCGGCTCGTCCGGCGTTTTGCGGTCCACGGGCCCCGTTGGCCGGACCGGATCGTCCTCAGACGCCGGACGAGCTGAGTTGATCGGCTCGTCCGGCGTCTTTCGGTGCACGGACCCGCCGAAGGGCCACCGTCGCCGCTGCCGCCGCCACGGCCATCAGCACCGCCCCGGTGACCGCGGCCGCGTGCATGCCGCTCGTGAAGGCCTCACGTGCCGCCGTCGCCAGGGCGTCTCCCACGGGCCCCGGCAGCCGGCCGGCCACCGCCAGGGCGCCGCCCAGGGTCTCCTGGGCCGCGGCGGGTGCCGAGGCGGGGATCTCGTGGCGGTAGACGGCCGTGCCGATGGAGCCGAGGAACGCCATGCTGAGCGCGCCGCCGAACTCCGTGCCGGTCTCCATCAGGGACGAGGCGGCGCCCGCCTTCTCCACCGGAGCGGCGCTCATGGCCAGGTCGACCACCAGGGACATGACGGTGACGACGCCGCAGGCCAGGACGGCGCAGGCGGCCAGCAGCAGCCAGAGGGAGTCCGTCCCGGTCAGGGCCAGCAGCACATAGCCGCACGCGGTGACCGCGAAGCCGCCGCCGACGACGTGCCCCCGTGGCACGCCCCGCTGCACCAGCTGGGCCGCGACCGGGGCCGCGAGGCCGATGGGCACCGACGGCAGCAGGCTCCACAGCGCCGCCTCCAGCGGGCTCTTGTCCAGGACCGACTGGATGTACTGGGTCGTGAAGTACGCCGAGCCCATCATGCCGAAGGCCGCCATCAGGTTGAGGGCCATGGCCGGGCTGAAGCCGGGGCGCCGGAACAGCTCCGGGGAGATGAGCGGGGACACCGCCGTGCGCTGGCGGTGCACGAACAGCGCGGCGAAGAGCAGTCCGGCCGACACCGACAGCGCGTACCGGACGTTCCAGCCCTCCGACGCGAGCTCCTTCAGGCCGTAGATCACGGGGAGCACCGCGGCCATGGACAGCGGGACGCTCGGCCAGTCGAAGCGGCCGGGGTGCGGATTCCTGGACTCCGGCAGCAGGAGCGGGCCGAGGACCAGGAGCATCACCATCGCGGGCAGGTTGACCAGGAAGACCGAGCCCCACCAGAAGTGCTCGACGAGGACGCCGCTCAGCACCGAGCCGAGGGCGATGCCCGCTGTCATCACGCCCGACCACAGGCCGATGGCCTTCGCGCGCTGCCCGGGGTCGGTGAACATCGTGCGGACCAGCGCCATCGTGCTCGGCATCAGTGTCGCGCCGCCGATGCCGAGCAGGGCGCGGCCCGCGATCAGGGTCTCGGCGCTGTTCGCGTAGGCCGCCAGCAGGGACGCCGCACCGAAGGCGGCGGCACCGATCAGCAGGAGCCTGCGGCGGCCGATGCGGTCGCCGAGCGAGCCCATCGTCATCAGCAGGCCAGCCAGCACGAAGCCGTAGATGTCGAAGATCCACAGCTGCTCGGTGGCGCTGGGTTCCAGGTCGGCGCTGATCGCGGGGATCGCGAAGTAGAGGACCGAGACGTCCATCGAGACCAGCAGCAGCGGCAGCATCAGCACGCCGAGAGCGGTCCACTCGCGACGGCCGGCGCGGGCCGGGGGGTGGGGTGTCGTCGTCATGGGCAGACTGTACGAGCGTCTTAAACGGTTGTCTAGTACGGTCGTTTAAGACGCCCGTCTGGACTCCGCGATAGGGTGGCGGCCATGGGACACCGTGAGGATCTGCTGGAGGGCGCCAAGCGCTGCCTGCTGGCGAAGGGCTTCCTGCGCACGACGGCGCGCGACATCGTCAAGGAGTCGGGGACCAACCTGGCGTCGATCGGCTACCACTACGGCTCGAAGGACGCACTGCTGGCGCGGGCGTACGTCGAGATGGTGGAAGGCATGTCCGACGCCTTCGAGGGGGGCGGCGAACTACGGGGCGAGCCGGGGTCGTTGGAGCGGTTCACCGAGGTGTGGGCGAACATCATCTCGACCATGCGGGAGCCCGGCTCGCTCTGGCGGCTCAGCATGGAGATCGTGGCCATGGGGGACCAACTGCCGGAGGTGCGGGAACATCTCGCGCGGGCGCAGCGCGAAGGGGCGCGCGGGATCGTCACGCTCTTCCACGGAGGACGCGAGGAGGACATCCCCGAGGAGCGGGTGGACACCCTCGGGTACTTCTACCTCACCCTCATGATGGGCCTCATGGCGCAGTGGACCTTCGACCCCGAGAGCGCACCCGAGGCCGGCCAGCTCGCGGAGGGGCTCCGCCAGGCGATCGAGGGCGCTACCCGGACGTGACGCGCCCCTCGCGCATCTCGACGACCCGGTCCGCGAAGTGCCGTACGACCGCCCGGTCGTGGCAGATGAACAGGTAGCCGAGGCCCAGGTCGTCCTGGAGGTCGGCGAGCAGGTTCAGCACGCCCGCCCGCACCGACGGGTCGAGTGACGACACGGGCTCGTCCAGGACCAGCAGGCGCGGGGCGGAGGCCAGCGCGCGGGCGATGCCGGCCCGCTGGCACTGGCCGCCGGAGAGTTCGTGTGGCCGGCGGTCGCCGTACGCGGGGTCGAGTCCGACCCGGTCGAGGAGTTCGGCGACCCGGGACGGGCCGTCGGCGGGATGCCAGCGGCCCTGGACCTTCAGCGGTTCGGCGATGGCGTCACGGATGCGGTGACGGGGGCTGAGGGTGCCGTAGGGGTCCTGGAAGACCGGTTGCAGGCGGGGGCGCAGCGGACGCAGCTCGCGTTCTGGAAGGTTCGTCAACTCCCGCCCCTCGAAACGCACCCGTCCCGCGTCCGGGCGGCGCAGCTGGAGCACCGCCAGGGCCGTGGAGGACTTGCCGCAGCCGGACGGGCCGCTCAGGGCCAGGGTTTCGCCGGCGGCCAGGGAGAAGGAGACGCCGTCCACGGCGGTGACCGGGCCGTAGCGGACGACCAGGTCCCGGACGTGCAGCAGAAGGTCGTCACTCATGCGGTCCGGCGCTCCTTCAGGAACAACGCGTGGGCGGGGTGCGGGAGTTCCTCGGCGCGATGGCAGGCCAGCAGGCGTCCGTCCAGCTGCCGGGGCTCCGGTTCCGCCGTGCGGCAGGGGTCCGCCGCGAGCGGGCAGCGCGGGGCGAAGGCGCAGCCCGGCGGGAGCGCGCCCGGGACGGGCGGAGTTCCCCGCAGGGCGGGGAGACGCCGGCCGGGCAGCGCGTTCCGGGGGAGCGACGCCAGCAGACCGGCCGTGTAGGGGGCCCGGGGGCGGGTCAGTACCTCGTCCGCCGCGCCGAGTTCGGTGAGTCGCCCGGCGTACAGGACCAGCACCCGGTCCGCGTGGCCGCCGACGACGTCCATGTCGTGCGTCACCAGGACCAGCGCGGCCCCGACGGCCTCCCGCTGCTCCGCCAGCAGCCGCAGCACCTGGTCGCGCCGCTCCTCGTCGAGAGCCGTGGTGGGCTCGTCGGCGACGACCACGTCCGGTTCGTTGATCGTCGCCATGGCGATCACCGCGCGCTGCCGCATGCCGCCGGAGTACTCGTGCGGGTACGCCCGTGCCCTGCGGGCCGCGTCGGGGATGCCGACCCGGTCCAGGGCCGCGACCGCCCGGGCCCGCGCCTCCTTGCGGGACACCCCGGCCACCGACCGTACGGCGGCGGCCAGTTGGTCGCCCACCGGGTGCACGGGGGACAGCGCCGACAGAGCGTCCTGCGGGACCAGGGAGATGCGGCGGCCGCGGTGGGCCGAGAGATCCGGGTGGATCGTCCCGCTCGTGGTCGCGCCGCGCGGCAGCATGCCGAGGAGGGCGCGGGCCGTGAGGGACTTGCCCGCTCCCGACTCCCCGACGATCGCCAGCACTTCGCGCGGCCGAACGTCGAAGGACAGGCCGCGCACGGCCTCGACCCCGTCGAAGGCGATCCGCAGCTCGCGCACCGACAGCAGTGGCTCAGACTCCAACGGGGGCCTCCTTCGTGACCGGGGCCGGGGTGACACGTCGTGTCCTGCGGCCTCCGCCTCGCGCGAGCGCGGCCCCCGACACCGCGAGACCGGCCAGCAGGGCCAGCGCCACCGCCGGGGCGAGGGCCGCCCACGGGGCGCGTTCCACATAGGCGCGGGACTCGTCGAGCAGCAGCCCCCACTCGGGGGCCGGCGGCTGGGCGCCCAGTCCCAGGAAGCCCAGTGAGGCCAGGGCCAGGGCGATGCCCGGCAGCCGCAGCAGGGCGTGCCGGGCGACCGGGGCGGCCACGGACGGCAGGACGTGCCGGGTGAGGATCCACAACGGGCTCGCCCCGATCGCCCGTTGGGCGGTGAGGAACGCCGACGCGCGCACCTCCTGCACCAGAGCCGCCGCGTGCGACGACAGGGCCGGCCAGGAGATCAGCGCGACCGCGAGAGCCGCACCGCCGGTGCCGGGCCCGACGGCCGCCGCGACGAGGATGCCGGCGATCACCGGGGGCAGGGCGTTGGCGATGTCCGCCGCGCCCTCCGCGATCCGCGGCAGGAACCCCAGCGCCAGCGAGACCAGCAGGCTCAGCAGGCAGACGGCCGCCGCCGTGCCGACCGTGGAGGCGGCGCCGTGGCCCAGCCGTGCGAGCACGTCACGGCCGAGGCCGTCGGTGCCGAGCGGGTGCGCCCACGAGGGCGCGGCCAGCCTGGCCGTGGTGTTCACCGCGTACGGGTCGCGCAGCAAACCCCAGCCGATGGTCACGGCGAGGACGGCGAACAGCGTCGCCGGGACCGCGGGATGCGCCCGTACCGGCCGTGCCGGGGGCAGTGCCAGCGAGGCGTCCCGCAGGGCCGGGCCGAGCAGCCGCCGCCGGGCGAGCGCCGCCAGCGCGCCCGTGACCAGCCCGAGCGCCAGCAGGGCGAGCACCGCGCCCTGGAGCAGCGGCAGGTCCTGCGACTTGGCCGCGCCGAGCGCGGTACGGCCGATGCCCGGCACCGCGAAGACCGTCTCCACGGCGACCGCGCCCCCGGTGAGCCCCACGGCGACCATCCCCAACTGCGGGACCAGCGGCGGCAGGACGCGCCGCAGCGCCGCCCCCGCGATCCGCGCCCGGCTCACCCCGGCGGCCCGCCACAGCTCGACCCACCGCTCGTCGAGCACGGCGGGCAGCGCGTCCGCGACCAGCCTGCCGAGCAGCCCGCCGCCGGGGACGCCGAGGGCCACGGCGGGCAGGACCATGTTCTCCGGCCCCATCCAGCCCGACGTCGGCAGCCACCCCAGCCAGACCCCGAAGAGCAGAAGCACGACCGTGGCCAGCAGAAACTCGGGGATGGCGACCAGCATCGCGGCCCACGCCCCGGCCGAGGCCCGGCCCCGCACCAGCACCGGCGCGACCAGGGCGCACGCGAGCAGCAGTGCCAGGCCGAGCGAGGCGCCCATCAGCGCCAGTGACACCTGGAGCCCGGAGACCACGGAGGGCAGGACCTCGGTACCCGACACCCAGGAGGTGCCGAGGTCGCCGTGCAGCAGGTCCGAGGCCCAGTGGCCGAGCAGGGACAGGGGCCCGGCGTCCAGACCGAGGTCCCGGCGTACGGAGTCCAGGGCTTCCTCGGTCGGGTCCTGCTCGGCGGAGCGGGCCCGCAGCACGGCCAGTGCCGGGTCCCGGCCGGAGAGCCAGGGCAGCAGGCCGACGGCGGCCAGGACGGCGATGAGGCAGAGCAGACGGGTGAGCGTGGCGGCGTCCGCCAACCGCCTTGTGCGGAGTCTCACTTGACGTAGGTGTCGGCCGTGACCAGCTCCCGCTCACGCGGGTCGTGGGCGGCGCCGGTGACGCCCGCGGCATCGCCCTGGATCACCCGCTCGTGCAGCATCGGCACGGCCGCGTCGGTGCCGAGCACGGCGGCCTCGGCGGCGATCACCGCGGCCCGGCGCGGGTCACCGGTCCTGGTCTCGCCCGCCTTCTCCAAGGCCTTGTCGACGGCCGGGTCGGCGAGCTGGGCGATGTTGAAGGAGCCGTCGGAGGCGAAGTCGCTGTAGAGGTAGGCGGCCGGGTCGCCGGAGTCGAGGACGGTGGCGCGGGAGAGGATGAACGCGTCGAACTCGCCCGCCAGCGCGTCGGACTCGATGTTGGCGTACTCGCGCACGTCGAGCTTCACCTTGAACCCGGCCTTCTCCAGCTGCTGCTGCAGCGCCGCGGCGACCTCGGGCAGCTCGGCGCGGTCGGTGAAGGTGCCGAGGGTGATCGTCCGGCCGGCCGGGTCGCCCGCCGCGGCCCGCTTCACCGGCTTGCGCAGCTCCGCCGCCCACGGCAGGGCGGGGCCGAGCAGACCCTCGGCGACGTCGGCGCGCCCCTCGTACACGCCCTTCACGATCGACTCGGCGTCGATCGCCTCACGGGCCGCCGCCCGCAGCCCGGCGTCCTTGAACACGCCCTTCTCGGTGTTGAGGTACAGGGTGTTGGTGCGCGGCATGGGCACCTCGGTGATCAGGTCCTGGTCCAACACCGCCGCCTGTGAGACCGGGACCGCCTCGACGATGTCGGCCTCGCCACTGCGCAGGGAGGCCGCGCGGGCGGTGCCGTCGGGCACGAACCGCACGTCGATCCCGGGGGCCTTGGCCTTCTTCCCCCAGTAGCGGTCGTAGCGGTCCAGCTCGGCCGAGGAGGTGCCGTTGACCTTCGTCAGCTCGAAGGGCCCGGTGCCCGCGCCGACGGGGTCGACGGTCTTCCCCCGGTAGGCCTTGGCGGCCAGGATCGACAGCTGCGGGGAACTGAGCCGCTGCGGGACCAAGGGGTCCTCGGTGGCGGTGGTGACGGTGACCTTGTCGCCGTCGGCCTTCGCGGTCAGGTCCACGCCGTCGAGGATGCGCGGCTTGGGGGAGGCCGCGGCGGCCTTGTTGAGGGAGTCGACCACGGCTTCGGCGGTGAGCTCGGTGCCGTCGTGGAAGGTGACCTTCTCGCGCAGGGTGAAGGTCCAGGTCGGGCCGGACTGGGTCCACTCGGTGGCGAGCGCGGGCTCGGCGTCCCCGTCGGCGTCCAGCTTGACCAGCGTCTCCGCCGTCGACCAGCGCGACAGTTTGAAGGCGTCGTCCGACAGCGGGGAAAGGGCCGAGCGCGGTGGCAGCATCATGGCGACGCGTATCCGCTTGCCTCCCGCCCCGGAGTCGTCCGCGGCCGGCTGCCCGCCGGCGAAACAGCCGGTGAGCAGGGCGGAGGCAGCGGTCAGGGCGGTGAGGGGGACGAGACGAGCGGGGACGCGCACGGGACACCTCGGTCAAGGCATGGTCAAACAACGGTCAATGGTTGAATGCGCCACGACCGTAGCACGATGACAATCGTTTTCAGGAGCGGGGTCTCGATCACCCGGCCCGGTCCGCCCCGGACAGAGCGTGGTCGGCGAACCGGACGGAAGCGCGCGCAGCGCCCGGGCGGCGATGGCGGCGTCCGCCCGGGAGGCGCCGGACTCTCACCCAGGTGCCGGGCTCTCACCCGGGCGGCCCCGTGGCCGTGCCGTGTGCGAGCCGGGCCCCCTTCAGCGCCATGTGCAGCAGCAGCCGGTCCTCGCCGTCGTCCAGGTCGAGGCCGGTCAGCTTCTCGATCCGGGACAGGCGGTAGTACAGGGTCTGGCGGTGGATGCCCAGCTCGGCGGCGGCCCGGGCGGCCTGGCCGGCGCAGTCCAGGTAGACCTCGGCGGTGCGGGCGAGTTCGAGGTGAGCGGGGGAGAGCAGCGCTTGTACGGCGGGGTCGTACGCCACCTCCGGCGGCAGGGCGGTGAGCAGCCGGAACGGCCCGATCGCGGACCACTCGGCGATCGGCCCGAGCCGGGGCTCCGCGAGCGCCGCCCGAGCGGCGGCCGAGGCCTCCCGCCAGGCGAGCCCCAGCTCGGCGATACCGGAGCGGGGGGTGGCGAGACCGGCGGCGGGACCGCGCGAGGCGCCCCCGGCCGGACCGTGCGCGACCGGGCCCCCGGCCCTGCGTGACGCGCCGGCGGATGCCCCGCCCGCGACGCCGGGGGCCGGTGCGCCCGGGGTGGTGTCGGTGGGTTGTCTCCTCGCGTCGTGGCTGCCGGGCCCGGAGTCGGCCCGTTGTCCACCCGCAGCGCGGGCATCCGCCCCGTGGGTAACCGCCCCGCGGGCAGCCGCACCGCCCGGGGGTGAGCCGCCCGGGGGTGAGCCGCCTGGGGGCGAGCCGCCCAGGGCCGCGGCCGTCGCCGGCGGATGTCCCCCCGGTCCGCCGCCGCTCGCACGCCCCCGCTCCAGCAACCGTCCCGCCGCGGTGGTCGCCGGTGTCAGCACGTCCGTCGAGCGCAGGCGCATCAGAACCGCCACGCAACTCTCGGCGGCCCCCCACGGCAACGTGCACAGTGCTGTCGCGCCCGGCATCGTGCGGACCGACGGCGCGTCGTCCGGGTCGGCCGAGGGCCAGGGGGCCACGCAGACCACCGTGTGGGGGCCGTCGGCGCGGGGGCCGAGGGCGGTACGGAGCTCCGCGATCGCCATGTCGCTCTGCCAGCCGGGCTCGGCGGTGAGCACCGCCCGCAGTTCGCGGCTGAGGTCGGCACCGTGCTGGGCCTCGTCCGCGAGCAGCGCGCCGATCCGGGCCGTGACCCGCATGGCGGCGGACAGCCGGTGTTCGCTCGGGCCGGGATCGTCGTCGAGCATCCAGACGTAGCCGTGCACCACGCCCCGGTGCCGGACGGGGAGACAGATCCGGCCCCGGTAGACCCCGGCCTCCGGTGTCGGGGGGATGCGGACCGGGCCCGTCGCCCGGGTGATGCCGAAGCCCTCGAACCACGCCCGGACCGCCGCTGTCGAGCGCCGGGTGAGGATCGAGCGGGTGCGCACCGGGTCCAGGGCCGACGGATCGAGGTCGCCCTCACTGTCGTACGCCCCGAAGGCGATCAGCTCGAAGTCCCGGTTCTCCAAGGTCGCGGGCGCTCCGAGCAGCTCCGAGATCTCGTCGACCAGCTCCTCGTAGTCGCCCCTGTGTTCCGACGTCACCCGGGCATTGTCGCGCACTTCCCGGACCCCTTCATACATCTGTCTGAGATCTGCGGCACGAATGCGTGACAGCTGTCGATGGCCGACGATCGGAGGGATCCTTAGGTTTCACGGTGGTTCTCCGTGCCGTACCCGACGCGTCATCCGCGAGGGGTCCGGCCCTCACGTTGCTTGTGCTCTGGAGGTGCCCCGTGCTGGGTCCCGTGATTCTCGCCGCGTCACGCAGCGACCGGATGCGACGCCTGGTCTCGGCGGCCCCGGTGACCAAGCAGGTCGTCGACCGCTTCATCCCGGGCGAGGACGTCGACGACATCGTCCCCGTCGTCCGGGGCCTCGCGGACAACGGCCTCGAACTGACGATGGACGTCGTCGGCGAGGACATCACCACCCCCGCGCAGGCCGCCGCCGCCCGGGACGCCTACCTGGAGCTCGTCGACCGCCTCAAGCCGCTGGAGCTCGGCCCCCGCGCCGAGATGTCGGTGAAGCTGTCGATGTTCGGGCAGGCCCTCCCGTCGCCCACCACCGCCCTGTTCGAAGGGCCCTCCGGGCCCACCCGCACCTTCCAGGACGGCCACGAGCTGGCCTTGAAGAACGTCCGCCCGGTCGTCGAGGCCGCCGCCGAGATCGGTACCACCGTCACGCTCGACGCCGAGGACCACACCACCCTCGACTCGATGTTCGCCATCCACGAGGAACTGCGGAAGGATTTCCCGCAGACCGGCTGCGTCATCCAGGCCTACCTCTTCCGCACCGAGGACGACGCCCGCCGCCTCGCCGCGAGCGGCAGCCGGGTCCGCCTGGTCAAGGGCGCGTACAAGGAGCCCGCCTCGGTCGCGTACCAGGACAAACACGAGATCGACCGGGCATATGTGCGGGTTCTGCGGACGTTGATGGAGGGCAAGGGGTACCCGATGATCGGGTCCCACGACCCGCGCCTGATCGCGATCGGCCAGGAACTCGCCCACCAGGCCGGGCGCAAGCTCGACGAGTACGAGTTCCAGATGCTCTACGGCATCCGCACCGACGAGCACCTGCGGCTGGCCTCCGAGGGCCACCGGATGCGCGTGTACACCGCGTACGGCACCGACTGGTACGGCTACTTCATGCGCCGCCTGGCGGAGAAGCCGGCCAACCTGCGCTTCTTCGCCCGGAGCATGATCACCAAGGGCTGACAGCCCTTCGAGGGCCATGAGCCCGCCAAGGGCTGAGACCGACACACCGCTCAGTAAGGAGTTACGGACAACATGGACGCTGTGACCCAGGTCCCCACCCCCGTCAACGAGCCGGTGCACGGCTACGCCCCCGGCTCGCCCGAGCGGGCCCGGCTGGAGGCCCGGCTGAAGGAGCTGGCCGACCACCCCGTCGACCTGCCCTGCACCATCGGCGGCGAGAAGCGGATGGGCGGCGGCGAGGCCTTCGAGGTCGTCCAGCCGCACAACCACCGGGCCGTGCTCGGCACGTACCGCAACGCCACGCAGCAGGACGCCCAGGACGCCATCGACGCGGCCCTGGCCGCCGCGCCCGCCTGGCGTGCGATGTCCTTCGACGACCGCGCGGCGATCATCCTGCGCGCCGCCGAGCTGCTGTCCGGACCGTGGCGCGAGACGCTCGCCGCCTCGACCATGCTCGGCCAGTCCAAGACCGCCCAGCAGGCCGAGATCGACACGCCCTGCGAGCTGATCGACTTCTGGCGGTTCAACGTCTCCTACGCCCGCAACCTGCTGGCCGAGCAGCCGCCGGCCAACTCCCCGGGTGTGTGGAACCGTCTGGACCACCGCCCGCTGGAGGGCTTCGTCTACGCGGTCACGCCCTTCAACTTCACCGCGATCGCGGGCAACCTGCCGACGGCCCCGGCCCTGATGGGCAACGTCGTCGTCTGGAAGCCGTCCCCGACGCAGACCCACGCCGCCGTGCTGCTCATGCAGCTCCTGGAGGAGGCGGGCCTGCCCAAGGGCGTCATCAACCTCGTCACCGGCGACGGCATCGAGGTCTCGAAGGTCGCCCTGGAGCACCGCGACCTCGCCGGCATCCACTTCACCGGCTCGACCCCCACCTTCCAGTACCTGTGGAAGACGGTCGGCGCCAACATCGAGAAGTACCGCACCTACCCGCGCCTCGTCGGCGAGACCGGCGGCAAGGACTTCCTCGTCGCCCACCCGTCGGCCGACCCGGCGATCCTGAAGACGGCGTTCACCCGGGGTGCCTTCGAGTTCCAGGGCCAGAAGTGCAGCGCCACCTCCCGGGCTTACATCCCCGCCTCGATCTGGAACTCCGGCTTCAAGGAGGAGCTCGCCGCCGAGGTCGACGGCATCAGGATGGGCGACGTCACGGACCTGTCGAACTTCATCGGCGCCGTCATCGACGAGCGTGCCTTCGCCAAGAACAAGGCCGCCATCGACCGCGCCAAGGAGGACGCCTCCTGCACGATCGTCGCGGGCGGCACCTACGACGACTCGGTGGGCTACTTCGTCCGTCCGACCGTCATCGAGTGCACCGACCCGGAGAACGAGGTCTTCCGCACCGAGTACTTCGGCCCGATCATCGCCGTACACGTCTACGAGGACGACAAGTACGACGAGATGCTGACGCAGATGGAGTCCGTCTCCGACTACGCCCTGACCGGCTCGGTCATCGCGAACGACCGCGCGGCGGCGGCCTACACGGCGGACAAGCTGCGCTACGCCGCCGGCAACTTCTACATCAACGACAAGTCGACCGGTGCCGTCGTCGGCCAGCAGCCCTTCGGCGGAGGCCGCGCCTCCGGTACCAACGACAAGGCCGGCGCCCCGCAGAACCTGATGCGCTGGACCCTGACCCGCGCCATCAAGGAGACGCTGGTCCCGCCGACCGACTACACCTACCCGCACATGGGCTGACACCCAGCCGCACCGACGGGCCAGGTCACGAAAGGACCTGGCCCGTCGGCATGCCCGGGGGAAGACTGGTCCGATGACCACCCGAGTGCGCACCGTCCACACCGCCGACCTCACCGCCACCGAACTCGACGCCGTGCGCCGCCTCCTGGACGCCGCGTTCGACGGCGACTTCGGCGACGACGACTGGGACCACGGCCTCGGCGGCCTGCACGCACTCGTCCACGACGGCTCGGGGCTCGCGGCGCACGGCGCGGTCGTGATGCGGCGGGTGCGGCACCGCGGCCGGTGGCTGCGCACCGGGTACGTCGAGAACGTCGCCGTCCGCGCCGACGCGCGCCGCACCGGCCTCGGCGGGCTGGTCATGGCGGAACTGGAACGCGTCGTCGACCGCGCCTACGATCTCGGCGCCCTCTCCGCGAGCGACGACGGGGCCCGGCTCTACACCTCCCGCGGCTGGCAGCCGTGGCCGGGCCGGGTGCACGCCCTCAGCCCGCGGGACGGCGTCGTCCGCCTCCCGGACGAAGAGGGCAGCACCTACGTCCGTACCGCCCTGGCCGGCTCCCTCGACCCCGGGCGGGAGCTGCTCTTCGACTGGCGCGACGGCGACGTGCTCTAGAGATCACCGCAGGTCAAGGCAGTGTGACCCAGTCCACCGTCTCAGATAGTAGGAAGTCCGAGTAACTGTGGAGACAGACGCTCCGCGCTCCCTTAGCTTTGTAGGAGCCGAACGTCTCGCTCGACCAAGCGAATGGCGGTCGTGAGCCGCGCCCCGTGCAGGCAACCCCTGCGGCACCGCTCCGTCGCCCCATCCGGCGTCTCGTAACCCTCCCTGTGCACTCCGTGCTGTCGAAGGAGTCGATTTCCCATGGCCGAGACGACCGTCCGCCGCCGAGTCCGTCACGTTTCCCCTACGACCGAGTCCGACCGCAAGAACGCCGCCGCCGCGCTCCAGCGCGCCCTCGACCGCAGGGACAACGGCGGATCCAGCGGCCACTGAGCCGCAACCGCAACAGGACCGGGAGCCGCCCGACGAGGAGCGGCGCGGGGCCTCACGCCCCGCGCCGCACCTCGAAGTGGTCGATCCGCGCACCGCTCGACGCCAGCGCCGACACCTTCAGTCTCGGCCTGGCGCCGCTGACCGCCTCCACCGAGAGGAACGAGAAGCCGCGGTAGCGCACCCGCGACCACTGCGCCGACTCCGCCTTGGTGTCCCGGGACTTGGTCCACCGGAACGTGGTGACCGGCTCGTGGTCGGCGGTGTTCCCCTCGTAGCTCTCCTTCACGCCGTCGGGGAAGCCGTACAGCTCCTTGCCGCCGCCGCCCGCGGTGACGTACACGATGCCGTCCCGCCGCGGATCCGTCGTCCCGCCGACCGGCACCGGCCTGCCCACCTCACCGCCCCGGATGGCGTCGGTCCGCTCGTAGACGTGGTTGTGCCCGTTGATCACCAGGTCCACCTCGTGCCGGGCGAACAACGGCAGCCACTCGGCCCGCACCCCACCGTCGGAGGCGTGCGTGGACGTCGAGTACGCGCAGTGGTGGAAGAAGACGACGATGAAGTCCACGTCCTTCGCGGACCTCAGCTCGCCGAGCTTGGCGTCCAGCCACTTCGTCTGCCGCCCCTCCGTGTGACCGAAGTTGGCGGGGATCTCGTACGACACGTCGTTCGCGTCCAGCGCGACCACGCCCACGTTGCCGTACGTGAAGGCGTACACCCCCGGTGCCGTACGGGCGTCGAAGCCGCTGTCCGGCAGGGAGAACCGGGCGAGCTGGCCGCCGTAGCCGTCCGGTGAGTACCAGGCCTCCATGTCGTGGTTGCCGGTCGTCACCATCCACGGCACCGACCTGGCCACCGGCTCGGTCTGCTTCAGGAAACGGTCCCACTGGCCCGCGTCGAAGACGTCCGACTCCTTGCCCTTGCCGGTCGGATCGGCGTAGCAGATGTCGCCCGCGTGCAGATGGAAGGCGGGCTCCCGGCGCAGGAGCGTGCGGTCGTTGAGTGCCGCCTCGTCGCCCACGCCCTGGTCGCCGAACGCCGTGAACACGAACCGCTCGGGCGGGCTCGCCGGCGCCGTGCGGAAGGACGTGACGGTCCGCCGGTGCCGCGGGGAAGCCGGGTCGAAGTCCTCGTGGCCGACGCCGTAGTAGTACGTCGATCCCGGGCGCAGGCCGTCCAGCGCGGCGTGCAGGTAGTACTGGTCGACCGCCGCCCGTACGCCCTTCAGTTCCGGGGTGTGCAGGTCGCGCAGCTCCGCCTCGATCTTGCGGCCGAGGTCGTCGGGGCGCAGGCCCACCCGCACGTAGGGCTTCCTCACCGCGAGCGGCACCTGCCAGGAGATCCGCATCTGCGTCCTGGGGTCGGCGCCGAACGCGAGATGGCGGCCGAAGGGTGTGATGAGGGAGCCGGGCGCCTTCGAGGTGCCCGGCGACGGGCTCCCGGCCGCCGTGGCGCCGCCCTGCCCGGACCGGGAGCCGGACCGGGAGCCGGAGCCGGTGCCGGAGCCGGTGCAGCCGGTCAGCAGCCCGCTCGCCACAGCGCCCGCGGTCACCAGGGTGCGCCGCCGCGACAGTCGCGTCCGCAGGTACTCGTGCTGCTCCGCCATGCTCATCCGGCGGGCGAGCTCGGGCGGGATGCCGAAGTGGGGGATCTCCATGTCCAGTGAACTTCCCAGCGCGGGCCAACGTCCCCACGACGTACGGGTGAACGCGAACCGACGGACGCGTGCCGTCCCCGGGCGGACGAGGCCCCGCCCTCCTGCTGTCCGCATCACGGACAGCCCGTGTCATCACATGGGACGAGGAGTAGGGTGCCCGCATGTCTCGCAGCATCAATCTCGCAGTGATCCCCGGTGACGGCATCGGCCAGGAGGTCGTGGCCGAAGGTCTGAAAGTCCTCTCCGCCGTCCTTCCGCAGGATGTGAAGCTGGAGACCGAGGAGTACGACTTCGGCGCCCGGCGCTACCACGCCACCGGTGAGACCCTCACCGACGCCGACCTCGACGCCCTGAAGCGGCACGACGCCATCCTGCTCGGCGCGATCGGCGACCCGTCCGTGCCCTCCGGCGTCCTGGAGCGCGGCTTCCTGCTCAAGCTCCGCTTCGCCTTCGACCACCACGTCAACCTGCGGCCCTCCAAGCTCCTCCCGGGAGTCGCCACCCCGCTCGCGGGCGAGCCGGAGATCGACTTCGTCGTGGTCCGCGAGGGCACCGAGGGCCCGTACACCGGCAACGGCGGCACGATCCGCAAGGGCACCGAGCACGAGGTCGCCACCGAGGTCTCGGTGAACACGGCCTTCGGTGTCGAGCGCGTGGTGCGGGACGCCTTCGCGCGCGCCCAGGCCCGTCCCCGCAAGAAGCTGGCGCTGATCCACAAGAACAACGTGCTCACCTTCGCCGGTCACCTGTGGACGAACATCTTCAACAAGGTGGCCGAGGAGTTCCCCGAGGTCACCACCGAGTACATGCACGTGGACGCGGCGACGATCTACCTCGTCACGCAGCCCGAGCGCTTCGACGTGATCGTCACGGACAACCTCTTCGGCGACATCGTCACCGACCTCGCCGCGGCCGTCTCCGGCGGCATCGGCGTCGCCGCCAGCGGGAACATCAACCCCTCCGGCGACTTCCCCTCGATGTTCGAGCCCGTGCACGGCTCGGCCCCGGACATCGCCGGCCAGGGCAAGGCCGACCCGACCGCCACCGTGCTGTCCGTCGCCCTGCTCCTGCGCCACCTCGGCTACGAGGCCGAGGCCGCCCGCATCGACGACGCGGTCGCCGCCGACCTCTCGGAGCGCGCCGGCAAGCCCGCCCGCTCCACCTCCGAGATCGGCGACGCGCTCGCCGTACGCGTAGCCGGCTGACCCGCCGCTGCACACCGCAAGCCGCCGGGTCGTCACCGCGCCCGGCGGCTTTCGCATGTTCCCGCCGGGTGTCACCATCGACCACCGGGCCGCATTCACCCCGTTCCTTCCGCCGTCGCCCCCGGGCGATAATCGAACGCGAGGCCGCGGAACGAGGGAATGCTCGGACGTCCTAGCACTGGTCACCATCAGAGCAGTACCGAGCGCGGCCCGTCACTACAACCGGTGAAGGACATCAACCCATGACGACGCCCACGATCGAGCTCAAGCCCTCCGCCAACCCGCTCTCCGCCGCGGAGCGCGAGGGCATCCTGGCCAACCCCGGGTTCGGCCGCCACTTCACCGACCACATGGTGACGATCAAGTGGACGGAGGGCCGCGGCTGGCACGACGGCCAGCTCGTGCCGTACGCGCCGATCTCCCTCGACCCCGCCACCACGGTCCTGCACTACGCCCAGGAGATCTTCGAAGGGCTGAAGGCCTACCGCCGGCCCGACGGCTCCGTCGCCACCTTCCGCCCCGAGAAGAACGCCGAGCGGTTCCAGCGCTCCGCCCGCCGGCTCGCGATGCCCGAGCTGCCGGTCGAGACGTTCATCGAGGCGTGCGACGCCCTGGTGAAGCAGGACAAGGCATGGGTGCCGGCGCACGGCGGTGAGGAGTCCCTCTACCTGCGTCCGTTCATGATCGCCACCGAGGTCGGGCTGGGTGTGAAGCCGGCCAACGAGTACCTGTTCCTGGTGATCGCGTCCCCGGCCGGGGCGTACTTCCCCGGTGGTGTGAAGCCGGTGTCCATCTGGGTCTCCGAGGACCGGGTCCGTGCCGTCCCCGGCGGCATGGGCGACGCGAAGACGGGCGGCAACTACGCGGCGTCCCTGCTCGCGCAGGCCGAGGCCGCCACGAAGGGCTGCGACCAGGTCTGCTACCTCGACGCCGTGGAGCACACGTGGGTCGAGGAGCTGGGCGGCATGAACCTGTACTTCGTGTACGGCGACAAGATCGTGACGCCGTCGCTCACCGGGTCCATCCTGGAGGGCGTCACGCGCGACTCCCTGCTCGCCGTCGCCCGTGACCTCGGGTACGAGGCGGAGGAGGGCCGGGTCTCGGTCGACCAGTGGCAGCGGGACTCGGAGAACGGGTCGCTGACCGAGGTCTTCGCGTGCGGTACGGCCGCGGTGATCACCCCGGTCGGTACGGTGAAGCGGGCCGGGGTGGAGTGGAAGCAGAGCGGGGGAGAGCCGGGCGAGGTCACACTGCGGCTGCGTCAGGCGCTGCTCGACATTCAGCGGGGTACGGCCGAGGACAAGCACGGTTGGATGCACCAGCTGGGATAGGGCACCACTCGGCGCCGGGGGCAGGCCGGGGCCCCGCCCCCGGCCC
>NZ_JBIBEP010000011.1:52585-280678 GCF_042955185.1 Streptomyces sp. NPDC012474
CCCCGGCCTGCGTCCGGCCCCCGGCCTGCGTCCGGCCCCCGGCCTGCGTCCGGCCCCCGGCCTGCGTCCGGCCCCCGGCCTGCGTCCGGCCCCCGGCCTGCGTCCGGCCCCCGGCGCCTGTGCCCGCCCCGGCCTCCCGGGCCTGTGCCCGCCCCGCCCCGCCCCCCCCCGGGCCTGTGCCCGTCCCGGCGACACGTACGACATCGCACGTCTACGTCCGCCACATGGGGTCACCGACCGCATCCTGAGACAACCGTGAGCGAAGCGCGGGGGTTGTGCCAGACTGCCTCCGTGCTCTCGTTCGCCACGATTATTGGCAGCAGGCGCGCCGGTCCGCAGTGACCACCACGTACGACCAGGTACGGGTGGACACCGTCGTCCTCGACCCGCGCGCAGACCTCTCGCACCCGCGAGAGGTTTTTCGCATTTCTGGCCCACCCGCAGCCGGAGGCGAGAGCGCGAGGGAGTATGTGAGGGCGGTGGAGCCGGTCATTCCGGTACGACCGAGATCCCATCCTCAGGAGCCTTGAGACCATGACCGCTACCAGCGACCTCGACGATTCGTTCCACGTCTTCGACACCACCCTGCGTGACGGCGCCCAGCGTGAGGGCATCAACCTCACCGTCGCCGACAAGCTGGCCATCGCACGGCACCTGGACGACTTCGGCGTGGGCTTCATCGAGGGCGGCTGGCCGGGCGCGAACCCCCGGGACACCGAGTTCTTCGCCCGCGCCGGGCAGGAGATCGACTTCCGGCACGCCCAGCTCGTCGCGTTCGGCTCCACCCGCCGAGCCGGCACCACAGCCGACCAGGACCCGCAGGTACGGGCGCTCCTGGAGTCCGGTGCGCCGGTGATCACACTGGTCGCCAAGTCGCACGACCGCCATGTCGAACTCGCCCTGCGCACCACCCTGGACGAGAACCTGGCGATGGTCGGCGACACCGTGTCCTTCCTCAAGGAGCAGGGCCGCCGGGTCTTCATCGACTGCGAGCACTTCTTCGACGGCTACCGGGCCAACCCCGAGTACGCCAAGGCGGTCGTCCGTACGGCGTCGGAGGCCGGCGCGGACGTCGTCGTCCTGTGCGACACCAACGGCGGCATGCTCCCGGCGCAGATCCAGGCCGTCGTCTCCACGGTCCTCGCCGACACCGGCGCCCGGCTCGGCATCCACGCCCAGGACGACACGGGCTGCGCGGTCGCCAACACCCTGGCCGCCGTCGACGCGGGCGCGACGCACGTGCAGTGCACGGCCAACGGCTACGGCGAGCGCGTCGGCAACGCGAACCTCTTCCCGGTCGTGGCGGCCCTGGAGCTGAAGTACGGCAAGCAGGTCCTGCCCGAGGGACACCTGCAGGAGATGACGCGCATCTCGCACGCCATCGCCGAGGTCGTCAACCTCACCCCCTCCACGCACCAGCCCTATGTCGGCCTCTCCGCCTTCGCCCACAAGGCCGGACTGCACGCCTCGGCGATCAAGGTCGACCCGGACCTGTACCAGCACATCGACCCCGAGCAGGTCGGCAACACCATGCGGATGCTGGTCTCCGACATGGCCGGGCGCGCGTCCATCGAGCTCAAGGGCAAGGAACTCGGCATCGACCTCGGCGGTGACCGCGAGCTGGTCGGCCGGGTGGTCGAGCGCGTGAAGGAACGCGAGCTCCTGGGCTACACGTACGAGGCGGCCGACGCGAGCTTCGAACTCCTGCTGCGCGCCGAGGTCCAGGGCGGACCGCTGAGCTATTTCGAGGTCGAGTCCTGGCGCGCCATCGTCGAGGACCGGCCCGACGGCTCCCACGCCAACGAGGCCACGGTCAAGCTGTGGGCCAAGGGCGAGCGGATCGTCGCCACGGCCGAGGGCAACGGCCCCGTTCACGCCTTGGACCGCTCTCTGCGCGTGGGCCTGGAGAAGATCTACCCCCAGCTCGCCAAGCTGGAACTGGTGGACTACAAGGTCCGCATCCTTGAGGGCAAGCACGGCACCAACTCCACGACCCGGGTGCTGATCTCCACGTCCGACGGCACGGGCGAGTGGTCGACGGTCGGCGTCGCCGACAACGTCATCGCCGCCAGCTGGCAGGCACTGGAGGACGCGTACACCTACGGGCTGCTGCGCGCGGGAGTCGCCCCGGCGGAGTAGCGGCGGCCCGGCCGGGTGCCCGGGGCGCGCGTCACATCGCCGTGTCCCGGGACCGCGGTGCCGGGACCTCGCCGCCCCGCTCACGGCCGGGCGTCCGGTCGAGGCGGAAGAGGCCGGCCGTGTGGGAGCGCTGGCCGGTGGCGGTGGCGGTGGAGCGGGTCAGCTCCTCGACGCCGTCGGCCAGATAGCCGACCCACGCCGTGCCCTCGTCCTCGATGATCCGCTGTGCGTCGGTCCGCAGCCGCTCGATCACCCCGAGCAGGGCGGCCTGCTCCTTGTCGCTGGGGGAGTCGGTGGTCCTCAGGAACGCCTGCGCCCAGTCGGACTGCGCCTTCTTGAGGATCTGCTGCAACGCCATCTCGGCACGGATGTAACGGGTCCAGGACGCCGAGAACCCGAAGATCCGGTCGAAGAGCACGCAGCCCGCCCCGCCGGCCAGGAACACGAAGCCCCACTCGGGCTGCACGGCCGTGGGCGCGGCCGCGTGCACCAGCGGCGTGATCGTGCCGACGATGCCCAGCAGCGTGGCCAGCGCCCGCAGCGAACGCGACCACAGCGACGGTCCCCGGCGCCGCGCCAGATACCAGCCGATCGCCGACGTCACCTCCGCCTCGGCATGCCGGTACAGCTCCCACAGCAGGTCGGCCCGCGTACGCGAGCGGTCCAGCTCGGTCAGTTCGGACACCGTCATGTCCGCAGCCCTGCGTCTTCCGAACATGCCCCTGTTACCGCCCCTCCTGGATGGCCGATGGCCGCAGGGCATCCTAGGCCCAGCGGCGGCCACAAATCCCTGCCTCGACGGATAACCCTTTCTGGGTGGTTTCGGGTAGCTTCGAACATATGAAGGCCGCACTGGTGCGTACCGTCGTACGTCTGTTGATCGTGCCGGTCGCCGCCGTACTGGCGGTGCTGCTGGCCGGTGCGCCGGGTGCGCACGCGGCCACCGACCTCTCGAAGGTCGCCCAGGAACTGCGCGAGAACCCCGTCTACGTCGATCCGGCGGCCTCCGGGCAGCTGGCGGCGTCGGACGCCGAGGCGCTCGCCGACAAGATCAAGGACGCGGACAAGCCCGTCTTCGTGGCGGTCCTCCCGGCCGGATACCCCACGCAGGACCTCTTCCGGAACCTCCGCACGGAGACCGGCGTGACGGGCTTGTACGGCATCCACCTCGGCGACCGGTTCGACGCCCGTGCCGACAGCTCGGTCATGAGCCGGCAGGCGGTGTCCAACCTGGTCACGGCGGTGCAGGACGCGGGCGACACCAAGGCCCAGCTGAACGACTTCGTCGATGACGCCCTGCGCAACGTGGGCGGCTCGGCGCCGAGCAGCTGGAGCGACGGCTCGGGCACCGACGTGCCGGTCGGTGGCCTGATCACGGTCGGCGCCCTGGTCGCGGTCGGCGGCGCGGGCGCCTACGCCCGGGTCCGCCGCAACCGGCGCCGCCACGAGGAGGAGCAGCGGGCCGCGCTGGAGAGGCTGCGGGTGGTCGTCGACGAGGACATCACCGCGTTCGGCGAGGAACTCGACCGCCTCGACTTCCACCCCGGGGAGCCCGGCGCCGACGACGCGATGCGCACCGACTACGAGCGTGCCCTGGACTCCTACGAGCAGGCCAAGTCCCTGATGGCGGCCGCGGGGAAACCGGAGGACGTCCGGGCCGTCACCCAGGCCGTGGAGGACGGCCGCTTCTCCCTGGCCCGGCTCGAGGCCCGCCGCGAGGGCGGCACGCTGCCGGAGCGCCGCCCGCCCTGCTTCTTCGACCCGCGCCACGGTCCCTCGGTCACCGACGCCACCTGGACGCCCCCGGTCGGCACCGCCCGCGAGGTCCCGGTCTGCGCGGCCGACGAGCGGCGTCTCGCCGAGGGCCGCGACCCGGCGATCCGCGAGGTCGACACGGACGACGGCCGCCGCCCCTACTGGGAGGCCGGACCGGCGTACGGCCCCTGGGCCGGCGGCTACTTCGGCGGTGGCCTGCTGCCCGGCCTCCTCGTCGGCACCATGCTCGGCAGCATGATGGCGGCCCCCGCCTACGCGGCCGACTACGGCTCCGGCTACGGCGACTTCGGCGGCTACGAGGGCGGCGACGTCTCCGGCGCGGACTTCGACACCGGCGATTTCGGCGGCGGTTTCGGTGGCGGGGACTTCGGCGGCGGCGGCGACTTCGGCGGTGGAGGGGACTTCGGGGGCGGATTCTGATTCGGTCAGGACCCGGGCGACCGGGTCGACCGGGTGCGCCGGTTCTCCTCCGGCTCCGCCCGGGCGGCGGTCAGGGGCCTGCGCCTCCGGCCGCCACGGTGGACGATGACGACCGCCGCGAGACAGACGGTCAGCCCGAGGGCGGTCTGCGCGCCGAACGGCTCACCGAACATCAGCGCGCCCCAGACCGCGGTGACCGGGGCCATCAGGAACATCAGCGTGTTGACCTTGGTGACGCCGGAGCGCTTCAGGATGAGCCAGTACAGCCCGTACCCGCCGAACGTGGACAGGCCCACGAGCCAGGCGACCGCGACCCAGAAGTCCCACCGGCCGGGCGGTGCGGCGGCGCCGGTGCCCAGGGCCAGTGCGGAGAAGAGGACCGCGCTGGTCGCGCAGTGGACGGTCAGCGACACCGGCGGGGTGACCCGCGAGCGGGACCGGCTCTCCAGGAACGTCGCCGCGACCAGGGACAGCATGCCGAGCAGCGGCACGGCGTACGCCCACCACGCCACGTCGCCGCCCGCCGCCGCGTCGGCCAGCGTGACCACGGCGACGCCGCTCAGCCCCAGGCCCAGGCCGATCCACTGCCGGCCCGACACGTACTGTCCCAGCAGCGGCCCCGCCAGGGCGCCGGCGACCAGGGGCTGGACCCCGTCGATGAGGGCCGTCGTACCACTGGAGACGCCGAGCTGGATGGCGTAGTAGACGCTGAGCAGATAGCCGCTCTGCGAGAGCACGCCGACCACGGCCTGCCGGGTGAGGTCCCGGGTGGTGAGGCCCCGCCAGGCCGATCGTGTGAGGGCGGCGACGGCGAGCAGGACGACGGCCAGCGGCAGGAACCGCCACATCAGGATCGTCGGCGCGGACGCGCTGCCGGCGCCGAGTTTGGCCCCGATGAAGCCGGAACTCCAGCACAGGACGAAGGCGAGGGAGAGAACGACGTTCACAAAATCACAACCAGTAGACAGATCGGTATACTCGCTCCCCGCCCACTATACAGATCGGTATAGTCTGGTGCCATGAGTCCCACCGCGCCGCATCCCCACCGGATCACGATGACGCCTGCCGCCCGCCGTGCCCTGACTGCCGCCGGCCGGCTGTTCTACGAGCGCGGCATCCACGCCGTGGGCGTCGACCTCATCTCCGCCGAGGCCGGGGTCACGAAGAAGACGCTCTACGACCGGTTCGGCTCCAAGGAGCAGATCGTCGTGGAGTACCTGGCGGATCGCGACGAGCGCTGGCGGGCCTTCCTCGCCGAGCGACTCGGCGCGGTGGGCCCGGACCCGCGCGAGGGCGTCCTGGCCGTGTTCGACGCATCGCGCGCCTGGGCGGAGGAGTTCAGCCCGAGGGGGTGCAGCATGGTCAACGCCCACGCGGAGATCAGCGACCCCGCCCATCCGGCCCACCCGATCATCACCGGGCAGAAGCGGTGGATGCTCGCCCTGTTCACGCGCTTCACCGGGGAGATCGCGCCCGAGACGGCGGACTCGACGGCCCGGACGCTGATGCTCCTGCACGAGGGCGCCCTGGTCGCCCATGGCCTGGGCGTCTTCCCGGACGCCATCGCCCAGGCCCGCGAACAGGCGCGCCTGCTGCTCGCATAGCGGACGGCTCCTGGCCTGGTTCGTCCTTACGGTGATGCCATGACCACTTCCGAAGGCGCCGGCCCGCTCTCCTTCGCGACCGTGCCCGACCTGGACTCCTGGCTGACGGCACACCCGGCCCCGCACCCGGGCCTCTGGGTCAGGGTCGCGAAGAAGGGGGCGGGGGTTCCCTCCGTCACCGCCGCCGACGTCAACGACGTGGCGCTGTGCCACGGGTGGATCACCGGGCAGCGCAAGGGACTCGACGAGTCGCACTACCTCCAGCGGATCACCCCGCGACGCCCCGCCAGTCTCTGGTCCATGGTCAATGTCCGGCGCGTTGAGGAACTGACCGCCGCCGGGCGGATGCGGCCCGGCGGACTCGCGGAGGTCGCGTCCGCACGGGCGGACGGCCGGTGGGAGGCGGCGTACGCGTCCCAGAAGGAGGCCGAGGTTCCGGCCGACCTGGCGGCGGCCCTGGCCCGCAGCCCCAGCGCCGCCGCGGTCTTCGAGACCCTGGGCCGCACGGACCGCTACCTGGCGATGCTCGGCGTACTCCGCGCCAGGACGACGAGAAGCCGCGCCGCGCAGGTGACGGCGACGGTGCGGAACCTGGAAGCCCGGGCCTCGACCCGCTGAGCCGGGGCGCACCTGCGCCGGGCAGCCGCGGCCTCAGGCCGCAGCAGCCCAAGGGCCGGCCTGGCGCCTGCCGGCCGTCGAAACCGGCCGGCCCGGCGCCTGCCGGCCCGCGAAACGGCCGGAGTGGCACCGGCGTCCGTCCGCAGTCCGGACGGCCCGGCGCCCAGGCGGCACCCGCGTCGGTCCGCAGTCCGGACGGGCCCGGCGCCCAGGCGGCACCCGCGTCGGTCCGCAGTCCGGACGGGCCCGGCGCCCAGACGGCGCCGGGCCCTGAAAGCCGTCGGTCAGAGGGTCGACGCCGCCGAGGCTATGGCGGAGGCGAAGGTGGAGACCTCCGTGTAGACGCCGGGGGCCTCGGGACGGGCGCAGCCCTCACCCCAGCTGACGATGCCGACCTGGATCCAGCCGCCCGCGTTGTCCTTGCGGAACATCGGGCCGCCGGAATCGCCCTGGCAGGTGTCGACGCCGCCCGCGTCGAAGCCGGCGCAGATCTCCTCGTTCGCGACGAGGCCGTTGTACAGACCGCCGTAGGCCTTGCACGCGGCGTCGCTGACGAACGGCACGGTCGCCTTCAGGAGGTAGCGCTGCTGAGAGCCGCCCTCGCGGTTCGCGCCCCAGCCGGCGACGGTGAAGTCACCGGTGTTGTACTGCGCGGTCGTGGCGATCTTCAGCGTCGGCAGGTCGATGGGCCGGGCGAGCTTGATGAGCGCCCAGTCCTTGCCGGTGCCGTTGTAGCCGGGGGCGCGCAGCACCTTGGTGGAGCGGACCTGGACCCGGCCGCTGGTGGACTGGAGGTCGACGACTCCCGCGGTCGCGGTGATGCTCGTGTTGTTGCCGGAACGGCCCACGCAGTGCGCGGCCGTGAGCACGATCTGCTGGGTGTAGAGCGCGCCGCCACAGCCCATGGAGAGCCGGACCATGAACGGGAACTCGCCCTGCGCGGCCCGGGTTCCGCCGACCACGGGCGACGGCGCGGCCTGCGCGGCGGAAACGGGCTGGAGGCTGGCGATCGCGAGGGCGGCGGCGCCGAGGGCCGCGCATCTCTTGAGGGCCGTGAGGAGTCTCTTCAACGTGATGCCTTCCGAGGGGGGTTGACTGGGGAGGTGCAACCGAAGCATCAGATTGACGAGCACATGACAGCAGCAGGGCAAAAAAGAACGTCCATGTGCTGGCATGGACTGGTCAAAGTAGCGCTGCTGGATTATGAGAACGCGGACAGTCTCCGCACAAGGGGCGGAACCGGCCAGGCCGGCCCGGGCTGACGTCACCGGGCCGGCCCCGCGGGGTTCACGCGTTCCGGATGGCCGAGATGTCGAAGTTGAGCTTGATCTTGTCGGAGACCAGGACGCCGCCGGTCTCCAGTGCGGCGTTCCAGGTCAGGCCCCACTCGGAGCGCAGAATCTCCGCCTTGCCCTCGAAGCCGACGCGCTCGTTGCCGAAGGGGTCCTTCGCCGCGCCGTTGAACTCGAGGTCGATGGCGAGGGGGCGGGTCGTGCCGAGGATCGTCAGGTCCCCGGTGATCCGGTAGTCGTCACCGCCGAGCGCCTCCGCCTTGGTGGAGCGGAACGTCATGGCCGGGAACTCGTCCGCCTTGAAGAAGTCCGCGCTCTTCAGGTGGCCGTCGCGGTCGGCGTTGCCCGTGCTGATGCTGTCCATCACGACGTCGATGGAGGCCGTCGACCGCGACGGGTCGCCGCCGTCGAGGTGGAGGGCGCCGGTGAAGTCCTGGAAGCCGCCCTTGACGTTGGTGACCATGGCGTGCCGGGCGACGAAGCCGATCGTCGAGTGCGCGGGGTCGATCGTGTAGTCGCCGGTCAGGGCGGCCGGCTCGGGGTTCACGGCGGCACCGGTGGCGGTGGCGGTCTGGGCGTCGTTGCGGCTGAAGATGCTCATGGTGTGTACGCCTCCTGCGTGTGATGTTGAATCTTTAACTACTCCAACGTGACCCACCGTAGACCTATTCCGTTCAATGTTCAACATCTTTGGTGTGTGTCGCCCCGCGTCCGCCGCACCCTCCCGTACCCCCGGTCGGCGCAATCGCCCTGCCCGCAGGGGTGGTCCTGCCGGATGGGTGGGTGGCGGCGCGGAACGCGGTCGGCCCATGGAACGGGGGCCTGCCGGTGCCGTCGCTCCGGGCCCGGGCGGCCCGCGGTGCGGTGGCGGCGTCCGGCAAGAGGGGGTTCCGTTTTCAGTGACCGTATGGAGACAGACGAGACCACGGCGGACGCACAGCGCAGGGGAGAGCGACTCGTGACACTCACCGGCTCCGGCTCGGCCTACGACCCACCGGCAGACCCCGCCCCGCGCCGCCCCACGGCGCCCGTCCCCGCCCGGGTGAACCAGTACGGACCCCCGCGACGTCTCGACCGGCGCGTCGCCCTCGTCACCGGCGCCTCCTCCGGCATCGGAGCGGCCACGGCCCGGCGGTTCGCCCTGGACGGCTGGCAGCTGCTCCTCAGCGGACGCGACCGGCGCCGCCTGGAGCAGACGGCGTCCGGCACCACGGCCGTCGTGCTGCCCGCCGATCTCGCCGCCCCGGACGGCCCGCGCCTGCTGGCCCAGTCCGCGCTGCACACCACCGGCCGGATCGACGTCCTGGTCGCCGGGGCGGGCATGGGCTGGGCGGGCCCCTTCGCCACCATGCCGCACACCGACATCGACCGGGTGCTGACCCTGGACCTCAACGCCACCCTCCACCTCGTGCGCGAGGTGCTGCCGACCATGATCGCGGCGGGGCGGGGTCGCGTGGTGCTGCTCGGCTCGGTCGCCGGCTGCGTGGGCCGGCGGGAGGAGGCGGTGTACTCCGCCGCCAAGGCCGGCCTGGCCGCCTTCGCCGAGGCGCTGCGCCAGGAACTGCGCGGCACGGGCGTGGGCGTGACCTTCATCGTGCCCGGAGCCGTCGACACGCCCTTCCACACCCGCCGCGGCAGGCCCTACGACGGCACCCGCACCGGCCTCCTCTCGCCCGGCAGCGTCGCCGGCACGATCTGGGAGGCCGTCGGGCAGAACCGCGACGAGGCGTACGTCCCCGCCTGGCTGACCGTCCCCGGCAGGGTCCGCGGCCTCGCGCCGGGCCTGTACCGCCGCCTGCTGAACCGCTTCGGCTGACCCGCCGAGACCGCTTCCCGCTCCTGCCGCCCGGGCTGTTCCGCCGCTCCGGTCGCTCCCGCTCGGGCCGTTCCCGTTCGGGCCGTTCCCGTTCGGGCCGTTCTCGTTCCGGCCGTTCTCGTTCCGGCCGCTCCCGTTCCGGCCGCTCCCGCTCCCGCTCGGGCCGTTCCGCCATTCCGGCCGCTCCTGCTCCGGCCGTTCCCCCGTTTCGGCCGTTCCCCCGTTCCGCTCACTCCGGCCGGATCCCCCGTTCAGGTGACCACCTCCCGTGGTAGGGCATGGGCATGACTCCCCAGCGCCGCGTCTCCCCCCGTCGTACGGCCGGGGCCGCCGCCCTGCTCCGGCCCAGCCGCCGCGCCCTGCTGCTGGCGGCCACGGCCCTCGCTGCGACGGGGGGCGCGGCCCCCGCGGGCCGGATCACCGACGCGCCGGGCGATCCGTACGACACCCTGCGCCGCCGCTGGCTCGGCATCGCGCTCGGCACCGGCTACGACCCGACGGCCGGGCCCTACGCCGCCCGGCTCGCCGAGACCGGCGCCCTCGCTCGAGACCTGCGCGCGAGCATGGCCCCTGCGGCGGACTCCCTCTGGCCGGGCCACCCCTTCGACCCGCCGGCCGGCATCACCCTCAGCTACGGCCGCCTGTGGACCATGACCCAGGCCTACCTTCAGCAGGGCACCGGCTCGACCGCCGACCCCGCTCTCCTCGACGGCATCCTGCGCGGCCTCGACCACCTCTCCGCCACCGTCTACAACCCCGCCACCACCCGCTACGGCAACTGGTGGGAATGGCAGATCGGCAGCCCCCGCCTGCTCATGGACATCACGGCCGCCCTGTACGAGGAGCTGGGGCAGCCCCGGGTCGGCGCCGCCTGCGCCGCCGTCGGCCACTTCGTCCCCGACTCGGCCCTCGCCGACTACAGCGGCACCTCCACCGGCGCCAACCGCGTCGACCTGTGCCGCTCCGTCGCCCTGCGCGGCGTCCTCGGCCGCGACCCCGCCAGGATCGCCCTCGCCCGGGACGCCCTCTCCCCGGCCTTCCCCCACGTCACCCGGGGCGACGGCCTCTACGCCGACGGCTCGTTCGTCCAGCACACCTGGGTCGCCTACTCGGGCACGTACGGTCAGGTCATGCTCGACGGACTCGGCCGGCTCTTCGCCCTGCTCGCCGGATCCGACTGGGAGGTCACCGACCCGAACCGGCAGATCGTCCTCGACAGCGTCGAGCGCGCCTACGCCCCGCTCATCCACGACGGGCTCGTCATGGACAGCGTCAACGGCCGGGCCATCAGCCGCGGTCACCTCGTCTCCGACGACCGCAAGATCCTGCGCGGCGACCACTACCACGGCCACCAGCTCATCGCCGCCATCGCTCTGCTCGCGGCCGGGGCGAGCCCCGCGGAGCGCGACCGCTGGCACGCCCGCGTCAAGGGCTGGATCGAACGGGACACCGTGACCCCGATCCTGACGGCACCCCAGTTCGGCGTCGCCGACCTGGCCCGGCTGCACGCCATCGCCGGCTCACCCGTCCCAGCCGTGCCCGAAACCCCCGGGCACCACCTCTTCGCCGCCATGGACCGTGCCGTCCACCGCGGCCCCGGATTCACCGTGAACATCGCCATGGCCAGCGACCGCATCGCCCACTACGAGTGCGGCAACGGCGAGAACCCCCGCGGCTGGCACACCGGCGCGGGCATGGTCAGCTGGTGGGCCGGCGCGAGCGACCAGTACACGGACTGGTTCTGGCCGACCGTCGACTGGTACCGGCTGCCCGGCACCACCGTCTCCACCAAGCGGCTCGCCGACCGCGAAGGCGGCGAGTGGGGCACGGCCCGCCCGGACGCGCGCTGGGTCGGCGGCACCACCGACGGCACGTTCGCGGCTCTCGGCCAGCACCTCAAGGGCCTCGGCTCCACCCTCGAAGCCCGCAAATCCTGGTTCTGCGTCGAGGACGCGGTGATCTGCCTGGGCGCCGGGATCACCTGCGCGGACGGCGTCCCGGTCGAGACGATCGTCGACAACCGCAACCTCGGCGCGTCCGGCACCCAGCGCTTCGTCAAGGGCCCCGGCTGGGCCCATCTGGGGGACCACGGCGGCTGGATCCTGCTAGGCCGCGAGCCGAAGGCGCTGCGCGAGGACCGCACCGGCGCCTGGTCCGACATCAACACCGGCAGCACGCGGGAGCGGCGCACCCGCCGCTGGCAGACCCTCTGGCTCGACCACGGCACCGACCCCGAGGACGCCACGTACGCCTACGTCCTCATGCCCGGGGCCTCCCGCCGCGCGGTCGCGCGCCGTGCCGACGACCGCCGCTGGCTGTCGGTCCTCGCCAACGACGCCGGCCGCCAGGCGGTCACCGTGCCGTCCCTCGGCTGCACGGCCGCCAACTTCTGGCGGGCGGGGACGGCGGGCCCGCTCTCCGCCTCCGCCGGCGCCGCCGTGCTGGTCGTCCGGCGGGGCCGTACCGCTACCCTCTGCGTGAGCGAACCGCCCCGTACGGGCGAACCGCTGGAGGTCGTCTGGGACCACCCGGTCCGCCGGGTCGTCCGCGTGGACGAGACGGTCGAGGTGCTCTCCACGGGCCGCCGGCTGCACGTGCGCGTCACCCCGGGGGAGGCATGCGCCACGCATGTCTGTGACGTGACTCTCGCCTGACCGCTTTGTGTGACCCCTACAAGCGACACGCCCCCTGAGCAGTCGGAAAGGCTCAACCTCGCCACGGTTCTGTTCAGGGGTACCAGGAAAACACGCCGGAGACTGTGAGGAGTCGACGCCCCGCATTCCTCGCTCGGCTTCGTATGGTCGCTACATGACCGTTTTGGATGAGGCGCCGGGTGAGCCGACCGACGCGCGCGGACGCGTGGCCGAACTGCACGAGATCCGTGCGCAGGCGGTGGCCGGACCGAGCGAGAAGGCGACCAGCGCGCAGCACGCCAAGGGCAAGCTGACCGCGCGGGAGCGCATCGAACTCCTCCTCGACCCGGACTCCTTCCGGGAGGTCGAGCAGCTGCGCCGGCACCGGGCCACCGGCTTCGGCCTGGAGGCCAAGAAGCCCTACACCGACGGTGTGATCACCGGTTGGGGCACGGTCGAAGGCCGCACGGTCTTCGTCTACGCGCACGACTTCCGCATCTTCGGCGGCGCGCTGGGCGAGGCCCACGCCACGAAGATCCACAAGATCATGGACATGGCCATCGCGGCCGGTGCCCCGCTGGTGTCGCTGAACGACGGCGCCGGCGCCCGCATCCAGGAGGGCGTCTCGGCGCTCGCCGGCTACGGCGGCATCTTCCAGCGCAACACCAAGGCCTCGGGTGTGATCCCGCAGATCTCGGTGATGCTCGGCCCGTGCGCCGGCGGCGCGGCCTACAGCCCCGCCCTCACCGACTTCGTCTTCATGGTCCGCGAGACCTCGCAGATGTTCATCACCGGCCCCGACGTAGTCAAGGCGGTCACCGGCGAGGAGATCACGCAGAACGGCCTGGGCGGCGCGGACGTCCACGCCGAGACGTCCGGTGTCTGCCACTTCGCCTACGACGACGAAGAGACCTGCATCGCCGAGGTCCGCTACCTGCTGTCCCTGCTCCCGCAGAACAACCGCGAGAACCCGCCCCGCACCGAGCCCTCGGACGCGGCCGACCGCCGCTCGGACGTCCTGCTGGACCTCGTCCCCGCGGACGGCAACCGGCCCTACGACATGGCCAAGGTCATCGAGGAGATCGTCGACGACGGCGACTGCCTGGAAGTCCACGAGCGCTGGGCCCGCAACATCATCTGCGCGCTGGGCCGGATGGACGGCCAGGTCGTCGGCATCGTCGCCAACCAGCCCCAGGCGCTGGCCGGTGTGCTGGACATCGAGGCCTCCGAGAAGGCGGCCCGCTTCGTCCAGATGTGCGATGCGTTCAACATTCCGATCATCACTCTTCTGGACGTCCCCGGCTTCCTCCCGGGCGTCGACCAGGAGCACGGTGGCATCATCCGCCACGGCGCGAAGCTCCTCTACGCCTACTGCAACGCGACCGTGCCGAGGATCTCCCTGATCCTGCGCAAGGCCTACGGAGGTGCGTACATCGTCATGGACAGCCAGTCCATCGGTGCGGACCTCACCTACGCCTGGCCGACGAACGAGATCGCCGTCATGGGCGCCGAGGGTGCCGCCAACGTCATCTTCCGCCGTCAGATCGCCGACGCCGAGGACCCCGAGGCCATGCGGGCCCGCATGGTCAAGGAGTACAAGTCCGAGCTGATGCACCCCTACTACGCGGCCGAGCGCGGCCTGGTCGACGACGTCATCGACCCCGCCGAGACCCGCGAGGTGCTGATCAAGTCCCTCGCCATGCTCCAGACCAAGCACGCGGACCTGCCGTCCCGCAAGCACGGCAACCCGCCGCAGTAACACTGCGGACATCTTCCTCACGGAGACTGAACCCATGGAATCGCCTGACATCCGCGTCGAGAAGGGCCACGCCGAGCCCGAGGAAGTCGCCGCCATCACGGCCATCCTCCTGGCCCGCGCCGCCGCCCGCCCCACGGACCCGACCCCGGCCCACCGCGGCCGCATCAAGGCCGGCTGGCGCCGCCTGGAACGCGAGCCGGGCTTCAGGGCCCCGCACAGCTGGCGCTGACCAACAGCACGAAGAAAGGCCCCTCCACACGGAGGGGCCTTTGCCTTTTGCTTTCAGGGGCGCGGGAACTGCGCGACAAGCCCCCACGAACCCGTACCCGGCACGCAAACAGCCCCGGGCAACCCAGAAGCCGCCAGGGGCTGTCCTACAGCAACGGAGAACTACCGCAGACGAGCCATCAGCGCATGCTCCACCAGTGTGATCAACGCAGACTTCGCATCGGCCCGATGCCGCGCGTCCGTCGTGATGATCGGGGTGTCGGGGCCGATCTGGAGCGCCTCGCGGACCTCGTCCGGCGTGTACGGCTGCTGGCCGTCGAAGCCGTTCAGCGCGATGACGAACGGCAGACCGGAGTTCTCGAAGTAGTCGACGGCGGGGAAGCAGTCGGCGAGCCTCCTCGTGTCGACCAGCACGATCGCGCCGATGGCGCCGCGCACCAGGTCGTCCCACATGAACCAGAAGCGGTCCTGGCCCGGCGTACCGAAGAGGTACAGGATCAGGTCCTGGTCCAGGGTGATACGGCCGAAGTCCATGGCGACCGTCGTGGTCGTCTTGTCCCCGGTGTGGGTCAGGTCGTCGATGCCGGCCGAAGCGGACGTCATGACGGCCTCTGTGCGCAGCGGATTGATCTCCGAGACGGCACCCACGAACGTGGTCTTGCCCACGCCGAAGCCGCCAGCCACCACGATCTTCGCGGACGTGGTGGAGCGGGAAGGCCCTCCGCTAGAGCTTGCGAAGTCCACTGAGCACCCTTTCGAGCAGTGTCACGTCTGGCTGGCCGCCGGCGTTCTCGTCGCCGCCGGGCTGATGGATGGCGACCAGTCCCGCCTCCGCCAAGTCGGCGACGAGGATCCTGGCCACGCCGAGAGGGATCGTGAGGAGCGCCGAGATCTCGGCGACCGACTTGATTTCCCGGCAGAGGTTGCAGATCCGCTGATGCTCGGGCAACTGGCCCTGCATCTGGTGCGGCTGCGCAGTGGTGTGCACCAGCGCCTCGATGGCGAGCTGGTAGCGGGGGCGGGTCCGGCCGCCGGTCATGGCGTACGGACGCACCAGCGGATTGTGATTGTTCGACCCTCCGCCGGGAGCCGGCTCGGGGTTGCGGCGCTGCGGCTGCACAGGCTGGATACGCGGGGCCGGCGGCTGGTCGTACGGCGACGGGCCGGGGCCCTGCGGCGCGTACGGCTGCCGGTGGCTCGGTGCGGAGGGGAAGTTGTAACGGTTCGGGTTCTGACCACCGTCGCCCTGGCCCTGGGCAGGGCCGTACGACCAGTTGCCCGAAGACGAACCGCTTGGGGGTGTTGCCACTTTCTCCTCCTCCGACTGTGCCTGGCACCCATCGCTGTGGAGCCGCGTCCCGAAACCTTACGGCCACGGGACGCCAAAACGCACCGTCCGTCTGTTAGTTGAGCAGGCTCCCCTGGAGCTCTGCACGAAGGTCCGGTGTCAGGACCGTACCGGCTCGGTCGACCAGCAGGGCCATCTCGTACCCGATCAGGCCGATGTCCGCCTCCGGATGTGCGAGAACGGCGAGCGACGAACCGTCCGAAACGGACATGATGAACAGGAATCCCCGCTCCATCTCCACAACGGTCTGGTTCACGGCGCCACCCTCGAAGATCCGGGAAGCACCCGCCGTCAGCGACGTCAGACCGGAAGCGACGGCCGCGAGCTGGTCGGCGCGGTCGCGGGGGAAGCCTTCGGACATCGCCAGAAGGAGTCCGTCGGCGGAGACCACCACCGTGTGGGACACCCCCGGGGTGTTGTCCACGAAGTTGGTGATCAACCAGTTCAGGTTCTGTGCCGCCTGGCTCATCGGGCTCACACTAACGCTCCTGGTTGTAGGTGCTGTCAGGACCGAAGCCCTGGCCGTTCGTTTCACTGCCTGCGCTGCGCCCGCGCTGGACGCCCCGACGCAGGTTGCTCAGCCTGCCCCGGACGTCCTCCGGGGCGCGGGAGACCTGTGGGCCTCCCTGGGGGGTGCTCTCGGCGGCTCCCTCGATCAGGTTGGCCTTGGGCACCCGCCTCGGCAGGCCGGATGAGGTGACCCCGCCCGCCTTGGGCTTCCGGAGCTGCGAAGCCTGCTGCCACCGCTCGTCGTTGGCCGAGCGCCAGTTGTCGCCGTTGCTCTCCGGAGCGGAGGCCGGCGGCTCCTGGCTCCCATGCCGTGCGCCACCCGTGCCGTTCGCACCGCTCGCGGTGGATCCACGGCGGGGAAGCCCGGCGTCGGTCATCGTGTGAGCGGCGGAGGGGCTCGATCCCGGACGGTCGAAGCCTACGCGGTCCTGCTCACTCGCGTCAGCGGCCTGCGTAGATTCCGTTTCCGGGGCCTGAGAAGGGTACTGGCTCGGGTAGCCGTTCTGGTAACCGTCCTGCTGCGGCCAGTCGTCCTGGTGGCGCCGCTGCTCGAACGCGGCGAAACCGCCCTGCCCGCCCGCGCCCGGAGCCGAGGGCTCCTCCTGGACCGGCTCCGCATAGGAGGGCTCCGGGTAGCCGCCGTTCGGCGAGAAGGTGTCGTTCTGCGGCAGACCACCGTTCGGCGCGTAGTACTGCTCGTCGTACGCAGACCGCTGCGGCTCCTCGTACGACGCCTGCTGCTGCTCCTGGTACGGCGCCTGCTGCTCCTGGTACTGCCCCTGCTGCTCCTCGTAGGGAGCCTGGCGGTCGTACGCGGACGGCTGCTGCTCCGGGTAACCCGACTGGCCGGTGTCGTAGCCCTGCCCGGCGTCGTAGCCCTGCGCGCCGTTGTACTCGTCGGGGTACCCGCTCGCGTGGTTCGGCTCCTGGCCGCTCTGCCCGGGCAGCGCGGGCTGCTCGTGCGACTGGGACTCCAGGGCCGCCCGGCGCTCCTCGCGCATCAGGGAGCGGCCGACGGGGTCCAGCTCGCGTATGTCGTCGGGGACGTCGGAGTAGCGGCTGTCGTCGAAGCCGAGCTCCGCCGCCGTGCGCATGCCCGGCTGGTTGAAGCTCTCGCCGCCGAAGTTCTGCTCCGGGATGATCTGCGAGACGGTGAACTCGTCGCGGTCCACGTGCTGCTCGCCGCCGCCGCCGTGGGTGATCGCGTCCGGCAGCATGACCAGCGACGTCGTGCCGGCCTGCTCGCCCGAGGGGCGCAGCTGGACCCGGATGCCGTGCCGGTCGGACAGCCGGCCGACCACGAACAGGCCCATGCGCTGCGAGATCGCGGCGTCCACGGTCGGCGGGTTGGCCAGCTTGTGGTTGATGTCCGCGAAGTCCTCGGCGGTGAGGCCGATGCCCTTGTCGTGGATCTCGATCATCACGCGGCCGTCGGGCAGACGGGTCGCGGTGACGCGGACCTTGGTCTGCGGGGAGGAGAACGTGGTGGCGTTCTCCAGGAGCTCGGCGAGCAGGTGCACGAGGTCGGTCACGGCACGGCCGTGGATCTCGGCCTCCGGAACACCGGACAGCTCGATGCGCTCGTACTGCTCCACCTCGGAGGAGGCGGCGCGCAGCACGTCCACCAGCGGGACCGGCTGGTCCCAGCGGCGGCCGGGCTCCTCGCCGGCGAGGACCAGGAGGTTCTCGCCGTTGCGGCGCATACGGGTCGCCAGGTGGTCCAGCTTGAAGAGGTTCTCCAGCTGGTCCGGGTCGGCCTCGTTGTTCTCCAGGTCGGTGATCAGGGTCAGCTGGCCCTCGATCAGCGACTGGTTGCGGCGCGACAGGTTGGTGAAGATCGCGTTGATGTTGCCCCGCAGCAGGGCCTGCTCGGCCGCGAGCCGGACGGCCTCACGGTGGACCTGGTCGAAGGCGCGCGCGACCTCGCCGATCTCGTCCGTGGTGGTGATCGGGATGGCCTGGACGCGGGTGTCGACGCGGCCGGGGTCGGTGCGCGAGAGCTGGTCGACCAGCATCGGCAGGCGCTGCTCGGCGATACCGAAGGCGGCGTTGCGCAGCTGGCGCATCGAACGGCTCATCTGGCGGGCGACCGCACCGGCCAGGATGAAGGCGAGGAGCAGGGCGACCACGACGGCGGCACCGGTGATGTAGGCGTCACGCTGGGCGTCGTCGGCGATGTCGGACGCTTCGCTCACGGCCTTGTCGGCCAGCTCGGTCTCGATCTTGTTGTACGCGTCGAACTTCAGCGTGGTGACGGCCCACCAGTTCTGAGCCGTGATGCCTGCCTGGGCGAGGTCGGCGCGCTCGCTCGGGTCCGTGGACGACAGCGCGGCGATCCTCGCCAGCATCGTGGTGGGGTTGGCGGGCGGCGGTACGTAGTCCGGATCCTTGGCCTTGGCGTCCGCGGCCATCTTCGCGCCATCGGCCTTGATCTGCTTCTCGGCCGCCGTCAGCTTGGCGAAGTCCGCTTCGGTGCCGCCGCTCTCGTACTCCTGGATGGCGATGCGCTCCAGGTAGGCGTACGAGGACAGCGCGATGCGCTGGCTGGCCAGATTGCCGCCGTCCGGTCCGGGCTTGATCAGCATGTGCATGCCGATGGAGCGCTGGAGGGAGAGTGCGCCCTTGGTCAGCGAGATGGCGTAGACGGTGCGGCCGTAGCTGGTGATGTTGCCGGTGCCCAGGCCGAGCTCGTTGGCGAACTCCAGCAGCCTGTGCTCGGTCTCGACGTAGCCCTCTTCGGTCTGCACGCCCTTGAGCTGGCTGGTGTAGGCGGCCGCACGCAGCTGCGTGAGCTTCGGCTCCACCTCGCGGAAGCGCTCCAGGCGCCGCTCCAGGCCGGGCCGGTCGGGCATGTTCTTGACGGCCTCGTCGAAGGCGTCGGCCGCCCTGTCGGTGTTCGCGCGGGCCTTCACGACCGTCGGGTCCTTCGCGCCCTTGCCCTGGAGCAGGGGTGCGGCGGTCACGTCGCGTTCGACGAGCAGCTCGTTGCCGTAGGCCAGGGCGGCGCGGACCAGGCGCGCGGTGTTCTCCGCGTCCTCGGCCTCCTGCCAGGTGTCGATCGAGCTCTTCACCTGGAAGCCGCCCATGACGAGGCCGACCAGCACGGGTATGAGCAGGATCGCGTTCAGCCTGGTCGCCACGCGCCAGTTGCGCGGAGAGAGACGGCCGCCGCTCTCGGCGGGCGCGGCCGTCGGTTCTGAACCGGGCACGGGGGCGGGCGCCGCTGTGCGCGGCGGCGGGGTGAAGTTGCCCCGGGCCGACGGCTCGGGACTGTTCTTGCTTCGCCTCACTCGACCAACAACCTCTCGGCGGTCGGCACCAACGTTGTGCCGCAGTGTTCAGAGCCCAAGACGCCACGACGGACGCGTACGTCATTGACTATTGGGCAGTTCAGGCATTCCAGCACGACGACCTGCGCTCTTCCAAACAGTCCGGGGCGGGGAATCGACGTGATGTAAGCCCCAGATAAAACGGTCATAAAGAACGAGCCCCGCCAAAAGGCGGGGCCGTTGTGAGCGCAGCGAGACCGGATGTGCGCGACGCGTGGCCGTACCACCAGATTCCTCTGCCGAAACGTTATGAACACCTTGGCCGACCGTGTCAAAGGACACAGTCGGCTCCGGTGTATCTACGACAACTGCCGTATGGCGCTCCAGAATTGAGTGCTACCTCAGCCGTGCCATCAGAGCGTGCTCGACCAGCGTGATCAGGGCACTCTTCGCATCGGCCCGGTGCCGGGCGTCCGTCGTGATGATCGGCGTGTCCGGTCCGATCTGAAGCGCCTCCCGGACCTCTTCGGGCTGGTAGGGCTGCTGGCCGTCGAAGCCGTTGAGGGCCACGACGAACGGCAGACCCGAGTTCTCGAAGTAGTCGACGGCCGGGAAGCAGTCGGCCAGGCGCCGGGTGTCCACGAGCACCACCGCGCCGATGGCGCCGCGCACCAGGTCGTCCCACATGAACCAGAAGCGGTCCTGGCCCGGCGTACCGAAGAGGTACAGGATCAGGTCCTGGTCCAGGGTGATACGGCCGAAGTCCATGGCCACCGTGGTGGTGGTCTTGTCCCCGGTGTGGGTCAGGTCGTCGATGCCCGCGCTGGCCGAGGTCATCACGGCCTCGGTCCGCAGCGGGTTGATCTCCGAGACGGCGCCCACGAACGTGGTCTTGCCCACGCCGAAGCCACCCGCCACCACTATCTTCGCGGAGGTGGTGGATCGACCCTGGTCAGAGCTTGCGAAGTCCACTGAGCACCCTTTCGAGCAGTGTCACGTCCGGTGCACCGGTGGCGTCGTCGCCGCCCGGCTGGTGGATCGCGACGAGACCGGCCTCGGCGAGGTCCGCGACCAGGATCCGGGCCACACCCAGCGGCATGTTCAGCAGCGCCGAGACCTCGGCCACCGACTTCACCTCACGGCAGAGGTGGCAGATCCGCTGGTGCTCCGGGAGCAGCCCCATGAGCGCGGCGGGGTCGGCGGTCGTGCTGATCAGTGCCTCGATGGCCAGCTGGTAGCGCGGCCGGGTCCGGCCGCCGGTCATGGCATACGGCCGTACCAGCGGCTGGTCGCCCTCGTCCTCGTACGGCTCCGCGTACGGATCATGAGAGGCGGTGGGCGGGGTCATGGGTCCTCCGGGCGGGACAGCAACTCGGTCAGCAAGCCGTCTGACGGGGCCTGTGTGGGGTGTGTGGCAGCCGGACGGTGATGGGGTGAGACGGGTGGTGCCGGGCCGATCAGTGGAGCAGACTGCCTTGGAGTTCGGCTCGCAGGTCGGGGGTGAGGACCGCGCCCGCGCGGTCGACCAGGAGCGCCATCTCGTAGCCGACGAGGCCGATGTCGCACTCGGGGTGGGCGAGTACGGCCAGGGACGAGCCGTCCGAGACGGACATGAGGAACAGGAACCCTCGCTCCATCTCCACGACCGTCTGCGCCACCTCACCGCCCTCGAAGATCCTTGAGGCGCCTGCCGTCAGCGACGTCAGACCCGAGGCGACGGCCGCGAGCTGGTCGGCGCGGTCGCGCGGGAAACCCTCCGACAGCGCCAGGAGGAGACCGTCGGCGGACACGACGACGGTGTGGGACACCCCGGGGGTGTTGTCCACGAAGTTGGTGATCAACCAGTTGAGATTCTGTGCCGCCTGGCTCATCGGACTCAACTAACGCTCCTGCTGGTGAGTGGGCCGTGGGTGGCTGCCGGTCTGGGTGGACCCGGCCTGACGACCCTGTGCGATTCCCCGACGGAGATTGGTCAGCCGGCCGCGCACGTCATCGGGCGCACGCGAGATCTGAGGACCGCTCTGCTGGGTTTGCTGCTGTGCCGTGCCCGGGACGAGGTTCGCCCGGGGCACCCGGCGCGGCAGGCCGGAGGTGGTGACACCACCCGCGGCGGGCTGGCGGACTCGCTCGGCCTGGCGGACGAGGTCGTCGTTCGGCGAGGTACGCCACCCGGCGGGGGCGGTGGACCGCTGCGGACCGGTGGGTCCCTGCGGTTGCTGCGGGGCGGCCGGAGCGGAGCCGTTGTTCTGCGGCTGCTGCTCCTGCTGGCCGTGGAACCAGTTGGTTTCCAGCGTGTCGTACAGCGGCGTGCGACCGTCGCCCGGACCGGACGCCGGCGGCAGGGCCTCGGGCTCCTGCCGGACGGGCCGGGCCTGGGGGGCGGGCGGACGCGGGGCGCCGAAGTCGGCAGGACCCCGGCCGCCGTTGACCTGCGGCTGCTCGAACCGGCCCGTGCCCGCGGGGTCGGCCGACGTGGCCGGACCCGGGAGGGTGGGCCGCCCGGAGCCGTTGTCCTGGCGCGGTGCGGGGTACTGGCCGGTGGAGCCGTTGTCCTGGCGGGGCGTCTGGTACTGGCCGGTCGAGCCGTTGTCCTGACGCGGGGCCGGGTACTGACCGGTGGAGCCGTTGTCCTGGCGGGGCGCCGGGTACTGGCCGGTCGAGCCGTTGTCGTAGGACTGCGGCGCCGGGTACTGGCCCGATGTGGACGAGTCGCGTCGGCCGCCCGGCGTGCCGAAGACGTCCGGGCGGACGAACGAACCCTGCCCCTGGCCCTGCTGTGTGTTCGCACCGGGACCGAACGGGTCCGCGTGCTGGGCGGCGCCGAAGTCGGCCGGTGAGCCGAGACCCTGCCGGTCGTCGTCACGCGGCACGGCCGGCATCTCCGCCGTCGCGCCGGGACCCTGGCGGTCGTCGACGCGCGGCAGCGAGGACGCACGGGAGACGTCCGGCTGCTCCTCGTGGCCACGGGGGGCGTCCAGCGAAGCACGCGGCACCGGCGGCTGGGCGTTCTCGTCGCTCCAGCTCGGCACGCGCTGCTGCGCATCACCACCGGGCAGCTCGGCACGCGGACCACCGCGCGGCGGCAGCTGGGGCCTGCGGCCCTTGCCCTGCTCGCCGTTGCCGCCCTGCTTCTTCCGGCTCCGGCCACCGCCGAAGGCGTCCTGGCCCTGCTGCGGCCCGTTGGTGCCCGCGGCCTGCAGACCCTGCGGGGCGCCCGGCGCCTGCTGACCGAACCCGGCACCGGTCGGAGCGGGACGGCCCTGCGGGGGGCCACTCTGCTCGAACGACGACGGGCCGGGACCCTGCGGTCCACGCGCACCGCCCTGGCCTCCGGGACGGCCACCGTCCCCGTCGCGCCCGGGCAGCGCGGCCCGCGGGCTCTGACCGGGAGCGAGCCGGCCACCGCCGGCGCCACCGAAGGCACCGCCGGACGCACCGGCCCCGAGGGCACCGCCGCCCTGTCCGGAACCGGCGGCACGCCGGGCCGCGGCCGCACCGGCGGCGGCCTGCGCGGCGGCGGGACCACCACCGACCGGCGGCTGACCGGGCTGCTTGGGCTGGGGCTTCCTGCCGCCCTGGGCGACGTCGACGGGCAGCATGACCAGCGCGGTCGTACCACCGGAGTCGGACGGGCGCAGCTGGATGCGGATGCCGTGCCGCTGGGACAGGCGGCCGACCACGAACAGACCCATGCGGCGGGAGACGGAGACGTCCACCGTCGGGGGAGAGGCGAGCCGCTCGTTGATCGCCGCGAGGTCCTCCGGCGACAGACCGATACCGGTGTCGTGGATCTCGATCAGCACCCGGCCGTCGGGCAGCGCGTGACCGGTGACCTTGACCTTGGTCTGCGGCGAGGAGAACGAGGTCGCGTTCTCCAGCAGCTCGGCGAGGAGGTGCACGAGGTCGTTGACGACCCGGCCGGCGACTTCGGTGGTCGGCACCGAGGCCAGTTCGATGCGCTCGTACTGCTCCACCTCGGACGCGGCGGCGCGGAGCACGTCGACCAGCGGCACCGGACGGGTCCAGCGGCGGCCGGGCTCCTCGCCCGCGAGGACGAGGAGGTTCTCACCGTTACGGCGCATGCGGGTCGCGAGGTGGTCGAGCTTGAACAGCGAGGACAGCTGGTCCGGGTCGGCCTCGCGGGACTCCAGTTCGGAGATGAGCGACAGCTGGCGCTGGATCAGGCCCTGGGAGCGGCGCGAGAGGTTGGTGAACATCGCGTTGACGTTGCCCCGGAGCAGGGCCTGCTCGGCGGCGAGGCGGACCGCCTCGCGGTGCACGTCGTCGAAGGCCGCGGCCACTCGGCCGATCTCGTCCCGGGAGTGCACACCGACCGACTCCACGGACGTGTCGACGTCCTGCGGGTCGGACTCGGACAGCTGCTTGACCAGCTCGGGCAGGCGGTCGGAGGCGACCTTGGTCGCGGTGTCCTCCAGCCGGCGCAGCGAGCGGATCATGGACCGCGCCACGACGAAGGCGCCGACCAGCGACACACCCAGCACGATCAGGATCAGGGCACCGGAGATGATCGCGTCGCGCTCGGTGGCGCTGCGCAGCTCGCGGGCCTTCTGCTCCATCTCCTCGAGCAGTGTGTGCTCGATGTTCTTCATCTGCTGGATCTTGGTGGAGCTGTCGTCCAGCCAGTCGCGGTAGGACCGCTTGTCCTGCTGGGCGAGACCGCTCGCGGAGACCAGGGCGCGGCCCGCGTAGGTGTCGGTCGCCTTGATCGTGGAGTTGCCGCCGTCCTCGATCGGCTTCAGCAGCTCGGCGGCGGCGTCCTCGCCGTAGATGCTCTTGAAGCTGCGGATCTCGGAGTTCTGGCTCTCCAGGGCCGACTCGGCGTAGAGCCGGTCGTTCGGCGAGAGCTTGCCGGTCGTGGTGTTGCTCGCGGGCAGTGCCGCGGCCAGGGCCGCGCGCTGGATCGAGGAGTACTCCTTGGCGGAGGAGAACGCCGCGAGCGCACGCGTGCGCTGGATCATGTCCGGGTTGCTGGTCGCCTCGGCCATGTCCTGGGAGAGGTCGATCAGGTTCTCGATCAGGCGGTGGTACGCCTCGACCGTCTGCGTGGAGTTGCCCTCGGAGGCGTAGGCACCCTTGCGGATCTGCTCCAGGTCACCCAGCTCGCCGGCGAGCTGGACGAGGTACTCGCGGACGCCCTTGAGGTTGCCGTCCTTGCTGGCGCCGTCGATCTCCTCGGAACTGTCGAGGAAGTTCTTCCTCGCCCGGTCGGTCTTCTCGCGAAGCCCCTTGACCGCGAAGTCGGTCGCCTTGCCGCCGTGCGCGAGCGGGCCGGCCGACTGGTCGCGCTCTTCCTGGAGCGCGGCCGACAGCTCGGTGGCCTGCTTGGTCATGTCCGTCAGCAGCTTCATGTTGTCGAGCTGCTGGATGTCGTCCATGGACTGGTTGATACGCAGTGCGCCCAGCGAGGTGGCCGCGACCACCGGGAGGGCGAGCAGCGACACCAGTCGCGTCGAGATGCGCCAGTTGCGCAGGGCTATTCGCGGCCCGGGGCCGGTCGGACCCGTCGGCGGCTTCAGCGCCGGGGAAGGGCCCGCGGACCCCGAGGGGGTCGACGTGCCGGGGCGCCCCGAGCGCTCACCGCCGTCACCGGCCGGGCCCTGGTTCTGGGCGTGCTGGGGCGAGGGGCCGCCAGTCATGGGGCCAGTCCCGCCGCGCGGCTCCGGCTCCGCCGAAGCGTTGCCATCCCTCTTGAAACGTCCCTGCACTAGCGTCGCAACCTCTGGACCAGGCACCCCGTCGTCTGAACGGCGGGACACGGTGTCGGCGTTCTGGGGACGCCCTGAAAACGCCCCCGTGGTGGTCTTGAGTGACCGGCGCTGGCTCCCCCTTCTCGCCGCCACTCGGCGCGACTGTGCGCCCCCTGTGCGCCGGCTCGATCCTGCGGCGGTCCGTGAGATTCCAGCACAGCACAGGATCTCCAACAAGGCCCGTAGGCCGAGCCGTGATGTAGGTGACACCACGTGAGTGCCGGATCACCGGTCGTGGAAGGCGAGTTCGCCCATTTCGGGCGTAAGTCCGCGAGTCGCCGAGCGGTGCCGGGTGTCCCAGTCGCCATGATCAGGAGCGGAATGAGGGCTTCAGTGAGCCAATGTCCATTTCGTCACCCTGAGGTGCGAGTCCGGATTGACCGATTCGCCCTCTGGTTCGTGAGGAAACTCACATGCCGATCATGGCCTTCGCACGAACGGGCCGGGGAATCGCATGTTTAGCCTGACGCTTTACAGCGATGGCACAACCGACAACCCGCGCCCGTACGGAGGTTTCCCACACCCTCCCGGCGCCCGTCACAGGACAGGGTCAAGTAAACAGTGAAGACGACGATGTTCCACAAGATCGCCAACCCGCGACGCACGACGCTGGCTCACTTGGACGACGCCGACGAACTGCAGACGCCGGAACAGCCGGAGCACCCCGTCGACCTCCCGGCCCAGACCGCAAACCCCAAGCGCACCATCCTCATGGAGATCCCCGTCGCGGCCGCCGCCGCGGAATGACACCTGGTAGTACGCGTGCCGGCCGCCGGATGCTCATGACGGCAGGGCACGGATTTCCGAGGGGCGCCCCGAGCGACGGGGCGCCCCTTCACAATGCGCGGGGCGGGAAGGCCTCCCCGCGTTAGCCTGGACCGTCAGACTCCAGCCGCTTCAGTCAAGGGGCCAAGCATCCCGTGCGCATCGCCAGGTTCTCCATCGACGGGAACGTCGCCTTCGGCGCCATCGAGGGCGACAAGCAGGACGAACTCGTCCTGGACATCATCAAGGGCATCCCGTTCGCGGACTTCGAGCTCTCCGGTACCAAGGTGCCGGTCGGCAAGGTCAGGCTGCTGCCGCCGGTGCTGCCCAACAAGGTCGTGGCCTTCGGCCGCAACTACGCGGAGCACGCCCGCGAGCTGGGCAACGAGGTGCCCGACGCCCCCTTCGCCTTCTTCAAGCCGTCCACCTCGGTGATCGGACCGGGCGACGAGATCCAGTACCCCTCCTTCTCCGAGGAGGTGCACCACGAGGCCGAGCTGGCCGTCGTGATCGGCCGGATGTGCCGCGAGGTCCCGCGTGAGCGCGTCAAGGACGTCATCTTCGGCTACACCTGCGCCAACGACATCACCGCCCGCGACGTGCAGAGGCGCGAGAAGCAGTGGGCCCGGGCCAAGGGCTTCGACAGCTCCTGCCCGCTCGGCCCCTGGGTGGAGACGGACCTGGACGCGAGCGACCTCACCATCCAGCTCACGGTCAACGGCCGGCAGCGCCAGCTGGGCCGGACCAGCGAGATGATCCACTCCGTCGAGGATCTGATCGTCAACATCTCCGAGGCCATGACGCTGCTCCCCGGCGACGTGATCCTCACGGGCACCCCGGCTGGGGTCGGCCCCCTGAACGTCGGCGACGAGGTCGCCGTCACCATCGAAGGCATCGGCACTCTCACCAACAAGGTTGTCAAGCGTGGCTAGCGCACCCGGCTCTCCTGTACGCGTCCGTTTCTGTCCGTCGCCCACCGGTAACCCGCACGTGGGCCTGGTGCGCACCGCCCTGTTCAACTGGGCGTTCGCCAAGCACCACCAGGGCACCCTGGTCTTCCGCATCGAGGACACCGACGCCGCCCGCGACTCCGAGGAGTCGTACACCCAGCTGCTCGACTCGATGCGCTGGCTGGGCTTCGACTGGGACGAGGGCCCCGAGGTCGGCGGCCCGCACGAGCCGTACCGCCAGTCGCAGCGCATGGACCTGTACAAGGACGTCGCGCAGAAGCTGCTCGACGCCGGCCACGCCTACCGCTGCTACTGCTCCCAGGACGAGCTGGACACCCGCCGCGAGGCCGCCCGCGCCGCCGGCAAGCCCTCCGGCTACGACGGCCACTGCCGCGAGCTGACCGCCGCCCAGGTCGAGGAGTACCAGGCCCAGGGCCGGGAGCCGATCGTCCGTTTCCGGATGCCCGACGAGACGATCACCTTCACCGACCTGGTCCGCGGCGAGCTGACCTTCACCCCGGAGAACGTCCCGGACTTCGGGATCGTCCGTGCCAACGGGGCCCCGCTGTACACCCTGGTCAACCCGGTCGACGACGCCCTGATGGAGATCACCCACGTCCTGCGCGGCGAGGACCTGCTCTCCTCCACCCCGCGCCAGATCGCCCTGTACAAGGCGCTGATCGAGCTGGGCGTCGCCAAGGAGATCCCGTCCTTCGGCCACCTGCCGTACGTGATGGGCGAGGGCAACAAGAAGCTCTCCAAGCGCGACCCGCAGTCCGCCCTCAACCTCTACCGGGAGCGCGGCTTCCTCCCCGAGGGCCTGCTCAACTACCTCTCCCTGCTCGGCTGGTCCCTCTCGGCCGACCAGGACGTCTTCTCGGTCGACGAGATGATCGCCGCCTTCGAGATCTCCGACGTGAACCCGAACCCGGCCCGCTTCGACCTCAAGAAGTGCGAAGCGATCAACGGCGACCACATCCGCCTGCTGGACGTGAAGGACTTCACGGAGCGCTGCCGCCCATGGCTCCAGGCGCCGTTCGCCCCCTGGGCCCCGGAGGCCTTCGACGAGGCCAAGTGGCAGGCCATCGCGCCGCACGCCCAGACCCGCCTCAAGGTGCTCTCCGAGATCACCGACAACGTCGACTTCCTCTTCCTGCCGGAGCCGGTGGAGGACGAGGCCAGCTGGACGAAGGCGATGAAGGAGGGCTCGGACGCTTTGCTGCGCACGGCCCGCGAGAAGCTGGAGGCCGCCGACTGGACCTCCGCCGAGTCGCTCAAGGAGGCCGTCCTTTCCGCCGGTGAGGCCCACGGCCTGAAGCTCGGCAAGGCCCAGGCCCCCGTGCGCGTGGCCGTCACCGGCCGCACGGTCGGGCTGCCGCTGTTCGAGTCCCTTGAGGTCCTCGGCAAGGAGACCACCCTGGCCAGGATCGACGCGGCGCTGGCGAAGCTGGCCGCGTAGCACCACCCGGTACGGCGAGGGCATCTCCGGGACCTGAAGGGCGGGCTGAGGGCGGAACGCGGTGGGTACGGTCGGAGCATGAGCATCCAAGCCGTGGTCTGGGACGTCGACGACACCCTCTTCGACTACACCACCGCCGACCGCCTCGGTATGCGCGCCCACCTCACGGCCGAGGGCCTGCTCGACCGTTACGACGGCGTCGAGCAGGCCATCGAGCACTGGCGGGAGGTCACCCACCTGCAGTGGGCACGCTTCGCGGCCGGCGAGGCCACCTTCGAGGACCAGCGGCGCGACCGGGTGCGGATCTTCCTGGGCCGGGAGTTCACCGACGCCGAGGCCGACGCGTGGTTCCAGCGGTACATCACCCACTACGAGGCGGTCTGGTCCCTCTTCCCGGACGTCCTGCCCGTCCTCGACGCCAGCCACCGGCACGCCGTGCTCTCCAACTCCAGCCTTCACGTCCAGGACCGCAAGCTGCGCGCCCTCGGCGTCCACGACCGCTTCGAGACCATCCTGTGCGCGGCCGAGCTCGGCATCTCCAAGCCCGAGGCCGGGGCGTTCCTCGCCGCCTGCGAATTCCTCGGGTTGCCGCCGCACCAGGTCGCCTACGTCGGCGACCACCCGGAGATCGACGGCCGGGGTGCCGCCGACGCCGGACTGCTGTCGGTGTGGATCGACCGCGGTGGTCTGTACGCGACGGTCGACCCGCCCGTCGGGCCCCACCGCATCGCCTCCCTCGCCGAACTGCCGTCCCTGCTCGGCCCGGATACTCGTTTTGGAGCCCCGTCCACCTTCGGGTAATGTTCTTCCTGCGCCGCGGGAGCGGGCCGGAAGGCCGGAACCCCAGGCGCACAACTAGAACAAAACCCCTGCGGGGGCTTGCGTTCCAGTGGCCTATGGTGTAATTGGCAGCACGACTGATTCTGGTTCAGTTAGTCTTGGTTCGAGTCCAGGTAGGCCAGCTCGCAGAGCTCATCTGCATCGCCCCCGTTGTGTAGCGGCCTAGCACGCTGCCCTCTCAAGGCAGTAGCGCCGGTTCGAATCCGGTCGGGGGTACTGGTTCCGAGCGATCGACGATCATCTCGGAACTGCTAGGGCCCCCGTTGTGTAGCGGCCTAGCACGCCGCCCTCTCAAGGCGGTAGCGCCGGTTCGAATCCGGTCGGGGGTACTGACTGGTCTAAACCACATTGGTCTATGGTGTAATTGGCAGCACGGCTGATTCTGGTTCAGTTAGTCTTGGTTCGAGTCCAGGTAGACCAGCTCGGACCTGCGGAAACGCAGTGTCCAGGCCCCCGTTGTGTAGCGGCCTAGCACGCCGCCCTCTCAAGGCGGTAGCGCCGGTTCGAATCCGGTCGGGGGTACACATCGCAGAAGGCCCCTCACTTCGGTGAGGGGCCTTCTGCGTATGCCACAGGGCCGCGGGGAACTGCGCGAACAACCACCTGACGGCCCGCACTCGACGACGAAACGGTCCCTGCCCTGGCGCTGAGTCGGGGACAGCCTGCCGCGGCGTTGAGGCGAGCCCTCCCCGAAACGTCTGGTCGCTTCAGCCGGTACGCCGCAACGCCTCGGAGAGGCGCCCCGCGGCATCGATCACGGCCTGGGCGTGCATACGGCCAGGGTGGCGGCTCAGCCGCTCGATCGGCCCGGACACCGACACCGCCGCCACCACACGGTTCGACGGCCCCCGCACCGGCGCGGACACCGACGCGACGCCCGGCTCCCGCTCACCGATCGACTGCGCCCAGCCCCGCCGCCGCACACCCGACAGGGCCGTCGCCGTGAAGCGCGCCCCCTGCAGGCCGCGGTGCAGCCGCTCCGGTTCCTCCCAGGCCATCAGGATCTGAGCCGAGGAGCCGGCCTTCATCGTGAGCGTCGAACCGACCGGGACCGTGTCCCGCAGGCCGGACAGGCGCTCCGCAGCGGCGACGCAGATGCGCATGTCGCCCTGGCGGCGATAGAGCTGCGCGCTCTCGCCCGTGATGTCCCGAAGGTGCGTGAGCACCGGACCGGCGGTGGCGAGGAGACGGTCCTCACCCGCGGCCGCCGCAAGCTCTGCCAGGCGAGGGCCGAGAATGAAACGGCCCTGCATGTCGCGCGCCACCATGCGGTGGTGTTCAAGGGCCACGGCCAGGCGGTGGGCCGTGGGTCGTGCCAGTCCGGTGGCACCGACCAGACCCGCGAGGGTGGCCGGACCGGACTCCAGAGCGCTCAGGACGAGGGCCGCCTTGTCCAGAACGCCGACGCCGCTACTGTTGTCCATGAAACGATACTTGCGTCTCACTCTGTGAAACGCAAGTTCAAATTTCCGTGGAACGCGCCACCCTGGAATCACGAAGTCACAACGGCCCGTGACGTAAGGGCCTGGTGGTGCGTGCCCGGGATCAGGGGTACGGGCACCGCCTCCTCAAGATCTCTAGTTGGGTCGGCGGACCGTAGCCGACCGGAGGGAACAGCGATGGGTAGGACACTCGCGGAGAAAGTCTGGGACGACCATGTCGTCCGGCGCGCGGAGGGCGAGCCCGACCTTCTCTTCATCGATCTGCACCTGCTGCACGAGGTGACCAGCCCGCAGGCGTTCGACGGTCTGCGCAAGAGCGGCCGTACCGTGCGCCGGCTGGACCTCACCATCGCGACCGAGGACCACAACACCCCGACCCTGGACATCGACAAGCCGATCGCGGACCCGGTCTCCCGGGTCCAGCTGGAGACGCTGCGCAAGAACGCCGCCGACTTCGGGGTGCGCCTGCACCCGCTGGGCGACGTCGAGCAGGGAGTCGTGCACGTGGTGGGCCCGCAGCTGGGTCTGACCCAGCCCGGCACCACCGTGGTGTGCGGTGACTCCCACACCTCCACGCACGGCGCTTTCGGCGCGCTGGCGTTCGGCATCGGCACCTCCCAGGTGGAGCACGTGCTGGCCACCCAGACCCTGCCGATGTCCCGCCCGAAGACCATGGCGATCACGGTCGAGGGTGAACTGCCCGACGGCGTCACCGCCAAGGACCTGATCCTGGCGATCATCGCGAAGATCGGCACGGGCGGCGGGCAGGGCTATGTCCTGGAGTACCGCGGCGAGGCCATCGAGAAGCTGTCGATGGAAGCGCGGATGACCATCTGCAACATGTCGATCGAGGCCGGGGCCCGCGCGGGCATGATCGCCCCGGACGAGACGACCTTCGCCTACCTCAAGGGCCGTCCGCACGCCCCTGAGGGCGCCGACTGGGACGCGGCGGTGGAGTACTGGAAGACGCTGCGTACGGATGAGGACGCGGTGTTCGACGCCGAGGTCGTCATCGACGCCGCCGCGCTGTCGCCGTTCGTCACCTGGGGTACCAACCCCGGGCAGGGCGCACCGCTTTCGGCGTCCGTCCCCGATCCCGCTTCGTACGAAGACGCATCGGAGCGCTTCGCCGCCGAAAAGGCCCTGGAGTACATGGGGTTGGAGGCCGGACAGCCGCTGCGTTCCATCAAGGTGGACACCGTCTTCGTAGGCTCGTGCACCAACGGCCGCATCGAGGACCTGCGCGCCGCGGCCGAACTGCTCAAGGACCGCAAAGTCGCCGACGGTGTACGGATGCTGGTCGTCCCGGGCTCCGCGCGGGTCGGTCTGCAGGCCGTCTCCGAGGGCCTGGACGTGGTGTTCAAGGAGGCCGGCGCCGAATGGCGGCACGCGGGCTGCTCGATGTGCCTGGGCATGAACCCCGACCAGCTGGCCCCCGGTGAGCGCTCCGCGTCCACCTCCAACCGCAACTTCGAGGGCCGGCAGGGCAAGGGTGGCCGCACCCACCTGGTGTCCCCGCAGGTCGCGGCCGCCACCGCCGTCCTGGGCCACCTGGCCTCCCCGGCCGACCTGTCCGCCGACGCCCCCACGCCCGCTGGAGTCTGATCACTCATGGAAGCCTTCACCACCCACACCGGCCGGGCGGTCCCGCTGCGCCGCTCCAACGTCGACACCGACCAGATCATCCCCGCCCACTGGCTCAAGAAGGTCACGCGCGACGGGTTCGAGGACGGGCTGTTCGAGGCCTGGCGCAAGGACGAGACCTTCGTGCTCAACCAGAGCGAGCGCAAGGGCGCGACCGTGCTTGTCGCCGGCCCCGACTTCGGCACCGGCTCCTCGCGTGAGCACGCCGTCTGGGCGCTGCAGAACTACGGCTTCAAGGCCGTGATCTCCTCCCGCTTCGCCGACATCTTCCGCGGCAACTCGCTCAAGAACGGCCTGCTCACGGTCGTTCTGGAGCAGAAGACCGTGGACGCGCTGTGGGAGCTCACCGAGAAGGACCCGCAGGCCGAGATCACCGTCGATCTGGAGAGCCGCGAGGTGCGCGCCGAGGGCATCACCGCCCCCTTCGAGCTGGACGAGAACTCCCGCTGGCGGCTGTTGAACGGCCTCGACGACATCTCGATCACCCTGCGGAACGAGGCGGACATCTCCGCGTACGAGGCGAAGCGCCCGGCGTTCAAGCCGCAGACCCTCCCGGTCTGACCCCAGGCACGGCCCGCCGCCTCTGGACAAGGCGACTTTCGGCCACCGCAACACCCCCTCTGTACCCCCGATCAGCCCGATCGGGGGTACAGCTGTGTCTGCACCCGAACGGCCCTGCCCACCCCCTGTTCGGCTGCCAACTTCCCGCGTTATACCGGTGGTTGCTGGGGTACGCGAGGGGTACAGCCGTGACTTCCACGTGTGCCCGGGAGGCCGTTTGAGGCGTCAGTTGTCCCCTGCGCAGGCGACAACTCGCCCCAGATGGCACAATCTGTGCATGGAACACGACGGCCAACTCGAGCTCTATGCGGCAGTCGCGGACCAACTCAAGGAAGCGCACACAAAGGTGCGCGCACTGCAAGTCCCGGAGGGCGTACGGATGGCGCTGACCCGGAAGCTGCTGGTCATTACGGCCGCGGCCAAGCACGATCTCGCCGACGCGGCAAGGCGGCTGGAGCGGTTCTCCGTGGACCTCGACGAGGGACGAATCCCCGACGAGGAACGCTGAACCCCGCGACACCATCGAGTTCGTTGCGGCACAAGGGTGATAAGCCCGTTTCGTGTTTGATTTGCGGTATATATCTGCCTAACGTGCGAAAAAGCTTGAACACTTTCGTTCTGGCGATGTCTCCGAAGGGGAAGACGTGAACAAGGCGCAGCTCGTAGAAGCGATTGCCGACAAGATGGGCGGCCGCCAGCAGGCCGCCGATGCCGTCGACCATGTACTGGACGCCATCGTCCGCGCGGTCGTCTCGGGTGAGCGGGTCTCGGTCACCGGCTTCGGTTCGTTCGAGAAGGTCGACCGTCCGGCCCGGTACGCCCGTAACCCGCAGACGGGCGAGCGTGTTCGGGTCAAGAAGACCTCCGTTCCGCGCTTCCGTGCCGGTCAGGGCTTCAAGGACCTGGTCAGCGGCTCGAAGAAGCTCCCCCGCGGCGGCGAGGTCTCCGTCAAGAAGGCGCCGAAGGGCAGCCTGACCGGCGGTGCCGGCGCGACGGTCAAGAAGGCCGCCGCGAAGAAGGCGACCACGAAGTCGGCCGCCGCCAAGAAGACCACCGCCAAGAAGACGACGGCGAAGAAGGCCACCACGAAGACCGCGGCCGCCAAGAAGACCACGGCGAAGAAGGCGCCCGCCAAGAAGACCACGGCGACGTCCAAGACCACCGCCGCGAAGAAGACCACCGCGAAGAAGGCCCCGGCGAAGAAGGCCACGGCCAAGAAGGCGCCCGCCAAGAAGTCGACGGCGCGCAAGACCACCGCCAAGAAGACCACCGCCCGCAAGAAGTAAGGGCGCTGGAGTACTCACGCGCCGGGCCGGACTCCGCACGGAGTCCGGCCCGCGGCGTGTTCAAGGAGTGGTCAGAGGGTCTGCAGGGTCACCAGAGTGATCCGGGGCGCGTCCTTCGCGCCCTCCACCTCGATGCGCACCCGCTGGCCCGCGCGCAGCAGTCTGAGGCCCCCCGCGTCGAACGCGGCCGCGTCGAAGGGCAGTGGGGTGCCGTCGTCCAGAAGCACCTGCCCGCTGCGGCTTTCGGGGTCGTACGTGTACGCGGTCGCCTGCATGGCCGCAGCCTACTGCCCGGGTATCAGCAATCGCGCGGCGGCCGCGGCCGTATGAGGGCCGACTCCCAGGGCCAGTGCGCTGCGCAGGTCCTCGCCGGTGTCCACGTCCTGGCGTACGGAATCCACCGCGGTGAGCGGTAGTTCCACGGCGCCGGTGGCACGGTGCCGGGCCCTGGAATCCGTGCCGAAGGCCGGGCGCAATTCACGGCCCGGAGCGGCGGTCAGCAGAGTTGTGCCGATTGCGGCCGCGTCCGGGAGAAACGCGCGCGGGAATTCAGCGGCCGCATCGAGTACCCGGGACAATTCCGTGGGGCGCAGGGCCGGCAGATCGGCGTTGAGCGCGGCCACGGCACGGGCCGGACGGGCCGACCGTACGACCCGCGTCGCGTGTGCGAGGGCGGCGTTGAGGCCGCCGCCCGGCTCGTCGGGAACGATCGCGGCGCCCAGTGCCGCCAGCTCGCGGCCCGCACGGGCGTCGTCCGTGACGACTGCCACATCCCCCACCGCCGGGCAGGCCAGCGCGGCCGCCACCGTGTCCTGGGCGAAGGCCAGCGCCAGGTCCGGCCGCAGCCCGTCGTCCGCGGTGTCCGCAAGCCTGCTCTTGGCCTGGGCCAGGGGCTTCAGGGGTACGACCAGGGTCCACTGCACGGGTGTTCCGTCCTCCTCTTGTCACGGTCATTGTCACCCGGGGCATCGGGTGGGCGGCGTGCCGGGGCGTACGGTGTTCTCGACAGACCGGCGGCCTGGGGCGACACTTGTGCGGGCCCCGTGGCCCCGGCTTCACGCCCTAGAGGAAGGTGTCCGCGTGCCCCGCCGCAGAATCGGCTTCTGGTACCGCTTCGCCGCGGTGATCTGCAAACCGCCGCTGGTGGTTCTGCTCAAGCGGGACTGGCGTGGAATGGAGAACATTCCGACCGAGGGTGGATTTATCACTGCGGTGAACCACAATTCGCACATCGACCCCTTCGGTTACGCGCACTTTCAGTACAACACCGGGCGCGTCCCGCGATTCCTCGCGAAGAGCGGGCTTTTCAGGAAGGGATTCGTCGGGGCCGCGATGCGGGGCACCGGGCAGATCCCCGTCTACCGCGAGAGCACGGACGCGCTGAGCGCTTTCCGGGCCGCGATCGAGGCCGTGGACCGCGGGGAATGCGTCGCCTTCTATCCCGAGGGCACCCTCACCCGCGACCCGGACGGCTGGCCCATGACCGGCAAGACCGGGGCCGCGCGGGTCGCGCTGCAGACCAAGTGCCCGGTGATCCCCGTGGCCCAGTGGGGCTGCAACGAGCTGCTGCCGCCGTACGCGAAGAAGCCGCACCTTCTGCCGCGCAAGACGCACCGCGTGCTCGCCGGGCCGCCCGTGGACCTCGCGCGGTTCTACGACCGGGAGATGACCGCGGATCTGCTGAAGGAGGCCACGGAGGTCATCATGGCCGCCGTCACCGGTCAGCTGGAGCTGATCCGCGGCGAGAAGGCGCCCGAGACGCCGTACGACCCGCGCCGGGAGCGGGTCGAGCAGCGGCGCCGCACGCAGACACAGACGCAAACACAGACGCAGACGCAGACGCACCAGAAGTCCGGGCAGACCGTGCAGGAAGAGGGGCTGGGCAAGTGAGCAAGCCGGTCAAGGCGGCGGTCCTGAGCGCCGGTTCGTGGGGTACGGCCTTCGGCATGGTGCTCGCCGACGCGGGGTGCGAGGTCACCCTGTGGGCGCGCCGCCCGGAGGTCGTGGAGGCGATCAACTCCTCGCGGACCAATCCCGACTACTTCCCGGGCGTCGAGCTCCCGGAGAACGTGCGGGCCACCGCCGATCCCGCGCAGGCCGCGGCGGACGCCGACTTCACGGTCCTGTCGGTGCCCTCGCAGACCCTGCGCGGCAACCTCGCCGACTGGAGCCCCCTGCTGGCCCCCGACACGGTCCTCGTGTCGCTGATGAAGGGCGTCGAGCTCGGCTCCGCGATGCGGATGAGCGAGGTCATCGACGACGTCGCCAAGGTCGGCCCGGACCGGATCGCCGTGGTGACGGGGCCCAACCTGGCCCGGGAGATCGCCGCGCGGATGCCGGCCGCGGCCGTGGTCGCCTGCACCGACGAGGCCGTGGCGCAGCGGCTCCAGACCGCCTGCCACACGCCGTACTTCCGTCCGTACACCAATACGGACGTGGTGGGCTGCGAACTGGGCGGAGCCGTGAAGAACGTCATCGGCCTCGCCGTGGGCATCGCGGACGGCATGGGACTCGGCGACAACGCCAAGGGCTCGCTCATCACCCGCGGCCTCGCCGAGACCACCCGGCTCGGTATGGCACTCGGCGCCGACCCGCTGACCTTCTCCGGACTCGCGGGCCTGGGCGACCTGGTGGCCACCTGCTCCTCGCCGCTGTCGCGCAACCACACCTTCGGCACCAACCTCGGCAAGGGCATGACCCTGCAGGAGACCATCGCCGTCACCAAGCAGACCGCCGAGGGCGTCAAGTCCTGTGAGTCGGTGCTCGATCTGGCCCGCAGGCACGGCGTCGACATGCCGATCACGGAGACCGTCGTCGACATCGTGCACGAGGGCAAGCCCCCGGTGGTGGCCCTCAAGGAGCTGATGTCGCGCAGCGCGAAGCCGGAACGACGCTGAGCGACGCGAGACCGACGGCGCTTACTGCGGGCCCTACCAACGGGTACCCTCAACGCGATATGAGCACCGAGAACCTCCCCCAGAGCCCCGAGCAGCCGCCTCGCAAGCCGCGTGTGGCCGTCGTGTTCGGCGGGCGCAGCTCCGAACACGGGATCTCCGTGGTCACGGCCGGCGCCGTCCTCAAGGCCATCGACCGGACGAAGTACGACGTCCTGCCGATCGGCATCACGCAGGACGGGCGTTGGGCGCTCACTGCGGACGAACCGGAGCGGATGGCGATCGTCGACCGGCGCCCGCCGAGCGTCGACCTGCTCGCCGAGTCCGCCGAGGGCGCGGTGATCCTCCCCGTCGACCCCGCCAGCCGCGAAGTCGTCTACAGCGAGCCGGGATCGGTGCCCAAGGCCCTCGGCGAGGTCGACGTGGTCTTCCCGGTGCTGCACGGCCCCTACGGCGAGGACGGCACTCTGCAGGGTCTTCTGGAGCTCTCCGGCGTCCCGTACGTGGGTTCGGGCGTGCTCGCCTCGGCCGTGGGCCAGGACAAGGAGTACATGAAGCGGGTGTTCACCTCCTTCGGGCTGAAGGTGGGCCCGTACGTGGTGATCCGCCCGCGCGAGTGGGAGCGCGACGAGGCCGCCGCCCGCAAGAAGATCGTCGACTTCGCCGGCGAGCACGGCTGGCCGCTGTTCGTGAAGCCCTCACGGGCCGGTTCCTCGATCGGCATCACCAAGGTCGACGACCTCTCCGGCCTCGACGAGGCGATCGCCGAGGCCCGGCGGCACGATCCCAAGATCCTCGTGGAGGCCGCGCTGCGCGGCCGTGAGATCGAGTGCGGTGTCCTGGAGTTCGAGGACGGCCCCCGGGCCTCCCTCCCCGCGGAGATCCCCCCGCCCGAGGCGCAGGCGTACTACGACTTCGAGGCCAAGTACATCGACTCCACCCCGGGTCTCGTCCCGGCCCCCCTCACTCCCGAGGAGACGGCCGAGGTCCAGCGCCTGGCGGTCGACGCGTTCGAGGCGGCGTCCTGCGAGGGCCTGGTCCGCGCGGACTTCTTCCTCACCGAGGACGGCGAGTTCGTGATCAACGAGATCAACACGATGCCCGGCTTCACGCCCATCTCGATGTATCCGCAGATGTGGCAGGCGAGCGGGGTGAGCTACCCGGAGCTGATCGACCTGCTGGTGCGGGCGGCACTGCGGCGGTCGACGGGCCTGCGCTGACCCGACTCTCAAGGGGCGCCGGGGAACTGCGCGACCAGCCACGCACGGCCCGCAGACTCAAGACGAGGTTGCCATCACGGCGCTCAGGAGGCGATCCCCTCGGGGATCGCCTCCTTCACGGCCGAGGCCAGATCGATCAGCACACTCGAACTGTCCACGCCCTCCGGCGCCCGGACCTCGACGTAGGCCTCACGGTTGGCGGTGGTGAACACGTACCCGTCGTCGTCCTGCTTCTCCATCAGCCAGTCGACCCCGTTCACGCCCCCGGCGACCGCATCCGGATCCCGCCCCTCCGCCACCTTCGGGTCGATCATCTCGGGCGGCTGCGGCACACCGCAGCGCAGTATGATCGCCGGGCTGCCCCAGCTCGCCGTCAGCGCCGACGCGGGCTCGGGATCCTCACGGCGCTCACCGTTCACCTTCGCCGGCAGTACCTTGTCCAGGTTCCGGCACAGTTCCGCGACCTTCGCGTCCGGACTGGGAACCGCCGCCGACGCGCTGTCGTCTGCTGAGGAGCAGCCCGCAACAGTGATCAACAGCGCGACAGCGGGCAGGCGGTACACGCGGAGGACACAAGGGTGCCGGTGACGGAAAGAGCTCACCGGCACAGGGTAGACGGGGGCTACAGATGGACGACCGGACAGGTCAGGGTGCGGGTGATGCCGTCCACCTGCTGGACCTTGGCGACCACCATGCGGCCGAGGTCGTCGACGGTGTCGGCCTGCGCCCGCACGATCACGTCGTACGGTCCCGTCACGTCTTCGGCCTGGACGACCCCAGGGATCTTGCTGATCGTCTCGGCGACGGTCGACGCCTTGCCGACCTCCGTCTGGATCAGGATGTACGCCTGTACCACGGAACCTCCAGGGCGGCCACGAGGATCATGTGGGGAAAAGGAACGCCACGGTATCGCGTCGCCGCTCGCCGCGGGGAGACCTGCGGGGACCGGGTCTTGCGCGCCGAGGTGCAGGTCCGGCAGAACGTGCCGGTCACTTCGACCGTAGCGAGGACTGAGATGCCTCGCGACCGGGCACGGACAGGGACAGAAGGGGAGAAAGGGCAATGAAGGGCACTGTTGGTGAGCTCGGTGAGTTCGGGCTCATCAGGGAGCTCACCTCCCGTCTGACCACCACCCCGGCGGTCCGGGTAGGCCCCGGCGACGACGCCGCCGTGGTGGCCGCACCCGACCGCAGGGTCGTGGCGAGCACGGACATCCTGGTGGAGGGCCGGCACTTCCGGCGTGACTGGTCGACGGCCTACGACGTGGGCCGCAAGGCGGCCGCGCAGAACCTCGCCGACATCGCCGCCATGGGAGCCGTACCGACCGCGCTGCTGCTCGGCCTGGTCGTCCCGGCCGAACTGCCGGTCACGTGGCCGAGCGAGCTGATGGACGGCCTGCGTGACGAATGCCAGGTGGCGGGCGCCGCCGTGGTCGGCGGTGATGTCGTACGCGGCGACTCGATCATGGTGTCGATCACCGCGCTCGGCGATCTGCGCAACCAGGAGCCGGTGACGCGGGCGGGCGCCCGGCCCGGCGATCGCGTCGCGGTGACCGGCTGGCTGGGCTGGTCGGCCGCCGGGTACGCGGTGCTGTCGCGGGGGTTCCGCTCGCCGCGGGCGTTCGTGGAGGCGCACCGGAGGCCCGAGCCGCCGTACCACGCGGGTCCGGCCGCCGCCGGGCTCGGGGCGACCGCGATGTGCGACGTGAGCGACGGGCTGATCGCCGACCTCGGGCACATCGCCGAGGCGAGCAAGGTGCGGATCGACATCCGCTCCGGGGCGATCGACATCCCGTCCCAGATGAACGACATCGGCCAGGCCGTCGGGGTCGACCCCATGCAGTGGGTGCTGACCGGGGGAGAGGACCACGCGATCGTGGCGACCTTCCCGCCGGACGTGAAGCTGCCCGCCCGCTGGAAGGTCATCGGCGAGGTCCTCAACCCCTCGGCGCTGCCCCAGGTGACGGTCGACGGGGCACCGTGGACCAGCAAGGGCGGCTGGGACCACTTCGGGGACATAGAGTCATGATCCCGGGCGTCCTGACGGTGGCGGGCTCCGACTCCGGCGGAGGCGCGGGCATCCAGGCCGACCTCAAGACGATGCTCGCGCTCGGCGTGCACGGCATGAGCGTCGTCACGGCGGTGACCGCGCAGAACTCCCTCGGCGTGCAGGGGGCTTGGGAACTGCCTGTGGAGGCCGTGCGGGCCCAGTACCGCAGCGTCGTCGACGACATCGGTGTCCGGGCGGTCAAGACCGGGATGCTGGCCTCCGCGGAACTCGTGGAGGCCGTCGCCGAGTTGATCGCGGAGACGGACGCCCCTGCCGTGGTCGACCCGGTGGGGGTCTCCAAGCACGGAGACGCCCTGCTCGCCGCCTCCGCGCTGGACTCCGTCCGTACGAAGCTGCTGCCGGTGGCCACGGTCGCCACACCGAACCTCGACGAGGTGGCCCAGATCACGGGCGTACGGGTCGAGTCGGAAGGGGAGATGCGGCAGGCCGCTGCGGCCGTCCTCGCGTACGGACCGCGCTGGGCGCTGATCAAGGGCGGGCACCTGCCCGGCGACGCCGTCGATCTGCTCACGGACGGATCCGAGGAGCACTGGTTGCGGGCGCCCAGGCACGACAACCGCCACACCCACGGCACCGGCTGCACCCTCGCCTCGGCGATCGCCTCCCAGCTCGCCAAGGGGCAGTCCGTTCCGGAGGCGGTGGCGGCGGCGAAGGAGTACGTCACCGGGGCCGTCGCGGCCGGCTTCGCGCTCGGCGGGGGGATCGGCCCGGTGGATCACGGCTGGCGCTTCCGGGCGGGGTCCGAGCGCTGATGTGCGAGAGCTGAGCACTGAGGTGCGGGACCTGAGCGCTGAGGTGCGGCATCTGAGCGCTGACGCGCGGGGATCGACCGCTGATGTCCGGCATGGCAAAGAGCCGGTCCACCAGAGGTGGACCGGCTCTGCAGCGAACCAGCAGTGGCCGCGCGCTAGCTGAGCGTCAGCGCGAGACCTTGCCGGCCTTGATGCACGAGGTGCAAGCGTTCAGGCGCTTCGGCGTCCCGCCCACCACGGTACGCACACGCTGGATGTTCGGGTTCCAGCGACGGGGCGTACGGCGGTGCGAGTGCGAGATGTTGTTGCCGAAGCCCGGCCCCTTGCCGCAGACGTCGCAGTTGGCAGCCACGGGTCACTCCAAAGACTTCAGATGCACTTACGGTTGATCCCGGCAGGCCGGGATCAAGATTCTCGGGCTTTGCGAAGCCGGTCGAAATCTGAGTGGCGTTGCCAGGGGGAAGGCCCGATCAGATCGGGCAACCGGAGCAGCATACAACGGCTGCACCCGTAGAACGAAACTACCATGCCAGCTCAGGGGCCCGGTCCCCTCCCTCTTCCGGTGAACACCGCCCCTGGGTCTACGCTGCGAGCCACGCCCAGCAGCTCAGGGAGGCCTAGTGGCGCAGGTGCCGCAGACACTCTTCGATGCTCTCGCGGTGCGCACCTGGTGCGGTCTCGCGCTGGAGACCCTGGGGCGGGCGCGCGAGGAGATCGACGCGATCAACGTCTACCCGGTGGCGGACGGCGACACCGGCACCAACCTGTATCTGACCGTGGAGTCGGCGGTCGCTGCGGTCGAGGCGGTGTTCGCCGGGCATGCGGCGGGGTCCGGCCCCGGTGGGCCGACGCTCGCCGACGCCGCCCGGGCGATGGCGCACGGGGCGCTCATCGGAGCCCGCGGGAACTCCGGGACGATCCTCGCCCAGCTGCTGCGCGGCATGGCCCAGGTGCTGGCCGACGACGACCCCGCCCACGCGGACGGCCAGGGCCTGCGCCTCGCCCTGCGGCAGGCGGCCGACTCCGCGCGCCGGGCCGTCGCCCATCCCGTGGAGGGCACCGTCCTCACGGTGGCCTCGGCCGCCGCCGACGCCGCGGACGGTGCGCGGGGCGACTGCGGGACCGTGGCCCGGGCGGCCTACGAGGGAGCCAGCGCTGCCCTCGCCGCGACCCCGGGCCAGTTGCCCGTCCTGGAACGGGCCGGAGTGGTCGACGCCGGGGGCCGGGGGCTGGTGGCGGTGCTCGGAGCCCTGGTGGAGACGTTCACGGGGGAGAGGGCGCGGGGGGTGGCTGGGAGTGCGTGCACCGGCCCCTCAGGGGCCGCCCACGCACGGGTGGACCACGCCGCGGGTTCCGTACCGGTCGACGGGGCCCTGGACGAGTGCGCCGACAGCGCCGCCGTCGTGCCGGGCCAGGAAGGGCCGGCCTTCGAGGTGATCTACCTCCTGGAGGCCGGGGACCGGGCCGTGGAACGGCTGCGGGAGCGGCTCGACGCCCTCGGGGACTCCCTCGTCGTGGTCGGCGGCGACGGGCTGTGGAACGTCCACGTCCATGTGGACGACGCGGGCGCCGCCGTCGAGGCCGGCATCGAGGCCGGGCGGCCCCACCGGATCCGCATCACGCACTTCGGCGCGGGCGACGTCCACACGACCGGCGCCGAGCGGCCGCCCCGGGAACGTGCCCAGCGGGCCGTCGTGGCCGTCGTGCCCGGCGAGGGGCTGGCCGGGCTGTACACCGAGGCCGGCGCGATGACCGTGCTCGCACGCCCGGGGGAGCCGCCGGCGAGCGGCGAGCTCGTCCAGGCCGTGCGGCGGGCCCACGCGCGCGAGGTCGTGCTGCTGCCCAACGACTCCGGCCTGCGCCACACCGCCGCGGCGGCCGCCGAGCAGGTCCGCACGGAGGGCATCCGGGTGGCCCTGATCCCGACCCGCTCGGCGGTCCAGGGCATCGCGGCACTGGCCGTGCACGAGCCGGACCGCCGCTTCGACGAGGACGTCGTGTCCATGACCTCCGCCGCCGGGGCCACCCGCTATGCCGAGGTCACCGTCGCCGAACGCCAGTCCTGGACGATGGCCGGCATCTGCCAGGCCGGCGACGTCCTGGGTCTCATCGACGGGGACGTGGCCGTGATCGGTTCGGACGTCGCCGAGACCGCCGAGACCGTTCTCGACCGCATGCTCTCGGCCGGGGGAGAGATGGTCACCCTGGTCCTGGGCGACGACGTCCCCGATGCCGACGCCGTCGCCGAGCGTCTGGAGGGCCGGGTCCGCGAGGGGTACCTCGCCGTCGACACAGTCGTGTACCGGGGCGGACGACAGGGGGCCCTGCTCCTCATCGGCGTGGAGTAGGGCCGAGGCCGCCTCGACGGGAACCCGCGGGATGCGACGGGCCGGTGCTCAGCGGCCGTCTCGCCGTCGCCGACCAGCCAGGCTCGCCGACCAGGCCATTGCGGGCGCACCGCCCTCGTGCCCGCCACCGCGTTCCGGACATCGCCCTGACCGCGGCGGGCCGCTACGGCGTCGACCAGGTCGGCGAACCGATCCGGGCGGGCGGCTATGGCGTCGGCCCGGGCGGGCGCTATGGCGTCGACCAGCTCGGCGAACCGACCCTGGAAGCCTCTCCGGAACTGCCCGGGCGGGGGCTCCGTCTGGGGCTGCTGCCCGGGCGGGGGCTGCGTGCGGGTCAAACTGCCCGGGCGGGGCTCCGTGCGTGTCTACTGCTTGGGCGGGGGGCATGCGCGACTACTGCCCGAGCGGCGGCTCCCGTGCGGGTCAAACTGCCCGAGCCGGGCTCCGTGCTGTCTACTGCCCGAGCGGGGAGCTGCATGCGCGACTACTGCCGGGCGGGGCTGCGTGCGAGTCAAACTGCCCGAGCAGGGCTCCGTGTGTGTCTACTGTTCGGCCGGGGGCTGCATGCGCGACTACTGCCCGAGCGGCGGCTCCGTCTGGGCAAACTGCCCGAGCAGGGCTGGCTCCGCCAGGGTCAACGGCCCGAGCAGGGGGCTCCGTCAGGGGCAACTGCCCGAGCGGGGCTCCGTGCGCGTCCAGGTCGCCGTCGGGATCAGTCCGGCCGCTCCGCCACGAGGCGGAGCAGTTGCTCCGCCTCCGCCCGGCGGGCCCGCACCGCGTCGCCGTCCCCGTCGGTCGCCTCCGCGTCGTCGTGACCCTCGTACGCCGCCAGCACCGCACGCGCGCGTGCGGTCGCGTCGGCGGGGCGGCCCAGGTCTGCCTCCAGCCGGCCCGCGGCGAGTTCCGCGCCGGTGCGGCTGTGCAGGGCGCCGTCCCCGAGTGAGGCGAACACCTCGGCCGAACGCACCACTTGGGCCAGCGCCTCCTCGAACCCCTCGAGGACCGGCGCGCCTTCGGCGTCCTCGGCGGAGCGGGCCAGCAGGTCGCCGAACTGCCGGTGGGTGTGGCCGAGTTCGGCGACGAGCTGCTGACGGGCCTCCTCGTCGGTGGCTGCCTTCCGTGCCGCCTCGCACTCCCGGACCGCTTCCGCCATCAGGCCGCGTGCCCCTCCCAGCCCGTCCTCCGCGCGGAGCTCCAGCCAGGCGCGGGCGCGCAGGGAGCGGACCAGGCCGTGGATGTTGCCGAGCTCGCGCCACAGGTCGCCCGCGCGCGCGTAGGCCCGGTCCGCCTCGGCGGGCAGTCCGGCCTGTCCGAGGGACTCTCCGGCCAGGTGGGCGAGGGTCGCGTGGTCGTGCTGCTCGGGCCACTGCCTGGCGATCTCGGCGGCCTGCAGGCGCCGTTCGGCGGCCGCCCGGTGCTCGCCGAGCTCGCTCAGGCAGTCGCCGAGCCACCACTGCGTCTGCACGACCGCTCCGTCGCCGTGCGTCTCGGCGGTCAGTTCGGGCAGCGCCGACTCCAGCACCTCCGCGGCCTCGGCCCACCGCCCCTGCCGCAGCAGGAACCCGCCGAGCTGCTGCCGCGCCCACGCCCCCAGCGTCGCCGACTCGCCCGCCTCGTCGGCCCAGTGGGCGGCCTCCAGGGCGTGCCGGGCGGCCTCCACGGCCTCGCCCCGGCCGCCGACGACCTCGGCGAGCTGAAGGTGCAGCTGGGCCCGTCCGGGCGCCTCCAGGTGCGCCCCGCCGTGCTCCAGGGCCGCCCGCAGCGCCCGTTCCGCCTCCGCCATGTCGCCGAGGTGGTGAGCCAGAGAGGCGAGCCGGGCCTCGTACTCCACCGCGAACCACGGCAGCCCCGCCGCCACGAACGCCGCGGCGCCCCGCGCGAACAGCTCCGCTGCCCTCTCCAGGTCCCCGGCCAGCCCCGCCAGCTCCCCGAGCATCGCCCGGGCCTCGGCGACCCGCGCGGCCAGTCGTACGTCCTCCCCGGCCCGGCCCTCGACGAGCGCGAGCACTTCCCGGACGGCGGCCTCGGCCTCGGCGAGAGGCACCGGGTCGCTCTCGCCGCCGTGCGCCCGGCGGGTCATGATCCGCGCCCGGCTCATCACGACGGACGCCGTCTGCCGGATGCCCGTGCCGTCGGCGGCGTACAGCGCGAGGACCTCGTCGTACGGGCCGGTCACCGCCGCGACGGCGCCCTCCACATCCCCCGCGAGAGCGCGGACGTACGCTCCACGCGCGCGTGCGGCGAGGGCCTCGCCCGGGTCGCCCGCCTCCAGGTAGAGGCCGGCGGCCCGTTCGAAGAGCTCGGCACCCTCGGAACCGAGGGACATCGCCTCGTGGTCGGCCATCTCGGCACGGTCGCGCGGGTCCAGCCCGGCGCCCTCCGCGGCCTCGGCGGCAGCCGCCCAGGCCTCCACGGCTCCCGGCCGCAGGGTGTCCGACAGCCGCCGTGCCTCGGCCAGCAGGGCGGGCAGATCCGGCTGCGCGGTGCCGGGGACCGGCACCGCGGGGCGAGCGGTCGGCGGGGCCGGCCGCACCGACCGCACCCCCAGCGGCAGGCGCTCCGCGAGCGGTTGCCGCGCCATACGCGCGCGTGCCCGCTCACTCACGTGCGCCGTGCCGTTGCGCTCGTCGAAGCGCGCCGCCAGGGCGAGGGCCACCTCACGCGCGTGCGCGGCGAGTTCACGGGCGGTCCACTCCCGGCCGGCCGGGCCCGGCACCTGCCCCTCGCCCAGCCCGAGGACGGTCAGCCGGTCCATGAGCAGAGCCACCACGCTCATGAAGTCCAGCTTGCTCTGCGGCTGCCCGTCGTCCGTGAAGTACGCGGGCCGCTCCGCGAGCAGTTCCAGACCCCGTGCCTCGTTGCCGGTGAGCGCGCAGAACTCCACGTGCTCCGCGTAGGCGCCACGCATGCTCTCCATCGCCCGGACGAGCCGGAAGCCCCGCAGATGGTGGGACCGGGCCTCCTCCTCACGCCCCAGCCGCAGCAGCGGCAGCAGGGACGACGCGAGGGCCGTGTGCGGCTCGTGGGCGCAGCTGTACTCGCCCTCCAGCACCGGCCCCCACAGCTCCAGCGCCTGCGCGTCCCGCCCCTGCTCCGCCTGCCACCAGCCCTGTACGTGCAGCTCACAGGCGTGGCAGTCGGCCATGCTGTCCCGGTCGGCGGCCAGCCACGCGGCGTACGCCCGCTCGGCCCGCGCCACGTCCCCGACATGCGCGGCCACACTGTGCTCGGCGCTGCGCACGGCCCGTTCGGAGTGCCCGGCGAGCCGGTAGCGGTGCTCCATCTCGCCGAGCCACTTCTCGATCGACGCGAGCGGGACGTGCGGCTGGTCGAGCATGCCGGCCGAGACCCACTTGAAGACCCAGTGCAGTGAGTGGGTCTCGTACGCGTCGAAGTCCTCGGGCCGTTCGTCCCACATGCGCAGCAGGCGCGCGAAGGGGACGAACATCTTCCCCTTCTCGGAGCTGTAGTTGTAGACCTTCAGCTGGTGGCCGAGCGCCTCGATGACGGCGAGCGGGACGTTCAGCTTCTCGGCCGCCGTCAGCAGCGCCTCCGCGCGCGCGTTGCGGGCCGGCCCCTCCGGCTGCCCGGAGTTCTCCGCCATCGCCTCGCGCAGGGCGTCGAAGTCGGTGATCTCCGTCATGCCTGACCGTCCTCGCTGTGCGTGGCCCACTCCAGGAGGCCGATGAACGCGCGGTTGAGCAGCGCCGAGTCGGCCGGCCTGAGCGGTCGCTGCGCCATCAGCAGCGCCTGCCCGTAGAGCGACTCCGTGGCGGTGCCGATCAACTCCGGGTCGGGCAGCGCGCCGATCCTGCGGACCAGCGGATTGAGGTGGTTGAGCACCAGACGCGCGCGTGGGGCGCTGCCCCGCAGGGAGCCCAGGATCCCCGCCCACAGGTCGTCGGCCTGTGCCTCGGCATCCGCACGGGTCTGTTCGTGCCGGGCGTCCCGGTCGTCGAGGTGCAGCGCGGGCACGGAGAGCGGGTGGAAGGCCCGCAGGACGACGTCACAGCCCAGCGGGTCGAGCCGGGCCCGGGCCGCCGCCAGGAAGCCGGACAGGGCCAGCTCCTCGGCCGGGTCGACCGCGTCCAGGTGCGCGGTCACCGTCTCCGCGTCCAGCTCGGCGACCACGGTCCCCGGCCGCACCGACGGCAGCGCCTCCACGAGCTCGCTGTCGTAGGTGTAGCCGCCGTTGATCACGCCGATGCCCTGCGCGGACGCGATCGGCGCGACCTGCCGGTACTCCTCGACGGTCCGCGTGAAGTGCACCACCGGGTGTCGCTGCGCGAACTCCTCCAGGGACAGCCGCCCGTCGGTCGTCTCGAACGGCAGCCACGGCAGCATCGTGCGCAGCATCTCCCGGTCGTGCCGGGCCAGCGACTTCACGCCCAGGTGGTGCACCGCGAGGAACGCGGCCAGCCGCTCCGGATCACCGGCCGCGAGCCCCGTCAGCCAGGCCCGGATCCGCTCGCCCAGCGCCTCCCGCACGGCCGCCAGCGTCTCGTCCTCGTACAGCGCCTCGCGCGACGCCGTGGGCCGCAGACTGTCCGTGTCGAGCACGCAGCGCACGAAGAACGCCCAGTCCGGCATCAGCTGTTCGGCCCGCTCGGTCAGCAGCATGCCCTTGAGGTGCACGCGGTGACCGGCGCGCTGGGCCGGGCTGACCGCCGACGGCAGCACGTACGCCACCCCGCGGATGCCGGCCAGCGGCACCGACAGGTCGATCGTGTCCAGCGGTGTGAAGCCGAACAGCCCGTGGCAGTGCCGGGCGAGGGCGACGCGCCGGGCGGCCGGGCCCGGATACGGACGGTCCCAGGGCGCCGGAAGGTCGGTGACCGCCTCGTCGCCGACCCGGACGTCGTACGGCAGCAGCGACCCGAAGTCCCGGGCCAGCGCCTCGACCCGCCCGGGCGAGAGCCACTCCGCGGCACCCGCCCGGGCCACCAGGTGGACGGTCGTGCCCGGTTCGGGCCGCTCGGCGTCCGGCAGCGTCCGCACGGTGTACGAACCGTCGTCGGCCGCCGTCCACTCCACCGGCGGCGCCCCGGGCGTACGGGCGCTGCGGCTGACGACCCGGATCCGCTCGGCGACGACGAAACAGGCCAGCAGCCCGATGCCGAACTGCCCGAGGAAGTCGGACCGGGCCTCCTGAAGCCCCTCCGCCCGCTTGGAGCTGCGCCCGATGGTGGCGAGCAGGCTGTGCACGTCCGCCTCGGTGAGGCCCACGCCGGTGTCCTCGACCCGCAGCGCACCGCCCTCGGCGTACAGCCGGACCCGGGCCGGAGCGTCGGGTTCCGTCGCGCGTCTGGCCGTGATGGCGTCCACGGCGTTCTGCAGCAGCTCCCGCAGATAGACCTTCGGACTGGAGTAGAGGTGGTGGGAGAGCAGGTCCACCAGACCACGCAGGTCGACCTGGAACGTATGAGGTGACGAGGGCGGACGGGGTGCCTGGGATGCCTGTGAGGTCTGGGAGTCCATCTTCACGGCGCCGGTGGGGGACTCGCGACGGCGCGGGGTCGGGCGGTCCCGGTGGGGCGGTGACCGCGAAAGAGGGCCGGGAGCGCGTCATCCTAAGGCCCGAACCAACCGCCTGACCAGGGGTTTCCGGGACCTTTACGGCGGTCCGGCCGCGGCCTGGGAGCCATTGTCAGTGGCGTGGTGTGCAATGGATCTCGTGCCCGCACTGGAAGAACCCCTGCGACAGCCGCTGAAGTCGGTGCTCGGCCCCGCCACCGCGAAGGTGATGGCCGAGCACCTCGGCCTGCTCACCGTCGGCGACCTCCTCCACCACTACCCGCGCAGATACGAGGAGCGCGGCCAGCTCACCCACCTCGCCGACCTCCCCATGGACGAGCACGTCACGGTGGTCGCGCAGGTCGCAGACGCCCGCCTGCACACGTTCGCCTCCGCCAAGGCCCCGCGCGGCAAGGGCCAGCGCCTGGAGGTCACGATCACGGACGGCAGCGGCCGGCTCCAACTGGTCTTCTTCGGCGCGGGCGTCCACAAACCCCACAAGGAACTGCTGCCGGGCACGCGTGCGATGTTCGCGGGCAAGGTCTCCGTCTTCAACCGCCGCCTTCAACTCGCGCACCCGGCCTACGAGTTGCTGCGCGGCGACCCGGAGGAGTCCGTCGAGACCTGGGCGGGCGCGCTGATCCCGATCTACCCCGCCACCGCCAAGCTGGAGTCCTGGAAGATCGGCAAGGCGATCCAGACGGTCCTGCCCACGGCCCAGGAGGCCGTCGACCCGCTCCCGGACACCCTGCGTGAAGGCCGCGGCCTGGTGCCCCTCCCCGAAGCCCTCCTCAAGATCCACCGCCCGCACACCAAGGCGGACATCGAGGACGCCCGCTCCCGCCTCAAGTGGGACGAGGCCTTCGTCCTCCAGGTCGCCCTGGCCCGCCGCCGCCACGCGGACGCCCAACTCCCCGCCGTCCCCCGCAGACCCGCCCCCGACGGCCTCCTCACGGCCTTCGACGCCCGCCTCCCGTTCACCCTCACCGACGGCCAGCAGCGCGTCTCCCGGGAGATCTTCGACGACCTGGCCACGAGCCATCCGATGCACCGGCTGCTGCAGGGGGAGGTCGGTTCGGGCAAGGCCCAGCCCCTCGACGCGCAGGTGCTCACGCCTTTGGGCTTCCGCCGCATGGGAGATCTGCGGGAGGGGGACGAGGTGGTGGTGCCGGACGGAGGCATCGGGCTGATCGATGGCGTCTTCCCGCAGGGTGAGCGCGACGTGTGGCGCTTGGTCCTGTCCGACGGGAGTTCCGTCGAGTGCGACGACGAGCATCTCTGGATCGTCGGCACGAGCTGTGGTCGGCACCGTGGCCAGACTCCCAAGGTCATGACGACCCGGGAGATCCGTCTCGACACGTTCAAGGCCAACGGGTCCTCGAAGTGGTACATCCCGCCTGCGAAGCCGGTCGACCTCGGTCGCGACGCCGGGCTGCCCCTCGACCCTTATCTGATCGGGCTGCTGCTGGGAGATGGTTCATTCCGGCACAATCTCCGTTTTTCCATCATCGACGACGAGATCCGTGAGGCGGTGGCGGCGGCAGTGGCACCCGACTGCCTGCTGGTACCGGTGAAGGGCTCACACGGTGACTACACGATCCAGCTCAAGCAACGTGCCGGAGGCGTGCGCAACCCGGTGATCCAGGTCCTGTGCGAGTTGGGCCTCTGGGGAAGGACGTCCCACGACAAGTTCGTCCCTCCGGCCTTCAAGAACGCTTCGATCAAGGACCGTCTCGCCGTCCTGCAAGGGCTTCTGGACACGGACGGCACCGTCCAGGCCGATGGCATGAGCATCTCCCTCTGCTCGGCTTCACGCCGGCTCGCGGAGGACGTCGCATGGCTCGTGCGCTCTTTGGGCGGCCGGGCACGCGTGCTGCCGAAGAAGGCCGCGTACAACGTGCAGGTGTCCCTGCCGGACGCGTACGCCCCGTTCCGGCTCACTCGCAAAGCCGAACGTGTACGTCCAAGGCCGAAGTGCAACACGTTCCGGCGCGGCATCCGGGCGGTCGAGTACGTGGGGCGGAAGCCCGTCCAGTGCATCAGCGTCGCCCACCCCAGCCGTGCCTACGTCACGGACAACTTCACTGTCACCCACAACACCATGGTCGCCCTGCGCGCCATGCTCGCCGTGGTCGACGCGGGCGGGCAGGCCGCCATGCTCGCGCCCACCGAAGTTCTCGCGCAGCAGCACCACCGGTCCATCGTCGAGATGATGGGCGAGCTGGCCGAGGGCGGCATGCTGGGCGGGGCCGAGCAGGCCACCAAGGTGGTGCTGCTCACCGGCTCCATGGGTGCGGCGGCCCGGCGGCATGCCCTGCTCGACCTCACCACCGGCGAAGCCGGCATCGTCATCGGCACGCACGCGCTGATCGAGGACAAGGTGCAGTTCCACGACCTGGGCCTGGTCGTGGTCGACGAACAGCACCGCTTCGGCGTGGAGCAGCGCGACGCCCTGCGCGGCAAGGGCAAGCAGCCCCCGCATCTGCTGGTCATGACGGCCACGCCCATCCCGCGCACGGTCGCGATGACCGTCTTCGGCGACCTGGAGACGTCCGTCCTGGACCAGCTCCCGGCGGGCCGCTCGCCGATCGCCAGCCATGTGGTCCCGGCCGCGGACAAGCCCCACTTCCTGTCCCGCGCGTGGGAAAGGGTCCGCGAGGAGGTGGAGAACGGCCACCAGGCGTACGTCGTCTGCCCCCGCATCGGCGACGAGGAGGACGCCCCGAAGAAGTCCGGCGGCAAGAAGCCGCCGGAGTCCCCGGAGGACGCCGCGGAGAAGCGCCCGCCCCTCGCCGTCCTCGACGTGGCCGATCAGCTGGTCAAGGGTCCCCTCCGGGGCCTGCGGGTCGAAGTCCTGCACGGCAGGATGCACCCCGACGACAAGGACGCCGTGATGCGCCGCTTCGCCGCCGGTGAGACCCATGTCCTGGTCGCCACGACGGTCATCGAGGTCGGCGTCAACGTCCCGAACGCGACCGCCATGGTGATCATGGACGCCGACCGCTTCGGCGTCTCCCAGCTCCACCAGCTGCGCGGCCGTGTGGGCCGTGGTTCCGCCCCCGGCCTCTGCCTCCTGGTCACCGAGATGCCCGAGGCGAGCCCGGCCCGCCAGCGCCTGGGTGCGGTCGCCTCCACGCTCGACGGTTTCGAACTCTCCCGCATCGACCTGGAACAACGCCGCGAGGGCGACGTCCTCGGCCAGGCCCAGTCGGGCGCCCGGACCAGCCTCAGGATGCTCGCGGTCATCGAGGACGAGGAGATCATCGCGCAGGCCAGGGAAGAGGCAGCAGCGGTAGTGGCCGCCGACCCGGAACTGGCCCATCTTCCCGGGCTGCGGACAGCACTGGACGCCCTCTTGGACGAGGAAAGGGAGCAGTACCTGGAAAAGGGGTGACAGGTGTTGCCCCCCAAGAGGCGCGGGGCGTAATCCATATGCGGCTACCGCCGCGGGGGCGCGACCAGCCACAATGAACCTGAAGCCGCCCACACGCAAGGACCACAGATGACCCGCGTGATCGCCGGCACAGCCGGCGGACGCCGCCTGGCCGTCCCGCCAGGTACAGGAACCCGCCCCACGTCGGACCGCGCCCGGGAGGGCCTCTTCTCCACCTGGCAAAGCCTCCTCGGCGGCCCCCTGGAAGGCGAACGCGTCCTCGACCTCTACGCGGGGTCAGGAGCCGTTGGCCTGGAGGCCCTCTCCCGAGGCGCGGGCCACGCCCTCCTCGTCGAGGCCGACGCACGAGCGGCCCGCACGGTCCGCGAGAACGTGAAGAACCTCGGCCTCCCCGGCGCCGAGGCCAGATCCGGCAAAGCGGAACAGATCATCCGTACGCCACCCCCCGGCGCCCCGTACGACCTCGTCTTCCTCGACCCCCCGTACGCCGTCACGGACGACGATCTTCGGGAGATCCTCCTCACACTCCGTACAGAAGGCTGGCTCGCCGAGGAAGCCCTCGTCACCGTGGAGCGCAGCACCAGAGGCGGTGAATTCCGGTGGCCCGAGGGTTTCGAACCCCTCCGGGCCCGTCGCTACGGCGAGGGAACGTTTTGGTACGGTCGCGCCGCCTCTACGTGCGAAGACGCACGATGACCGGACCGGAGAGCGAGGGAACACAAGTGCGCCGCGCCGTCTGTCCCGGGTCGTTCGACCCGATCACCAACGGACACCTCGACATCATCTCCCGCGCCTCCAGGCTGTACGACGAGGTCTATGTCGCGGTGATGATCAACCAGGCCAAGAAGGGCCTGTTCGAGATCGAGGAGCGGATCGACCTGATCCGCCGCGTCACCGCCGAATACGGCAACGTCCGCGTCGAGGCCTTCCACGGCCTGCTCGTCGACTTCTGCAAGCAGCGCGAGATCCCCGCCATCGTCAAGGGCCTGCGCGCGGTCAGCGACTTCGACTACGAGCTGCAGATGGCCCAGATGAACAACGGCCTCTCTGGCGTGGAGACCCTCTTCATCCCCACCAACCCCACCTACAGCTTCCTGTCGTCCTCCCTGGTCAAGGAGGTCGCGACCTGGGGCGGCGACGTCTCCCACCTGGTGCCGGCGGAGGTCCTCGGCGTCCTCACCGAGCGCCTGAGGAAGGACTGAACCGGCCCCGGACGTCCCCCCTGGGCCTGACTGCCCGTCACCCGGTGTTCCGGGGCGACCCCGTGGCCGTACAGTCGTCCCGTCCGTCTCCAACGCATCTGTAGAGAGTGGCGAGCACACGGTGGACGTGCAGAAGAAGCTCGACGAGATCGTCTCCGCGGTCTCCGGCGCCCGGTCCATGCCCATGTCGGCCTCGTGCGTGGTCAACCGCGCCGACCTGCTCGCGATGCTGGAAGAGGTGCGCGCGGCGCTGCCCGACTCCCTGGCCCAGGCCCAGGAGCTGATCGGCGGCCGCGAGCAGATGGTCGAGCAGGCCCGTCAGGAGGCCCAGCGGATCATCGAGGGCGCGCACGCCGAGCGCGGTTCGCTGATCTCCGGCACCGAGGTCGCCCGCCGCTCCCAGGCGGAGGCCGACCGGATCCTCGCCGAGGCCCGCCAGGAGGCCGAGGAGATCCGCGCCGAGGCCGACGAGTACGTCGACTCCAAGCTCGCCAACTTCGAGGTCGTCCTCACCAAGACCCTGGGCTCCGTCGGGCGCGGCCGCGAGAAACTCCTGGGCACCGGCCCCGGCACCGACGAGCGGGGCTACGAGGACGAGGACGCCCCGGAGCGCAGCCACGACCCCGAGACCCAGCGTCGCAGCGCCGACGAGTACGTCGACGTCAAGCTGGGCGCCTTCGAGGCGGTCCTCGCCAAGACCCTGGAGGCCGTCGGCCGCGGCCGGCAGAAGCTGCACGGCCGGATCGCCAGCGACGACCTCGGAGCCCTCGCCGACGACGCGAGCACCGTCCAGCACTCCAGCGACGCCGACTACCTCGCCGACCTGGCCGCCCTCACCGACCAGAAGCCCCCGGCCGAGCGGCCCGCCCAGCAGCAGGACTACGCGCCGCCGCAGCCGGAGCCCGCGTACGGCTACCAACAGCAGCCCGACCCCTACGGCTACCCGCAGCAGGCCTACGCCGCTCAGCAGGACCCCTACGGCTACCAGCAGGCCGATCCCTACTCCACCACCTCCGGCTACGCTCCGGCGGGAGGCACCCCCTTCCAGGGCTACGACCCCCAGCAGGCCGCCTACGACCCGAACCAGGTCCAGCAGCAACCGCAGCAGGCCTCCCAGGCGCAACAGGGCCACCAGGACTACGCCCTCGACGAGACCAGCCTCTTCGACACCGGCATGATCAGCGCCGAGCAGTTGCGGGCCTACGAGCAGGGTCGCGGCCAGGGCTGAGGACCGGATTGGGCCGTGAGCGAAAGGTCCAGTATCCTGGCTCTTCGGTCGCGTGTACGTCCGCGATCCACGCTGCCCGGGAACACCGAAGGGCGGCGTCACCCGAGCTCTCACCGAAAGCAGGAATGGCCCTGAACGCCCGCCTCGACCACCGCAACCCCCTCGTGTTCGACACACACGAGCTGGGTCGGCGGCCTGGTGCGCAGCAGCGCTTGACCCGCACGGTCGACGCTCCCACGGACCTCGGTATCAAGGGAGTCATCGGAGTGCCGGAAGGCGCCCCGGTGGAGCTCGAACTCCGCCTGGAGTCGGTCATGGAAGGGGTGCTCGTCACGGGCACCGCCCGTGCCACGGCCGAGGGGGAGTGCGTAAGGTGTCTGGAGCCGCTCGAGCAGGCGCTCGAAGCGGAGTTCCAGGAGATGTTCTCGTACCCTGACGCCGACGACCGGGGCCGCGTGATCGCGGAACCGGGCGACGACGCCGAGGACGACGAGGACAGGCTCTTCCTCGAGGACGGCTTGTTCGACCTCGAGCCCGTGCTGCGTGATGCGGTGGTGCTCGCACTGCCGCTGCAGCCGGTGTGCCGGGAAGACTGCCCCGGTCTGTGTGCCGAGTGCGGCGCACGGCTGGCGGACGACCCGGACCACCACCACGACGCCGTCGACATCCGTTGGGCGGCATTGCAGGGACTCGCCGGCACCATGAAGGACGGCGAGAAGGACGAGATGAGCGGCGGCGCGCCTCAGTCAGCACGCGCCGACGAGAAGCAGGAGAAGTAGCCGTGGCTGTTCCGAAGCGGAAGATGTCGCGCAGCAACACGCGCCACCGCCGGTCGCAGTGGAAGGCTGCGGTCCCCACCCTGGTTGCGTGCGAGCGCTGCCACGAGCCCAAGCAGCAGCACATCGCGTGCCCGTCGTGCGGCACCTACAACAAGCGCCAGGTCCTCGAGGTCTGAGCGGCTGGTGAGAGGCACTGTGTCCACGCCTAAGAACAAGTCTTCCCGTGTGAGCGGGAGTGCTCCGGCGGACAACCAGGCCTCGTCCCCCACGCTTCTGGAAGGGCGGCTCGGCTACAAGCTCGAGTCCGCCCTTCTGGTACGCGCACTGACCCACCGGTCGTACGCATACGAGAACGGCGGTCTGCCGACCAACGAGCGTCTGGAGTTCCTCGGGGACTCCGTACTCGGCCTCGTGGTCACGGACACGCTGTACCGCACCCACCCCGATCTCCCAGAAGGCCAGCTGGCCAAGCTGCGGGCCGCGGTGGTGAACTCGCGTGCGCTGGCCGAGGTGGGCCGCGGGCTCGACCTGGGCTCCTTCATCCGGCTCGGCCGCGGTGAAGAGGGCACGGGCGGCCGGGACAAGGCATCCATCCTCGCCGACACCCTGGAAGCGGTGATCGGCGCCGTCTATCTCGACCAGGGACTGGACTCGGCGGCGGAGCTGGTGCACCGCCTGTTCGACCCCTTGATCGAAAAGTCTTCGAACCTCGGAGCCGGCCTGGACTGGAAGACCAGTCTCCAGGAGCTCACCGCGACCGAGGGGCTCGGTGTCCCCGAGTACCTGGTCACGGAGACCGGCCCCGATCATGAGAAGACCTTCACTGCTGCCGCCCGCGTCGGAGGCGTCTCGTACGGCACCGGCACCGGCCGCAGCAAGAAGGAGGCGGAGCAGCAGGCCGCCGAGTCCGCATGGCGGTCCATCCGGGCCGCGGCGGACGAGCGCGCCAAGGCGGCGAAGGCCGCCGAGGCGACGCAGACGGCAGCTGCTCACGCCGCCGCCCAGACGGTCACCGACGGCTCCGCCGACGTCTGACCGCCGCCGCCCTCTCCAAGGGCGGCAAGCACAGCGCACCCGAGCGCCCGCCCCTGCCCGGGGCGGGCGCTCGCGTCATCCACAGGTTTGTGACGGGGGACCCCATGCCCGAGCTGCCCGAGGTCGAGGTCGTACGGCGCGGTCTCGAGCGGTGGATCGCCCACCGGACCGTCGCCGAGACCGAGGTACGGCACCCGCGCGCCGTTCGCCGCCACCTCGCGGGCGGCGACGACTTCGCACACCGCCTGAAGGGCCACCGCATCGGCGTGCCCAGCCGCCGCGGCAAGTACCTGTGGCTGCCCCTGGAGGACACGGACCAGTCGATCCTGGCCCATCTCGGCATGAGTGGCCAGCTCCTTGTCCAGCCGCACACGGCCCCGGACGAGAAGCACCTGCGCATCCGCGTCCGCTTCACCGACGCCCTCGACACCGAACTCCGCTTCGTCGACCAGCGCACCTTCGGCGGCCTCTCGCTGCACGAGAACACCCCCGACGGCCTGCCCGACGTCATCGCGCACATCGCCCGCGACCCGCTGGATCCGCTCTTCGACGACGAGGCCTTCCACCGGGCGCTGCGCCGCAAGCGGTCCACGATCAAGCGGGCCCTGCTCGACCAGTCGCTGATCAGCGGCGTCGGCAACATCTACGCGGACGAGGCCCTGTGGCGCGCCCGCATCCACTACGAGCGCCCCACCGCGACCTTCACGCGCCCGCGCACCCTGATGCTCCTGGGACATGTGCGGGACGTGATGAACGCGGCCCTCGCGGTGGGGGGCACCAGTTTCGACAGCCTGTACGTCAACGTCAACGGGGAGTCGGGCTACTTCGACCGGTCGCTCGACGCGTACGGCCGTGAGGGCCTGCCCTGCCGGCGCTGCGGCACGCCCATGCGGCGGCGGCCCTGGATGAACCGGTCCAGCTACTTCTGCCCGAAGTGCCAGCGGCCGCCGCGGATCACGCCCTAGCGGAGTCGTACCGCTCGCGGGCGGCCAGGACCTCGTCCATGCTGCCCTCCACGAAGTGGATCAGGGCGAGCAGCCGCTGCGCCACCTCGCGCCCCAGGGGCGTCAGCTCGTAGTCCACCCGGGGCGGATTCGTCGGCTGGGCCTCGCGGTGGACCAGGCCGTCGCGCTCCAGGGCGTGCAGCGTCTGGGACAGCATCTTCTCGCTCACCCCGTCGACGCGGCGGCGCAGCTCGTTGAAGCGCAGCGAACCCTCGTACAGGGCGCCGAGCGCCAGGCCGCCCCAGCGGCCCGTGACATGCTCCAGCGTGCCGCGCGACGGACAGGCCTTGGCGAACACGTTGTACGGAAGGTCGTCGAGCCCTTCCGCGAGCTCCTGGGGGGTGGTCATGGGCCCAGCCTACGCCAGCACAGCGCTAACCGACAGAAGGCACTAACCAAGAGTTAGCGCCTTCGTCGACCTGCTCACGGCGTCCTAGTAGCCGAAGTTCTGCGTCCACCAGGGGCCGCCGGAGCCGCGCTCGACACCGACGCCCAGCGTCTTGAAGTCGCAGTTCAGTATGTTCGCGCGGTGGCCGGGGCTGTTCATCCAGGCATCCATCACGGCCGCGGCGTCGGCCTGGCCGCGGGCGATGTTCTCGCCGCCGAGGTTGGATATCCCGGCCTTCTCGGCCCGGTCCCACGGCGTGCGGCCATCCGGGTCGGTGTGGTCGAAGAAGCCCCGTGCGGCCATGTCCTCGCTGTAGCTCTGGGCCAGACCGGTCAGGGCGCTGTTGGCGGCGACCGGGCTGCAGCCCACCTTGGCCCGCTCCTCGTTCACGAGGCTGAGCACCTGAGCCGCGGCGGCGGATTCGCCGGCCAGAGCGGCTGAGGCCCCGGGAGCCTTCGGAGCCTTGGTGGCCGTACGGGAGGGCGTGCTGTCCGGCTTCTCGCTCGGGGTGGCCGCCGGCTTCTTCTTCTCCGGGGCCTTCTCCGTCTTCTCCGTCTTCTCCGTCTTCTCCGGCGTCTTCGTCGGTGCGGCCGAGGACTTCGAGGCGGAGGGCGACGGGGAGCCGGAGCGCTCGGCGTCCCGACTGGTGGACGTGTCGTCCCGGCTGTCGGCGCTGCCGGAGGTGCCGCCCTGCTCGATCGGGGTGTTCGTCGGCGTGTCCCCGGCCTGGACCTTGTCGGCCCCGCCGTTGCCGCCGAGCTTGTAGTCGTCGAGGCCGGGCACGGCGCCGGTGGCGACCGCGACCGTGCCGAGGGCGACGGCGGCGGAAACGCCGAGGAGGCCGGTGCGCATCGGCCGGGCGGTCTTCTTGCGGCGCCGGTGGGAACCCGAGCGGCGGGCGCCGCCGTCGGGCGTGAAGCCGTCGCTCGCGAAGACGGCCGTGTCGCCGTAGTGGTCACCCGCGGCGGACCCCTCGGCCCCGAACAGGTAGGCCTCGCTCTTCGCGTAGCTGCCGTCGTGCGCCTCGGGGTTCAGATAGGGCGCGATGCCCATCGTCGGGGCGTCGTCCGCGGTGGGGTACAGCGGATCGTGCCCCTCCGTGAAGCCGTCGGCGTGGGTGATTCCCGTGGCGCGGCCCGTGGCGGCGCGGCCGGCGTCGGAGCGTCGGTGGCGTCCCATGTCCTGGCCTTCCTCGTCCTGGCGGTCGACTCATCCTCGAGATCAACACCAAACTCACTCGATCGTGTGAGTTTCATATGAGATTCGTTGAGGGGGGACGGTACCGCATGGCGCAAGTGGAGGAAGTGCCCGGAGGGAGATTGGGCGGTTAGGTTGCAGTCATGAGCGAGGATGTGCGATTGGTCGCCTGGGTGCGTGGACGCGTCCAAGGTGTGGGTTTCCGCTGGTTCACGCGGGCCAAGGCTCTGGAGATCGGCGGCCTGAGTGGCTTTGCTCTCAATTTGGGCGACGGGCGGGTCCAAGTGGTCGCCGAGGGCGGGCGCGAGGGGTGCGAGGGGCTCCTGGAGTGGCTTCAGAGTGACGACACGCCCGGCCGCGTGGACGGCGTCACCGAGATCTGGGACACACCGCGCGGCGGTTACGACGGCTTCGCCATCCGCTGAGCGCAATCGCCGGGCGGGCTCCGAGGCCGCCCGCGGACGGCTCGCGGGGGGCCGCCCCGGACGGAAACTCGCTGGTTATTGCCGAGAACAGCTTGCCTCGGCGCGCTCCACCCGCAAGGATGATCGCCACGCCCCGAGGGCCCCGCAGAAGCCGCAGTACGGCCGTTCCAGGCCGCGCGCGCCCGGGCCGCCCCCAAGACGGGGCGTGATCGTGTTGACCGTCAAACTTTTTGGTGAGACGCTGAAAGCCCCGCGCACCTTAGCTGTTTGGCATGGCTGAACGGCAGCACAACTCCAGGCCCTGCCAAGCCGCGGGTGCGAATCCCTCACGACCCACACCGCAGCGGTCGGTCACGCATTGTGGAGGACCATCCATCATGGCAAAGGCGCTTCTCGGTTACGTCGGCGGCTCCGACCCTCGACTCCTCGCCGAGATGCGACGGCTCCAGCAGCGCGTCCAGGACCTGGAATCCGAACTCGGACGAATCCAGGCGGAGAACGAAGCGCTGACGGCTGCCGCTTCTCACGACAGGATCATGGAGAGCGTTGACGCACACCAGGCGGAGCCTGCGCTCACCTGATCACTGCACCGCTCCACAACAGCACAGCAGTGGTTGGGCCGCCCGTCACAACCGCCTAGTTGTCTGAAGTGCAAGGGACGCCCTGTCGGCGTCCCTTCTTTCTTGCCTTCTTGCCCCCGCATCCTTTCACCGTCTTTAACGTCTGATGTGCCCTGCGCGTTCAGCGGTGAAACCGCGGCTTCATGGAGTGAGACGGACCCGGGCGGTAGAGTCCGGCGGCGTGCACCTCAAGGCCCTGACCCTCCGCGGGTTCAAGTCGTTCGCCTCCGCGACCACCCTCCGGTTCGAGCCGGGGATCACGTGCGTCGTCGGACCGAACGGCTCGGGCAAGTCCAACGTCGTCGACGCGCTCAGCTGGGTCATGGGCGAGCAGGGCGCCAAGTCGCTGCGCGGCGGCAAGATGGAGGACGTCATCTTCGCCGGCACCACCGGCCGCCCCCCGCTGGGCCGTGCCGAGGTGTCCCTGACCATCGACAACTCCGACGGGGCCCTGCCCATCGAGTACGCCGAGGTCACCATCACGCGGATCATGTTCCGCAACGGCGGCAGCGAGTACCAGATCAACGGCGACACCTGCCGCCTCCTCGACATCCAGGAGCTCCTCTCCGACTCCGGCATCGGCCGCGAGATGCACGTGATCGTCGGGCAGGGCCAGCTCGACTCCGTACTGCACGCCGATCCCATGGGCCGGCGCGCCTTCATCGAGGAGGCCGCCGGCGTCCTCAAGCACCGCAAGCGCAAGGAGAAGGCGCTGCGCAAGCTGGACGCGATGCAGGCCAACCTCGCGCGCGTGCAGGACCTCACCGACGAGCTCAGACGGCAGCTCAAGCCGCTCGGCCGCCAGGCCGCCGTCGCGCGCAGGGCCGCCGTCATCCAGGCCGACCTTCGCGACGCCCGCCTGCGCCTCCTGGCCGACGACCTCGTACGGCTCCGGGAGGCACTCAAGGCCGAGGTCGCCGACGAGGCCGCGCTGAAGGAGCGCAAGGAGTCCGCCGAACAGGAACTGCGCAGGGCGCTCCAGCGCGAGGCGCTCCTGGAGGACGAGGTACGGCAGCTCACGCCGCGGCTCCAGCGCGCCCAGCAGACCTGGTACGACCTCTCCCAGCTCGCCGAACGCGTACGGGGCACGATCTCGCTGGCCGACGCCCGCGTGAAGAGCGCCACCTCCGCGCCCCCCGAGGAGCGGCGCGGCCGCGACCCCGAGGACATGGAGCGCGAGGCCGCCCGCATCCGCGAGCAGGAGGCCGAGCTGGAGGCGGCCCTGGAGGCGGCCGAACGGGCCCTGGAGGACACGGTCGCCCACCGCGCCGAGCTGGAACGCGCGCTCACGCAGGAGGAGCGGCGCCTGAAGGACGCCGCCCGCGCCATCGCCGACCGGCGTGAGGGCCTGGCGCGGCTCAGTGGCCAGGTCAACGCCGCCCGGTCCCGCGCGGCCTCCGCCCAGGCCGAGATCGAACGTCTGGCGGCCGCCCGCGACGCAGCGCGGGAACGTGCCGTCGCCGCGCAGGAGGAGTACGAGGCACTCAAGGCCGAGGTCGACGGCCTCGACGCCGGTGACGCGGAACTCTCCGCGCGGCACGAGGCGGCGAAGCAGCAGCTGGCAGAGGCCGAGGCCGCCCTCACGACAGCCCGCGAGGAGGCCACGGCGGCGGAACGTGAACGCGCCGCCACGCAGGCACGCCACGAGACCCTCGCCCTCGGTCTGCGCCGCAAGGACGGCACCGGGATACTGCTCGCGGCGAAGGACCGTCTCTCCGGCATCCTCGGCCCGGCGGCGGAACTGCTGACGGTGACCCCGGGTCACGAAGTCGCCCTCGCGGCTGCCTTCGGTGCCGCGGCGGACGCGATCGCGACGACCAGCCCGTCTTCGGCGGCGGACGCGATCAGACTCCTTCGCAAGCAGGACGGAGGCCGGGCGACCCTGCTCCTGGCCGGAGATCCTCACCCCGGGGACGCGGGGAACCGCGTGACCAGCCACGACGGACCCGCAGGCACACGGCACCCCTTCGCCGCCGACCTGGTCCGCGGCCCGTCCGACCTCATGCCGGCCGTCCGCCGGCTGCTCCACGGCATCGTCGTCGTCGGCACCCTCGAGGACGCGGAAGACCTCGTATACGGTCACCCCCACCTCACCGCGGTCACCGCCGAAGGCGACCTCCTCGGCACCCATTTCGCCCACGGTGGCTCCGCCGGCGCCCCCAGCCTCCTCGAAGTGCAGGCCTCCGTCGACGAGGCCGCCGCCGAGCTGGAAGAGCTGGCCGTCCGCTGCGCGGAGCTCACCGAGACGCAGCACGCGGCGGCCGGGCGCCGCAAGGAGTGTGCCGCACTGGTGGAGGAGCTGGGGGAGCGGCGCCGGGCCGCCGACCGGGAGAAGTCGGGCGTCGCGCAGCAGCTCGGGCGGCTCGCGGGCCAGGCGCGCGGCGCCACCGGCGAGGCGGAACGTGCCACCGCAGCCGCGGCCCGTGCCCAGGACGCCCTCGACAAGGCGCTCCAGGAGGTCGAGGAACTCGCCGAGCGGCTCGCCGTCGCCGAGGAGATGCCGTTCGAGGAGGAGCCCGACACCTCCGTCCGGGACCGGCTGGCCGCCGACGGCGCCAACGCACGCCAGACGGAGATGGAGGCCCGTCTTCAGGCCCGTACGCACGAGGAACGCGTCAAGGGCCTGGCCGGACGGGCCGACTCGCTGGACCGGGCCGCCCGCGCGGAACGCGAGGCACGCGCGCGTGCCGAGCAGCGTCGGGCTCGGCTCCGGCACGAGGCGGCCGTCGCCGAGGCCGTCGGCGCGGGTGCGAGGCAGCTGCTCGCGCACGTGGAGGTCTCCCTGGCCCGTGCCGACGAGGAGCGCACCGCCGCCGAGGCGGCCAAGGCCCGACGCGAGCAGGAACTGACCCGGGCCCGCACCGAAGGGCGCGATCTCAAGGCGGAACTCGACAAGTTGACGGATTCGGTTCACCGGGGCGAGGTACTCGGCGCCGAGAAGCGGCTGCGCATCGAGCAGTTGGAGACCAAGGCGCTGGAGGAGCTGGGTGTCGAACCGGCCGGACTGGTGGCGGAGTACGGACCGCACCAGCTCGTGCCGCCCTCGCCCCCCGCCGAGGGCGAGGAGCTGCCGGAGGACCCGGAGCACCCGCGCAACCGCCCGAGGCCGTATGTCCGGTCCGAGCAGGAGAAGCGCCTGAAGTCGGCCGAACGCGCTTACCAGCAGCTCGGCAAGGTGAACCCGCTCGCCCTGGAGGAGTTCGCGGCGCTGGAGGAACGCCACCAGTTCCTCAGTGAGCAGCTGGAAGACCTGAAGAAGACACGGGCGGACCTCCTGCAGGTGGTGAAGGAGGTCGACGAGCGCGTCGAGCAGGTCTTCACCGAGGCCTACCGGGACACGGCCCGGGAGTTCGAGGGCGTGTTCTCCCGCCTGTTCCCCGGTGGTGAGGGACGGCTGATCCTGACCGACCCCGACAACATGCTCACCACGGGCGTGGACGTCGAGGCCCGTCCGCCGGGCAAGAAGGTCAAGCGGCTGTCGCTGCTCTCGGGCGGGGAGCGGTCGCTGACCGCGGTGGCCATGCTCGTGTCGATCTTCAAGGCGCGACCCAGTCCCTTCTACGTCATGGACGAGGTCGAGGCCGCGCTCGACGACACCAACCTCCAGCGGCTCATCCGGATCATGCAGGAGCTCCAGGAAGCCTCCCAGCTGATCGTGATCACCCACCAGAAGCGCACGATGGAGGTCGCCGACGCCCTCTACGGCGTCTCCATGCAGGGCGACGGTGTGTCGAAGGTCATCAGCCAGCGCCTCCGTTAGATGTGTGTGCTCTACACCTGCCCCACCTGCACGGTCTCGATGGCTTCAACACTTGAACACATAGCCCCCACACTCATGCCTGGATTCACAGCTGCGGACCTATTGACTTCGAAACTTGAAGGAATAGTCTCGGCAACGTTCCGTTTACCTTCAGGTACCTTCAGGTGGACCTCGAAGGGCTGATCCCCTCCGGCAGCGTTGCCGGTGGCCCGAGGAGTACACGTGACCAGCACAGCGCAGGCACCCAAGTCAGGAGCCGGTACGGCTCACCCCGATCATCTCGGGCACGTCATCTTCATCGCGGCGGCGGCCGCGATGGGCGGTTTCCTCTTCGGCTACGACAGTTCCGTGATCAACGGCGCCGTCGAAGCCATTCGTGGCCGCTACGACGTCGGCTCGGCGGCCCTGGCCCAGGTCATCGCCATCGCCCTCATCGGCTGCGCCATCGGCGCCGCCACCGCCGGCCGCATAGCCGACCGCATCGGCCGCATCCGGTGCATGCAGATCGCCGCGGTCCTCTTCACCGTCAGCGCCGTCGGCTCCGCGCTCCCCTTCGCGCTGTGGGACCTCGCCTTCTGGCGCGTCGTCGGCGGCTTCGCCATCGGCATGGCCTCCGTGATCGGCCCGGCCTACATCGCCGAGGTCGCCCCGCCCGCCTACCGCGGCAGGCTCGGATCCTTCCAGCAGGCCGCCATCGTCATCGGCATCGCCGTGTCGCAGCTGGTCAACTGGGGTCTGCTGAACGCCGCCGACGGTGACCAGCGCGGCAAGCTGATGGGCCTGGAGGCCTGGCAGGTCATGCTCGGCGTCATGGTCGTCCCGGCCATCCTCTACGGGCTGCTCTCCTTCGCCATCCCCGAGTCCCCGCGCTTCCTCATCTCCGTCGGCAAGCACGAGCGCGCCCGGGAGATCCTCATCGAGGTCGAGGGCAAGGACATCGACCTGGACGCTCGCGTCGCCGAGATCGAAGGCGCCATGAAGAGCGAGCACAAGTCGAGCTTCAAGGACCTGCTCGGCGGCAGCTTCTTCTTCAAGCCGATCGTCTGGGTCGGTATCGGCCTGTCGGTCTTCCAGCAGTTCGTCGGCATCAACGTCGCGTTCTACTACTCCTCTACGCTGTGGCAGTCGGTCGGCGTGGACCCGACGGACTCGTTCTTCTACTCCTTCACCACGTCGATCATCAACATCCTCGGCACCGTCATCGCGATGATCTTCGTCGACCGCATCGGACGCAGGCCGCTGGCGATCATCGGCTCGGTCGGCATGGTCGTCGGCCTCGCACTGGAGGCCTGGGCGTTCTCGTACCACCTGGTCGACGGCAAGCTGCCGGCCACGCAGGGCTGGGTCGCCCTGATCGCCGCGCACATCTTCGTCCTCTTCTTCGCCCTGTCCTGGGGTGTGGTCGTCTGGGTCATGCTCGGCGAGATGTTCCCCAACCGGATCCGCGCCGCCGCGCTGGGCGTGGCCGCCGCCGCGCAGTGGATCGCCAACTGGGCCATCACCGCGAGCTTCCCGTCGCTGGCCGACTGGAACCTCTCCGTCACGTACGTGATCTACACCGCGTTCGCCGCGCTCTCGATCCCGTTCGTCCTGAAGTTCGTCAAGGAGACCAAGGGCAAGGCGCTGGAGGAGATGGGCTGAGCCCCGTCCCGCACACTCGGGGAGAAGGGCCAAAGTCCCCGCCGCCCTTCTCCCCGTAACCCGCCGCCGCCCCGGTTCGGCCACTGCCCGAGCCGGGGCGGCGGTCCGTCGTGCACCGGACCGGGACGCCGGACCTCGAAGCGGCCCGGCCGTCGCACTTCTCGGGGGCGTCGAGGGCGCGTCAGCCCGCCAGCTCCGGCAGCACCCGCTCGCAGAACAGCTGCAGACTCCGCCACCCCTCCTCCACCGGCATCCCGCCCGACAGCGGATGCAGGACGTAGGAGTCCAGCCCGAGCGCGACGCACGCGTCCGGGGTGAGGATCCGGTACACGCCCTCCGCGCGCAGGTCCTCGACCGTCGTCGCGCACGATTTCACCGCCGAGCGCACTCCGCCCGACTGCCAGGAGGCGTACGTCCGCGCCTCGTGCAGGAAGTGCCGCCCGTACCGCGCCCAGGCCCGGTCGGGGTCCTCGGCCACGTGCAGCAGGGGCGTCTCGGCGGCGGGCATCATGACCCAGCCCTCGGTGCCGTACTCGGCGAGCCTCTCCTTGTAGTACGCCTCCAGCTCCGGCAGGTGCGCACTGGGGAAGAAGGGCAGGCCCAGCCGGGCGGCCCGGCGGGCGGCTGCCTTCGAGGAGCCGCCGACCAGGAGCAGCGGGTGCGGTTCGGTGTACGGGCGCGGTGTGACACGGACCGTGCGGCCCCGGTAGGAGAAGGGTTCGCCGGTCCACGCCCGCAGCAGGGTCTGGAGCAGTTCGTCCTGCAGCCGCCCGCGCCGGGCGAAGTCCACGCCGAACAGGTCGTACTCCTCGGGCCGGTACCCGATCCCGGCGACCGTCACCAGCCGGCCGCCGCTCAGCAGGTCCAGTACGGCGATCTCCTCGGCCAGTCGCAGCGGGTCGTGCAGCGGTCCGATGATCGCCGAGACCGTGACCGCGATACGCCGGGTGGCGCCGAAGACCGCACCGGCGAAGACGAACGGCGACGGCAGCCAGTTGTTCTCCGCCCCGTGGTGCTCCTCCGTCTGGACCGTGCTGACGCCCCGGTCGTCGGCGTACGCGGCCATCTCCAGAGCCGCCCGGTACCGGGCGCCGAGCTCGGCGGGGCCGGCCCCGGGAGCGACGAGGTTGAAGCGTGCGACCGTGACGGGCATGGCGGCGTCTCCCTCCACCGGGCGGGTGTCCGGGAGACGTTAGCTGACGATGCGTCAGACAGCCAGGGGTGTGGAGATCCGGCGCCCCGCGACCTCGCGGGGCGGTGCGAGCGGGGTGTCCCGGGGGCTCATGACCGATACTGGACCCGTTATGGACATCGTCATCCTTGCTGTAGTCATCGCCGTGGTCGTGCTCGGCGCGCTCGGCGGGCTCATCGTCGGCAGCCGGCGCAAGAAGCAGCTGCCCCCGCCCCCGCCCGCAGCGCCCGACATCACCGCCCCACCGGCCGAGCCGCACGTCGGCGACGAGGCCGAGACGCCGCGGGAGGAACCGCGGCGCACGATAGAGGAGGTGGATCTCCCGGACGGCTCGGCTCCGGTCGTAGTCGAGGAGCCGCCCGCCGAAGCTCCCGAGATCGAGATCCCGGAACCCACGGCCGGCCGTCTGGTACGGCTGCGCACCCGGCTCTCGCGCTCGCAGAACGCCCTCGGCAAGGGGCTGCTCACCCTGCTGTCCCGCGAGCACCTCGACGAGGACACCTGGGAGGAGATCGAGGACACGCTGCTCACGGCCGACGTCGGCGTGCGGCCCACCCAGGAACTGGTCGAGCGGCTGCGCGAGCGGGTGAAGGTGCTCGGCACCCGCTCCCCCGAGGAGCTGCGCACCCTGCTCCGTGAGGAGCTGGTCACGCTGGTCGGCCGCGACATGGACCGCGTGGTCAAGACCGAGCCGGAGGACCGCAAGCCCGGCATCGTCATGGTCGTCGGCGTCAACGGCACCGGCAAGACCACCACCACCGGCAAGCTCGCCCGGGTCCTGGTGGCCGACGGCCAGAGCGTGGTCCTCGGCGCCGCGGACACCTTCCGGGCCGCCGCCGCCGACCAGCTCCAGACCTGGGGTGAGCGGGTCGGCGCCCACACCGTGCGCGGACCGGAGGGCGGCGACCCCGCCTCCGTCGCCTTCGACGCGGTCAAGGAGGGCAAGGAGATGGGTGCGAACGTCGTGCTCATCGACACCGCCGGCCGCCTGCACACCAAGACCGGCCTCATGGACGAGCTCGGCAAGGTCAAGCGGGTCGTGGAGAAGCAGGCCCCGGTCGACGAGGTGCTGCTCGTCCTGGACGCCACCACCGGCCAGAACGGCCTGGTCCAGGCCCGGGTCTTCTCCGAGGTCGTCGACATCACCGGCATCGTGCTCACCAAGCTGGACGGCACAGCCAAGGGCGGCATCGTGGTCGCGGTCCAGCGCGAGCTGGGCGTGCCGGTCAAGCTCGTCGGGCTCGGCGAGGGCGCGGACGACCTGGCGCCGTTCGAGCCGGAGGCGTTCGTTGACGCCCTTATCGGGGAGTGAGCTCGGCACCAGCCGCGGCACGACCTGCGAAGTACCGTACCTGCGCGAGAAGCGCCCGCCCCCGAGATGCAGTCGGGGCCGGGCGCTTCGCTCTGTGCCCTTGTCCTTGTCCTTGCCGCGCCTACGCCCGTGACCGGTGCGCCACGTAGGCCAGCGTGCCCAGCACCAGGCGGGCCTCCGGCGGCCCGGAGGCCGAGTCCAGGGCGGGGGAGCGCAGCCAGCGGACCGGGCCGAGGCCACCGCGGTCGGAGGGCGGTGCCGTGATGTGCGCGCCAGGGCCGAGACCGCGCAGGTCGAGGGAGTCCGGGTCGTCCCAGCCCATGCGGTAGAGCAGGCCGGGCAGGTCGGCGGCGGCGCCGGGGGCGACGAAGAAGTGGGCGCGGCCGTCAGGGGTGGCCGCGACCGGCCCCACGGGCAGGCCCATGCGCTCCAGGCGGGCCAGTGCGCGGCAGCCGGCGGGCTCGGCCACCTCGATGACGTCGAACGCCCGGCCGACCGGGAGCATCACCGAGGCGCCGGGGAACTCGCCCCAGCATTCCGTCACGTCGTCCAGCGTCGCCCCGGCGGCGAGCACCGGCGCGAAGTCCAGGGGGTGCGCGCCCGGCGCCGGGCAGTCGCCGCGGCCGCAGGAGCAGGCGCCCGCCGAGGCCCGGGCGCCCGGCACCACGTCCCAGCCCCACAGGCCGGTGTACTCGGCCACGGCCGTACCGTCCGACGTGCGGCCGCGGCGGCGTGAGCCGGACCGGATGTCGCGCATGCCCCGGCTGATGCCGATCGTGAAGCCCATGCCCCCTCCAACGGGTCCGCCGCACCGGTGGTTACGCTGCGATCGCGGTGCGTGACTCTCTGCTTCCGCCTTCCCGGCGGCGTCCGGTTCACTCGGCGCCCGGACGTGCCCACGGTTGCGTGCCCGGCGGCGCGCGCCCCCGAGTGCATCACTGCACCCGCTTCCGGTTGTGCTGTGTCAAGTCAATCGCGCGTAGCCGTACGTGAGTTCATTCGAAGGGGTGGCGAATGGTGGCGTTTCCGTGTGAGCCGTGGCTGGACGGGTGATCGTAGGATTACTTTGTGTGCACGAGTCCTGGGGGCACATGCGCTCGTGGGTATGCCGGAGGCAAGTCGTCATTCCGTTCGAAGGGTGACAAGGGCCGGACGGACGGCCGTACGAACCGGCATGCTGATAGGGCTTGGCGCACTCGGCGACAAGTGGTCTCAGGGATGGGGGCGTTCCAGTGAGCGGCAACGGCGGAAGCGGAACGAACGCTGCGAGCGCGACGCACGCTGACAAGCGCCCGAACGAGCTGCTCACCTCCTGGTTCGTGCGCAGCGGCTGGTCCAAGGGCGAGCTCGCCCGCCAGGTCAACCGCAGGGCACGGCAGTTGGGCGCCAACCACATCTCCACGGACACCTCCCGTGTGCGCCGCTGGCTCGACGGCGAGAACCCCCGTGAGCCGATCCCCAGGATCCTCTCCGAGCTGTTCTCGGAGCGCTTCGGCGTCGTCGTCTCCGTCGAGGACCTGGGGCTGCGCACCGCCCGCCAGTCACCCTCCGCGACCGGCGTCGACCTCCCCTGGACGGGCCCGCAAACAGTGGCCCTGCTCAGCGAGTTCTCGCGCAGCGACCTCATGCTGGCGCGGCGCGGCTTCCTCGGGAGCTCGCTGGTCCTGTCCGCGGGCCCGGCCCTCATCGAGCCCATGCAGCGCTGGCTCGTCCCCTCGCCCGCCGCCCCGCGCTCCGAGCCCGAGCCCGCGGGCGGCTCCGGTCGCGCCCGCGGCCGACTCTCCAGGCCCGAACTGGACCTCCTGGAGTCCACGACGGTGATGTTCCGGCAGTGGGACGCCCAGTGCGGCGGCGGCCTGCGCCGCAAAGCGGTCGTCGGCCAGCTGCACGAGGTGACCGACCTCCTCCAGGAGCCCCAGCCGGAGTCCACCACCCGCCGGCTGTTCAAGGTCGCCGCCGAGCTCGCCGAGCTGGCCGGCTGGATGTCGTACGACATCGGTCTCCAGCCGACCGCGCAGAAGTACTTCGTCCTCGCGCTGCACGCCGCCAAGGAGGCCGGTGACCGGCCCCTCGGCTCGTACGTGCTGTCCAGCATGAGCCGCCAGATGATCCACCTCGGCCGGCCCGACGACGCGCTGGAGCTGATCCACCTCGCGCAGTACGGCAGCCGGGACTGCGCGAGCCCGCGCACGCAGTCGATGCTGTATGCGATGGAGGCCCGCGCCTACGCCAACATGGGGCAGCCCGGCAAGTGCAAGCGGGCGGTCCGGATGGCCGAGGACACCTTCGCCGAAGCCGACGAGTGGGACGAGCCGGACCCCGACTGGATCCGCTTCTTCTCCGAGGCCGAGCTGTACGGCGAGAACTCCCACTCCTACCGCGACCTGGCCTACGTCGCCGGGCGCAGCCCCACCTACGCCTCGCTGGCCGAGCCCCTGATGAACCGGGCCGTGGAGCTCTTCGCCGAGGACGACGAGCACCAGCGGTCGTACGCGCTGAACCTGATCGGCATGGCCACGGTGCACCTCCTGCAGCGCGAGCCGGAGCGGAGCACGGTCTTCGCCACCGAGGCCATGCAGGTCGCGAAGAAGGTCCGCTCCGAGCGCGTCAACACCCGTATCCGGAAGACGGTCGACACCGCCGCCCGCGACTTCGGCGACCTGGGTGAGGTCGTCGACCTCACCGAGCGGCTCGCCGTCGAACTGCCCGAGACCGCCGAGGCGGTCTGAGAAGCCGTACAGCCCCAGAACCCCGGCCGCGGCCGGCCCTCCCGAACTGCCCGACTCGGCTCCCCCATGCCAGGTCATCGGAAGGCCGACCGCGGCCGGTCCCCGTGCCCACGGCTCCCCTGAAGCCGAAGGTTGCGCCACGATAACGATCGGCGCACCCGCAATCCGGCAGTTCATCGACGCGTAACACAGCAGGCGCCTTCGTCACGGCCGCGAAACAACGAGGGGCTTTCACCGAAACCGCGCTGCGCCAATCTCGTGGCGCATAACCGGCCTGCCCCTCAATCCGCTCGAGGCTTCGCCCGCACGGGGCCGTACCAATGACGAGGAGACGCCGATGGCACCAGCCATCACCCTTGCCGCAGAGGCGCCCAAGCTCTCTGCCGCGAACACAGGGTTCATGCTCATCTGTTCCGCCCTGGTGATGCTCATGACCCCGGGTCTGGCCTTCTTCTACGGAGGCATGGTCCGCGTCAAGAGCACCCTCAACATGCTGATGATGAGTTTCATCAGCCTCGGGATCGTCACCATCCTGTGGGTGCTGTACGGCTTCTCCATGGCGTTCGGCACCGACTCCGGCAGCCTCATCGGCTGGAACTCCGACTGGGTCGGCCTGGGCAACATCGGCCTGACGGAGCTGTGGCCCGGCTACACGATCCCGGTGTTCGTGTTCCTGGTCTTCCAGCTGATGTTCGCGATCATCACCCCCGCCCTGATCAGCGGCGCCCTCGCGGACCGCGTGAAGTTCAGCGCGTGGGCGCTGTTCATCGCCCTGTGGGCCACGGTCGTCTACTTCCCGGTCGCGCACTGGGTGTGGGGTGCCGGCGGCTGGGCCTTCGAGCTGGGCGTCATCGACTTCGCCGGTGGTACGGCGGTGCACATCAACGCGGGTGCCGCGGCGCTCGGCGTGATCCTCGTCATCGGCAAGCGCGTCGGCTTCAAGAAGGACCCGATGCGCCCGCACAGCCTGCCGCTGGTCATGCTCGGCGCCGGTCTGCTGTGGTTCGGCTGGTTCGGCTTCAACGCCGGCTCCTGGCTCGGCAACGACGACGGCGTCGGCGCGCTGATGTTCGTCAACACGCAGGTCGCCACCGCCGCCGCCATGCTGGCCTGGCTCATCTACGAGAAGATCCGCCACGGCGCGTTCACCACGCTGGGCGCCGCCTCCGGCGCGGTCGCGGGCCTGGTCGCCATCACCCCGGCCGGCGGGGCCGTCAGCCCGATGGGCGCGATCGCGGTCGGTGCCATCGCCGGTGTGCTGTGCGCCATGGCCGTCGGCCTGAAGTACAAGTTCGGTTACGACGACTCCCTGGACGTCGTCGGCGTCCACCTGGTCGGCGGTGTCGCCGGCTCCCTGCTGATCGGCCTCTTCGCCAGCGGCAAGGGCCAGTCCACCGTCGAGGGCCTCTTCTACGGCGGCGGCCTGACCCAGTTCTGGAAGCAGTGCGCTGGTGTCTTCGCGGTGCTCGCCTACTCCCTGATCGTCTCCGCGATCCTCGCCTTCATCCTCGACAAGACCATGGGCATGCGGGTCCCCGAGGACGACGAGGTCGCCGGCATCGACCAGGCCGAGCACGCCGAGACCGCATACGACTTCAGCGGCGCCGGTGGCGGTGCCGCCAAGACGGCCGTCACGGCCCCGGTCGCCGCAGCCGCGAGCAAGAAGGTGGACGCATGAAGCTCATCACCGCCGTCGTGAAGCCGCACCGGCTCGACGAGATCAAGGAGGCCCTGCAGGCCTTCGGAGTACACGGCCTCACGGTCACCGAGGCCAGCGGCTACGGTCGTCAGCGGGGCCACACCGAGGTCTACCGCGGTGCCGAGTACACCGTCGACCTCGTCCCCAAGATCCGCATCGAGGTCCTGGTCGAGGACGACGACGCCGAGCAGCTGATCGACGTGGTGGTCAAGGCGGCCCGCACCGGCAAGATCGGTGACGGCAAGGTCTGGTCCATCCCGGTCGACACGGCCGTACGGGTCAGGACCGGCGAGCGCGGTCCCGACGCGCTCTGAAAGCCCTCGAGGCAGGCAAACAGAACAGGAGTCGCCGGGTGACGGGTACGGACGTGCAGAAGGAAGCAGAGGACTCGGGACCCAGCGGCTACGCGGCGGCCCGGCTGCGTCTCCTCACCGAGGAGGCGCGGTCCGGGCCGCCGCGCCGTGCGGCCCTGGCCGAACTGACCGACGACTGGCTGACCGGCCTGTTCGCGGCCGGTGCCGATGGGCTGCGCGGTGCCTCACTGGTCGCCGTCGGCGGCTACGGACGGGGTGAGCTGTCCCCGCGCAGCGACCTCGACCTGCTTCTGCTGCACGACGGCAGTGACACCAAGGCCGTCGCCACCCTCGCCGACCGGCTCTGGTACCCCGTCTGGGACCTGGGCCTGGACCTCGACCACTCCGTCCGCACACCGGCCGAGGCCCGCAAGACCGCGGGCGAGGACCTCAAGGTGCAGCTCGGCCTCCTGGACGCCCGGCACATCACCGGTGACCTCGGCCTCACCGCCTCACTGCGCACCGCAGTCCTGGCCGACTGGCGCAACCAGGCGCCCAGACGCCTCCCCGAACTCCAGGAACTGTGCGCCGAGCGCGCCGAGCGCCAGGGCGAGCTGCAGTACCTGCTGGAGCCCGATCTGAAGGAGGCCCGCGGCGGCCTGCGCGACGCCACCGCCCTGCGGGCCGTCGCCGCCTCCTGGCTCGCCGACGCCCCGCGCGAGGGCCTGGCCGATGCCCGGCGCCGGCTCCTCGACGTCCGGGACGCACTGCACCTGGCCACCGGGCGCGCGACCGACCGGCTCGCGCTCCAGGAGCAGGACCAGGTGGCAGCCGAGCTGGGCCTGCTCGACGCGGACACGCTGCTGCGGCAGGTGTACGAGGCGGCGCGGCTGATCTCGTACGCCAGCGACGTCACCTGGCGCGAGGTGGGTCGCGTGCTGCGCTCGCGCGCCGTGCGGCCAAGGCTGCGCGCCATGCTGGGCGGCGGGAAGCCGACCACCGAGCGGTCCCCGCTGGCCGAGGGCGTGGTGGAGCAGGACGGCGAGGTGGTCCTCGCCCGCGCCGCGCGCCCCGAGCGTGACCCCGTGCTGCCGCTGCGCGCCGCAGCCGCCGCCGCACAGGCCGGACTGCCCCTCTCCCTGCACGCCGTACGGCGCCTGGCGGCCACCGTGCGCCCGCTGCCCACGCCCTGGCCCGCCGAGGCCCGCGAACAGCTCGTCACCCTGCTCGGCTCCGGCCGACCCACCATCGAGGTGTGGGAGGCGCTGGAGGCCGAGGGGCTGATCACCCGGCTGCTGCCCGACTGGGAGCGGGTGCGCTGCCGCCCGCAGCGCAACGCCGTGCACCTGTGGACCGTCGACCGGCATTTGATCGAGACCGCGGTGCGTGCCTCCGAGTTCACCCGCCGGGTCAGCCGCCCCGACCTGCTGCTGGTCGCCGCGCTGCTGCACGACATCGGCAAGGGCTGGCCCGGCGACCACTCCGTGGCGGGCGAGATCATCGCCAAGGACGTGGCCGCCCGCATCGGCTTCGACCGCCACGACGTGACCGTCGTCGCCACCCTCGTACGCCACCACCTGCTGCTCATCGACACCGCCACCAGGCGCGACCTCGAGGATCCGGCCACCGTGCGCTCCGTCGCCGAGGCCGTCGGCTCCCAGGGCACCCTGGAGCTGCTGCACGCGCTCACCGAGGCCGACGCCCTCGCGACCGGCCCGGCCGCCTGGTCGTCCTGGCGCGGCTCGCTCGTCGCCGACCTGGTCAAACGGGTTGCGGCGGTGCTCGCCGGAGACACCCCGGACGATCCCGAGGAGGCCGCACCGACCGCCGAGCAGGAGCGGCTCGCCCTGGAGGCGGCCGCCACGGGCAGCCCCGTGCTCGCCCTGCGGGCCCAGACCGAGCCGCCCGCCGGGCAGGAGCCGTCCGGTGACCCCGAGCCGCTCGGCGTGGAGCTGCTCATCGCCGTCCCCGACCAGCCCGGGGTGCTGCCCGCGGTGGCCGGTGTCCTCGCCATGCACCGGCTGACCGTACGCACCGCCGAGCTGCGCTCCCTGCACCTCCCGGACGGCGTCGACGGTTCCGTCCTGCTGCTGGACTGGCGGGTCGCCGCCGAGTACGGCTCCCTGCCGCAGGCCGCCCGCCTGCGCTCGGACCTCGTCCGGGCGCTGGACGGCTCCCTTGACATCGCCGGCCGCCTCGCCGAACGGGACGCGGCCTATCCGCGCCGGCGGGGCGTGATCGCGCCCGCGGCCAGGGTGTCCGTCCACCCGGCCGCCTCCCGACTGGCCACGGTCATCGAGGTCCGCTCCCAGGACGCCCCTGGCCTGCTGTTCCGCATCGGCCGCGCCCTGGAGGACGCGAGCGTACGGGTGCGCAGCGCGCATGTCTCGACGCTCGGCGCCAACGCCGTCGACGCCTTCTACGCGACCGGCCCGGAGGGCGCCCCCCTGCCCGGGGACGAGGCGGCGGCGGTGGCGCGGAAGCTGGAGGAGACACTGCGGGGGTGAGGCCGACCCGGCGACTTGTCACGCCGGGATACCCTGGAGGGCGATTCCCTTAGCCACCGACCCCGAGGACCGCGAGCGCCGTGTTCGATACTCTTTCCGATCGCCTCTCAGCGACCTTCAAGAACCTGCGCGGCAAGGGACGGCTCTCCGAGGCGGACATCGACGCCACGGCGCGCGAGATCCGGATCGCGCTCCTTGAGGCGGACGTGGCCCTTCCGGTCGTCCGGACGTTCATCAAGAATGTCAAGGAGCGTGCCCTCGGTGCCGAGGTCAGCAAGGCGCTGAACCCGGCCCAGCAGGTCCTCAAGATCGTCAACGAGGAACTGGTCACCATCCTCGGCGGCGAGACCCGGCGTCTGCGCTTCGCCAAGCAGCCCCCCACCGTGATCATGCTGGCGGGTCTGCAGGGTGCCGGTAAGACCACCCTCGCGGGCAAGCTCGGCCGCTGGCTCAAGGAGCAGGGCCACTCGCCGCTGCTCGTCGCCTGTGACCTCCAGCGCCCCAACGCCGTGAACCAGCTCAGCGTCGTCGCCGAGCGCGCCGGTGTCGCGGTCTACGCCCCCGAGCCGGGCAACGGCGTCGGTGACCCGGTCAAGGTCGCCAAGGACTCCATCGAGCACGCCAAGTCGAAGGTCCACGACATCGTGATCGTGGACACCGCCGGCCGCCTCGGCATCGACCAGGAGATGATGCAGCAGGCCGCGGACATCCGCGACGCCGTCTCTCCGGACGAGATCCTGTTCGTCGTCGACGCGATGATCGGCCAGGACGCCGTCAACACCGCCGAGGCCTTCCGCGACGGCGTGGGCTTCGACGGCGTGGTGCTCTCCAAGCTCGACGGTGACGCCCGCGGTGGTGCGGCCCTGTCGATCCGGCAGATCACCGGCAAGCCGATCATGTTCGCGTCGAACGGCGAGAAGCTCGACGACTTCGACGCCTTCCACCCTGACCGGATGGCCTCCCGCATCCTCGACATGGGTGACCTGCTCACCCTGATCGAGCAGGCGGAGAAGACGTTCAGCCAGGAAGAGGCCGAGAAGATGGCCTCCAAGCTGGCGTCCAAGAAGGGCCAGGACTTCACCCTGGACGATTTCCTGGCCCAGATGGAGCAGGTCCGCAAGATGGGCTCGATCTCCAAGCTGCTCGGCATGCTGCCGGGCATGGGCCAGATGAAGGACCAGATCAACAACCTCGACGAGCGGGACGTCGACCGCACGGCCGCCATCATCAAGTCGATGACCCCGGCCGAGCGCCAGGAGCCGACGATCATCAACGGCTCGCGCCGCGCCCGTATCGCCAAGGGTTCCGGCGTCGAGGTCAGCGCGGTCAAGAACCTGGTCGAGCGGTTCTTCGAGGCCCGCAAGATGATGTCCCGGATGGCCCAGGGCGGCGGCATGCCCGGGATGCCGGGGATGCCCGGCATGGGTGGCGGCCCCGGGCGGGCGAAGAAGAAGCAGAAGCAGGCCAAGGGCAAGCAGCGCTCCGGCAACCCGATGAAGCGCAAGCAGCAGGAGCAGGAGGAGGCCGCACGCCGGGCCGCCGCGGCCGAGGGCGGCGGCGCCTTCGGACTCCCGCAGCAGGGCGGCAAGGACTTCGAACTCCCCGACGAGTTCAAGAAGTTCATGGGCTGACGTCCCGTCCGAACCGCACTGAGGGCGCCCCCCCTGACCAGGAGGGCGCCCTCAGTGGTTGTGCCGGCGGCTCGCCGGTCAGCCGTTCGGGAACTTCCAGATGAACGGCTCGCCGTCCTCCTCGGACCAGTGGACCTCGACGCTCTTGGCGTTCGCCGGGATCACGTACGTCTCGCAGAAGACATGGCTCTCGCCCTGCTTCCAACTGTCGACGTCGTACGGGTCCTCACAGCCCGCCGCATCCTCGGACGCGCCGATCAGGACGGTGCCGCGCTGCCCGTCGGCGAAGACCGTGGTGCCGTCGTGCACGTCGGAACCGTCGGTGAGGGCGGGCCCGCTCTTGTGCGTGTACTTCAGGTGCGCGACGGCCAGCACCTTGCCCTTCACCTTGTCGGGCTCCGAGACGGCCTTCGCCGCCTCCGCCTCGGTGCCCACGTCGACCTTCTGCGCCAGCACCTCGTAGGTGACCTTGCCCGGGTCCTCCGCGACCTTGCCCGTCGCGCTCTCGCCGGTCCCCATCTCGCCGCCGGAGGTGGGCTCCGGCGACGGGGAGGACTTGGCCTGGGCGGTGCCCGCGCTCTTCGCGTCGGCGGTGTCGTCGCCGCCCCCGCAGGCGGTGAGCGTCAGAGCGAGGACGGCGACGGGCGCGACGAGACGCAGCGCGGTCTGGTGGTGCGGCACAGCAACTCCTGTATGCAGATGTGTAGATCACTCGAGCGGTGGATCACATTAGGCGTTCATGATCTACTTGGTGAAATCAAAAGCACCCCATGGTGCTTTCTTCACACCATTCACACCTGCATCGGAAACCCGTTCATCAGGGAGTCCGGGCGATCAGATACCGGAACACATTCGGCATCCACACCGTGCCGTCCTGCCGCCGGTGCGGATGCAGGGCCTCGGTCAGCTCCTTGTCCACCTGCACCTGGTCCGTCGCCGTCATCGCCGCGTCGAACAGGCCTGTCGACTTCAGGCCGCGCACCGCGCTGTCCACATCGGCGTAACCGAAGGGGCACGCCACCCGCCCCGAACCGTCCGGCCTGAGCCCGGCCCGCTGGGCGACGTCCTCCAGATCGTCGCGGCAGGCCGGACGCCAGCTGCCCGAGGCGCGCAGCGGCTCCGCCAGCTTCGTGGCCACCCGCATCACGGACGCCGTGGCGCAGCGCTCCGGCGGACCCCAGCCGGCCAGCACCACGGCGGCACCGCGCTGCGTGAGCGGAGTCGCCTCCGCGAGCAGCCCGCCCAGGCCCTCCGAGTCGCCCGCCAGGCAGCCGATCGGCTCGAAAGCGGTCACCAGGGTGTAGCCGGGAGCGCCGGGCACCGCGGTGTCCCGGGGTGAGCCGTCGACCAGCCGCCGGGCGTCCTGGCCCGACCGCGTGCCCGGCGTCCCGGGAAGCAGCCGCTCCCGTGCCAGGGCCATTCTTTCGGGAGAAGCGTCGACACCGGTGACCGCCGCTCCCCGGACGACGGCCATCAGCAGGGAGAGTCCGGAACCGCAGCCGAGGCCGAGCAGCCGCGTGGCCGGACCCACTTCCAGTCGCTCGTAGACGGCCTCGTAGAGCGGTACGAGCATCCGCTCCTGGATCTCGGACCAGTCACGCGCGCGTGCACGCAGGTCCACGCGGGGTGCGGCCCCCGCGTGAGGCAGGTGCTGCCGCACGAGCGTAGGTGTCATAAGTAAGCGCCCCAATCCGCCGAGAGTTGCCTCTTGCCCGATTCCATGGCCCCCGTGACAGTGCGCTCGCACTACCCCCGTATGCCAGGAAACTCCCCCCTCGACCTGTCGTCCAGTGGAATGCGGCAGGGCTTATGAGTTGTCATGTGCCTATGGCGAGATTTCACATTCCGGCAACCTGGGCCCGTCCGTCCCGCCATGGCCGAGGCACCCGTTCTCACTCCGTCCGGTCGCCGAGGGCGGGGCGGTGCCGGACGCCGACGACATCCCCGGTAACGTCGCGGTCGTCGCACCCGCTTGCTGATGTGTCGCACGCGCTGACCGCGTGAGGCGCAAGGCGGCCGAAACCCCTCTTGCGTCCCGCGCCGCTGGTGCCCCGGCGTGCGGATGTCCACTACGCGCCGATGCGGCGGGCGGCCCGAAGGGCCTCGTCTGAGGGCGGTGCGGGAGACGGGCGGGCGTACGCGGGACTACGCACCACCTTGTGGTGAGCTGCGTGGCTTCTCCACAGATCAGCGCACCCGCCCTCGTCGGGACGCATCAGAGGCAACTGACGGGTACGTGCAAATTATTTGGGATGGCCCGGAATCGGAACACTGAGGCACCCCGGCTCGTTGTCATTACGTGAGCACGACACAGACACCACCTGTTCTCGCCGCAGAGCTGGCACAGGCGTGGGCCGACATTCAGCGGTACCACCCCGAGCTGCCCGACCTTGCCGCGCCAGAGTCCCTGATCGGGGAGTCGTCGTCCGCGTGCGGTCACGAACTCTCCTTCGAGCGACTGCTCCATGAGGCAGTCCATGGCATCGCCGCCTCGCGCGGCGTCCGCGACACCTCCCGTGCCGGCCGCTACCACAACCGCAGATTCCTCGCGATCGCCGAGGAGCTGGGCCTGGACCACCCCGAGGAACCGCACCCCAGCAGCGGCTTCTCCCTGGTCACGCTCACCCCCGAGGCGAAGCGGCGCTACCGCCCGACGATGGAGCGTCTCCAGCGCGCCCTGAAGGCGCACACCGCCGCGACCTCCTCCGACACCTCCCGCACCTTCCGAGGGCCGGCCGCCCGGCACGGCTCCTCCGGCGGCGGCGTCCGCGTCAAGGCGGTGTGCGACTGCGGCCGCAACGTGCGGGTCGTCCCGTCGGTCCTCGCCCAGGCCCCGATCGTCTGCGGCGGCTGCGGCAAGCCGTTCCGGATCCCGGACGTCGTCGGAGCGGTAGCGAGCTGAGGCCCTCCACCGGCATCTCGTGGCTGCCGGTCGTCGGCGCAGGGCTCGAGCCGTGTCGCGCACCCGTCGTGCCTCACCACCACGCCGGGTGCGCCGTCGGCATGCCCGCGCACCGGAGCAGGCCCCCGGCCCGGAGCGGCCCCCGGGGTGTGGCACAATGGCTAGCTGTACTCGACAGCCGCACAGGAACCCTCTCGCCTCCGGCTGACGCGTCCATCGGGCACTCGGGTACCGCAACCCCACGCGGCATCTCCGCCGTGCCCAACCACGTCAAAACCAGGAGAACCCACTCCCGTGGCAGTCAAGATCAAGCTGAAGCGTCTGGGCAAGATCCGTTCGCCTCACTACCGCATCGTCGTCGCCGACTCCCGTACCCGCCGTGACGGCCGGGCCATCGAGGAGATCGGCAAGTACCACCCGACGTACAACCCGTCGGTGATGGAGGTCGACGCCGAGCGTGTGGCGTACTGGCTCGGTGTCGGCGCGCAGCCGACCGAGCCCGTGATGGCCATCCTCAAGAAGACCGGCGACTGGCAGAAGTTCAAGGGCGAGCCCGCCCCGGCTCCGCTGCTGACGCAGCCGGAGAAGGCCGCGCGTCCGTCGTTCGAGGCCATCGGCGGCGACGACGAGGGCAAGGGTGAGGCGATCACCCAGAAGAAGAAGGCTGAGAAGAAGGACGACGCCGCCGCTGAGTCCGCTTCGACCGAGGCCTGAGCATGCTCGAGGAGGCTCTCGAGCACCTCGTGAAGGGCATCGTCGACAACCCTGACGATGTGCAGGTCGCCTCGCGCGACCTGCGCCGCGGTCGCGTGCTCGAGGTCCGGGTCCACCCGGACGACCTCGGCAAGGTGATCGGCCGCAACGGCCGCACCGCACGCGCCCTGCGTACCGTCGTGGGCGCCATCGGCGGTCGCGGAGTCCGCGTCGACCTCGTCGACGTGGATCACGTCCGCTGACGCTTATCGCAACCGGCTCGGGCCGGGGAGGGCCTGAGGGCCGTCCCCGGCCCGTCGCTGTATGACAGGAGACTTGGACACGTGCAGCTGGTAGTCGCACGGATCGGCCGTGCCCATGGCATCAAGGGTGAGGTCACCGTCGAGGTACGGACCGACGAGCCGGAGCTGAGGCTCGCCCCCGGTGCCGTGCTCGCCACCGATCCCGCCACCACGGGACCGCTCACCATCGAGACGGGCCGCGTCCACAGCGGCCGCCTCCTGCTGCGCTTCGAGGGCGTCAGCGACCGCAGCGGCGCCGAGGCTCTGCGCAACACGCTCCTGATCGCCGAGGTCGATCCCGAGGAACGCCCCGAGGACGACGACGAGTACTACGACCACCAGCTCATCGACCTCGACGTGGTCACCGCGGACGGCACCGAGGTCGGCCGGATCACGGAGATCTCCCACCTGCCCTCGCAGGACCTGTTCATCGTGGAGCGCCCCGACGGCGGTGAGGTGCTGATCCCCTTCGTCGAGGAGATCGTCACCGAGATCGACCTGGAGGAGCAGAGGGCCGTCATCACCCCGCCGCCCGGCCTGATCGACGACCGTGCCGAGATCGCGTCCAGCCGGGAAGAGCCGTAGATGCGCCTCGACGTCGTCACGATCTTCCCCGAGTACCTGGAACCGCTGAACGTCTCCCTCGTCGGCAAGGCGCGCGCGCGGGGACAGCTGGACGTGCACGTCCACGACCTGCGCGCGTGGACCTACGACCGCCACAACACCGTCGACGACACCCCGTACGGCGGCGGGCCCGGCATGGTCATGAAGACCGGGCCATGGGGGGACGCGCTGGACTCCGTCCTGGCCGACGGCTACGAGACGGGCTCCCGGGCGCCCGCCCTCATCGTGCCCACGCCCAGCGGCCGCCCCTTCACCCAGGAACTCGCCGTCCACCTCTCCGAGCGCCCCTGGCTGATCTTCACGCCGGCCCGCTACGAGGGCATCGACCGCCGCGTCGTCGACGAGTACGCGACACGGATGCCGGTCTACGAGGTGTCCATCGGCGACTACGTGCTGGCCGGCGGCGAGGCGGCCGTCCTCGTCGTCACGGAGGCCGTGGCGCGGCTGCTGCCCGGGGTCCTGGGCAACGCCGAGTCCCACCGGGACGACTCCTTCGCGCCCGGCGCGATGGCGAGCCTGCTGGAGGGGCCCGTCTACACCAAGCCGCCCGAGTGGCGCGGCCGGGACATCCCCGACGTGCTGCTCAGCGGCCACCACGGGAAGATCGCCCGCTGGCGCCGCGACGAGGCCCTCAAGCGCACCACCGCCCACCGGCCCGACCTCATCGAGCGGTGCGACCCCGAGGCCTTCGACAAGAAGGACCGCGAGATGCTCTCCATCCTCGGCTGGGCACCCGACCCGGCGGGGGAGCCGTACGGCCGATTTTGGCGCAGGACCGACGGCGTGGAAGAATAGCCAGCTGTTGTGCGTCCGTCCGGCGTGCGCCCCTGCCACAGGGGGAGACGACGTCCGCCCCGACCGCACACACCTGATCCCGAAACACCTAGTTTCCGTTGATGACCTGTGGCATCAGCGAGGAAAGCAGACGAAATGTCTCACCTGCTCGACACCGTCGACTCCGCGTCGCTGCGCAGCGACGTCCCCGCCTTCCGCCCGGGCGACACGGTCAACGTCCACGTCCGCGTCATCGAGGGCAATCGCTCCCGTGTGCAGCAGTTCAAGGGCGTCGTGATCCGCCGCCAGGGATCCGGCGTGCGCGAGTCCTTCACGGTCCGCAAGGTCTCCTTCTCCGTCGGCGTCGAGCGCACCTTCCCGGTGCACACCCCGATCGTGGAGAAGATCGAGCTCGTCACCAAGGGTGATGTCCGCCGCGCCAAGCTTTACTACCTGCGCGAGCTTCGCGGCAAGGCCGCGAAGATCAAGGAGAAGCGCGAGAACTGAGCGCTCTCCGGGGTTCACGCCGGGGCCGGATAGCATCTGGCTCCGATGGACACCGAAGCACAGCCGACGGAGCGCGACCGCTCCTCCCGCCCTTCCGCATCCGAGGGAACCACCTCGGAGGCCGCAGGGTCGGAGGACCGGTCGCGTTTCGCGTTGGTGTCGCGTGTCAGTGCCTGGATCCCGGGCGGCCGGATCACTCTCACCCTGCTCGTCTGTCTGCTTTTCCTGCTGCTGCTCAGCACGTTCGTGCTGCGCCCGTTCCAGATCCCCAGCGGATCCATGGAGCAGGGATTGAGGATCGGGGACCGGGTTCTCGTAAATAAGTTGGCGTACCGTTTCGGTGCCGTGCCGCAGCGGGGAGACATCGTCGTGTTCGACGGGACCGGGTACTTCGGGCACGCGGACTACATCAAACGCGTTGCCGGTGTGGGGGGAGACCGCGTGGTCTGCTGCGACAGGGAGGGGAGGATCCAGGTGAACGGCCGGCCGGTTGACGAGTCGGGCTTCCTGTATCCCGGCGACAGTCCGTCCGCCGTGCCCTTCGACGTCGTCGTGCCCGGCGGCACCCTGTTCGTCCTCGGCGACCACCGCAGCCACTCCAGCGACTCCCGCGACCACCTCGGCTCGCCGGGCGGCGGCATGATCCCCGTCGACGACGTCATCGGACGCGCCGACTGGATCATCTGGCCCTTCGGCCACGCCACCCGGCTGCACCGCCCCGACGCCTACGCGCGCGTGCCCGCCGCCGGAAGGGCGGGCGCCCATGGGTAACCGCGGCAAACCGCGTGGCGTCCCCGCGAGCCCAGCGGAGAACCTGCTGCCCACCGGCGCCCGGCGCGCCGCCGGCGCCTCCAGTGGCCGGACACGCGCCGAGCGGCGCAAGCTCCAGCGCAAGGTCAAGCGGCGCCGCAGGCGCGGTGCCGTCAAGGAGATACCGCTCCTCGTGGGCGTGGCCGTCCTGATAGCGCTCGTGCTGAAGACGTTCCTCGTGCAGGCCTTCGTCATCCCGTCCGGCTCCATGGAGCAGACGATCCAGATCGGCGACCGCGTCCTGGTCGACAAACTCACCCCGTGGTTCGGCTCGAAGCCGCAGCGCGGGGACGTCGTCGTCTTCAAGGACCCCGGCGGCTGGCTCCAGGACGAGCAGCCCACCACGCAGAAGGCCGACCCCGTCGTCATCAAGCAGGTCAAGGAAGGGCTCACCTTCATCGGCCTGCTGCCGTCCGAGAACGAGAAGGACCTCATCAAGCGGGTCGTCGGCGTCGGCGGCGACCGCGTCCAGTGCTGCGACACGCAGGGGCGCGTGACCGTCAACGGCGTCCCGCTGGTCGAGGACTACCTGTATCCCGGCATCGCCCCGTCCGACACGCCGTTCGACATCACCGTCCCCCAGGGGCGGCTGTGGGTGATGGGCGACCACCGGAACAACTCCGCGGACTCCCGCGCCCACCAGGACACCGACTACGGGGGCACCGTCTCCGAGGACGAGGTGGTGGGCCGCGCCATGGTCATCGCCTGGCCCTTCGGGCACTGGAACATGCTGGAGGAACCGAATACGTACGCCTCCGTGTCCGACTCGGCCCCCGGGTCGACCGCCGCTCCCGGACTGTCGCATAGGGTTGCCCCTTACGATTCGAACGGAACGATCCAGCTCCCGACCCCTGCGGAACTCCCGCTCGTTATGGGAGTGGTGGGCCTGCGCCGTGTGTGGGGCAGGCGGCGGCACAGAGTGAGGAGTTGGCGTGGGGGATGTGGCGGTTGGCGCACGGTCCGGACACGACGGCGAGGAGCATCGCGGACACCCCGCGGAATCCGCCGTCCCGGCCGCGGACAGCGCCGTGACCTCCGGGAGTGACTCCGGGGCAGCCGAGGACGGCAGGGTGACGGGCGAACACACGACAGCCGATGACGAGGGGCCGGGCGGACCGACCCGGACACCGAAGAAGCCGCGCTCCTTCTGGAAGGAGCTGCCCATTCTGATCGGTATCGCGCTGGTGCTGGCGCTGCTGATCAAGACCTTCCTGGTGCAGGCCTTCTCCATCCCCTCCGACTCGATGCAGAACACCCTCCAGCAGGGTGACCGCGTCCTGGTCGACAAACTCACCCCCTGGTTCGGCTCCGAGCCCGAGCGCGGCGAGGTCGTGGTCTTCCACGACCCGGACAACTGGCTGGCCGGTGAGCCGACCACGGACCCGAACGCCCTGCAGACCTTCCTCAGCTGGATCGGCCTCATGCCGTCCGCGGAGGAGAAGGACCTCATCAAGCGTGTCATCGGTGTCGGCGGTGACACCATCGAGTGCAAGGGCACCGGCCCGCTCACGGTGAACGGCAAGGCACTGGACGAGCGCTCCTACGTCTACGCGGGCAACACGCCGTGCAGCGCCGACGACCAGGGCGGCCAGTTCAAGGTGAAGCTCCCCGAGGGCTACATCTGGGTCATGGGCGACCACCGGCAGAACTCGCGGGACTCCCGCTACAACCAGTCCGACAAGAACCACGGCATGGTTCCGGTGAAGGACGTCGTCGGACGCGCCGTCGTCGTCGCCTGGCCGATCAACCGCTGGGGCACCCTGCCGGTGCCGGACACCTTCGACCAGTCCGGTCTGAACGCCCAGCCGAACGCGGCGGGCCTGCCGGTCGCGCCGCAGGGGATCGCGCTCCTCGGTGTGGTGCCGGTGGTGCTCTGGCGTCGCCGGAAGCAGTGATCCCGGCCATGGGCTGACCCTGGCCGGTACCCCCCGGTAGGGTGCGGACCCATGGGTGGCGAGAGCATGACGCACACGGCCCCGCGCAGCGGCGGCTCAGGGACGGGCCCGGTGGGCAGCCGGACCGGACAGCGGTTGTCCGGACTGGCCGTCGCACTGGGCCTTGTGCTGTTCCTCGGCGGATTCGCCTGGGGAGCGGTGGTCTACCGGCCGTACACCGTCCCCACCAGTTCGATGACACCGACGATCGACGCGGGCGACAGGATCCTGGCGCAGCGCGTCGACGGCGGCGAGGTGCGCCGCGGCGACGTCGTCGTCTTCAAGGACGCGACCTGGGCCAACGCGCCCATGGTCAAGCGCGTGGTCGCCGTCGGCGGAGACACGGTCTCCTGCTGCCAGGACGGCAGGCTCAAGGTCAACGGCAAGGAAATCGACGAAACGTACCTGCCCAAGGGCACACCGGCCGAGATGAGCAACTTCCCGACCGTGACCGTCCCCAAGGGCCGCCTCTTCCTGCTCGGCGACGAGCGTGGCAACTCCGTGGACTCCACCGCCCACCTGACCGACGCCGCCAGCGGCACGGTGGCGCGTACCGCCGTGGACGCACGCGTCGACGCCGTCGTCTGGCCCATGAAGGGCATGCTGGAGCGCCCCACCGGCTTCGAGGCGCTCAGCACCCTCTCCTCACCCGGCCCGCTGCGGACGATCACCCTCCTTGTGATCGCCGGCGCCGTGCTCGTCCTGGGCGGAGGCGCCTACGGGCCCGTCGCCAAGCGCGCGGGCGCGGCCCGGGCCCGGCGGGGGAGTGCGGAGCCCACCGGTGCCCGCTGAGGCCGCGGAAACGGGCGAGGACACCTACGCGGGCGGGCTGCGCAAGGTCGCCCGGGTCGTGCTGCTCGACCCGCAGGACCGCATCCTGCTCCTCCACGGGCACGAGCCGGACGATCCGGCCGACGACTGGTGGTTCACCCCCGGCGGGGGTGTGGAGGGCGACGAGACCCGTGAGCAGGCCGCCCTGCGGGAACTCGCCGAGGAGACGGGCATCACCGAGGTCGAGCTCGGCCCGGTGCTGTGGCGGCGCAGGTGCTCCTTCCCCTTCGCCGGACGCCGCTGGGACCAGGACGAGTGGTACTACCTGGCCCGCACGGACCGTACGGAGGTGGCCGCCACCGGGCTGACCGAGCTGGAACGGCGCAGTGTCGCCGGAGCGCGCTGGTGGACGTGTCCGGAACTGAGCCGGGCACATGAGACGGTGTATCCGACCAGACTCGCCGGGCTGCTGCGCACGCTGCTCGACGAAGGTCCCCCGGCCAGGCCTGTGATCCTTGACCCGGAAATCGTCTAGGGGCTCACGGGACTGGCGCACAATGGGGGGATCGCACGGCTGAAGGGGAACATGCCATGAGCGCCGAGGACCTCGAAAAGTACGAGACCGAGATGGAGCTGAAGCTCTACCGGGAGTACCGCGATGTCGTCGGTCTGTTCAAATACGTGATCGAGACCGAACGGCGCTTCTACCTGACCAATGACTACGAGATGCAGGTGCACTCGGTCCAGGGTGAGGTGTTCTTCGAGGTGTCCATGGCGGATGCCTGGGTGTGGGACATGTACCGGCCGGCCCGGTTCGTGAAGCAGGTCCGGGTCCTCACGTTCAAGGACGTGAACATTGAGGAGCTGAACAAGAGCGACCTGGAGCTGCCGAGCGGGTGAAGCCCACCCGGCCACCCCGAAGGGTGACGAGGTTGTCCACAGTCGCCGAGCTGTCCACCAAGATCCACTTCGCGGCGGCGGGCGGCTGATCGTTGGCACCGGAGGTGGTGCCGACATGACCGCATATCTGGCACGCAGTGCCCTGGGCAAGTACGGGGAGAGCCTGGCCGCACGGCGGCTGGCCGAGACAGGTCTGGCGATCCTGGAGCGCAACTGGCGCTCCGGCCGGACCGGCGAGATCGACATCGTGGCCAGGGACGGGGACGTCCTGGTCGTCTGCGAGGTGAAGACCCGCAGGCAGGGCCCCTTCGAGCATCCGATGGCGGCCGTGACCCCCCAGAAGGCGGAGCGGCTGCGGGACCTGGCCGAGCGGTGGATCCAGGCCCACGGAGGCGCACCGCCCGGCGGAGTCCGCATCGACCTGGTCGGCGTGCTGCTGCCCGCCCGCGGCGCCGCCGTGGTCGAGCATGTGCGGGGGGTGGCCTGAATGGCATTCGCCCGTACGTGTTCGGTCGCGCTGGTGGGCGTCGAGGGCGTGGTCGTCGAGGTCCAGGCGGACCTGGAACCGGGCGTCGCGGCCTTCACCCTGGTGGGGCTGCCCGACAAGAGCCTCACGGAGAGCCGGGACCGGGTACGCGCAGCGGTCGTCAACTCGGGCGCGGCCTGGCCGCAGAAGAAGCTCACCGTCGGCCTCAGCCCGGCCTCCGTGCCGAAGTCCGGCAGCGGTTTCGACCTGGCCATCGCGGCGGCGGTCCTCGGCGCGGCGGAGCGCATCGACCCGCGCGTCCTCGCCGACATCGTGATGATCGGCGAACTCGGGCTGGACGGTCGGGTGCGGCCGGTGCGCGGAGTGCTGCCGGCGGTCCTGGCCGCGGCCGGTGCCGGGTACGAGCAGGTGGTGGTGCCGGAGTGCGCCGCCGTCGAGGCGTCCCTCGTGCCCGGCGTGTCGGTGCTCGGCGTCCGCAGCCTGCGGCAGCTGATCGCCATCCTGGCCGACGAACCGGTGCCCGACGAGGATCCGGACGAGCAGGGCCGCCCGGACCCCCTGCTCGCCGGGCTGCGCATGCCGGGGACCGGCGCGGCCACGGGCATGTCCAGCGTCGGCGCTGCCCAGCACGACCACGGCCATGACCTGGCCGACGTCGTCGGGCAGACCTCGGCGCGCACAGCGGTGGAGGTGGCCGCGGCGGGCGGGCACCATCTCTTCCTCGAAGGACCGCCCGGCGCCGGGAAGACGATGCTCGCCGAGCGGCTGCCGACCGTCCTGCCCCGGCTCGGCCGGCAGGAGTCGCTGGAGGTCACCGCGGTCCACTCGGTGGCGGGCCTGCTGCCCCCGGGCAAGCCGCTGATCGACGTCGCCCCCTACTGCGCCCCGCACCACTCGGCCACCATGCAGGCACTCGTCGGCGGTGGCCCGGGCGTCGCCCGGCCCGGCGCGGTGTCGTTGTCCCATCGTGGGGTGCTGTTCCTGGACGAGACGCCGGAATTCAGCAGTCACGTCCTGGACGCGCTGCGGCAGCCGCTGGAGGCGGGGCACGTCGTGATCGCGCGCAGTGCGGGAGTCGTGCGCTTCCCCGCGAAGTTCCTCATGGTGCTCGCGGCCAATCCCTGCCCGTGCGGCCGGTTCTCACAGCGAGACGACCTGTGCGAGTGCCCGCCCTCGGCCATCCGCCGCTATCAGGCCAGGCTCTCCGGCCCGCTGCTCGACCGGGTCGACCTGCGTGTCGAGGTGGACCGCGTCACCCGCACCCAGCTGACCGCCTCCGGCGCCGGAGGCGAGTCGACCGCGACGGTCGCCGACCGGGTGAGGGCCGCCCGGGAACGGGCCTCGGGCCGCCTCGCCGGCACCCCCTGGTGCACGAACAGCGAGGTGCCGGGCCGCGAACTGCGCGACCGCTGGTACGCCGTGCCGGGCGCGATGGACGAGGCCGAGCGGAACCTGGAGCGGGGTGTCCTCACCGTCCGCGGCCTCGATCGCGTCCTGCGGGTGGCCTGGACCGTCGCCGATCTCGTCGGCCACGACCGACCCGACGCCACGGACGTCGCCCTCGCGCTCCAGCTGCGCACCGGAGTGCCGCGAGGCGTCCCCATGGCGATCGGGGCGCTGACATGAGCGTCACCGGTGAACCGGGCGGTGAGCTGCTGGGCCGGGTCCTGCTCACCCGGGTCATCGAGCCCGGCGACGAGGCCGGCGGGCGGTGGGTCCGGGAGCTCGGCATCGGGGAGGTGGTGCGGCGGCTCGCGAAGGGCGGGCCCCCGCTGCCGGGTGTGAGCGGGACACGGTGGGCCGGGCTGGTGGCCAGGGCACAGGCCGCCCGGCCGCGACGGGATCTGGAGGCCGCCCGGGACGCCGGAGTGCGGTTCGTGTCTCCCGGGGACGCCGAGTGGCCGGGGCAGCTCGACGATCTCGGGGATGCACGGCCTCTGGGGCTGTGGGTGCGCGGGCGGCCCAGTCTGCGGATGTGGGCGCTGAGGTCGGTCGCCGTGGTCGGCGCCCGGGCCTGCACCGAGTACGGGGCGCACATGGCCGCGACCCTCGCCGCCGGCCTCGCGGAGCAGGGCTGGGTCGTGGTGTCCGGCGGCGCCTACGGAGTCGACGGTGCCGCCCATCGCGGAGCGCTCGGAGCCGGCGGCGCCACCGTCGCCGTCCTCGCCTGCGGCGTCGACCGGCCCTACCCCCGCGGCCACACCCGGCTGATCAACAGGATCGCCGAACAGGGGTTGGTGATCGGCGAGTTGCCACCCGGTGATCACCCGACACCGAGCCGGTTCATCCTGCGGAACAGACTGATCGCCGCACTCACCCGCGGCACGGTCGTCGTCGAGGCCGCCCACCGCAGCGGCTCCCTGGTCACCGCGCGGGCGGCACAGCGCCTCGGCCGGCACACGATGGGCGTGCCGGGGCCCGCCACCAGCGGGCTCTCCGCCGGCGTGCACGATCTGCTGCGCGGGGAGGCCGTCCTGGTCACCGACGTCGCGGACGTCGTCGAACTGGTCGGCGAGATCGGGGAGCTGGCCCCCGACCGGCGCGGTCCCGTCCTGCCCCGGGACCTGCTGGAACCGGCCACCCGGCAGGTACTCGCGGCACTGCCCGGGCGTGGGGTGGCCCGACCGGACGAGATCGCTCGCTCCGCACAGACCGCACAGGACGACGCGATCGCGAGACTGTACGAACTCCGAGCACTCGGTTACGTCGAACGACACGGCGACGGCTGGAAGTTGACACGCCAGGCGGTGATGTCGGTCCGCGACGGCCGCGGGCCGGGCTGACCGTGCCCGTTCGGCCGTCCGGGGGAATCCCGACAACCCTTGGAAATGCGCCCAGTTGAGCCTTCGGGTGATCACACCGGGCCACCGCCACGCCCCGGCGGGACGTCCTCGGGAACGCATCTGCGCCCGCCTTGGCCTCCTTCCTTCGCGCACCGCGACTCCGCAGTCACGCTACGCTCACGAGGATCCCGACACGGACAGGCAACTCGACATCAGACAGACAGCTCATCTCAGCAGCACCACTCCGCAGCAGAACGGCACAAGGCGACGAATGCCCCAGCACACCTCCGGGTCCGACCGGGCGGCGATCCCCCCAGCCGCCCGTGACGGTGGCAGCGTGCGGCCGCCCGCTCCCTCGACGCTCGACGAGCTGTGGCGGTCGTACAAGGCGACGGGGGACGAGCGGCTGCGGGAGCAGCTGATCCTGCACTACTCGCCGCTCGTCAAGTACGTCGCGGGACGGGTCAGCGTGGGCCTGCCGTCCAACGTCGAGCAGGCGGACTTCGTCTCGTCCGGAGTGTTCGGACTGATCGACGCGATCGAGAAGTTCGACGTCGACCGCGAGATCAAGTTCGAGACGTACGCGATCACCCGGATCCGTGGCGCGATGATCGACGAACTCCGGGCGCTGGACTGGATCCCCCGCTCGGTGCGGCAGAAGGCGCGCAACGTCGAGCGTGCGTACGCCACGCTGGAGGCCCGGCTGCGGCGGACCCCGAGCGAGGGCGAGGTGGCCTCCGAGATGGGCATCGCCGTCGAGGAACTCCACGCGGTCTTCAGCCAGTTGTCGCTGGCCAACGTGGTGGCCCTGGAGGAGCTGCTGCACGGGAGTGGTGAGGGCGGCGACGGGCTCAGCGTCATGGACACGCTGGAGGACACCACCGCCGACAACCCCGTCGAGGTCGCCGAGGACCGGGAGCTCAGGAGGTTCCTGGCCAGGGCGATCAACACGCTGCCCGACCGGGAGAAGACCGTGGTCACGCTGTACTACTACGAGGGCCTTACCCTGGCCGAGATCGGGAACGTGCTGGGTGTGACCGAGAGCCGGGTCAGCCAGATCCACACCAAGTCGGTGCTGCAGCTGAGAGCGAAGCTGGCGAGCTTCGGCCGCTGACCAGGCCGGATGCCCTCGGTTCGGCATCAACCACTCCCGCACGGCGGGCCGCGTCCGTAGAGTGTTGACGTGCCAAGGATTCGAGCGGCCTCCGTGGCCGAGCACCGGTCGATGCAGCGAGCCGCCCTGCTGGACGCGGCTCGTTCCTTGTTGTCCGAGGGCGGTACGGAGGCGCTGACCTTCCCGGCCCTCGCCGAGCGGACGGGCCTCGCGCGATCGTCCGTCTACGAGTACTTCCGGTCGCGGGCGGCCGTGGTCGAGGAGCTGTGCGAGGTCGACTTCCCGGTCTGGGCGGCGGACGTGTCGGCGGCGATGGAGCGGGCCGGCACGGCCGAGGCCAAGGTCGAGGCGTATGTACGGCAGCAACTGGAGCTGGTCGGGGACCGGAGGCACCGGGCCGTGGTCGCGATCTCCGCGAGTGAGCTGGACGCGGGAGCGCGGGAGAAGATCAGGGCGGCGCACGGCGGACTGGTCGCGATGATCGTCGAGGCGCTGGGCGAGCTGGGGCATGCGCAGCCCCGGCTGGCGGCGATGCTGTTGCAGGGGGTCGTGGACGTGGCCGTGCGGAGGATCGAGCTGGGAGCCGCGGAGGAACCGGCCGCCATTGTCGATGCGGCGGTTTCCATGGCTCTGCGGGGGGTCCGGGGCTAGGAGGCGCCGTCCCGTAGCCGGGGGTGGGTCCGGGGCTAGGAGTACCCCTCCCGCAGCCGGCCGGGGGTTGCCGGCAGGGCAACCCGTGTCGGCCCGAAGGGCACGCCCACCTGCGGAAAGTCAGGGCACGCCCACCTGCGGAAAGTCAGGCGAGCGGCAGCAGCCTCGACGGGCCTGTGTGCAGGAGCCATGGCGGCAGCAGCGACAGCGGGTTCAAGTACACCGTGCCGCGCCGCAGTCCCCAGTGGACGCACGGGGCCGCCGTGCAGTGTGAGCCGCTGGCGTCCACCGTGCCGATCACCTCGCCCGGTTCCACCTCCTCGCCCTCCTCGACCGTCGCCGTCACCGGTTCGTACGTCGTGCGCAAGGGCGGATCGCCCGTCCCCGTGAGGTCCACCGAGACGACTCCCTTGCCGGCCACCCGGCCCGCGAAGGAGACGCGGCCCGCGGTCACCGCTCGAACCGGTGTGCCCGCGGGCGCTGCCAGGTCCACCCCGCGATGGCCGGGGCCGTAGGGCGTAGCCGGGGGCTCCCAGCCCCGCAGGACCCGGGGGCGCGAGCCGACGGGCCAGGTGCGGCCGATCGCCGGCACGGTGGCGTCCGCGGGGGGCGCGTCCGCGGGGGGCGCGTCCGCCGCGAACAGCGGTGGTGGCGGGGCCAGCAGGGCCGCCGCCGTGACGATCAGCAGCAGGATCAGGCGCGCACACAGGCGTGCACATCGGTTCGCTCGCATGCGGAAAGCGTCCCGGAGCGCCGGTGCCGCCGCTCCCGGCTGTGGGCGGGTGCGCGGTTGTGGACAACGGCGTCACCCGGCACCCCACGGGTCCCGTACACTTCTGGTGGCGACCCGAGCCATCGGGTCGACTTCGCACGCCCCGACACGAACCCCGGCAACGGGCCCGTGTCAGCGCCCCTCGGTCCCTAGTGGAACGGCGCGCAGTGGGCGTCAGGCGCGGAGGCCGTCCGGCGTCCGCGGCACAACCGAGAAAATCAAGGAGATACGGCCATGGCCGTCGTCACGATGCGGGAGCTGCTGGAAAGCGGCGTCCACTTCGGTCACCAGACCCGTCGTTGGAACCCGAAGATGAAGCGCTTCATCTTCACGGAGCGCAACGGCATCTACATCATCGACCTGCTCCAGTCGCTGTCGTACATCGACCGCGCCTTCGAGTTCGTCAAGGAGACCGTCGCCCACGGCGGCACGGTCATGTTCGTCGGCACGAAGAAGCAGGCGCAGGAGGCCATCGCCGAGCAGGCCACCCGCGTCGGCATGCCCTTCGTCAACCAGCGCTGGCTGGGCGGCATGCTCACCAACTTCTCGACCGTCTACAAGCGCCTGCAGCGCCTGAAGGAGCTCGAGCAGATCGACTTCGAGGACGTGGCCGCTTCCGGCCTCACCAAGAAGGAGCTGCTGGTCCTCTCCCGCGAGAAGGCCAAGCTGGAGAAGACCCTCGGCGGTATCCGCGAGATGTCCAAGGTGCCCAGCGCCGTCTGGATCGTGGACACCAAGAAGGAGCACATCGCCGTTGGTGAGGCCCGGAAGCTGAACATCCCGGTCGTCGCGATCCTCGACACCAACTGCGACCCCGACGAGGTCGACTACAAGATCCCGGGCAACGACGACGCGATCCGCTCCGTCACCCTGCTCACCCGTGTGATCGCTGACGCGGTCGCCGAGGGCCTCATCTCCCGCTCCGGTGTCGCCACCGAGGGCAAGGGCGACAAGGCCGCGGGCGAGCCGCTGGCCGCGTGGGAGCGCGACCTGCTCGAGGGCGAGAAGAAGGCCGACGAGGCCCCCGCCGCCGAGGCTGCTCCGGCCGCCGAGGCTGCTCCGGCCGCTGAGGCCGCCCCCGCTGCTGAGGCTGCTCCGGCCGCCGAGGCTGCCCCCGCCGCTGAGGCTGCTCCGGCCGACGAGGCCCCCGCTGCCGAGGGCGAGAAGCCGGCCGAGGGCGAGAAGCCGGCCGAGGCCGAGCAGGCCTGACCCGTCAGTCCCGTGGTGACGGCGGGAGCGGTACCGCATCCACCAGCGCCCTCGGCGCGGTGAAGTCCGCTCCCGCCGTTCACCCGTAGGTCAGCGGAAGGACAGCGCCCTCCGGCTCCATTTGGAGGGCGCATCCGCAGCGCAGATCTTCGATCTTCCAGACTTCGAGAGAGATTCACAGACTCATGGCGAACTACACCGCCGCCGACGTCAAGAAGCTCCGTGAGCTCACGGGCGCCGGCATGATGGACTGCAAGAAGGCGCTGGACGAGGCCGAGGGCAACGTCGAGAAGGCCGTCGAGGCGCTCCGCATCAAGGGCCAGAAGGGCGTCGCCAAGCGCGAGGGCCGTTCCGCCGAGAACGGTGCCGTCGTCTCGATCATCGCCGACGACAACTCCTCCGGTGTCCTCGTCGAGCTGAAGTGCGAGACGGACTTCGTCGCCAAGGGTGACAAGTTCCAGGCCGTGGCCAAGACCATCGCCGAGCACGTCGCCAAGACCTCCCCGGCCGACCTGGAGGCCCTGCTCGCCTCCGAGATCGAGGCCGGCAAGACCGTCCAGGCGTTCGTCGACGAGGCCAACGCCAACCTGGGCGAGAAGATCGTCCTGGACCGCTTCGCGCAGTACGCCGACGGCTTCGTGACGGCGTACATGCACCGCACGATGCCCGACCTGCCCCCGCAGATCGGTGTCCTCGTCGAGCTGGACAAGCCGAACGCGGAGATCGCCAAGGGCGTCGCCCAGCACATCGCCGCCTTCGCGCCGAAGTACCTCTCCAAGGAGGACGTGCCGGCCGAGGTCGTCGAGTCCGAGCGCCGCGTCGCCGAGGAGACCACCCGCGCCGAGGGCAAGCCCGAGGCCGCCCTGCCGAAGATCGTCGAGGGTCGCCTCAACGGCTTCTTCAAGGACGCCACGCTGCTCGGCCAGCCGTACGCGCTCGACAACAAGAAGTCCGTCCAGAAGGTCCTGGACGAGGCCGGTGTCACCCTGAAGCGCTTCACGCGCATCAAGGTCGGCATCTGAGTCCGTACCGCGCTCGACGCCCGACCCCGATAAGGTCGACAGCAGTCGTCCGCGTACGCCGTCGCATGGGTGGCGGACGACAGCAGATCTGACAAGGAGGCCATTGCCGTATGGGATGCGAAACACGCCCCACCGGCAATGGCCTTCTTGGTATGTGCAACACGTGAAAGAGGCGGGATCCCCCATGACCAAGGCCCAGAAGAGCGACGACGGCAAAGTGCGCGGCCGGTTTCTGCTGAAGCTGTCCGGAGAGGCCTTCTCCGGCGGCGGCGGCCTTGGCGTCGACCCCGACGTGGTGCACAAGATCGCCCGCGAGATCGCGGCCGTCGTGCGCGACGGTGCGGAGATCGCGATCGTCATCGGCGGCGGCAACTTCTTCCGCGGCGCCGAACTCCAGCAGCGCGGCATGGACCGGGCCCGCTCCGACTACATGGGCATGCTCGGCACCGTCATGAACTGCCTCGCCCTCCAGGACTTCCTGGAGAAGGAGGGCGTGGACTGCCGCGTGCAGACCGCCATCACCATGGGCCAGGTCGCCGAGCCGTACATCCCGCTGCGCGCCGTACGGCACCTGGAGAAGGGCCGTGTGGTGATCTTCGGCGCCGGGATGGGCATGCCGTACTTCTCCACCGACACCACCGCCGCCCAGCGCGCCCTGGAGATCGACGCCGAGGCGCTGCTGATGGGCAAGAACGGCGTGGACGGGGTCTACGACTCCGACCCGAAGACCAACCCGGACGCGGTGAAGTTCGACCACCTCGGCTACGGCGAGGTCATCACGCGCGATCTGAAGGTCGCCGACGCCACGGCCGTGACGCTGTGCCGCGACAACAAGCTCCCGATCGTCGTCTTCGAGCTGCTGGCGGAGGGCAACATCGCACGCGCCGTCAAGGGTGAGAAGATCGGCACGCTGGTGGGGGACCCCGGCAGCCGGGACTGAGACCCGAGAACCACCCCGTCCGGGGGACGGACGGGACGGAGCCGGGCCGGGGGATGGACAATGTCCCGCCGGTCGGGAACCGTTCAGAAGAAGACGCGACGCAGCCGGCCGCCGCCCCACATGGAACCGCAGCCGGGCCTACTCAAGACACGCAGGAGCAAGTGGTGATCGAAGAGACCCTCCTCGAGGCCGAGGAGAAGATGGAGAAGGCCGTCGTGGTCGCCAAGGAGGACTTCGCCGCGATCCGCACCGGCCGTGCGCACCCGGCGATGTTCAACAAGATCGTGGCCGACTACTACGGCGCGCCGACGCCGATCAACCAGCTGGCCTCGTTCTCCGTGCCCGAGCCGCGTATGGCCGTGGTGACCCCCTTCGACAAGAGCGCGCTGCGCAACATCGAGCAGGCGATCCGCGACTCCGACCTGGGCGTCAACCCGAGCAACGACGGCAACATCATCCGGGTGGTGTTCCCCGAGCTCACCGAGGAGCGCCGCCGCGAGTACATCAAGGTCGCCAAGAGCAAGGGTGAGGACGCCAAGGTCTCCATCCGCTCCGTGCGCCGCAAGGCCAAGGACGCCATCGACAAGCTGATCAAGGACGGCGAGGTCGGCGAGGACGAGGGCCGCCGTGCGGAGAAGGAGCTCGACGACACCACCGCGAAGTACGTCGCGCAGGTGGACGAGCTCCTGAAGCACAAGGAAGCGGAGCTGCTCGAGGTCTGATGAACGACTCTTCCTGGGGGGCGCCGCCACAGGCCGGGTACTGGGGACCCACTGACCAAGGGCATGGTCAGGGGCACATCCAGGGACCCGGCCCCGGGCACGTCCAAGGGGCCGCCCCGGCGGGTCCCGCATACGATGCGTATGAAGCGCCTCAGACTCGCCCCATGCCCATCGTGCCCGACGTGACCGACTTCGGCGGAAACCAGGATGACGACCGGGGAGCTGCTCGGCTGAGCGGCACCCCGGTCCGGAACGACACGAATCCGGAGCCCATGCCCGACGCCTCGCAGCCGGCGCCCAAGCCGCCGAAGAAGAGCGCGGGTCGCGACCTGAGCGCCGCGATAGGGGTCGGTGTCGGGCTGGGCGCGGTGATCGTCGCGTCGCTGTTCGTCGTCAAGGCCGTCTTCGTCGGTGTCGTCGCGGTCGCCGTCGTGGTCGGCCTCTGGGAGCTGACCAAGCGGCTGGAGGAACGCAAGGGCATCCGGGCGCCGCTCGTGCCGCTCGCGCTCGGCGGGGCGGCGATGGTCGTCGCCGGGTACGTCCGGGGCGCCGAGGGCGCGTGGGTGGCGATGGCGCTCACAGCACTGGCCGTCCTGGTCTGGCGCATGACGGAACCGCCCGAGAACTACCTGAGGGACGTCACCGCGGGCGTCTTCGCGGCGTTCTACGTGCCGTTCCTGGCGACCTTCGTAGCGATGATGCTGACCGCGGACGACGGACCGCGGCGGGTGCTCACCTTCCTGCTGCTCACGGTCGTCAGCGACACCGGGGCCTACGCCGTCGGCTGGCGGTTCGGCCGGCACAAGCTCGCCCCGCGCATCAGCCCCGGCAAGACCCGCGAGGGCCTGCTCGGTGCGGTCTCCTTCGCCATGGTCGCGGGGGCCCTGTGCATGCAGTTCCTCATCGAGGACGGTGCCTGGTGGCAGGGACTGGTGCTGGGCCTCGCGGTCGCGGTCACCGCCACGCTCGGCGACCTCGGCGAGTCCATGATCAAGCGGGACCTCGGCATCAAGGACATGGGCACGCTGCTGCCGGGCCACGGCGGCATCATGGACCGGCTCGACTCGCTGCTGCCCACGGCTCCGGTGGTGTGGCTGCTGTTCGTGGTGTTCGTCGGGTCGGGCTGAGACGACCTCGTCGACGAGCCCCTGCCCTGATGGGCAGGGGCTCGCTGTCGTCTCGGGGAGACGCCCGGGGGCCTGAAGTGGGACGATTCAGATGTACCTCCCAAAGGAGGCCATCATGGCCATCATCCGAGAGAGCATCGATGTCGACCGCCGTCCGGAGGAGGTCTACCAGTACGTCATGGACCCTCAGCGCATGCCGGAGTGGCAGCTGAGCGCCGTCTCCGCGGAGCGCCTCGACGAAGGGCCCGTCGGCGTCGGCACCCAGGTCCGGGTGACCCGGCACGTCGGCCGTCGTGTCATGCCGATGACCATGGAGGTCACCGAGTACGACCCGCCGCACAGCTGGGGCATGCGCGGCGTCGACGGCCCCGTCCGGGCGCAGGTGCACGGCGAGGTCGAACCGTACGACGAGGGCCGGCGCTCCCATGTCACCATCGACATCGACTTCGAGGGCCACGGCATGGGCAAGGTCCTGGTCCCCCTCGTGGTACGCCCCCAGGTCCGCAAGGAACTACCGCGCAACGAGCAGCTCCTCAAGGACCGGCTGGAGGAGCCGGGCGGGTAGATGCCACCGCAGTGGCTCTGAGGGCATCACCGTCGGACTGACCGAGCACGGCTGAAGGCTGCCGAAGGAATCATGGACCCAACGGTGGCCTGAGTGTGGCTTCCCGACCGGATACTGCCCGCGCTGGGCCGGCTGCCTCGCCGCCCTCAGAGCTACCGAATACCGCCCTACTAGTAGCCCGGGTCGCAGTCCGAGTCGTGATTCCTTGGCAGCCAGCCAGCCAGCCAGCCAGCCAGCCAGCCGGTCCGGCCCCGAGGTGGCACTGCTACTCAGCAGGCGGTGCGCACTCCGAAGCGCGCCAGACAGTGCCAGACCTTCTTGAGTTCCTGAAGGTCATAACGGCCTGTTCGGGCTGCATCCCCGATTACTTTGGGGTTTAGTAGGTCATCAACGGCGATCTCAGTACCCAGGTCAACGTATTCCTGTCCCCGGTAGCTTGAGTGACGTCGTAGTTCAGCCACGCTGAGCCTGAAGCCTGGATGCCATTCGATGGGGCACGCGAGGCGATGAGCTGCGAATTCAACCTCTGTGCCGCGATAGCTGGGGTCCAGCACCAGCGCCTCGACGTCACAGCCGAACCTGACCAGTCCGTGGATCTGTGCCTCAATGTGACAGTCCAGGACGTCCAACTCGCTTGCCTCCGCCAGTTCGATAAGCGAGCAGCGGTCGGCGTTGCCGAAGTCGGAAGGCCCGGTGGAACTGTCCGGGTAGCAGAACGTGGTGCGTCTCAGGGTCTCGGTGTTGAGTCTGAAGTACGAAGAGCCGAACCGCGGTGCACCACCGACCGGATCACGGCGGTAGTTCAGCGCACCGTATACGGGGCGTTGGTCAGCCGGGGCCTCGTCGTACGCACCGCCGAAGATGCGGTTCTCCCAGCGCCACCGGTCTCCACCAGGATGAGCGGTTAGACCACCGTTGCTCGTGCCTGTCGTGAACTGTGACCGGTACACGCCGTCTTCCGCCATTTGCGCCAGGACGAGACGATCTCCTGCGGGACGATCGGGATGAAAGTGCATCGTCACCCGGAGGTCCCCAGCGAGCGGCTCTCCTTTACATGAAGCCGCGACATGTTGCAAAGCCTTTTCCTGCAGCGAAACGACGATGTCAGCACCCATGCGTGGAGTGTGCACGGACGGCACTGCTCAACGCACGTCAGTTTGTGAGACAGGGCTGCCTTGCCCGAAGTCCATGGGTCTCAGCATCAGGCATAACCCGATGGCTGTTCGCCGGAAAGCTCGGCGTCTCGGACCGGGGCTCTTGCCGACCGCAATACCGCCGTCTCCCGCTGGTGGCCGACGTGCCTGCCTGCCTCCATCCTTGCCGCCCTCACCGGACCCAGTATCGACAACGCGATGGACTGGGCGAACTTCGTCAAGCGCAACTGGACGGACTGCAAAGCCAGCCGCAGGAAGGACCGCCCATGAAGCACGCCTCCTTGCAGCGCCTGCCCGGACTCAACGCATCCCTGGCAGGCGACGGAGCTCGTTGACCTTCATCAGCCGGGCAAGAAGGAGGTACGCCAGGGCTGTAGCGAGCGTCCCGGCAGCCAATGCGACGGCTGTAGGCCACGTTCCATCTCCCAGACCAGCGCACGTACGCGCTGCGGCCCAGCCCAGCCCAGCAGCCGGGCCCGCGGCGCAAAACAGTTTCACGTAGGTGCGGCGCACGCCGCCGTCGTCGATACGACCTCCCAGCCGCCTGCGTAGCAGGAACGCGGTGAGCGCGAGGCCGGCCACGTAGGAGAGGGTGTAGGCCCCGGCCATGCCCACCACCGCCCAGCGGGCGGGCAACAGCAGATGACAGGCCGTGACCAGGGCGATGTTCACGCCCGCTATCCACGCAGCCATGAAGAACGGCGTGCGCGTGTCCTCGAATGCGTAGAAGCCGCGCAGCAGCAGGTACTGGGCAGAGAACGGGACAAGCCCGAGCCCGAAGGCCTGCAGCATGTAGCCCAACGGACGGACCGAGGCGGCGTCGGCCGCTCCGTGGGCGAACAGCAGCGAGGCAATCTGCGGGCCCAGGGCGAGGAAGAGGAAAGCGGCAGGCACGATGACCACCCCGCTGATCCGCAGCGCCCGGGACAAATCCGTGCGCAGATCCGGGATGCGTCCCTCGGCGACGGCCCGGCTCATGCGCGGCAGCAGGGCCGTGACCAGGGACACGGTCACGATCGATTGCGGCAGCATCCAGATGGTCTGCGCGTAGGTGTAGGCCGAGTAGCCCGCGCCGGCCTGGGGCAGTTCCTGGTCGGCGGCGTTGGCGTAGTTCGTGACCACGGTCAGGGCAACTTGGTTGGCCAGGACGAACAGCAGCGTCCACTTCGCCGCGTGGACGCTCTTGCCCAGGCCGGTGCCCCTCCAGTCGAACCGCGGCCGGAACCGGAAACCCGCCGCCCTCGCGAACGGGATCAGAGCCAGAGCCTGTACGGCGATGCCAACTGTCGTCCCGATCCCCAGCAGCCGCACCTGGCCGGCGGTGATGTCCTCAACCCGGTCGGGCACCGTCATCAGCCCCAGGTAGGCGGCGAACATGCCGACCAGCACCACATTGTTCAGCACCGGCGCCCACATCATCGCGCCGAACTTCTCGCGGGCGTTCAACACCTGCCCGTAGATGCTGAACAGGCCGTAGAAGAAGATCTGCGGCAGCAGGAACCGGGCGAACGTCACCGTCAGTCGAAACGCATCATGACTGTCGGGAGTGTCCCGCATGTACAGGCCCACGATCTGCGGCGCCGCCCACACCGCCAGCGCCGTCCCCACGCCCAGCACGCACACCACGAGCGTGACCAGACGCTGCTCGTAGGCCCGCCCGCCGTCGGGCTGCGTCGTCCGGGCCCGCACCAGCTGCGGCACCAGCACAGCATTGAGCGCACCACCGATCAGCAGCGTGTACAGGCTCGTCGGCACGGTGTTCGCAGTGTTGTACGTACTGGCCAGCAGGCCCGTGCCCAGCGCCGCGGCCTGCAGCACCTGACGGATCAGCCCCGTCGCCCGTGACACCACCGTGCCAAGAGCCATCAGCAAGGATGAACGAGCCAGCCCGCCCTTGTCCTTTTTCCGCCGGACGGCATGCCGCCCCCTCGTCTGCTGCTCCTGCGGCATGGTCTGCGCCGCGGAGTTCGCCCCCTCCACCATGCCGTCAACCTATGTCCCAAGGTCTCAGGGCCCCAATTCGCTTGCCTGACCCGACAGTTCATTGCACCGTCGGCACGAGCTGGTGCTCAATAGGTCCGGAACCGGCGAGGCCGGCCGAGCCGCAGTCTGGCGGACCTGGCCAACAGGCCGCATGTCTTCTGAGCCGGGTACCCTCGGCTGCATGGCGCCGACTGAAGGGGAACACACCATCCCGCGACTGGCCCGGCGCATCATCGCTGCAACAGAGGCTCGAGACGCAGTTGCGCCGGTTTACCCGGAGTACGGACAGACACCCGGCACCGGGGCGGCGTGAACACGCCCCGCCACATGAGTCGTGCGCAAGGTATCCACCTCATCCAGCGGCTCATGAACGACGACCATGTCGATGAGGCCGAAGCCGACGAGATCATCGCGACACTCGTGCGCGGACTTGGCTGCCCACACATCAGCGACTACGTCTTCTGGGACCACGATCCTCAGCTGACGGCGGAAAAGATCGTCGACCGAGCTCTGTCCTATGAGCCGTTCGCCCTGTAACTGACTGGCCAAAACTGACGATCACCGTTGACACCGTCGAAGAGATCACCGGGAATGTCGCGATGTCCTGCCGGTACTTCGAAATCAGCCGGCAGGCGTACTACACCTGGTACCGCCGCTACCAGGCCGAGGGCATTCGAGGGCCTGCGCACCCGCTCCAAAGCCCCGAGACCTCTGGCTTGGTTCGGCAAGGCCGAACGTCGTAGCGCAGGCGAAAGCCCGAAGCAGCTCAGTCGTTGTCCGCCGAGATGTCCGAGCGCATGGCACCTCTGGTCTCCAGACGCAGTTCCAGGTACCTGCGTGTCAGTTCCTCGAACGCATCGCTGTCAAGGCGCGCCCCCTCGCTCACGGCATCGCGCATCATTCGCACTGCCCGACTGCATTCCTCAGCCGGGCGAACGACGGAGGGCGGCGCGAGGAGCTCCAACTCATGGCGTGATGCGTAGCAGTGGGTGTAGGCCGACCGCGTCAGCCGGTACCGCTCGCCCGCATCGAGGCCGGACGTGGCGGCAATGTTCCGCAGATCGCTGCCAGCTTGGGCATGGGCCGCGAGAAACCTTGAGTAGAGCTCCCGCCGTGTCCTATGCCACTCGGACACCGCCTCTCGTCGCGCCCTTCTGTGCTCCACGAGAAGTGCCGATCCCAGAGCAATCACGCCACCAGTAAGTGTTGCAAGCAGTGATATCCAGGCCACTTCGGAACGGTACAAGCGTCAGACGCGGGTGCACAGTGTGCGGGCCTCAGCATGAGAACGGCCCCCGACCGGAGTCACAGGTCAGGGGCCGTTCTCACTGCTCACCACGCAGAGGCGGTGGGATTTGGACCCACGGTGACAACGCTGCCACGCCGGTTTTCGAGATCACTCGGGATGCCCGACTCGCCGAATGCTACGAGCGCCGGCAACGCCCGCACTGGTCATGCTGATCATGCGAGCGGTGACAGGCCCTTGCCCTCCAGGTGCGCGAGCAACGAGTCAAGGCAGGCGTCTGCCGTGGCCAGGTCAGAGCGGAAGACCGAGTCCTCGCCGAGCGGCCCACCACTGACGATGACCATCCAGGCCGTCCTCCGTTCGACCATGCGCTCCGGCGTCGACCTTGAAGACGGTCGTGACTCCGCGCGCGGCCAGCCACTCCATCAGCTCAAGCATGTCCACTCGCACCCCTCCGGAGAGATCGTCCCATCTCCGGAGCAGGTGTCCCTGGGCCGTCCCTGGACCGTCCGAAGCCGACCAACGCCGACGGGCGGCACCCACAGGTGACCACCCCCACCCCGCTCTGGCCTGGGCTCCCCGAGTTGATCTGCGACACTGGGAGGGTTATGCCTGCACCCGGAGAACTCACATTCGTCGCCCCCCGCGGAGCCAAGAAGCCGCCGCGGCATCTTGCCGATCTCACTCCTGCCGAGCGCAAGGAGGCCGTTGCCGCTGTCGGGGAGAAGCCGTTTCGTGCCAAGCAGCTCTCGCAGCACTACTTCGCGCGGTACGCGCATGATCCGGAGCAGTGGACCGATATTCCGGCCGGTGCCCGGGGGCGGCTGCAGGAGGCGCTGCTGCCCGAGCTGATGACCGTCGTGCGGCATCTGTCGACCGACCAGGGCACCACCCGCAAGACGCTGTGGCGGCTGTTCGACGGGACGCTCGTCGAGTCCGTGCTGATGCGCTACCCGGACCGGGTGACCATGTGCATCAGCTCCCAGGCCGGGTGCGGGATGAACTGCCCGTTCTGTGCCACCGGGCAGGCGGGCCTCGACCGGAACCTGTCCACCGCCGAGATCGTCCATCAGATCGTGGACGGGATGCGGGCCCTGCGGGACGGAGAGGTTCCCGGCGGTCCCGCGCGGCTCAGCAACATCGTCTTCATGGGCATGGGTGAGCCGCTCGCCAACTACAACCGGGTCGTCGGATCCATCCGGCGGCTCACCGACCCCGAGCCCGACGGGCTGGGGCTCTCGCAGCGCGGCATCACCGTCTCGACGGTCGGGCTCGTCCCGGCCATCCACCGGTTCTCCGACGAGGGCTTCAAGTGCCGCCTCGCCATCTCGCTGCACGCCCCCGATGACGAGCTGCGCGACACGCTCGTGCCGGTGAACACGCGCTGGAAGGTCCGGGAGGTGCTGGACTCCGGTTTCGAGTACAGCGCCAGGTCGGGGCGGCGGCTGTCCATCGAGTACGCGCTGATCCGGGACATCAACGACCAGGCCTGGCGGGGTGACCGGCTCGGGCGGCTGCTCAAGGGCAAACCCGTGCACGTGAACCTGATTCCGCTGAACCCGACACCCGGCTCCAAATGGACCGCCTCCCGGCCCGAGGACGAGAAGGCGTTCGTGGAGGCGATCGCCGCCCATGGTGTGCCGGTGACGATCCGGGACACCCGTGGTCAGGAGATCGACGGGGCGTGTGGTCAGCTCGCGGCCACCGAACGGTAGTCTGACCGCCATAAGAACATCTGCATATTCCGACAGGGGAGCGCCACAGCGCTGAGAGTGCGGCACACGGCCGCAGACCCTCCGAACCTGGCCCAGGTCATTCTGGGTAGGGAGATCGGTCATCACTCGAGCTGTTGCGCCCTGCCCGGGACCCCGGAGGTCCCGGGCAGGGCCGCGTCTTCTCCTGGTCACTCCAGGAGGAATCCAGTGGGCAACAACATCAAGCGGCTGGCGGCGGCGGCCGTCGCGCTCGGCATGTCCGGCACGCTCGCCGCGTGCGGGTCGTCCGACGGCGGCCAGGGATCCGGCGACTCCAAGACCGTGACGCTCGTCAGCCACGACTCGTGGGCCGCGTCCAAGGACGTCATGGCGGCCTTCGAGAAGCAGTCCGGCTACAAGGTCAGGGTCCTCAAGGACGGCGACGCCGGGCAGGCCGTGAACAAGGCCATCCTGACCAAGGACAACCCGCAGGGCGACGTCCTCTTCGGCGTCGACAACACCCTGCTGTCCCGCGCCCTCGACAACGGCCTCTTCCAGTCGTACGAGGCGAAGGGATCGGACCGGATCAAGGCGGAGTACCGGGTCGACCAGGACAAGCACCGTGTCACGCCCGTCGACACCGGCGACATCTGTGTCAACTACGACAAGAAGTACTTCGCCGACCAAAAGCTGGAGCCGCCGAAGAGCTTCGACGACCTGGTGAAGCCGCAGTACAGGAACCTGCTCGTGACCGAGAACGCCTCCGCCTCCTCGCCCGGCCTCGGCTTCCTGCTCGGCACCGCCGCGAAGTACGGCGACTCCGGCTGGGAGGGCTACTGGAAGAAGCTCAAGGCCAACGGCGTGAAGGTCGTCGACGGCTGGGAGCAGGCCTACAACGAGGAGTTCTCCGGCTCGGCCGGCGGCAGGAAGGCCAAGGGCGACCGGCCGCTCGTCGTGTCGTACGCCTCCTCGCCGCCCGCCGAGGTCGTCTTCGCCGACCCCAGGCCCGGCACGGCGCCGACCGGGGTCGCCGAGGGCACCTGCTTCCGGCAGGTCGAGTACGCGGGGCTGCTCAGCAACGCCAAGAACACCAAGGGCGGCAAGGCCCTCCTCGACTTCCTCGTCGGCAAGAGGTTCCAGGAGGACATGCCGATGAACATGTTCGTGTACCCGGTGCGCGAGGGCGTCCAGGTGCCGCCGGAGTTCGTGAAGTACGGGCCGCAGGCGAAGGACCCGGAGACCATGGACCCGGCGAAGATCGCCGACCACCGTGACCAGTGGGTCAAGTCGTGGACCTCACTCGTACTGAAGTAGCCGCCCGGAGGCGGAGCGCGGCGGCTCGGTCCGGCCTGCTGGCCGTGCCCGTCGCGTTCTTCGCGGTCTTCTTCGCCTACCCCGTCGCCGCGATCGTCGCGCGCGGCCTGAAGGCCGACGGGACCTGGCACCTCGGGCGGATCGGGGAGGTACTGGCGCAGTCCGACGTCCGGCACGTGCTGTGGTTCACCACCTGGCAGGCGTTCGTCTCCACCGCGCTCACACTGATCGTCGCGCTCCCCGGCGCGTACGTCTTCGCGCGTTTCCACTTCCCGGGCAAGCAGGTCCTGCGGGCGGTCGTGACCGTGCCCTTCGTGCTGCCGACGGTCGTCGTCGGTACGGCGTTCCTGGCGCTGGTCGGGCGGGGCGGGCTGCTCGACGAGCAGTGGGGCGTACGGCTGGACACCACCGTGTGGGCGATCCTGCTCGCGCACGTCTTCTTCAACTACGCGGTCGTCGTCCGGACGGTCGGCGGGCTCTGGGCGCAGCTGGACCCGCGGCAGGAGGAGGCCGCGCGGATGCTCGGGGCGTCTCCGCTGAGGGCCTGGCGGCAGGTCACGCTCCCTGCCCTCGCCCCGGCCGTGGCCGCTGCCGCGCTCATGGTCTTCCTGTTCACCTTCACCTCCTTCGGTGTCGTGCAGATCCTCGGCGGACCCACCTTCTCCACCCTGGAGGTGGAGATCTACCGGCAGACGTCGGAGATCTTCGACCTGTCGACGGCGGCCGTGCTGACCCTCATCCAGTTCGTCGCGGTGGGCGCCATCCTCGCCCTGCACGCCTGGACCGTGCGGCGGCGGGAGACCGCACTGCGGCTGGTGGACGCGTCCGTGACGGCGCGCCGGCCGCGTGGCGCGGGGCAGTGGGCGCTGCTGGGCGGGGTGCTCGTCACCGTCGCCGTGCTGCTCGTGCTGCCGCTCGCCGTCCTGGTGCAGCGGTCCCTGGGCGCGCCGGGCTTCGGCTACTACCGGGCGCTGACCAGCGAGGACGGCGGAGTTTTCCTGGTCCCGCCGATCGAGGCGATCGGCAACTCCCTGTCGTACGCCGTCGCCGCCACCCTGATCGCCGTGGTGATCGGCTCTCTCGCCGCGGTCGCGCTCACCCGCCGGGACGCCGGGCGGTTCGTGCGCGGCTTCGACGCGCTGCTGATGCTGCCGCTCGGGGTATCGGCGGTGACCGTCGGCTTCGGGTTCCTGATCTCCCTCGACGAGCCGCCGCTGGACCTCAGGTCCTCCTGGATCCTGGTGCCGCTCGCGCAGGCCCTGGTCGGGGTGCCGTTCGTCGTACGGACCATGCTGCCCGTGCTGAGGGCGGTGGACGTCCGGCTGCGGGAGGCGGCCTCCGTGCTGGGGGCCTCGCCCTGGCGGGTGTGGCGGGAGGTGGACCTGCCGATCGTGCGGCGGGCGCTGCTGATCGCGGCCGGGTTCGCCTTCGCCGTGTCCCTCGGGGAGTTCGGCGCGACGGTGTTCATCGCACGGCCCGACCGGCCGACGCTGCCGGTGGCCGTGGCCCGGCTGCTCGGACGCCCCGGTGACCTCAACTACGGCCAGGCGATGGCCCTTTCGACGATTCTGATGGTGGTGTGCGCGGTGGCCCTGCTGGTACTGGAGAGGCTTCGCACGGACCGGACGGGGGAGTTCTGATGCTGCTGGCTCTGCGGGGCGCGACGGTCCGTTTCGGTGGGCGGGCGGTGCTGGACGCCGTCGATCTGGAGGTCGCCGAGCACGAGATCGTGTGCGTGCTCGGCCCGAGCGGCAGCGGCAAGTCGACCCTGCTGCGGGCGGTGGCAGGGCTGCAACCCCTCGACTCCGGGCGGCTGGTGCTCGACGGTCGCGACCAGGCGGGCGTACCCGCGCACAAGCGGGGCGTCGGGCTGATGTTCCAGGACCACCAGCTGTTCCCGCAGCGGGACGTGGGCGCGAACGTGGCCTTCGGGCTGCGGATGCACGGCGAGTCGAAGCGGCAACAGGCCGATGGGGTCAAGGAGTTGCTGGACCTCGTGGGGCTGCCGGGCGCGGGCCGCCGGGCCGTCGCCGCGCTGTCCGGCGGAGAGCAGCAGCGCGTCGCCCTGGCCCGGGCCCTCGCACCGAGTCCACGGCTGCTGATGCTGGACGAGCCGCTGGGGCAGCTCGACCGGTCGCTGCGGGAGCGGCTGGTCGTCGAACTGAGGGAACTGTTCGGCCGGCTCGGCACGACCGTGCTCGCCGTGACGCACGACCAGGGGGAAGCCTTCGCGCTGGCCGACCGGGTCGTGGTGATGCGGGACGGGCGGATCGCCCAGTCGGGTACGCCCCTGGAGGTGTGGCAGCGGCCCGCCGACGCGTTCGTCGCCCGCTTCCTCGGGTTCGAGAACGTGGTCGAGGCGACGGTCGGGGCGGAGGCCGCGGACACGCCCTGGGGCAAGGTGCCGGTGCCGGAGGGTGCTCCGCAGGGCGCGCGGACCCTGTTGGTGCGGCCCGCCGGAGTGCACCTGGTGCCCGCCGACTCGGGCCTGCGCTGCACGGTGGCCGCGCGTACCTTCCGGGGCACCCATGTCGCCGTGCACCTCCAGCCCGAGGACGCCCCGCGCCTGGAGGCGGCCTGCGCGCTGCGGGCGGCACCGGAGGTCGGGGACGAGGTCGGCGTGGATTTCGACGCCGCCGAAATCGTGGTGCTCGGCTGACCGTCCCCGCTCAGGGGTCCTTTCACTATGAGCGTCCGATCAGGTCGCGTGGTCTGGTGCCGTGCATCGCAAGGCGCCGGAGCGGCTTCGATGGGGGTCCCCCCTGTTCGAGCGAAGCCGAGAGCTTGGGGGAGGAGCCACGTGGGCGTTTCGGCAACGCGGCGAGGTGCGGTGCCAGGCCGCGCGACCCGGACGGTCATAGTGAAAGGACCCCTTAGGGTGCGAGGCATGACGCCACTCGCGCACGACCGTTACTGCGACGAAATCGCCCACCAGATCGTCCTGTTGCGACAGGTGGTGACCTCGGGGGCAGACCTGTCCGGTACGGTGCCGACCTGCCCGGACTGGTCGCTGGAGGAACTCGTCCGGCACACGGGCGCCGCCCTGCGCTGGGCGGAGCTGATGGTGCGGACCCGGGCCGTGGAAGAGGTGCCCGAGGAGCGGGTGCCGGGCGGGGCCGGTCCGCAGGCCGCCGGTGACGCCGCCGCACTGGACGCCTGGCTGGCGGAGACGGGCGAGCAGATCGTCGCCACGCTGCGGGAGGCCGGACCGGACGCGAAGGTGTGGGGCTGGGCCGGGATACAGAGCTCGGGGTTCTGGGCCCGCAGGATGACGCACGAGATCACCGTGCACCGCGCCGACGCCGCACTGGCCGCAGGGCTGCCCTACGAGGTCGCGCCCGAGGTCGCCGCCGACGCCATCGACGAATGGCTCCAGATCGTGGAGTACGTGCAGCGGACGGAGCCGCAGGACGTGGTGGGGGAACTGGTCGGCCCCGGCCGCAGCATCCATCTGCACGCCACCGACACCGGACCGGACCTGAACGCCGAATGGGTCGTCGAGCTCACCGAGGACGGTGTCCGCTGGCGCCGGGGCCACGAGAAGGCCACGGTCGCCCTGCGCGGGCCGCTCACCTTCGTGCTGCTCGCGTTCTACCGCCGGCTGCCGCTGGACGCGAAGGAGCTGGAGGTCCTGGGCGAGCGGGAGTTGCTGGAGTTCTGGCTGGAGCGGGCCACCTTCGGCTGAGACGGGACGTGGCCCGCCCCCGGCCGGGGGCGGGCCACGTCCCGGTGTGTGCCGCGGGCGTCAGCTGTCGCTGCTCGCCCCGCGACGGCGCATGCCGAAGAACACCGCACCGCCACCGACGACGACCAGGGCCGCCGCGATGCCGGCGATGATCCCGGTGTTGGAGTCGGCACCGGTCTCGGCGAGGTTGGAGTCACCGGCCGGGGCGGGCACGTTGCCCGCCGGCGAGGTGCTCTGGCTCTCCGACGGTTCCGGAGCCGGGTTCTCGCTCTTCTCGGCCGGCTTGGAGGGGGACGCCGACGGGGTCGGCGTCGCCGGGGGAGTCGAAGCCGGAGGCTCCTCCTCTTCCTTCTTGCAGGCCGTGGCCGGGGTGACGAGGTTCGGCTTGATGTCCTCGTCGACGTACCCGGCGGCCTTGACGTGGATGCGGTACTCGGCGTTCGGCTTCCAGTTCTCGGCGAAGGTGATGGTGGTGCCCTCGCGCGAGCCCTTCACCTCCTGTTCGCCGACCTTCTTGACGTCGGCACCGTTGTTCTCCAGGTACACGGTGACCGTCGCCGCGATGCCGGCGGGGTCGACATCGGTGACGGTGATGACGCCCTTGTCGCCATCGCACTTCGCCTCGGCGGAGAACTCGCTGATGTCGCAGGCGAGCGCGTTGCCGGCGGTACCGAGCGCGAGCGCGGCCGAGGCGGAGACGACACCGAGGACGCGCACGGCACGTGCGCGGCGGGATACGGACAGAGCTGCCACGTTTGTCCTTACAGGATTGCTCAAGCGGGGGGTTGAGGCAGTGTTGACAGGACATCAGCACTACCGGAGGCTCACAGGTCTATAAGCGCTGCATAAGCAGTGTCAACGCATATGCAGGTTGCAAGCACTTGCTTTGCCTTCTTATTAACCGCCGAGACGTTTCAGCGCCTCCGGTGCCTCCTCGATCCGGTCCACCAGCGCGATGCGCGCCTCCATCGAGCGGCCCTGGGCCAGCGACCGGAGCAGCGGCCACGCGGGCAGCTTCTCCGTCCAGTGCACGCGGTTCACCAGCACCATGGGCGTCGGCTCGCCGCGCGATTGGTAGTAGTTGGGCGTCGCGTTGTCGAAGATCTCCTGTACGGTCCCGGCGGCGCCCGGCAGGAACACCACACCCGCGTCGGACCGGGCCAGCAGGCCGTCCTCGCGGGTGGCGTTGGCGAAGTACTTGGCGATGTGGGAGGCGAAGGCGTTCGGCGGCTCGTGGCCGTAGAACCAGGTCGGGATGCCGACCGAACGGCCGCCCTGCGGCCAGCGGGTGCGCACCTCGAAGGCGGCCGCGGCCCACTGGGTGATCGACGGGGTGAAGTGCGGTGTTTTGCCGAGGAGTTCGAGCGACTCGCTGAGCATCTCGTCACCGAACGGGGCGGCGTACGCGCCGAGGTTCGCCGCCTCCATCGCGCCCGGGCCGCCGCCGGTGGCGATCGTGAAGCCGGCGCGGGCCAGCTCCCGGCCGAGGCGCGCCGCGCCCGCGTACTCCTCGGTGCCGCGGGCCATCGCGTGGCCGCCCATGACGCCCACGACCCGGGCGCCGGACAGGAGTTCGTCGAGCGCGTCCGAGACGGAGTCGTCGTGGATCGAGCGCAGCATCGACGCGTGGATGTCGCGGTCCGCCTTCGTGCGCTGGAACCAGGCGTAGGCGAGGGCGTCGGGCGTGGCCTCGTAGCCGTCGGCCAGCGACGCGAAGAGTTCGTCCGGCGAGTAGACCAGGCCGCGGTACGGGTCGAACGGCAGGCCCGGGACCGGAGGGAAGACCAGGGCGCCGTCGCCGCGGACCTTCGCGGCCGCGTCCTCACGCATCGCGCAGCCGAGGAAGACCGCGTCCGCCGTGTCCGTGGTGAGCAGCTCGCGGGTACGGTCCGTCAGATCGACGGCCTGGACGCGGTATCCGGCGAGGGTGCCCCGCGCCGAGACGGTCGCGTCGAACTCCTCGAGGGTCTCGATCTCACGGTCGTCGTGGTGGGCCGCATGGGCGGGCATCGTCTGCACGCGCCCATGCTGGCACAGCCGCCGTCAGCCCTGGACGGCCGCCGGGTCCATCCACACGACCTCGAAGGTGTGGCCGTCCAGGTCGTCGAAGGCGCGGCCGTACATGAAGCCGTGGTCCTGGGTCTCGCCGGAGACCGAACCGCCCGCCGCGACTGCCTTCTCGACCAGCTCGTCGACCTTCTCGCGGCTCTCGGCGCTCAGCGCGAGCAGCACCTCGCTGGTCTTCGTCGAGTCCACGATGTCCTTCTTGGTGAACTGCGCGTACTTCTCCTTGGTGTGCACCATCACCACGATGGTCTCGCTGATCACGACCGAGGCGGTGGTGTCGTCGCTGAACTGCTCGTTGATCGTGAAGCCCAGCTCCGTGAAGAACTTCTTGGAGGCGCCGAGGTCGCCGGTGCACAGGTTCACGAAGATCATCTGCTGGTACATGCGAGGTCTCTCCCATCAAGTGCGTGTCGTTACGCGGGTATAGACCGGGCGCCCCGCCGGAACTCATCGCCGCACGGAGATGTTTTTCGTACGGGTTTTCCGGCCGCCGCGGGACTCAGCGTGCCAGGGGGAGCGCCGCCAGTTCGGCGACCGTCAGGGTGAGCGGACCGAACACGGCGAGCAGCGCGCCCGCGCGGAGGGCGGCGGCGCCGCGCAGTGTCGTGGCGGGGGCGCCGAGCCGCATCAGCGCGGCGGTGGTGCCGGCGCGGGCCTGCCTGGCCTCGACGGCCGCCGTGAGGAGCGTCGCCGTGGTGCAGCCGGTCACGAGCAGCACGCCGAGGGTGGTGAGCGGGCCGAGAGAGAGCCCGTCCGGGGCGTGCAGCAGTGCCATGGCCCAGGCGGCGGACAGCACCGCGCAGACGACGCCCAGGGGGCGCCCGATGCGGACGGCTTCCGCCATGAGGATGCGGCCGGCCAGGAGCCGCAGGGCGCCGGGGCGGGCCGCCTGGAGCAGCCGTCCGCACAGATGGGTCAGGCCCGGACCGGCCAGGGCCAGGCCGACGGCGGCCAGCGCCCAGCCCGCCAGCACGCCCGGGGAGGCGCCGGAGAAGGAGAGGTCGGGGGGTGTCGGACTGGTACGGCCCGTGTAGCTCACCACGGCGAGGCCCGCGGCCAGCACGGTGATGCCCCAGGGGAGACCGGAGGGGGCGGCGATGGTGTCCGGCAGGGCCGCGTCGGAGGCCTCATCGGGAGTGTCGGGCGCCTCGGGGCCCGGGTGCTGTGCCAGGGCCCCGGCGGGGCTGATGGCCCCGGCCGCGTCCGGCGCCGCCGCGTGCGCGCTGAGCCGCTGGACGGGATCGCCGGCCGGGCCCCTCGCGCCCGCCGCTTCCGGTGCGCCCGGGTGGCGGGGGGCGGCGGGCGGAGTGACGTCCACGCCCGGGTCCTGCGAGGACGGGTCCACCGAGGACGGGGCCACGGCGCCCAGGTCCACCGGGGACGGGCCCACACCGCCCGAGCCCACCGCGGACGGGTCCACCGCGGACGGTCGAGCGGGGTCCGCGACCGCGCTCACCGTCCCGCCGGGGCCTGCGGCCGCCGCCGAGGCCGACCCGCCGGTCCGGGCCGCCGGCGGGCCGCTCTTCGTGGCGGGCTCGGTGCCACGGCCGTCCGCGGGCCGGATGATCTGCCGGCCGAACCGGCCGTACGCCCCGAAGGTCTCGCGGGTGCTGGTGCGCCGGTGGGCGCCGAAGCGGCCGTACGTCCGGGCCGCCCGGGGTGCGGCCGGCGCCGCCTCGTGTGGCCGCAGGGCCAGTGCCACCGCGACCGACGCGCCGACGGGCACGAACGCCAGCAGGGTCAGGGCGCCCGGCAGCGGCAGGGGCCGGCCCGCGGCGAGGGACTCGGCGGCGGCGCCGTCGAAGGGCATGCCCGTCAGGTCACCCCGCAGGTGCAGGAAGACGAACAGGGCCAGCATCGCGCCCAGGGTGCAGGACAGGGCCGTCGTCGTCGCCGAGACGGCCATCATGCGGACCGGGCCGAGGCCGATGGCCGAGAGGCCGGAGCGGGGCTTGGTTCCTGGGTCGGTACGGGCCACCGCGACCGCGAAGTACACCGTGGCGGCCAGCGGGGCCGCGCACCAGGCCAGCCGCAGCGCGGCGGAGCCGGGGGAGCCCGGGTGGCCCAGCGCGTAGCCCAGGGTGCAGAGCAGCAGGAAGCCCGTGCCCGCCGAGGCCGCCGTGACCAGGAGGCGGCGCAGCTGGACGGCGGGATGGGCGCCGCGGGTCAGACGGAGAGCGAGCACGCGGCCCGGCCTTCCGGCTTGCTGGTCTCGGCGACCGGCGGCAGGTGGACCGTCTGCACGCGCCGCCCGTCGAGCAGGGACACCGTGCGGTCGGCGAGGGCCGCCGTCTCGGCGTCGTGGGTGGCCAGGACGACGGTGATGCGGTGGGAGCGGGCCGCCGTCGTGAGCGTACGCAGTACATGGGCCCGGTCGGCGCGGTGCAGGGGCGCCGTGGGCTCGTCGGCGAACAGCACCGAAGGCGCGGGGGCGAGGGCGCGGGCGATGCAGACCCGCTGGCGCTCGGCCTGCACCAGTTGGTGCGGCCGTTTGCGGGCGCTGTCGCCGATGTCCAGGCGCTCCAGCCACTCCAGGGCCGCGGTCTTGGCGCGGCGCCTGCTGGTGCCGCGCAGCATCAGCGGCAGGGCGGTGTTCTCCCAGGCGTTGAGCTCCGGTACCAGGGAGGGGGCCGGGTCGATCCAGCCGAAGCGGTCGCGGCGCAGCCGCTCGCGGGTGAGGGGGCCCATGGTGTGCACGGGCACGCTGTTGAACCAGACCTCGCCGCGCCGGACGGGAACCAGGCCGGACAGGCACCGCAGCAGGGTCGTCTTGCCGCTGCCGCGCGGTCCGCCGATGGCGAGGATCTCGCCCTCGCGCACGCCGAGCGAGACGCCGCAGAGCGCGGGGGAGCCGTCGTCGTGCTGGAAGTGCAGGGCGCGTGCCCAGAGCACGTCGTCGTCCGGTTGGGCCTCCATGCGCGTACACCTCGGTTCAGATCCGTAGTTCCCGTGCCGTCCCCCGTGCGGGGGAACGAAGGCAGGGCCGATCGGTCACTGGGCACGCTAGGCAGAAGGCGGCGGGAGGCCGGACAGCACGCGGCCCCGGGCCGCCGTTTCTCACTCGGACGGGCGGCACCGGGGCCGGTGTTGATCATCCAGGCAGACGATCGGAGCGACGCGGGTCAGAGCTTGGTCCACGCCTCGGAGAGGGTGGCGCGCAGGATCTGCTCGATCTCGTCGAACGTCGACTGGTCGGAGATCAGCGGCGGGGCGAGCTGGACGACCGGGTCGCCGCGGTCGTCGGCGCGGCAGTACAGACCGTTGTCGTACAGCGCCTTGGAGAGGAAGCCGTACAGGACGCGCTCGGTCTCCTCGTCGTTGAAGGACTCCTTGGTGTGCTTGTCCTTCACCAGCTCGATGCCGTAGAAGAAGCCGTTGCCGCGGACGTCGCCGACGATCGGCAGGTCGTGCAGCTTCTCCAGGGTGGCGCGGAAGTTGCCCTCGTTGTCCAGGACGTGCTGGTTGAGGTTCTCGCGCTCGAACAGGTCGAGGTTGGCCAGTCCCACGGCGGCGGAGACCGGGTGGCCGCCGAAGGTGTAGCCGTGCAGGAAGACGTTGTCCTCCTTGTAGAACGGCTCGGCGAGGCGGTCGGAGATGATGCAGGCGCCGATCGGGGAGTAGCCCGAGGTCATGCCCTTGGCGCAGGTGATCATGTCCGGCACGTAGTCGAACTTGTCGCAGGCGAAGTACGTGCCCAGGCGGCCGAAGGCGCAGATGACCTCGTCCGAGACGAGCAGTACGTCGTGCCGGTCGCAGATCTCGCGGACCCGCTGGAAGTAGCCGGGCGGGGGCGGGAAGCAGCCGCCCGCGTTCTGCACCGGCTCCAGGAAGACCGCGGCGACCGTGTCCGGGCCCTCGAAGAGGATCTGCTGCTCGATCTGGTCGGCGGCCCAGCGGCCGTAGGCCTCGGGGTCGTCGCCGTGGATCGGGGCGCGGTAGATGTTGGTGTTCGGAACCTTGTGGGCGCCCGGGACCAGCGGCTCGAAGGGGGCCTTCAGGGCCGGCAGGCCGGTGATGGACAGCGCGCCCTGCGGGGTGCCGTGGTAGGCGACAGCGCGGGAGATGACCTTGTGCTTGGTGGGCTTGCCGACCAGCTTGAAGTACTGCTTGGCGAGCTTCCATGCGGTCTCGACCGCCTCACCGCCGCCGGTGGTGAAGAAGACCTTGTTCAGGTCGCCCGGGGCGTGGTGGGCGAGGCGCTCGGCCAGCTCGACGGCCTTGGGGTGGGCGTAGGACCACACCGGGAAGAACGCCAGCTCCTGCGCCTGCTTGAAGGCGGTCTCGGCGAGCTCGACCCGGCCGTGCCCGGCCTGCACCACGAAGAGGCCGGCGAGGCCGTCCAGGTAGCGCTTGCCCTTGTCGTCGTAGATGTAGGTGCCCTCGCCCCGGACGATGGTGGGGACGGGGGCCTTCTCGTACGACGACATGCGCGTGAAGTGCATCCACAGGTGGTCGTACGCGGTCTGGGAGAGGTCCTTGCTCACGGCTATCGGGTCCTCACGATCATCGGGTTCCCCACATGTAGGTCTGCTTCTTGAGCTTGAGGTAGACGAAGCTCTCGGTGGAGCGCACTCCGGGCACCGCCCGTATGCGTTTGTTGATGACCTCCAGAAGGTGGTCGTCGTCCTCGCAGACGATCTCCACCATCAGGTCGAAGGAGCCTGCGGTCATCACCACGTACTCGCATTCGGACATGGCCGACAGCGCGTCCGCGACCGACTCCACGTCGCCCTCCACGTTGACGCCGACCATCGCCTGTCTGCGGAAGCCCACGGTGAGCGGGTCCGTGACGGCGACGATCTGCATCACGCCCTGGTCGAGCAGCTTCTGGACGCGCTGGCGCACGGCCGCCTCCGACAGGCCCACGGCCTTGCCGATGGCGGCGTACGGCCGGCGGCCGTCCTCCTGGAGCTGCTCGATGATGGCGAGGGAGACGGCGTCCAGCTGCGGCGAGCTGCCGTTCCTGGCCTCGCGGGAGGGCTCGCGGTGCTCCCGCGAGCCCTTCTGTTCTGCGCTTCGACTGGCCACGAGGTCACTGTGCACGAGGTCTCGATACTTCCGCAAGCCTCGATCGATGAAATCCGTTGTTTGAGTCCTCCATCCCTGCGAATTCCGCACGATCGAAGGGAGCAGGGGTGTTGAAAACGTGGGTCTGCCGACTAGGGTGGGTGTCTCAAGTACTGGACATCCGAACTGGAGGGCCGGCAGTGAGCACCGAGCTGCGTCGTCTGCGCAACTACATCGGCGGTGAGTTCAAGGACGCCGCCGACGGACGGACCACCGAGGTGGTCAATCCCGCGAAGGGCGAGGCGTACGCGACCGCTCCGCTGTCCGGGCAGGCGGACGTGGACGCCGCGATGGCGGCGGCCGCCGAGGCCTTCCCCGGCTGGCGCGACACCACGCCCGCCGAGCGCCAGAAAGCCCTGCTGAAGATCGCGGACGCCTTCGAGGAGCGGGCGGAGGAGCTGATCGCGGCCGAGGTGGAGAACACGGGCAAGCCCATCGGGCTGACCCGCTCCGAGGAGATCCCGCCGATGGTCGACCAGATCCGCTTCTTCGCGGGCGCGGCGCGGATGCTGGAGGGCCGCTCGGCCGGTGAGTACATGGAGGGCCTGACCTCCATCGTGCGCCGCGAGCCGGTCGGGGTCTGCGCGCAGGTCGCGCCGTGGAACTACCCGATGATGATGGCCGTGTGGAAGTTCGCCCCGGCGATCGCCGCGGGCAACACCGTCGTGCTGAAGCCGTCCGACACCACCCCGGCCTCCACGGTCCTCATGGCCGAGATCATCGGCTCGATCGTCCCCAAGGGCGTCTTCAACGTCATCTGCGGCGACCGCGACACCGGCCGTCTGATGGTCGAGCACGAGACCCCGGCGATGGCCTCCATCACCGGTTCCGTGCGCGCCGGCATCCAGGTCGCCGAGTCCGCCTCCAAGGACGTCAAGCGCGTCCACCTGGAGCTGGGGGGCAAGGCGCCGGTCGTGGTCTTCGAGGACACCGACATCGCCAAGGCCGTCGAGGACATCTCGGTCGCGGGCTACTTCAACGCCGGCCAGGACTGCACCGCCGCCACCCGCGTGCTCGTCCACGAGTCCATCCACGACGAGTTCGTCTCCGCGCTGGCCAAGGCCGCCTCCGAGACGAAGACCGGGCAGCCGGACGACGAGGACGTGCTGTTCGGCCCGCTCAACAACCCCAACCAGCTCAAGCAGGTGGAGGGCTTCATCGACCGGCTGCCCGCGCACGCGCGCGTGGAGGCCGGCGGTAAGCGGGTCGGCGACAAGGGCTACTTCTACGCGCCGACCGTCGTCTCGGGCCTGAAGCAGACCGACGAGATCATCCAGAAGGAGGTCTTCGGCCCGGTCATCACCGTGCAGTCCTTCTCCGACGAGGCGCAGGCCGTGGAGTGGGCCAACGGCGTCGAGTACGCGCTGGCCTCCTCCGTGTGGACCAAGGATCACGGCCGTGCCATGCGGATGTCCAAGAAGCTCGACTTCGGCTGCGTGTGGATCAACACCCACATCCCGCTGGTCGCCGAGATGCCGCACGGCGGCTTCAAGAAGTCCGGCTACGGCAAGGACCTCTCGGGGTACGGCTTCGACGACTACACGCGGATCAAGCACGTGATGACGTCGCTGGACGCGTAGTCACGCGGTTCTGATCTCACGGCCCCGGGCGGCACTCCGCCTCGCCCGGGGCCGTTCCGCTGCCCGCGGAAACTGTTTTTGAACATGTTCAACATGGGCGTAGAGTGCCTCCATGAGCGACAGAGCCGCCCTCGAGAAGGGCATTCGCGCCTGGCTGGTCTTCTTCGTCGTGTGCCTGGTACTGAGCGGCGCCACGGCCTTTCCCCTGGTGCATGAGCTGCGCTGGACCGAGGACCTGTTGCGCGCGCTGTCCGTGGGCGAGTACCTGCCCGGGCTGACGGACTGGATCACGCGCGTGCGGGCCGGTCTCGACCGGGCCGACGCCGACTACCCCTTCCTCCTCTACGGCACGGACTGGCTGGCCTTCGCACACCTGGTGATCGCGGTCGCCTTCTACGGGCCCTACCGTGACCCGGTCCGCAACATCTGGGTCGTCGAGTTCGGGATGATCGCCTGTGCCGGCATCGTGCCGCTCGCCCTCATCTGCGGACCGCTGCGCGGGATCCCCTTCTGGTGGTCGGTGATCGACATGGCCTTCGGGGTGTTCGGGATGATCCCGCTGTACGTCGTACGGCAGCGGATCAAGCGGCTGGAGGCGCTGACCGCGCCGGTGGCAGCCCCGGTGCTCAGCGGTTGAGAAAAACTGTTATCCCGGGAACCTTCACGCCGTCTCCCCGCATGTGATCCCGCACATAGCCAAGACCCCCGTGCCGCCTGAGAGGGTGCGTGCGGAAGAGCACCGATCCCAGCCGGCGAGGGGCCCCGTGGACAGTGAGCACTGGCGCGCCGTCGTCACGGCGGCGCAGGACGGTGACCGGCGGGCGCTGGACGAGCTGGTCGCGGGGTGGCTGCCCCTGGTCTACAACATCGTGGGCCGGGCCCTGAACGGCCACGCCGACGTCGACGACGTCGTGCAGGAGACCATGCTGCGCGCGGTCGGCAACCTCGGCTCGCTGCGCGACCCGGACAGCTTCCGGTCCTGGCTGGTGGCGATCGCCATGCGGCAGATTCGCGACCGGGCCCGGCGGAAGACCCCGGACCGGCTGGAGGAGGCGGAGGCCTCCGACTTCGCCGAGCTGACCGTGCTGCGGCTCCAGCTGGAAGGACAGCGGCGCGAGGTCGCCGAGGCGGTGCGCTGGCTGGACGGCGAGGACCGGCAGCTGCTGTCGCTGTGGTGGCTCGAGGTCGCGGGCGAACTGACCCGGCGCGAACTGGCCGCCGCGGTCGGCATCACCCGGCAGCACGCCGCCGTGCGCGTCCAGCGGATGAAGGAACGCCTGGAGACCTCGCGCGGCATCGTCCGGGCCCTGGACGGCGCCTGCCCCGGCCTGCGCGAGGTGACCGGCCGCTGGGACGGCCGGCCCGACTCGGTGTGGCGCAAGCGGCTGGCCCGGCACGTCCGGGGCTGCGGCTACTGCGGCGGCACCCGCGAGGCCGTCGTACCGGCCGAACGCCTCCTGGCCGGTATCGCCCTCGTCCCGCTGCCCGTCGGCTTCACGCTGTCGCTCGCCTTCGGCGGCAAGACGGCCGTGGCCGTCACCTCCGTCGGGTGGTCCGCCAAGCTGCTGGGCGCGCTCACCAAGCCGGCCGTCGCGATGACCGCCGGCGCGACGATCGTCGCGGGCGGCGCCTACGTCGTCACCCAGCCGCCGGACGCCCCGCCGCCCCGGGCCGCGGTCACCCCCACGGCGACGCCCAGGTCCGAACCGCCGCCCTCCGCCACGCCCAGCCCCACACCTTCCTCGTCGGCGAAGAGGAAGGCCGACCCGTACGGCACCGTCGTCGACGCCGTCGACCGCGCCCCCGACCCGAACGCCCGGCCCGCCGCCCTGCCGCGCCGTCCCGAGTCCGGCATCACCAGCACCGGCGGCCCGAAGGCCGTCATGCAGCACCGCGGCGACAGCGTGACGCTGAGCGGCCGCGGCTTTGTCCAGGTCCGCTGGCAGATCTCGCCGCACTCCCGGCCCGGCAGGGTGGTCATGCCGACCTGGACCGGCTTGAAGGGCAGGCTGTTCCACGTGGCGTCCGGCGGCTCGCGCCGGATGGACGACCCGCTGCCCGGCGCCCCGAACGGCTACGCCACCGGCATGGGCGGCCCCGACATCGGCTACGCCGTCCTGCCGCCCGGCACCCAGCAGATGTGGCAGAACGAGTACTTCTACCTCGACGGCACCGTCACCCTCACCCAGAACGAACGCGGCTGCGACTACGGCATCGCCGTCTCCCCGTCGAACTGGGAGGCGGTGGACGAGGACGTCAACGAAGGCCCCCCGCAGGGCGCGATCCGCTACGGCCTCGTCCGCGACACCGGCACGGACAGCGCGCCGGTGCCGCAGTACCTCACGCGCTCGGCCCCGGCCGACCCGGCGACGGTGCCGCAACGCTCGCGCGTGTAGCGCACAGCACGTCGACGCGGTTCGTCGTGATCGAGTCCACGCCCGCCTCCAGCAGCCGCCGCATGGAGCGGCGGGTGTCGGGGGTCCAGACGGACAGCAGGTGGCCGTCGGCGTGCACGCGCTCGGCGAGAGGGCGGTCCACCAGCGAGAAGCGGTAGTTGAGCCAGCGCGGACGGATCGCCTCCAGCAGCACGGGCCGGGGCGGGGCCAGGGTCGTCCAGGTGAGGGCGATCTCGGCGGCCGGATCCGCCGCCCGCACGGCGAGCATGGCGTCGGCGCCCGCGCAGTAGTAGACCCGGCCCGCCGCCCCGGCCTCCTCCACGACACCCATGATCCGGCGCACCGCCCGCACGTCGGGCGACCCGGGCAGGTCGATCATCACCCGGTGCCCGTCGGTCGCGGCCAGTGCCTCGGCCAGGGTCGGTACCCCGCCGCCGGTCAGCCCGCGCACCTCCTCGGCCGACAGCGCGAGCAGGGGCCGCTCCAGCTCCCACAACCGCTTCAGCGTCGCGTCGTGCAGCAGCACCGGCACGCCGTCCCGGGTGAGTCGTACGTCGATCTCCACCGCGTCCGCGCCCCGGCGCAGGGCGGAACGCAGCGAGGCGACGGTGTTCTCCCGGACGCGGTAGGGGTCGCCCCGGTGGGCCACGGCGACCGGGGCGGGTGTCACCGGGAGAGCCACTGCGCGGTGCAGGCGTCGATCTCGCCGGTGATCCGGGCCTTGCCCGCCGTGTCCAGGAAGGACGCCTCGACGGCGTTCTTCGCCAGCTCGGCCAGGCCCCGCTCGTCGAGGTCGAGCAGCCGGGCGGCGACGGCGTACTCGTTGTCGAGGTCGGTGCCGAACATCGGCGGGTCGTCGGAGTTGATGGTGACGAGGACCCCGGCCCGCACGAACTCCTTGATCGGGTGCTCGTCGAGGGTGCGGACCGCGCGGGTGGCGATGTTCGAGGTCGGGCACACCTCCAGCGCGATCCGGTGCTCGGCGAGGTGCGCGAGCAGCTTCGGGTCCTGCGCGGAGCTGGTGCCGTGCCCGATGCGCTCGGCCCGCAGGTGGGTCAGCGCGTCCCACACGGTCTGCGGGCCCGTCGTCTCGCCGGCGTGCGGTACGGAGTGCAGCCCGGCGGCGATCGCCCGGTCGAAGTACGGCTTGAACTGCGGCCGCTCCACGCCGACCTCGGGCCCGCCGAGACCGAAGGAGACCAGACCTTCCGGGCGCAGCCGGTCGTCGGTGGCGAGCCGGGTCGTCTCCTCGGCGGCCTCCAGGCCCGCCTCGCCGGGGATGTCGAAGCACCAGCGCAGCACGGTCCCGAACTCGGCCTCGGCGGCCTTGCGGGCGTCCTCGATCGCGTCCATGAAGGCCCGCTCGTCGATGCCGCGCCGGGTGGACGAGAACGGGGTGATGGTCAGCTCGGCGTACCGCACCTGCTGCCGGGCCAGGTCCCGGGCCACCTCGTACGTCAGCAGCCGGACGTCCTCGGGGGTGCGGATCAGGTCGACGACCGACAGGTACACGTCGATGAAGTGCGCGAAGTCGGTGAACGTGAAGTAGTCGGCCAGGGCCTCGGGGTCGGTCGGGACCTTCGAGTCGGGGTGCCGGGCGGCCAGTTCGGAGACGATCCGGGGGGAGGCGGAGCCGACGTGGTGCACATGCAGTTCGGCCTTGGGCAGGTCCGCGATGAACGCCTTGAGGTCGCGCGGGGCGTGCGGGTCGACGAGGTGCTGGGTCAAGGTTCCTCCCCGGAACGGCGCCCCGGCCGGCACAGGGCGGGCGGGCGCGGGTGATCGGCTGATCGATGACTCGGCATCATCGTAGGCCGTGGCGCGGCGCCCCTCCCCGGGGGCACGGTGCGGCATCGATGTGCGGCTCCGCCGTGTGGGTGGGACCGTCCGCCGCGCACCCGCCCTGTGGCCCGCGCCGGACGGCCCCGTAGCATGACGGGACGATCGACCCAGGGGGGACGCACGATGACGGACGCGACGCAGCCCGACGGAGGCAGCCACGACCCGTGGGCGCCGCCGGAGAGCACGCCCTCGCTCGACAAGAACCAGGCGCCTCAGCCGCCGTCCGTGCACGACCAGGCCACGGTCACCTCCATGCCGGGTTTCACCCCACCCGCCGGCACCCCGCAGTTCGACCCGTCCGGCACCGGTGCAGTACCACCTCCGCCGGTGGCTCCCACCGGCCCGGGAGCCCCGGGCGGATACGGATATCCGGGGAGCTACCCCCAGGCCGGTTACGGCTGGCCCGGCATGCCCATGGCCCCGCAGAACGGCATGGGCGTCGCCGCGATGGTGCTCGGCATCATCTCCTGCACCCTGTTCTGCCTCTACGGCGTGGTCTCCCTGGTCACCGGCATCCTCGCCGTCGTCTTCGGCATCAAGGGCCGCAAGCGCGCCGAGGCGGGGGTGGCCACGAACCACGGCCAGGCCCAGGCCGGTCTGATCATGGGCATCATCGGGATCATCCTCGGCATCACGGTGATCGTCCTGATCGCCGTCGGTATCACGGCCGCGATCAACAGCGACCGCGACGACGACCCGTACTACGGGGCCGTCGGCCCGGTGGCGACCGCGTCCCACCGCTGAAACAGCCGCCCTCCGCAGCCGACTTGGCCACTACGATGCCCTGGTCTGACAACGAGGGGAGAGCGTCCATGTCCAACACCAACCCGCCTCCGGGTGGTTTCGGCCCGCCGGCCCAGCCGCCGCAGCAGCCGGCCCCGGGGTACGGCTACCCGCAGCAGTCCGGCCCGGGCTACGGCTACCCTCAGGGCGGCCCCGGCTACCCGGCCGCGCCGCCCGTGGGCTACCCGCAGGCGCCCGGCTACGGAATGCCCGCGCAGCCCAGCAACGGCATGGGAACCACGGGGCTGGTGCTGGGCATCATCGGCGTGGTGTGCAGCCTGACCTTCCTGCTGTGGTTCTTCGGCGTGATCCTGGGCATCCTCGCGATCATCTTCGGTGCCATCGGCCGCAGCAAGGCGACCCGCGGTGAGGCCACCAACAAGGGCGCGGCGACCGCCGGCCTGGTCTGCGGCATCATCGCCACCGTGATCCTGCCGCTGCTCGGCTTCCTGCTGTTCGCCAGCATCATGGGCGGGCTCGGCGCGGCGGCCTGAACAAAGCTCCCAGGGTTCGTGAGGGGCCGGTCCACACGGGGCCGGCCCCTCACTCATGCTCCAGCCGTCCGCAGCCGCTCCCGCGCCTCCATCAGCGCGAACCCCAGCAGATTCGGCCCACGCCACCGCTGCGGATCCATCGCCGCCTCGTCGTCCGCGGCCAGCCCGATGCCCCACACCCGGTCCACGGGGCTGGCCTCGACCAGTACCCGGTCGCCCGTGCCCAGCAGATACCCCCGCAGTTCGGGATGTGCGCCGAACTTGTGGACGCTGCCCTCGACGACGATCCGGAACCGCTCCCGCGCCCACGTCGCCTCGTCGAACCCGCGCACCAGCCGCCCTGCCTTCTTCGCCTCGGCGGGATGCCCGGCGGCCAGCGCGGCACGCTCCGCCGCCGTGTCCTCGAAGAGCCGGGCCTTGGCGGCCATCATCCAGTGCTCGGCCGTCGCGTACGCCACGCCGTCGACCGTGAACGGCGACGGCCACCACTGGCTCAGACAGCTCGCACCGATCCGGCCGTCCGGCCGCGGCCGGTGCCCCCAGAAATGCAGAAACCTGATCCTGGCCCCCGCGTGGACCGCCCTGATCAGGGCTTCCCGCGAGCCGACCGCCCCCGTGATCTTCTCCATGCACGCGAGTCTGGCACGCACCACTGACACAGCGTCCTGCCTTTTCCCGGTGAACTCGACACCTGGTCGACAGATTCCGTCGCGTAACCAAAAATCAACAACGGAATCACTTGTTGGCATGCCATACCTCTGTCAGGATCGGCACTCAAATCGAGCCTGAGCCACGCCGGCCCCATCAGGGGACACGGAGGAGAGCGACATGCACAACCCGGGCACTGCCACCCCGGACCGATTCCCGGCCGAGGAGCGCTTCGCGCAGGGCGCGCAGTACATCGCGGGGCGCCTGACCAGGGGCACCTCCGGTCGTACGCACGCCGTCGTCGACCCGGCGTCCGGCGAGGAGGTCCTCACCTACGAGCTGGCGGGCACGGCCGACATCGACCGGGCCGTCGCCGCCGCCCGCGCGGCCTTCCCCGGCTGGGCGGGAGCCACCCCCGGCGAGCGGTCCGACGCCCTGCACCGGTTCGCCGCGGTCCTCGCCGACCGTGCCGAGGACTTCGCCCGCGCCGAGTCGCTCCAGTGCGGCAAGCCGCTGAAGCTGACCCGCGAGTTCGACGTGCCCGGGACCATCGACAACGCCGCCTTCTTCGCCGGTGCCGCACGGCATCTCCAGGGGCAGTCCGCCGGCGAGTACTCCGGCGACCACACCTCGTACGTCCGGCGCGAGCCCATCGGGGTCGTCGGGTCGATCGCGCCCTGGAACTACCCCCTCCAGATGGCCGCCTGGAAGATCCTCCCGGCGATCGCCGCGGGCAACACCATCGTCCTGAAGCCCGCCGAACTCACCCCGCTGACCTCGCTGCTCTTCGCGCAGGCGGCCACCGACGCCGGGATCCCGGACGGTGTGATCAATATCGTCACCGGCACCGGCAGGGAGGCCGGGGAGCATCTCGTCGGCCACCCGGACGTGGCGATGACCTCCTTCACCGGCTCGACCGCCGTCGGCAAGCGCGTCGCCGAGGTCGCCACCGCCACCGTCAAGCGCCTCCACCTGGAGCTCGGCGGCAAGGCGCCCTTCGTGGTCTTCGACGACGCCGATCTCGAGGCCGCCGCCCACGGCGCGGTCGCGGGCTCCCTCATCAACACCGGGCAGGACTGCACGGCCGCCACACGCGCGTACGTGCAGCGGCCGCTGTACGACGCCTTCGTGGAGCGGACGGCCGCGCTCATGGAGACGGTCCGCTTGGGCGATCCCTTCGCTGCCGGTACCGACCTCGGCCCGCTGATCTCGCACGTGCAGCGGGACCGGGTCGCCGGCTTCGTGGACCGGGCACGGGCCTACGCGCGCGTGGTGACCGGTGGCGAGGCACCCGAGGGCGAGCTCGCCGAGGGCGCCTACTACCGGCCCACCCTGATCGCCGACGCGTCCCAGGACAGCGAGGTCGTCCAATCCGAGATCTTCGGACCGGTCCTGGTCGTGCTGCCGTTCGACACCGACGACGAGGGGATCGCGCTCGCCAACGACACCCCCTACGGGCTGGCCGCCTCCGCCTGGAGCCGGGACGTGTACCGCGCCAACCGGGCCACCCGCGAGATCAAGGCCGGCTGCGTCTGGATCAACGACCACATCCCGATCATCAGCGAGATGCCGCACGGCGGCTACAAGTCCTCCGGCTACGGCAAGGACATGTCCGCGTACTCGTTCGAGGAGTACACCCAGATCAAGCACGTCATGTTCGACAACACCGCGGTGGCCGCGAAGGACTGGCACCGCACCGTCTTCGGGGATCGATAGTCGTACGCAGGCCGCCCGACCACCGGCCGTCCACCCTCCGAAAGGGCACCACGCGCATGGAGCAGTACGAGCCCGACCGCCTGTCCCCGGCCCAAGTGGCCGCCATGCGGCGGAGTTTCACCAACGGCAGGGCCGCCCTCACCCGGCGGTCCATGCTGCGCGCCTCCGCGGGCGGGGCGCTCGCGGCCGGCGGACTCGGGACCCTGAGCGCCTGCGGCATTCCGGCAGCCGGCCAGTCGAAGGGCGGCGTCCCGGCCGAGGACCACTCGGCCAAGGAGAAGACGGTGAGCTTCTCCAACTGGACCGAGTACATGGACGTCGACGACAGCGGCAAGCACCACCCGACGCTGGAGCAGTTCACGAAACGCACCGGCGTCAAGGTCAAGTACACCGAGGACATCAACGACAACAACGAGTTCTTCGGCAAGATCAAGCCGCAGCTCGCCGCGGGGCAGGACACCGGCCGCGATCTGATCGTCCTCACCGACTGGCTGGCGGCCCGCCTCATCCGCCTCGGCTGGGTGCAGAAGCTCGACCCGAGCAACCTGCCGCACGCCTACGCCAACCTGTCGGCACAGTTCCGCAGCCCCGACTGGGACCCGGGCCGCGCCTACTCGTACGTCTGGCAGGGCATCTCGACCGTCATCGCGTACAACAAGAAGGCCCTCGACGGCGTCGAGGTGAAGTCGGTGTCCGACCTGCTGGACAACCCCAAGCTGAAGGGCCGGGTCGGTTTCCTGTCGGAGATGCGCGACAGCGTCGGCATGACGCTGCTCGACATGGGCAAGGACCCGGCCGACTTCACCGCCGACGACTACGACGCGGCCATCGCCCGTCTCCAGAAGGCCGTCGACAAGGGCCAGATCCGCCGCTTCACCGGCAACGACTACACCTCGGACCTGACCAGCGGCGACTTCGCGGCCTGTGTCGCCTGGGCCGGGGACGTCGTCCAGCTCAAGGCGGACAGCCCCGACATCGACTTCCTCATCCCGGACAGCGGCTACGTGACGTCGACCGACAACCTGCTGATCCCCAACAAGGCCCGGCACAAGACGAACGCCGAGCGGCTCATCGACTTCTACTACGAGCCGAAGGCGGCCGCCGAACTCGCCGCGTACATCAACTACGTGTGTCCCGTCGACGGCGTGAAGGCCGAGCTGGAGAAGATCGACGAGGACGCGGCGAACAACCCGCTGATCATTCCCGACAAGGCCATGGCCGCCAAGTCGCACGCCTTCCGCTCGCTGAGCTCGAAGGAAGAGACCGAGTTCGAAGCGAAGTTCGCGAAGCTGACGGGGGCGTGACCACCATGACGAACAAGACCGGCCCCGGCGGCGACGTCCGCCTCACGGGCATAGCCAAGACCTACGGCGCCTTCACCGCCGTGCACCCCCTCGACCTGACCGTGCCGCAGGGCTCCTTCTTCGCCCTGCTCGGCGCCTCCGGCTGCGGCAAGACCACCACCCTGCGCATGATCGCGGGCCTGGAGGAACCTTCCGCCGGCACCGTCTTCCTGGGCGACCAGGACGTGACCGCGCTGCCCCCGTACAAGCGGCCCGTGAACACCGTCTTCCAGTCGTACGCTCTCTTCCCGCACCTCGACATCTTCGAGAACGTCGCCTTCGGTCTGCGCCGTCGCGGCCTGAAGTCGGTGAAGAAGCAGGTCGAGGAGATGCTGGAGCTCGTGCAGCTCGGCGAGCAGGCCCGCAAGAAGCCGCACCAGCTCTCCGGCGGACAGCAGCAGCGCGTCGCCGTGGCCCGCGCCCTGATCAACCACCCCAAGGTGCTGCTCCTCGACGAACCGCTCGGCGCCCTCGACCTCAAGCTGCGCCGCCAGATGCAGCTCGAACTCAAGCGCATCCAGACCGAGGTCGGCATCACCTTCATCCACGTCACGCACGACCAGGAGGAGGCCATGACGATGGCCGACACGGTCGCCGTGATGAACGCGGGCCGCGTCGAGCAACTGGGGGCGCCCACCGACCTCTACGAGAACCCGCGCACCACGTTCGTCGCGAACTTCCTCGGCACCTCGAACTTCATCGAGGCCGAGGTCGACTCGAAGACCGGCGAGGACATCGTGCTGAAGGCGGGCGGCGGCAAGCTCGTCCTGCCCGAGGCGCGCTGCTCAGCGCCCGCGGGCACCGGCGGCAAGGTGCTGGTCGGCGTCCGCCCGGAGAAGATCTCCCTCACCCACGCGGACGACGCCGGCGAGATCCCGGAGGGCCGCAACCGCATCACCGGCCGGATCGCCGACTCCAGCTTCATCGGCGTCTCCACGCAGTACGTCGTCGACAGCCCGGTCTGCTCCGACTTCGAGGTCTACGCCCAGAACATCGACCGCGACCCCCGCCTGGTGCCCGGCGCCGAGGTCGTCCTGCACTGGAACCCGGCCCACACCTTCGGCCTGGACGCCGCGCAGGACGCCGACGCCGGAGTGGAAGAGGCGGCCTGATGCCGACACTCACCGAGGCGCCACCGCCCCTCGCGCCGCAGGCACCCGAGCCGAAGCCCCCGAAGCGCCGGGGCCGCTTCACGCCGTACTGGCTGCTGCTGCCCGGCATCCTCTGGCTGCTGGTGTTCTTCGCGCTGCCGATGATCTACCAGGCCTCCACGTCCGTGCAGACGGGCTCCCTGGAGGAGGGCTACAAGGTCACCTGGCACTTCGCCACCTACTGGGACGCGCTGTCCGCCTACTGGCCGCAGTTCGTCCGCTCGGTGCTCTACGCGGGCACGGCGACGATCCTGTGCCTGCTGCTCGGCTACCCGCTGGCGTATCTGATCGCCTTCCGGGCGGGCCGCTGGCGGAACCTGATCATGATCCTGGTGATCGCGCCGTTCTTCACCAGCTTCCTGATCCGCACCCTCGCCTGGAAGACGATCCTCGCGGACGGCGGCCCGGTCGTCGGCGCGCTCAACACCCTGCACGTCCTCGACGTCACCAGCTGGCTCGGCTGGACCGCCGGCGACCGCGTCCTCGCCACACCCCTCGCGGTGGTGTGCGGTCTGACGTACAACTTCCTGCCGTTCATGATCCTGCCGCTCTACACGTCCCTGGAGCGCATCGACGGCCGGCTCCACGAGGCTGCCGGCGACCTGTACGCACGCCCCTCGACGACCTTCCGCAAGGTCACCTTCCCGCTGTCGATGCCGGGTGTCGTCTCCGGCACACTGCTCACCTTCATCCCGGCGGCCGGTGACTACGTGAACGCCGATCTGCTCGGCTCCACCGACACCCGCATGGTCGGAAACGTCATCCAGACACAGTTCCTGAGAGTCCTCGACTATCCGACGGCCGCGGCGCTCTCCTTCATTCTCATGGCGGCCATCCTGCTCATGGTCACCCTCTACATCCGCAGGTCCGGGACGGAGGATCTGGTCTAAATGCCCTTCGTCAACTGGTTCAAGAGAAATCTCGTCGTCCTCGCGGGACTGCTGACCCTCGGCTATCTGCTCCTGCCGAACGTCGTCGTCACGGTGTTCTCCTTCAACAAACCGAAGGGGCGCTTCAACTATGAATGGCAGCAGTTCTCCCTGGACGCCTGGAAGGACCCGTGCGGCGTCTCCGGGCTGTGCGGATCCCTGTCCCTCAGCCTCCAGATAGCGTTCTGGGCGACCCTCGGCGCCACGCTCCTCGGCACCCTTATCGCCTTCGCCCTGGTCCGCTACCGGTTCCGCGCCCGCGGTGCCGTCAACTCGCTGATCTTCCTGCCGATGGCGATGCCCGAGGTCGTCATGGCCGCCTCGCTGCTCACCCTGTTCCTCAACATGGGCGCCCAGCTGGGCTTCTGGACGATCCTCATCGCCCACATCATGTTCTGCCTGAGTTTCGTGGTGACGGCCGTCAAGGCGCGTGTGATGTCGATGGATCCAAAACTGGAGGAGGCGGCGCGGGATTTGTACGCGGGCCCGTTCCAGACCTTCGTCCGGGTGACTCTGCCGATCGCCGCACCGGGAATCGCGGCGGGCGCACTGCTCGCCTTCGCGCTCTCCTTCGACGATTTCATCATCACCAATTTCAACGCCGGTTCGACCGTCACCTTCCCCATGTTCGTCTGGGGCTCGGCGCAGCGCGGAACGCCCGTTCAGATCAATGTCATCGGCACGACCATGTTCGTCGTCGCCGTACTGTTCGTCCTGGTTTCCATGGTTGCCGGAAGCCGCCGCAACAGGCACAAGGCATAACCGTAGGGAGTTGACATCATGGCCCCGAGCGCCATGAATCAGTGGGTCCGTTCGCTTTCCGACGCCCAGCCGGTCCCGTACTGGCTGGACGACCCCGGCCGGCCCCGGCCCGAACCCGCCCTCACCACCTCCGAGACCTGCGACCTGCTGGTCGTCGGCGGCGGCTACAGCGGGCTGTGGACGGCGCTGATCGCCAAGGAGCGCGACCCGCAGCGGGACGTGGTGCTGGTGGAGGGCCGCGAGGTGGGCTGGGCCGCCTCCGGCCGCAACGGCGGATTCTGCGCCGCCTCCCTCACCCACGGCCTGCCCAACGGCCTCGCCCGCTGGCCCGACGAGATCCACAGGCTCCAGGACCTGGGCCACCGCAACCTCGACGCGATCGAGGCCGCCGTCGCCCGGCACTCCATCGACTGCGACTTCGAACGCACCGGCGAGATCGACGTGGCCACCGAGCCGTACCAGGCGCGCGAACTGCGCGGGTGGCACGAGGAGACCGCCCGCCGGGGCCTGGCCGAGGGCGTGGAGTTCCTGGACGCCGACGCCGTACGGGAGCAGGTCGACTCACCCACCTTCCAGGCCGGCCTGTGGGACCGCAGGGGCGTTGCCATGCTGAACCCGGCGAAGCTCGCCTGGGGCCTGAAGCGGGCCTGCGTGGAACTGGGCGTGCGCGTCCACGAGCACACCCCCGCCCTGACCCTGAAGCCGTACGGCCCCGGCATGGCCGTCCGCACCCCCTACGGCCGGATCCGCGCCCGCCGGGTAGCCCTCGGCACCAACATCTTCCCGAACCTGGTCAGACGCGTCCGCTCGTACACCGTCCCGGTCTACGACTACGCCCTGATGACCGAGCCGCTCACCGCCGGGCAGCTCGACTCGATCGGCTGGAAGAACCGCCAGGGCCTCGGCGACAGCGCCAACCAGTTCCACTACTTCCGGCTGTCCGCCGACAACCGGATCCTGTGGGGCGGCTACGACGCGATCTATCCCTACGGCGGCCGTGTCCGCGCCGAGTACGACGACCGCCCCGAGACCTACGCCAAGCTCGCCGGGCACTTCTTCACCTGCTTCCCGCAGCTGGAGGGCGTCCGCTTCAGCCACGCCTGGGGTGGCGCGATCGACACCTGCTCCCGCTTCTCGGCGTTCTTCGGCACCGCCCACCAGAGCAAGGTGGCGTACGCGGCGGGGTACACCGGCCTCGGTGTCGGCGCCACCCGGTTCGGCGCCGAGGTGATGCTGGACCTGCTGGCGGGGGAGCGCACCGAGCTCACCGAGCTGGAGATGGTCCGCAGGAAGCCGCTGCCGTTCCCGCCCGAGCCGCTCGCCTGGACGGGCATCGCCCTCACCAAGTGGTCGCTGGCCCGCGCGGACGCCCAGGGAGGCCGCCGCAACCTGTGGCTGCGCACGATGGACCGGTTGGGGCTGGGATTCGACAGCTGATCGACCGGGTGTGATCCGGTTCACTCCAACGGGGTGCCGGAATCCGCGTAATGGCCGGGGGGACGCCCCCTTCTCCCTCGTGATGCCCTCACGAACGCCCTGCGGCGGCCGTGAGATTCGTGAGAGAGAAGGGGGTCTTCGCGATGACCGGTCCGAAAACGGCGGTCGAGTGGCTCGCATCCGTCGCACCCGATCCCGAGGCCTGCCGCTGGGAGTGGGAGCGCAACCCGCTCGGGGTCGCGCTGCTGCCGGCCGGCAGTGCCTGGGACGTGCTCATCCTGCCCGGCGAACTCGGCTACGCCACGCTCGACGTACTGAGCCGTGTCCTCGACCGGCAGGGGCCCGTGCTCGTCGACTTCGGTGACGCGCGCATGGGCTTCTTCGTGCCCCCGGGCACCGCGGCCCGCTGGCTCGGCACGGGCATCCGCACGGCGGGAGCCGGCACCTGGATCGTCGTGCCGTACCCGGGCCGCTCCTCACCCGGTGGCGTCCGCTGGCTGGTGCCGCCCGACGGCTCGGGCCTGCTGACCGACCCGGCCCTGCTGGAACTGGCCATGCACGAGGCGGCGGTGGGGCTGGCGACGGGGAACGGCGGTCAGGGCCCCGGTGGTTGAGACCGTCCGGGCGTCGTCACCGCCGCCCGGACGCACAGCCACAGCGCCGACAGCAGCACAGCGCACAGACACCAACTGGCCACCACGTCCAGTGGCCAGTGGTAGCCGCGGCGGACCAGGCCGTAGCTCGCGCCGAGGACCAGGGCCACACAGAGGGTGATCAGCGCGCGGCGGGCCAGGGCCGTGCGGAGCCAGGGGAGCAGCAACAGGGTCGCGCAGCCGTAGGCGACGACGGCGGTGGCGGTGTGGCCCGAGGGGTAGTAGCCGGTGCCGGGCGGGACGGCCGGGGTGCCCGGGCGGTCGGTGAGCTCCTTCAGCGGGACGACCAGCGCCGGGACCAGGGCCAGGAGGAGGGCCGACGCGGCGCTGGGCAGCCACCAACGGTCCGCGCCGGCGCGACGCCGGCGTACGGCGACGTACCCGAGCGCGACGGCGAGGACCGGGACCGCGACCTGGATGTCGCCCAGGTCGGCGAGGAGTTCGGAGCAGCGGTCCGGGTTCACCAGGACGCGGCTGAGCCGCTCGTCCAGCCGCACGAGCGGACCGTCGGCGACGACCTGCCAGGTGATCACGGCGAAGAGGAGGGCCGGAAGGGCGAGCAGGAGCGCGACGGAGCCCGGGAGCGCTGCGCGTTCCTGGTTCGCGGGGATCGGCATGGGGCACAGCCTGGCACGAGCACCGACGTCCGCTCGCGCAGAGGGAGGTCGGCCGCCCCGGAACAGGGGGGGGTGGTTCCGGGGCGGCCGTCCGGACCGGAACGTCGCGCGCCCCGGGGGGTTTGGGGCGGGCGACTGTCCGATCGGTGAGGAGATCCAGAGCCTCAGGCTCCGGTTGTGTGCGCGAGGGCACGACCAGGTCGAAGCTGGGGAGGCCCCGACCTGATGTCACCCACAGTCCCCTGTGGGCGGGGTGTATCTCTCATCTGGGTAGAACCTACGACAGGGGCGGGGCGCAGGACAGGCCGCGGGGCCGCCTGACATCCACCTCGCACACCTTCTTCACACGCTCTGCGCGCTCACCGCCCCGGGAGCGGAACCGGGGCGGCTCACCTGCCCGGATGCCGGCTCAAGTGCGCATGCCGGAGGCTCAGATACGGGAGAACGCCTGCTCGATGATGTCGAGGCCCTCGTTCAGCAGGTCCTCGCCGATGACCAGCGGGGGCAGGAAGCGGAGCACGTTGCCGTAGGTGCCACAGGTCAGGACCAGCAGGCCCTCGGCGTGGCAGGCCTTGGCGAGCGCGGCGGTCGCCTCCGGGTTCGGCTCCTTGGTGACGCGGTCCTCGACCAGCTCGATGGCGATCATCGCGCCGCGGCCGCGCACGTCACCGATGATGTCGAACTTCTCGGCCATGGCGGTGAGACGGCCCTTCATGATCGTCTCGATGTTCTTCGCCCTGGCGTTGAGGTCGAGCTCCTTCATCGTCTCGATCGAGCCGAGCGCACCCGCGCAGGCGACCGGGTTGCCGCCGTAGGTGCCGCCCAGGCCACCGGCGTGCGCGGCGTCCATGATCTCGGCGCGCCCGGTGACGGCCGCGAGCGGCAGACCGCCGGCGATGCCCTTCGCCGTGGTGATGAGGTCCGGGACGATGCCCTCGTCCTCACACGCGAACCACTGGCCCGTACGGCAGAAGCCGGACTGGATCTCGTCGGCGACGAAGACGATGCCGTTGTCCTTCGCGAACCGGCTGATCGCCGGCAGGAAGCCCTTCGCCGGCTCGATGAAGCCGCCCTCGCCGAGCACCGGCTCGATGATGACCGCGGCGACGTTCTCCGCGCCGACCTGCTTGCTGATCTGGTCGATGGCCTGTGCGGCGGCCTCCGGACCGGCGTTCTCCGCACCGGTCGGCCAGCGGTAGCCGTACGCCACCGGCACCCGGTACACCTCGGGCGCGAACGGGCCGAAGCCGTGCTTGTACGGCATGTTCTTCGCGGTCAGCGCCATCGTCAGGTTGGTGCGCCCGTGGTAGCCGTGGTCGAACACCACGACGGCCTGCCGCTTGGTGTACGCCCGAGCGATCTTCACGGCGTTCTCCACCGCCTCGGCGCCGGAGTTGAACAGGGCGCTCTTCTTGGCGTGGTCACCCGGGGTCAGTTCGGCGAGCGCCTCGGCGACCTCGACGTAGCCCTCGTACGGCGTGACCATGAAACAGGTGTGGGTGAAGTCGGCGAGCTGTGCCGACGCCCGCCGTACGACGGCCTCGGCGGAGGCGCCCACGGAGGTCACGGCGATGCCCGACCCGAAGTCGATCAGCCGGTTCCCGTCGACGTCCTCGATGATCCCGCCACCCGCACGCGCCGTGAACACGGGCAGCACGGACCCCACGCCCTGCGCGACCGCGGCGGTGCGGCGGGCCTGCAGCTCCTGCGACTTCGGGCCGGGAATGGCGGTGACGACGCGGCGCTCCTGCGGAAGTGCGGTCATGAGGGGCTCCTGGGGTGGTGCGGATGGTGTCTTACGGACGCTCGGCTTCTTTTCTCGCAGGCTAGGGCGGGGGAAGGGGGGTGGGCATGCTCCATGTGGGCGTTGTCGGCGGGGCGCCTTGTCCGGGGTGGACATGGCAGTCTCGTGGACCGGTGCCCACGACCCGGCCGTGTAAGCGGTGAACTCCCCAGGAGAGGGCGTTAGATTGGCTCGCTGATGGTGGACGGAGCGGCTGGTCAGGGGGCAAGGGCGATGGACAGCGACGGGACCCAGGACGCGCGGGGTACGCATGCGAGTCCCGTGCCGCGCCCGGCGGGGCCTCCGGAGGTACCCGCGATGCCTCCCAGGCCGCCCCGGGCACCGGCGACGCCGCCGCTGCCGGACGGGTCGGCGTTCCTCACCTGGCTGCGCGCGCCGCGCCCCGACGCCGCGCCGGGCGTGTGGCGGTTCGGGCACCGGCCGCGGCCCGCGGAGGAACCGGAGGAGATCCCCGCCCGGCAGCTGCTGAGCGGGGCGCTGATCGCCTTCCTCGTGGGATGGCTGATCTGGTCGCTGCTGCAGAACGGGTACCTCGGCACCTGGTGGTGGGTGCCGTTCGACCTGATCGTTCCCGACGCGTGGCGGGGCGGCGACAGCGATCTCGGGGAGACCGGGACGTTCATCGTCTACCAGGGGTACGAGCTGCTCGTCGCCCTCGGAATCATGGTCGGGGCGGCCCGGCTCGGCCGCTGGGGCGAGGTGTGGCGCCGCTTCGTCACCCCCCGCTTCCGGCGGCCGCAGGCGCAGGAGCCCCGGACGACCCCCGAGGACGACCCGGCGCAGTGGAACGAGCTGCGCGCCGCCGGGGCCCCCGACGCCGCCGAGCGCCTCGCGGCCGAGGCCCGCACCGGGCTGATGCGGGACGTCGACCACGCCCGGATCATGCGCGCCTGGCAGGGCGTGCGCACCGGACGGCACACCCTCACCACCTTCAGCGGCGCCGTGCTCAAGGACGGTGCCGCCGCGTGCCTGCACCCGTCCGGGGAACGCGACCTGCCCGCCCGGCTCGCCCGGCACGACCTCGTCACCGGGCAGGTGCGGCTCGGCACCACCGTCGACGACGCCCGCAACCCGTACGCCTACCGCGGCACCGGGCTGGGCCTCGGGCCCGACCTGCTCGGCACCTCGCTCGTGGCCGTCGGCCCCGCCGGCTCGGGCAAGACCGGGACCGTGGTCCGTCCCCTCGCCGAGTCGCTCTGTCTGCACGCACTCGCCGGGCGCGCCGCCGTGGTCGTCGTCGGGGCTGCCGGCGCCGGGCTCGGACCGGCCGACGCCTACGACGTGGTCGTGCGGATCGGGAACCAGGACTCCGAGTACGACCTCGATCTGTACGGCGGCAGCACCGACCCGGACGAGGCCGCGGCCGTGCTCGCCGAGGCGCTCGTCGGGGACCTCGCCGATCCGCACCCCGGCAGCGACAGCCGCCGGTCCACCACCGTCCTCGCCCAGCTGCTCGGGCCGTTCCGGGCCGTGCACGGGCGTTTCCCCTCCGTGCCGGAGCTGCGGCAGCTGCTCGACGGGGCGCCGGGGCCGTTCGCCGCGCTGCGCCAGGGCCTCCAGGAGGCGGGGCAGGAGTCCCTGCTGCGGGAGCTCGACGCCCGGGAGCGGCAGATGGGGCAGCCCGGTGACGTCGGCGGGGTGCTGGGTGATCGCGTCGCGCTGCTCGACCGGCCCGCCTTCGCCGGGTTCTTCGACACCTCCGGGCAGTCCCGGCCCTTCACGCTCAAGGCCCTCGACCATCCGGTGCGGGTGCGCATCGACCTGCCCCAGCGCGGACACGCCGACGCTTCCAAGATGCTGGCCCGCCTCGTGCTCGCGCAGTTCACGGCGAGTGTCGCCGTACGCGAGGACCGGTCGCTGTTCGCCTGTCTGCTGCTGGACGACGCGACCGGCGTCGTGACACCCGAGGCCGTGCGCGGCATCCAGCGGCTGCGGTCCGGCAACGCCGGGGTCGTCCTCACCCTGCGGAGCCTGGACGACGTGGCCCGGCCGCTGCGCGGGCCGCTGCTCGGGGCGACCGGCTGCCGGATGGCGCTGTCGGGGCTCACGCCGTGGGACGGGCAGGACTTCGCCGAGGTGTGGGGCAAGGAGTGGACCGAGGCCCGCGACGTCACCGACCGGCAGATCATCGCGGAGACCCCGGCGGGCAAGGCCGTGCACATGCTGCGCCGGGTGATCACCGGCAAGGCCCCGACCGCGCGGGCGGTGACCGTGCGGCAGGTCGAACGGGAGCGCTGGTCCGCCTCCGAGCTGGCGCACGGCGTACCGGCCGGGCACGCGGTGCTGTCGCTGACCGACGTCAAGGGCGAACACGCGCCACCGCTGCTGGTGGATCTGCGGGGCTGAGCCCGCCTCCAGCCGGTGCGGGTGGCGGGGACCGTGCCCCCGCCGCCTTCCCGCCGGTGTGGGAGGCGGGGACCGTGGGCCGGCGTTCCCACCTGTGCGGGTGGGCGGGGCCGTGGGCCGGCGTTACCACCCGTGCATGACGGGGGACCGCGGCCCCCGTGCATGCGTGGGACCGTGGGCCCGCCCGCATTCCCACCCGTGCGGGCGCGAAGGGACCGTACGGTGAGGCAGAATCGTCACAGGTCGTTCATACGCGGCGGCCAAAAGACACAGTGATCACACAGCCCTGACGCAGAAGGCCTCATGCCCCCGACGCTCGCCTCGCTCGTCCACCACTCCGCGCTGAAGCTGACCGTGCGGGCGGGCGAAGACCGCCTCGACGTGCCGGTCCGTTGGGCGCACCCCAGCGAGCTCGCCGACCCCGTCCCCTACATGGAGGGCGGAGAGCTGCTGCTGATCACCGCGCTCAAGCTGGACGCCGAGGACCCGGAGGCCATGCGCCGCTACGTGCGCCGGCTGGCCGAGGCCGGAGTGGCCGGGCTCGGCTTCGCCGTCGGCGTCCACTACGAGGAGATTCCCGAGGCGCTCGTCGACGCGGCCGAGAAGGAGGGCCTGCCACTGCTGGAGGTGCCGCGCCGCACCCCGTTCCTCGCCATCAGCAAGGCCGTGTCCGCCGCGATCGCCGCCGACCAGTACCGGGCCGTCACCGCCGGGTTCGCGGCCCAGCGAGAGCTGACCCGGCAGGCCCAGACCGGCGGGCCGGAGGGGCTGCTGGCCGCGCTGGCCGCGCAGGTCGACGGCTGGGCGGCGCTCTACGACGCCTCGGGCGCGGTCGTCGCCACGGCACCGGAGTGGGCGGGGCGGCGTGCCGCACGGCTCACCGGTGACGTGCAGAAGCTGCGGGACCGCCCCGCACCCGCCTCCTCCGTGGCCGGCGGGCCGGACAACGAGGACCGGGTCGAGCTGCACACCCTCGGCACCGGCCGCCGCCCCCGGGCGGCCCTCGCCGTCGGCACGGCCGCCGCCCCGGGCACCGCCGAGCGCTACGCCGTCCACTCGGCCATCGCGCTGCTGACCCTCACCACGGAACGCTCCCGGTCCCTCCAGGCCGCCGAGCAGCGGGTCGGCGCCGCGGTGCTGCGCATGCTGCTGGCCGGGGAGCCGGACCACGCCCGCGCGGTCGCCGGTGACCTGTACGGCGAGCTGCTGGACGCGCCGTTCCGGATGATGGTCGCGGAGCGGGTGCCGGTGTCGGCTTCCGCCGCGCTGGCCCGCGCCGAGGCACGCAAGGGCGCCGCGCCCGCCGAGCGGCACTCCGCCGCCGCGCTCGCCGCGGCCGACCCCGGCGGCGACCCCCTCGCGGCCCTCGCCGACGTCGTGGAGTCCGCGGCGGCCCGGGCCGGCGAGGCCGTGCTGGTGGTGCCGGAGGGGGAGCGGCTGGTGGTGCTGGCCGTGGACGGCGGCGCCGCCGCGGCGGCCTGCGGGGAGTACGCGGCCGCCCTGGAGACGGCCCGGGCGGGGATACGCGAGAAGGTGCCGGGCGGCGAGGAGGACGAACTGGTCGTGGGCCTGTCGGCACCGGCCGGGCCCATCGCCGCGTCCGCCGCCTACAAGCAGTCCGAGCAGGCGCTGTCGGTGGCGCGGCGGCGCGGGCGCGTCCTCGTGGAGCACGAGCAGATGGCGGCCGGATCGGTGCTGCCGCTGCTGGCGGACGACGCGGTGCGGGCCTTCGCCGACGGCATGCTGCGGCCGCTGTACGAGCACGACGCCACGGGCCGCGGCGACCTCGTCGCCTCCCTGCGCGCCTGGCTGTCCAAGCACGGCCAGTGGGACGCGGCGGCGGCCGAACTCGGCGTCCACCGCCACACCCTGCGCTACCGCATGCGCCGGGTCGAGGAGATCCTCGGCCGGTCCCTGGAGGACCCGGACGTCCGGATGGAGCTGTGGCTGGCCCTGAAGGCGACCACCAGCGAATAGCCAAACCGTAGTATCCGCGTCCCGCACTGCTACGGCTCGGACAAACGCCCTTCGGCCACCTCGCCCCTACCGTTGATCCGTAGCACAGGACCACCCCCAACGCCGAAGGGCCGGAACCCACATGACCTCCACCCACGCCTTCTGGCTCGCCGGCCGCCAGGCCACCGGCGAGGACACCTTCGACGTCACCTCCCCCTGGGACGGGCGGCTCGTCGGCAAGGTGAGCGTGCCGACGGACGCGCAGGTCGAGGAGGCCGTGGCCGCCGCGCACGCCGTTCTGGACGAGTTCGCCGCCACACCCGCCCACGTCCGGGCAGCCGCGCTCGACCACGTCAGCAAGCGCCTCGTCGAGCGCACCGAGGAGATCGCGCGGCTGATCTCCGCCGAGAACGGCAAGCCCCTGAAGTGGGCGCGCGGCGAGGTCGGCCGGGCCGTGTCCGTGTTCCGGTTCGCCGCCGAGGAGGCCCGGCGGTTCAACGGCGGCGAGGCCCAGCGGCTCGACACCGACCTCGGCGGCCAGGGCCGGCTCGCCCTCACCCGCCGCTTCCCCAAGGGCGTCGTGCTCGGTATCGCGCCCTTCAACTTTCCGCTGAACCTCTGCGCCCACAAGATCGCCCCGGCCATCGCCGCCGGCGCCCCGATCATCCTCAAGCCGGCCCCGGCGACCCCGCTGTCCGGCCTGGTCATCGGCGAGCTGCTGGCCGAGACCGAGCTGCCCGCGGGCTCCTGGAGCATCCTGCCGGTCGCCAACGACAAGATGCCCGCCCTCGTGCGGGACGAGCGGCTGCCCGTGATCTCCTTCACCGGTTCCGAAAAGGTCGGCTACGCGATCATGGACTCGGTGCCGCGCAAGCACTGCACCCTGGAGCTGGGCGGCAACGGCGCGGCCGTCGTCCTCGCCGACTGGGCGAGCGACGAGGACCTGGACCGGGCGGCGAACCGCATCGCCACCTTCTCCAACTACCAGGGTGGCCAGTCCTGCATCTCCGTGCAGCGGGTCATCGCCGACGCCTCGGTGTACGACCGGCTGCTGCCGCGCATCGTCGCCGCCGTCGAGGCCCAGGTCACCGGCGACCCGGACGACGACGCCACCGACGTCGGCCCGCTGGTCAGCGAGGACGCCGCCAAGCGCGTCGAGACGTGGGTCGGGGAGGCGGTCGACGCCGGTGCCGCGCTGCTCACCGGCGGCAAGCGGGACGGCGCCTCGTACGCGCCGACCGTCCTGGCCGACGTGCCGGCGGACGTCACGATCTCCTGCGAGGAGGTCTTCGGACCGGTCCTCACCGTCCAGAAGGCGGACGGCGAGGCCGCGGCCTTCGACGCCGTCAACGACTCCAAGTACGGCCTCCAGGCGGGCGTGTTCACCCGCGACCTGCAGACCGCCTTCCGCGCCCACCGGGCCCTGGAGGTCGGCGGCGTGGTCATCGGCGACGTGCCGTCCTACCGCGCCGACCAGATGCCGTACGGCGGCGTCAAGCAGTCCGGCGTGGGCCGTGAGGGCGTGCGGTTCGCCATGGAGGACTACACGTACGAGCGTGTGCTGGTGCTGACCGGCATCGACCTCTAGCTCATGGGAACCATTTTCATATAGTCTTCGCGAAGAGGCCCGGCACCGATGCCTTCCGGTGCCGGGCCTCTTCTTTACGTCGGCCTGCTCCGGACCCTCAACCGGAGAAGCCGACATGCGCGAGCCGCAGCGGGCCGCGCAGCCTCAGGTGCACGTCATGCACGCCCGCGGCGGCGACGGACGCGCCGAGCGAGACGTAGTCGTACGGACCGGATGTGGGCTCGGCGGTCGACAGCATCGCGAGTGCCGGGCCGCCGTCGAGAGACAGCTCGACCGAGCCCTCACCGGCCACTTCCACCGTCACGCCGGAGATGCCGCGTCCGAAGTCGCAGGCACGGTAGACCAGTTCGCCCGCCGCCGCGTCCACCGGTGTCACCGCGTCGCCCGACACCTTCGTCCGGTCGACGATCTCGATGCCGTCCTGCTCGTCGAACCCGGCCGCGGCCAGACCGCCCGCGACGGCAGCGCGCGGCAGGGTGGGCTCGCCGTCGAGCGTGACGGTCGTCCGAAGCCGGACGTCCTCGCTGGACGCCCCGGCCAGCAGCTCGTACCCGCCCGGCTCCACGCGCCACCGGTCCTGGGCGACGTCGAAGAACCCGAAGGCGCCCAGGGGGACCTCGAAGCTCAGCTCGGCCGTCGCCCCCGGGGCGAGGGTGACGCGGCGATGGTCCAGCAGCTCGCGGCGCGGACGCGGCACGGACGGGTCGACGGCCCTGGTGTAGAGCTGGGCGACCTCGTCGGCCGTGATCTCACCGGTGTTGGTGACGGAGAAGGAGACGTGCACGGTCTCCTCTTCGGCCCGGGCCGTCAGGTCGCCGTACGCGAACGGGGCGTACGCCAGGCCGTGCCCGAAGGGGAACAGGGGTGTCCCCTCGAAGTAAAGGTAGGTCTGGCGGGAGGCGATGACGTCGTAGTCGAGGAGGCCGGGCAGGTCAGTGTCGTCGGCGTACCAGGTCTGCGGGAGGCGGCCGGCGGGTGAGACGTCGCCGGCGAGGACGCGGGCCAGGGCAGTGCCGGCCGCCTGGCCGCCGTGCGCGGTCCACAGCACCGCCGGGAACTCGGCGGGGTCGACGGTGTACGGGTAGGCGGAGACCAGCGCCAGCACGGTGGCCGGGTTCGCCGCGCGGGCCGCGCGCAGCAGCCGTTCCTGATGTTCCGGCAGGCGCAGGGTCGTACGGTCCTCGGTCTCGCGCCCGTTGATGTACGGGTCGTTGCCCGCGACCACCACGACCACGTCGGCCGCCGCGGCGGCACGCGCCACCGCCTCCTCGCCCCGCTCGGTGACGACCAGCTCGAAGACCTCGGGATCTTCGTCGGCAACCTTCAGGCCGTCGGCGGAGACACACACGTGCCGACCCGTCCCCAGGTGCTTGAGGAGGTGCCCGTTCCCGTGCGGTTCCAGGCTGAACGTCTCCTGGACGACCCAGCCGCCCGGCTGGTCGGCGGAGGCGCGGACGTAGCCGTCGTCGGCGACCGAGAGGTAGCGGCCGTCGGGGGCGCGCAGGGTCACGACTCCCTCGCCCCAGTCGGCCAGCGCCAGTTCGGTGCCGGTCGCGTCGGTGGTGAGCGCGGGCAGGTCGGTGCGGCCCGCGAGCAGCGCCGGGTCGAGCGCGCCCTCGGCGCCGCGCACCTCGTCGGGGGCCTCCTCGGCCACCGGCACGTGCAGGAACGTGCCCGCGGCGGTCCTCAGCCGGACCCGGTCCATACCCTCGGCGAACTCCACCCGGTCCGCGCCGAACCGCTCGTACAGGCCCTCCAGCGGGGTCGAGCGGTGGATGAGCGTGCCGCTGTACCAGTCGAGCTTGCACTCGTCGGCGAGCAGCCCGACCACCGCGATCCGGGTGTCCGGGGCGAGCGGCAGCGCCCCGTCGTTCTTGAGCAGCACGATCGCCTGCTCGGCGGCCTCCTGGGCGAGGGCGCGGTGCGTCGGTGTGTCGAACTCGCTGGTGGCGTCGTGCGGGTCGTACTCCGGGTCGAACTCGCCGAGCCGGAAACGGACCGAGAGCTGCCGGCGGACGGCCGTGTCGACATCGGCCTCGGACAGCAGACCCCGCTCCAGGGCACCGCGCAGCCGTCCGATCATCTGCGAGGAGTCCGTGCCGTGGTCGGTGAAGCTGTCGACACCCGCGACGAGGGAGGCGGCGGTGGCCTCCTCGTGGGTGTCGAAGTAGTGCTCCGAGTCGACGAGGTTGCTCGGTGCTCCCGCGTCCGAACAGACCAGCAGCTCCTCGTCCGTCCAGGCGCGCAAGTGCTCGCGCAGGTACGGCGACACGTGGTTGGGGCGTCCGTTGACCAGGTTGTACGCCGGCATCACCCCGGCCACCGCGCCCGCCTCGACGGTCTCGCGGAAGGCCCGCAGGTCGTACTCGTGCAGCACGCGCGGGCGCACCGAGCTCGACGTCGTGGAGCGGTCCGTCTCGTTGTTGTGGGCCAGCCAGTGCTTCAGCACGGGCGCGGTGCGCCAGTAGGTGGGGTGGTCGCCGCGCAGGCCGCGGGTGTAGGCGGTGGCGATCGCCGAGGTGAGCTTCGGATCCTCCGAGTAGCCCTCCTCGTTGCGTCCCCACAGGGGGTGGCGCAGGAGGTTGACCGTCGGGGACCAGACGTTGAGGCCGACCCGGTCGTCCTTGGCGCGCATCGCCCGGACCTCCTTGGACACCGCGTCGCCGACGCGCCGTACCAGCTCCGGGTTCCACGTGGCGCCGAGTCCGACGGCCTGCGGGAACACCGTCGCCGGGCCCATCCACGCCACGCCGTGCAGGGCCTCCTGGCCGGTGCGGAAGGCGGCGACACCGAGCCGCTCGACGGCGGGGGCGAACTGGTGCAGGAAGGACGTCTTCTCGTCGAGGGTGAGCCGCCCCAGCAGATCGTCGACGCGCTTCGCGAACGGCAGCTGCGGATCGCGGAACGGTTCGGTGGGCGGCGGATGTGCGGTCACGTGGGGATCCCCCTGTGATGGATCGGCGAGGCGCTTTCGAAGCGCTTCGATGCTCGATTGACTCAGGGGTGGGTGTCAAGACACCGCGGCGCAACAACTCCGACCTTCGGGCGGCATTGCAACGCCCCATGAGAGTCGCCCGCGCTCGGCCACACCTCGGAGGAATCTTGGAATCGCCCCTTGTGCACCCCTGGGTGTTCACTTAACCTCGCAGCAACATCGAAGCGCTTCGACTGTGAAGTTCGCCACCCGGTGGTGCACATTCCGCATCACGCGTCGGAGTATCGCTTCGGCTCAGCCAGTTCCACTCGAGACACCGCAGCCGACGGCCCACCGCCGGGTGTCCTGGTGCGCCATGAAGGGTTGACGCAATGACGCCGAATGCCGCCTCCGCTTCCTCCGGACCGAGCCGGAGAAGTTTCCTCGCCTCCACGGCCGTCGCCACCGCGGCCGTGGCCGGCGGGATGCCGCTGCTCGCCGCCTGCGGTGGTTCGGGCAGTGGTTCGAAGGACGGCACGACGTCCGGCAAGAGCGCCAAGAAGCTGCTGCCGGCCTACGTCGCGAGCAACGTGGTGACGCCGGACATCCCGTCCAAGAACGGCTCGGCGATGGGCTTCACCAGCAAGCTCAACCTTGCCGACCTCAAGACCTCGGTGTCGAAGAAGCTCGGCAAGGGCAGCTCGATCAAGATCATGTCGCCGTTCTGGGGCACGCCGCCGAAGGGCGACAACCCCTACTACAAGGCGATGAACGACCTGATCGGCGTCGACATCGCCTGGCAGAACCAGGACGGCAACACCTACGACGAGAAGCTGGGCGCGGTGCTCGCCTCCAGCGACTTGCCGGACGTCGTGGTCATCCCCAGCTGGAACATGGGCGGCAAGATACCCAGCGCCATCATCAGCAAGTTCGCCGATCTCGGCCCCTACCTGTCCGGGGACGCGATCAAGAAGTACCCGAACCTCGCGGCCATCCCGAGCGGCGCCTGGCAGTACTCCATCTTCGGCGGCAAGCTGCGCGGCCTGCCCCAACCCGCCCCGTCCGTCGTCGGCATCGTGCCCTTCTACCGCAAGGACGTCTTCGACAAAGAGGGCTGGGAACTCCCCAAGTCCCCGGACGAGTTCCTCGCCCTCGCCAAGGAGATCACCCGGCCCAAGGCCAAGGTGTGGGCCTGCGACGACATGAAGTGGACCGCCTTCAACATCTTCGGAGTGCTCTCCGGCAGCGAGAAGCCGCTCGGCTGGAACCTGGCCGACGGCAAGATGGTCTACCGGGTCGAGACCGAGGAGTACCTCGAAGCGCTGGAGTGGACGCGCAAGCTGTACGCGGCGGGCGTGGTCCACCCCGACGCCAAGGCGGCCAACCAGGGCACCGCGGGCGACCGCTTCACCTCCGGCCAAGTCCTGATGTACAACCAGAACATCTCGGACTGGTGGGGAAAGATGGCTGAGCAGGCGGGCCAGAAGACCGACTTCCGTATCTCCGGCATGGACATCTTCGGCGCCGACGGCGGAGACCCCACGCTGTGGGCCGGATCCCCCGCGGGCATCTTCGCCTTCGTCAACAAGAAGGCCTCCAAGGCCGTCGTCGAGGACATTCTGGCCGCCGCCAACGTCACCGCCGCCCCGTACGGCACCAAGGAGTACATGCTCACCAACTACGGGGTGGAGGGCACGCATTACACCGTCAAGGACGGGGTGCCCACCAAGAACGACAAGGGCAACCAAGAGGTCATCAACGCCTACGTCATGCTCGCCAGCCCCGCTCCCACCATCGCGCACCCGGACTTCCCGGACATCGCGAAGGAGCAGGTGGAGTGGCAGCAGCGGATGGGCGCGTTCACCAAGAAGTCCACCTTCTGGGGCCTGCAGATCACCGAACCGGCGCGCTACACCAACCTCTCCAACGACTTCGAGCAGCTGGAGGACGACGTCGTCCGCGGCCGCAAGAAGATCAGTGACATGCAGCAGGCCGTCTCCGAATGGAAGAAGCAGGGCGGCGACAAGCTGCGCGACTGGTACCAGAAGCTGCACGACGACAACGGTTCCGCGCAGTGACCCGGGCCTGAGGCAAGGAGAAAGCCGTGTCCAACAGCACGGTGCCTCGCAGCAGGGCCGAGGCGAAGACGAGCGGGGCGGCCCCCCGGGCGGCGGGCGACCCCGCCGGGGAGCGGCCGGAGAAGAAGAAACCCTCCGGCAAGGTCAGCCTCCGGCTGCGGCTGCGCCGCGACCGCACACTGATCCTGATGACCCTGCCGGCCATCGCGCTGGTCCTGGTCTTCAACTACATACCGATCCTGGGCAATGTCGTCGCCTTCCAGGAGTACGACCCGTACGTCAGCGACAACGGCTTCGTCGCGATGCTGGAGAGCCCCTGGGTGGGCTTCGAGCAGTTCCAGCGGGTCTTCGCGGACTCGGCGTTCTGGGACGCCGTGCAGAACACACTCGTGCTGTTCTCCCTCCAGCTGGTGCTGTTCTTCCCGGTCCCCATCGTGCTCGCGCTGATCATCAACAGCGTAATCAGGCCCCGGATCCGGGCGGTGTCGCAGGCGATCCTGTACCTGCCGCACTTCTTCTCCTGGGTGCTGGTCATCACCGTTTTCCAGCAGATCTTCGGCGGCGCCGGCATCATCGCGCAGACCCTGCGGCAGCGCGGGTACGAGGGCTTCGACATCATGACCGATCCCGGGATCTTCAAGTTCCTGGTGACGGCGGAGGGCGTCTGGAAGGACGCGGGCTGGGGCGTCATCGTCTTCCTGGCCGCGCTCGCCTCCGTGAGCCCCGACCTGTACGAGGCGGCGGCCATGGACGGGGCCGGGCGCTGGCGCCGCATGTGGCACGTCACGCTGCCCGCGCTGCGGCCCGTGATCGCCCTGCTGCTGGTGCTGCGAGTCGGTGATGCGCTCACCGTCGGCTTCGAGCAGATCCTGCTGCAACGCGACGCGGTGGGACCAGGGGCGGCGGAGGTCCTCGATACCTACGTCTGGTGGAACGGCGTCCGCAACCAGGACTTCAGCTACGCGGCCGCTGCGGGGCTGATCAAGGGCCTGGTGAGTGTGGCGCTCGTCCTCGCCGCGAACAAGGTGGCCCACTTCATGGGCGAGCAGGGGGTGTACAAGAAGTGACCGCCGTCATCGACAAGGCCGCCATCCAGGAGGCGGCGCGTGAACCCCGCTGGTGGGAGGCTCCGCCGAGGCCCGTCTGGGAGGAGGAGCCCAGCAAGGCCGGGGTCGCGGGCAAGGGCATCGTCCTGGTCGGCGCCTGCCTCGCCGTGCTGTTCCCGCTGTGGATCGTCATCGTCACGAGCCTGTCCTCGAAGAAGACGATCACCGAGGCCGGCGGGCTGGTGATGATCCCGAAGGACATCACCTTCATCGCCTATCAGGAGCTGCTGAGCGGTGGGCAGGTGACCCGGGCGGCGAGCGTCAGCGTGGGCGTCACGCTGGCCGGCACGCTGTTCTCGATGACGGTGTCGGTTCTCGCGGCGTACGGGCTGTCCCGGAGCGGGTCGCTCGGGCATCGCTGGCTTCTGATGACGCTGCTCGCGACGATGTTCTTCGGGGCCGGGCTCATTCCGACGTATCTGCTGGTGCAGTCGCTCGGGCTGACGGACACGTACCTCGCGCTGATCCTGCCGAGTGCGGTCAGTGTCTTCAACATCCTCGTCCTGCGGGCGTTCTTCATGGGGGTCTCGCCGGAGCTGATCGACAGCGCGCGGATCGACGGGGCGGGGGACTGGCGGATCCTGTGGCAGATCGTCCTTCCGCTCTCGCGGGCCGTGATCGCGGTGATCACGTTGTTCTACGCGGTCGGTTACTGGAGTGCGTGGTTCAACGCGTCGATCTACCTCAGTGACCAGGACATGATGCCGTTGCAGAACGTCATGATCCAGCTGGTGCAGAAGCAGGAGGCGCCGGTCGGGGTCAGCCAGGCGGTCAAGACGGGGCAGATTTCCGCGCTGGCGATTCAGATGGCCGTGATGGTGATGGCGTTGCTGCCGGTGGCCGTGATCTCGCCGTTCGTCCAGAAGCATTTCAAGAAGGGCATGCTCACGGGGGCGGTCAAGGGCTGACGCCCTCGACCTGGTTCTCGCCGTAGGGCTGTTCGTCATGTGTCGGCTGCGGCTGCGTCGTGGTTGATCGCGCAGTTCCCCGCTCCCCTCAAGCCTCTCCCCAACTCTCTCGTGCAAGAACCGAGGTATGTCATGCGCACGTTCCACCTCAGCAGACGAGCCGTGCTCGCCGGGACCGCTGCCACCGCCGCCGTCGCCGCCCTTCCGATGGCCCAGGGGCATGCGCAGGCCGCCCCCTCCGCGGAGACCGCCTACCGCTGGCGCAACGCCGTCCAGGGCGGCACCGGATTCGTCACCGGCGTCCTCTTCCACCCTTCGGTCCGCGGCCTCGCCTACGCCCGCACCGACATCGGCGGTGCCTACCGCTGGGACGACCGGACCGACCGGTGGATCCCGCTGACCGACCACATCGGCTGGGACGACTGGAACCTGCTCGGCGTGGAGGCCATGGCCGTCGACCCGGCCCATCCGAACCGGCTGTACCTCTCCCTCGGTACCTACGCGCAGTCCTGGGCCGGCAACGGGGCGGTGCTGCGGTCCGAGGACCGGGGCGCCACCTGGAAGCGCACCGACCTGAGTGTGAAGCTCGGGGCCAACGAGGACGGGCGCGGGTGCGGTGAGCGGCTGCTCGTCGACCCGTGCAACAGCGACACCCTGTGGCTCGGCACCCGCCACGACGGGCTGCTCAAGTCGACCGACCGAGGGGCCACGTGGCAGGCCGCGAGCTTCCCGGCCGCGCCGAGCGCCACCGGCCAGGGCATCACGCTCCTCGTCGCCGCGGGCCGCACCGTCTACGTCGGCTGGGGCGACTCCGACGGTACCTCCGCGAACCTCTACCGAACCTCCGACGGCACCACCTGGAAGGCCGTCCCCGGGCAGCCCGAGGGCACCGCCGCCAAGGTCCCGGTGCGGGCCGCGTACGACCGGCACACGCGCGAGCTGTACGTGACGTACGCCAACGCTCCCGGCCCGAACGGGCAGTCCGACGGCAGTGTGCACAAACTGCGGACGACGAACGGGAAGTGGACCGAGGTCACTCCGGTCAAGCCCGGCGGGCCGACGGGCGACGGCGGGACCGACTCCTTCGGCTACGGCGGTGTCGCCGTCGACGCCCGTCGTCCCGGCACGGTCGTCGTCTCCACCAACAACCGCTGGTCGCTGATCGACACCCTGTACCGGAGCACCAACGGCGGCCGCACCTGGACGTCCCTGAAGGACACGGCCGTCCTCGACGTCTCCGAGACGCCGTTCCTCACGTTCGGCGCCGACAAGCCCAAGTTCGGCTGGTGGATCCAGGCCGTCGGCCTTGACCCCTACGACTCGCGGCACATCGTCTACGGCACCGGCGCGACCCTCTACGGCACCCGCGACCTCAAGAACTGGGCCCCGCAGATCCGCGGCCTGGAGGAGGCGTCCATACGGCAGCTGGTCTCGCCTCCGACCGGCGAGGCACATCTGATCAGCGGCTCCGGCGACGTCGGCGTCATGTACCACGAGCGGCTCACGGCATCGCCTTCACGCGGCATGGCGTCGAACCCGGTGTTCGGTACGACGACCGGACTCGCGCTGGCCGGGGCCAGGCCCTCGTACGTCGTCCGGTCCGGCTGGGGCGACCACGGCAACGGCGCCTGGTCGAACGACGGCGGCAAGACCTGGGCGCCCTTCAAGGCACAGCCCGCCATCGCCAAGGACGCGCCGGGGCCGATCGCCGCCAACGCCGACGGCAGCGTGCTGCTGTGGTCCTTCTCGCACTGGGACGGCACCAAGTACCCGGCCCACCGCTCGGCGGACAACGGCGCCACCTGGACCGAGATCGCCTCCTACCCGAAGGGCGCCGCCCCGGTCGCGGACCCGGTCGATCCGAAGCGCTTCTACGCCTTCGACACCACCACCGGCACCCTCCACGCCAGCACCGACGGCGGCCGGACCTTCACCGCCCGGGCCACCGGCCTGAACTCGGGCGACACCGAGTTCCAGCTGGCCGCGGCGCCCGGACGGTCCGGAGACCTGTGGCTGAGCCTCAAGGGGAACGGGCTGTACCGCTCCACCGACGGCGGTGCCACCTTCACCAAGGTCGGCAGCTGCCGGGCCTCGTACACCCTCGGCTTCGGCAAGGCCGCCGAGGGCGCCTCCTACCCGGCGGTCTACATGGTCGGCTCCACCGAGACGATCACCGCCGTGTACCGCTCGGACGACGAGGCGAAGACCTGGACGCGGATCAACGACGACCGGCACCAGTGGGGCTGGATCGGCGCCGCCGTCGCCGGCGACCCGCGTGTCTACGGCCGGGTCTACATCGCCACCAACGGCCGCGGCGTGCAGTACGGGGAGCCCGCCTGATGCCCGACCTGAGCGATGCGACCAGGGGGCGCCTGCTGTTCGGCGGCGACTACAACCCCGAGCAGTGGCCCGAGGAGACCTGGCACGAGGACGTCCGGCTGATGAAGGCCGCCCGCGTCAACTCGGTCACCCTCGGTGTCTTCTCCTGGTCGACGCTCGAACCGGAGCCGGGGGCACGGGAGTTCGGCCGGCTGGACACCCTGATGGACCTGATGCACGAGAACGGCATCGGCGTCGTCCTCGCCACCCCCACCTCCTCGCCCCCGCCCTGGATGGGCCGGCTGCACCCCGACACCCTCCCCGTCACGGAGGACGGCCGCACCGAGTGGTGGGGCGGCCGGCAGCACTTCTCGCACTCCAGCGCCACCTACCGGCGCTACGCCGCCGCCATCACCGAGGACCTGGCCGCCCGCTACGGCGACCACCCGGCCCTGACGATGTGGCACATCAACAACGAGTACTGCACCTACGACTACGGCGACGAGGCAGCCGCCGCCTTCCGCCGCTGGCTGCGCGAGAGGTACGGCACGCTCGACGCCCTCAACGAGGCCTGGGGCACCGCCTTCTGGAGCCAGGGCTACGACACCTGGGACGGCATCCTGCCGCCCCGCCTGCCGCACTACCTGCGCAACCCCGGCCAGGTCCTGGACTTCCGCCGCTTCACCTCCGACATGCTCCTGGAGTGTTACGCCGCAGAGCGCGACATCGTCCGGCGGCACACCCCGCACCTGCCGGTCACCAGCAACTTCATGCCGCTGTGGTTCGGCCAGGACGCCTGGCGCTGGGCGGAGGAGGAGGACGTCGTCTCCGTCGACCTCTACCCCGACCCGCGCGACCCCCTCGGCGCCCAGAACGGCGCCCTGGTCCAGGACATGACCCGCTCCCAGGCGCGCGGGCCCTGGATGCTGATGGAGCAGGCGGCCGGGCCGGTCAACTGGCGGGGCGTCAACCACCCCAAGCCGCGCGGCCTCAACCGGCTCTGGTCCCTCCAGGCCGTGGCCCGGGGCGCCGACGCCGTCTGCTACTTCCAGTGGCGCCAGTCCCGGCAGGGCGCGGAGAAGTTCCACTCCGGCATGGTCAGCCACGCGGGGGAGGAGGGCCGCACCTACCAGGAGGTCAAGCGGCTCGGCGCCGACCTGGAGCGGATCGCGCCCGAGGTGACCGGCCGCCACCTCACCGCGCACGTCGCCGTCCTGCACGACTGGCACGCCTGGTGGGCCGGCGCCCAGGACGGCCGACTGTCCAGCCGGGTGGAGTACCCGGACGTCCTGCGTGCCTGGCACCGGGCCCTGTGGCAGGCGCACCTCACCACCGACTTCGCCCACCCCGAGCACGACCTGACGCCGTACGCGCTGGTCGTCGTGCCGCAGTTGTACGCCCTCACCGACGCGGCGGTCGACAACCTCCTCGGCTACGTACAGCAGGGCGGCACCCTCGTCTGCGGGTTCCAGACCGGCGTCGCCGACGAGGACGACCGGGTCCGCCCCGGAGGCATGGACGCCCGGCTGCGCGAGCTGTTCGGCATCCGCACGCTGCACGAGTGGTGGCCGCTGGACGAGGGGGAGACCGTCGCCTGCGAAGGCTTCAGCGGCACGCTGTGGTCCGAGGAACTGGAAGGAGACGGCACCGCCGAGGAGAGGGTCCCCTACAAGGGCGGCGAACTCGACGGACTGCCCGCCGTCCTGCGCAAGGGCCGGGCCTGGTACGTCTCCACGCTCCCCGAGCCGGAGGCGCTGCGCGGGCTGCTGGCCTCGATCGCCGGCGGCGTGGGCGTCCGGCCGGTCCTCGACGGGCTCCCCGAGCAGGTCGAGGCCGTACGCCGGGGCGAGGTGCTGTTCGTGCTCAACCACGGCCGCGAGACGGTGACCGTCGAGGTTCCCGGCACCCACCGTGACCTGCTGACCGGTACGGACGTCACCGACCGGGTCACCCTCGGCCGCTACGGGGCGGCGGTGCTGCGGCCATGACCGCCTCCGCCCCCGTCCACGGCACCTGGGAGCCGCACCCGGCCGCCCGCTGGGAGGACGCCTTCCTCAGCGGCAACGGCCGGCACGGCGCCCTGGTGTCCGGCGACCCGCACGCCGAGCGGGTCGTCGTCACGCACCACACCCTGGTACGGCCGAACGGCCGGGACCCCCGGCCCCCGCAGCTGGCCCACGACCTGCCCGGGCTCCAGGACCGCCTCCTGGCGGGCGACACGCGGGCCGCCGAGGACTTCACGGACGGCCGCCCCCTCCAGTGGGTGCAGCCCTTCCACCCCGCCTTCCAGGTCCGGCTGGGGCGGCCCGCCGACGCCTGCCACGACTACCGCCGGGACGTCGACTTCACCACCGGAGTGGTGAGCACGACCTGTGCCGGGTGGGCCGGCCGCGTCTTCGTCTCCCGCGCCGACGACGTGATCGTCCAGCAGGTCACCGGCCCCGGCCTCACTCTCGACATCGACCTGGACCCCCGGCTGCCCGGCGTCCCCGCCGCTCTGGGCATCGGCCACGGAGCCGTCCTCACCCCCGAGGGCGCCCTGCTGAGTCTGCGCGCCCGCTACCCGGACAGCGACCTGGCCTGCACCGGCGTGACCCGGGTCACCGTCGACGGCGGCACGTCGACCCTCGTACCGCCGGGCGTGCACATCGAGGGCGCCCGGTCCGTGCTGCTCCTCACCCGGGTGCACCGGCACCCCGGCGAACTGGACGTGGTCGCCGAGGGCCGCGCCCTGAGCGACCTGCCCACGGAGTACGACGAGCTCCTCGACCGCCACGTCGCCCTCCACCGCACCGCCTACGAGCGCGTCACCCTCGACCTCGCCGCCGACCCCGCCGAACGGGCCCTGCCGGGATCGGAGCTGCTCCAGCGGCCCCGCAGCGCGGCCCTGCTGGAGCGGCTCTTCGCCGCCGGCCGCTACCACCTGCTGTCCTCCAGCGGCCTGTGCCCGCCCCGTCTGACCGGGCTGTGGACCGGCGACTGGAACACGGCCTGGTCGGGCGCGTTCACCAACGACGCCAACCTCGGCCTCCAGACCGCCTCGGCCGCTGCCGCCGCCCTCCCCGAGGTCACCGAGGCCCTGGCGAACCTGGTCCACCGCCAGCTCCCCGACTGGCGCGACAACGCCCGCGCGATCTTCGGCACCCGGGGCGCGGTCGCCCCCGCCCACACCGACGGCGAGTCCGGCCACTCCTACCACTACAACCGGGAGTATCCGCTGCACCTGTGGACCGCCGGCGCCGACTGGCTGCTCAAGCCGCTCGCCGACCACGACGAGACCCACGGCACCCGCGACCCCCGCACCGCCGCCGCCCTCGCCGAAGCCGCCCTGTTCTACGAGGACTTCCTGACCCGCACGGACGAGCACGGCCATCTCGTCGTCGTCCCCTCCTACTCACCCGAGAACCGGCCCGCCAACGCGAGCTGGGGCACCCTCAACGCGGCCATGGACCTCTCCGCCGCCCGCCACGCCCTGCGCACGGCCGCCGCCTACCACCCGGGCCCCGACGCCGACCGCTGGAACGCCCTCGCCGACCGTCTCCCGCCGCACCGGATCAACGAGGACGGAGCCCTGGCCGAGTGGGCCCGGCCCGGCCTCGCGGATTCCTACGACCACCGCCACCTCAGCCACCTCTACGGCGTCTGGCCGCTCGACGAGATCACCCCCTACGACACCCCCGAGCTCGCGGCCGCCGCCCACCGCGCCCTCGAACTGCGCGGCGCCGAGAACGACTCCGCGCACGGCCACCTCCACCACGCCCTCGTCGCGGCCCGGCTCCGGGACGCGGACCGCGTCGCCCACGCCCTCGGCCAGGTCCTGGACGGCGACTTCTTCCACGCCTCACTGATGAGCGCCCACTACCCGAAGCGCGACGTCTACAACGCCGACGCCGCGCACACCCTGCCCGCCGTGCTGATCGAGATGCTCGTCCAGTCGACCCCCGACCGGCTGGTCCTGCTGCCCGCGCCGCCCGCGGCGTACCCCGAAGGCGCCCTGCGCGGTGTGCGCACCCGGTTCGGGGCCGAGCTCGACCTCACCTGGACGCGGGACGGTGCCACCGCCGTCATCAGACCCGGCCGCACCCACCGCGTCGAACTCCGCACTTCCTCCGGTGCAGAATCCCTCCACCTCGTCGCCGGAGAGGACCACGTCCTCACCCTGAGGTCGTGGTAGTTCCCCCCATCCCCCCACCCCATGGAAGGGACACCATGGCATCACGCACCCTGAGCAGGGTCACCAAGGCCCTGCTGGCACCCGCCCTGGCGCTCGGCGTCACCATCGGCCTCGCCTCCGCCCCCGCCTCGGCAGCCGTCTGGAACTCGTGCGGCCAGTGGGCCAACACGAGCCTGAACGGCTACACCCTCTACAACAACATCTGGGGCAGCGGCGCCGGCGCCCAGTGCATCTGGGCCAACTCCGGCACCAACTGGGGTGTCAACGCCAACCACCCCAACACCGGCGGCATCAAGTCCTACCCGAACCAGACGAAGGCGATCAACAAGTCGATCACCTCGCTGGGCTCGCTCTCCAGCAGCTACAACGTCAGCGTCCCGTCGTCCGGCGCGTACAACACGTCGTACGACATCTGGGACACGGACCACGACTACGAGATCATGCTCTGGGTCAACAAGACCGGAGCCGTCGGCCCGATCGGCACCTCACAGGGCAGCGTCAGCCTCGGCGGCCACTCCTGGAACGTCTTCAAGGGCACCAACGGCGCCAACCAGGTGTTCTCGTTCATCCGCACCTCCAACTCCAGCTCCGGCACGGTGAACATCCTGCCGATCCTGAAGTGGATCAAGGACACCAAGCGCTGGATGGGCAACGAGACCATCGGTGACGTCCAGTTCGGCTTCGAGATCACCTCGTCGTCCGGCGGCCTGGACTTCCGCACCAACAGCATGTCCGTCAGCAGCAGCTGACGCCGGACCCCGGGCCGGGGCCGGCCGCCGTCAAGGGCGGTCGACCTCGGCCCGCAGCGCGTTGTACGCCGCGAACGCCGACTCGACTTCCGCGCGGGTGAGGCCGTAGCGGGACAGGTCGTAGCTGTGCTTGCGGGTGCCCTTCGGGCGGGCGACGGCGGCGGGGAGCCGGGCCGCGTCGGCCTCGGTCCACCGGGCGCCGACAGCGGCGTAGAGCTTCGGGGCGCCGGTGGCGGGATCCGAGCCCAGCCAGGAGTACGGGGCGTCCACCAGTTGCTGCGCGGGGATGGCGGCCCGGGCCGCGAGACCGCGCGTCATGGCCCGGCTCAGCAGCTCCAGCCAGGTGGCTCCGATGCCGGTCAGGTCGACGGGGCGGGTGCTGACGGCCATGCCGTGCTCGATCAGGGAGCAGAAGGACGCCACGACGGTGACCGGGTCGCGGTGACACCACACGATCGTGGCGTCGGGGAAGACCGTCAGCAGCGCGTCCAGGTTCTCCAGGTGCATGGGGGACTTGAGCATCCAGCGCCGCCGCGGACGGCCGTACTGGAGCACCTGGTAGACCTGCCTGAGGTACCGGTAGTCGGCGGTGAAGTCCCGCGCGCAGTGCCAGGCCCGGTACTCGGGGATGCGCGCCTGGGAGAACGGCATCAGGGCGTGCGGCAGCGCGAACGTGCACTCCTCGGGGCCCTCGGCGGCCATCGCGTGGATGTCGCGGAAGCGCGGCGCGAACAGGTCCGTGCCCTGCACCAACCGGCGCCCGGCCGTGATCGCCCTGCGCCGCTGCCGGTGCGGCAACTCCAGGTCCGGGGCGAGCAGTTCCCACAGCAGAGGGCTGCGGTGCTCCTCGGAGAGCGACAGCACCGAGTGCGTGACGGTGGTCGCGGTGCGGGGCAGCCCCACGACGAACACCGGCTTCTCGATGGGTTCACGCTCGATCTCCGGGTGCTCGGCGATCAGCCGCCGTACCCGCGCCCGGTTGGCGAGTTGCCGCCTGACGTGCGACTGCGCGGCCTGCCAGCCGACCGGCGTGAGGTTCTCGGCCTTCGCCCACCAGCCCAGCAGGGCCCGGAAGCCGTCGACGAACTCCCGGTCCCCCGGAGCCTCCCCGGCCTCCATCACGAGTCGGTCGAAGATCCGGCCGGGGTCACGGCGGGAGCCGAAGGTGGGCCGCAGCAGCACATCGGCGAGGGTGAGGGCGAGCGGAGGCGAGGACACGCGGGAAACCTACCCTCTCGAACTCGCTTTGAAGGGGCCGAAGTTGGCCGAACAAGCGAAAGGAGGTGGCCGGAAGACCTCCATCGCTCCGGCCACCCCCTCCGACGCGGCTACTCCGCTACGGGCAGCCGTGCCCCGTCCCGCAGGAACAGCGGGATGCGGTCCAGCGGGGCGTCGACCGTCACGGCCCGGCCGCCCTCGTACGTCTCACCCGTCCAGGCGTCCGTCCAGGACGCCCCCGCCGGCAGGTACGCCGTACGGGCGGTCGCGCCGGCCGTCAGCACCGGGGCGACCAGCAGGTCGGGGCCGAACAGGTAGGAGTCGTCGACCGACCAGGCCGCCTGGTCGTCCGGGAACTCCAGGAACAGCGGCCGCATCACCGGCAGGCCCTCCTCGTGGGCCGCCCGCATGACGTCCAGCACATACGGCTTCAGCCGCTCACGCAGCCGCAGGTACCGCTCCAGGATCGCCCCGGCCTCCTCGCCGTACGACCACACCTCGTTCGGGCCGCCGGTCATCCCCGGGCCCAGCGGCATGCCCGGGTCGCGGAAGCCGTGCAGCCGCATCAGCGGGGACAGCGCGCCGAACTGGAACCAGCGGACCATCACCTCCCGGTACGCCGGGTCGTCCGGGTCGCCGCCGTGGAAGCCGCCGATGTCGGTGTTCCACCACGGGATGCCCGACAGGGCCGTGTTGAGACCGGCGGCGATCTGGCGGCGCAGCGTCGGGAAGTCCGTGCCGATGTCACCGGACCACAGAGCGGCTCCGTAGCGCTGACTGCCCGCCCAGGCCGAGCGGTTGAGGGTGACGATCTCCTCCTCGCCGGTGGCCGCGAGGCCCTCGTAGAAGGTGCGGGCGTTCTCCGCCGGGTAGGCGTTGCCGACCTCCAGGCCCGGGCCCGCCCAGTAGCGCAGGTTCTCCTGGAAGCCGGGCTTCAGCTCCGGCTCGCAGGCGTCCAGCCAGAACGCCGTGATGCCGTACGGGTCGAGGTAGTTCTCCTTGACCTTCGACCACACGAACTCCCGGGCCTCCGGGTTGGTGGCGTCGTAGAAGGCCACCTGGACCGTGGACGCGACCTCCTTGTCCGGCCAGTCGGCGTGCGCCATCGGGCCGTACTGGGTGCCGATGAACCAGCCGCGCTGCTCCAGGACCGGGTGGTTCTCGCTCAGCGGCGACACCGACGGCCAGACGCTCACCACCAGCTTGATGCCGAGCTCCTCCAGCTCCCGCACCATCGCCGCCGGGTCCGGCCACTCCTTCGGGTCGAACTTCCAGTCGCCGAGGTGCGTCCAGTGGAAGAAGTCGCAGACGATCGCCGAGATGGGCAGCCCCCGCCGTTTGTACTCCCGGGCCACCTCCATCAGTTCGTCCTGGGTGCGGTAGCGCAGCTTGCACTGCCAGAAGCCCGCCGCCCACTCCGGCAGCATCGGGCTGCGGCCGGTCACCGCGCTGTAGCGGCGCTGGCCGGCGGCCGGGTCGCCCGCGGTGATCCAGTAGTCGATCTGCCGGGCCGAGTCGGCGACCCACCGGGTGCCGTTGTGCGCCAGCTCCACACGGCCGATCGCCGGGTTGTTCCACAGCAGGGTGTAGCCGCGGCTGGAGCTGAGCACCGGGATGCCGACCTCGGCGTTGCGCTGGACGAGGTCCAGCACCAGGCCCTTCTGGTCCAGGCGCCCGTGCTGGTGCTGGCCGAGGCCGTACAGCTTCTCGTCGTCGTAGGCGGCGAAGCGCTGCTCCAGGCGGTGGTGGCCGTTGCCGACGGCCGTGTACAGGCGCGGGCCCGGCCACCAGAAGTGGGCGCGGTCCTCGGCGAGGATCTCGGCGGAGTCCTCCGTGCGCAGGAAGCGGATCTGACCCTCGGCGCTCACCTCGACGGTGAGCGCGCCGACGGTCAGCTGCCCGCGTCCGTCCTCGACCTTCACCGTGGCCGGCGTCGCGGGAGCCTCGTCGAGCAGGGCGCCCGGGAGTCCTTCGAGGACCGGGCCGCCGAGCCGGGCGCGCACCCGGACCGCGTCCGGACCCCACGGCTCGATCCGGAGGGTCTCCTGGCGGCCGCTCCACTCCAGCGCGCCGTCCCTCTCGCGGAAGGTGCCGACGGTGGGGGAGGACTGCGCCAGGCTCACCTGGGGCTGGGTTTCGGCAGGCTGATTCACGTGGCGGGCTCCTGTGCTCCTGTGCTCCTGGAGGAGTGCAGACAGAGGTGTGCAGACATGGGGGTGCCCTGAGAGGAGGGCGGTGTTCCCGACGGGTGGGGGAGGGGCGCCTACGGCCGGCTCGGCGCCGGCCCCGTGCTCCCCCGGGCCGTCAGCTCGGGCGCGATCAGCACGACGTCGTCGCTGCCGCGCCCGTCGAGCTTGGCCACCAGATGGTCCACGGCGTGCCGTCCCATCTCCTGCGCGGGGATGGCGACCGACGTGAGCCGCACCGAGGCCTGCATCGCGACCTGGTCGGGGCAGATGGCGACCACCGACACGTCCTCCGGCACGGCCCGGCCCTGCTGCCGCAGCAGCGCGAGCAGCGGCTCCACCGCCGACTCGTTCTGCACGATGAGCCCCGAGGTGTCCGGGCGCTCGTCGAGGAGCCGGGCGAGCGTCACCGCCATGGCGTCGTACCCGCCCTCGCACGGCCGGTGCAGCAGCCGCACCCCCAGCTCCCGGGAACGGGACCGGAGTCCGTCCAGGGTGCGTTCGGCGAAGCCGGTGTGCCGCTCGTAGACGGCCGGGGCCTCCCCGATGACGGCGATGTCCTGGTGCCCCTGCTTGGCCAGGTGCTCCACGCACAGCGCGCCCGTCGCCCGGAAGTCCAGATCGACGCAGGTCAGGCCCGAGGTGTCGGAAGGCAGCCCGATCAGCACGGACGGCTGGTCCGTCGCGCGCAGCAACGGCAGCCGCTCGTCGTCGAGTTCGACGTCCATCAGGATCATCCCGTCGGCGAGCCCGCTGCCCGCCACGCGGCGCACTGCGTCGGGGCCCTCCTCGCCGGTGAGCAGCAGTACGTCGTACCCGTGGGCGCGGGCGGAGGTCGCCACGGCGATGGCGATCTCCATCATCACGGGCACGTACATGTCCGTGCGCAGCGGGACCATCAGCGCGATGATGTTCGACTTGCTGCTGGCCAGGGCACGGGCCCCGGCGTTCGGGTGGTAACCGAGCTCGCGGATGCTCCGCTCGACCCGCTGCCGGGTGTTCGCGGAGATGGACCGCTTGCCGCTGAGGACATAGCTCACCGTGCTCGCCGAGACTCCGGCGTGCTGGGCGACCTCGGCAAGGGTGACCATCCAGCTCTCCAAGCTCTTGTGAAGCGCTTCGACAGTGCGCGTAGCTGATAGGGGTGGGTGAGGGTGGTTCGACAGTAGCCCCAGCAGGAGTGGGTGTCCATAGGTTGTCGAAGCGCTTCGATGCGATTTCCCGGAGCGCTCTCAGAGCCCGGAGCCGCAACCCGGACGGCATCTCGATGCAACACCGTCGCCGAGCGCCCGACAAGTGCCGGGGGTGCTCCGTCCCCCTTCGGCTGAACGGACGCGCGAGGACTGGTGGGAGCGTCCGGATTCGGGTACCAACGATCCAGTAGCACTGGTCGGTAACGAAACGGTCCTTCATCTTCCTAGTTGCGGCGAGGTGCCCCTCATGTCCGCTTCCACCACCCCTTCTTCCCGTCCCGCCGTCACCGAGCGGGAGGCCCGTGAGGTGGCGGAGGCCGCCCGGGAACAGCACTGGCGCAAGCCCAGCTTCGCCAAGGAGCTGTTCCTCGGCCGCTTCCGGCTCGACCTCATCCACCCCCACCCCCTCCCGGACGACGAGGCGGCCCAGCGCGGCGAGGAGTTCCTCGCCAAGCTCCGCGACTTCGTCGAGACGAAGGTCGACGGTGCCCTCATCGAGCGCGAGGCCCGGATCCCCGACGAGGTGATCGACGGGCTGAAGGAGCTCGGCGCCTTCGGCATGAAGATCGACACCAAGTACGGCGGGCTCGGCCTAGGGCAGGTCTACTACAACAAGGCGCTCACCCTGGCCGGCTCCGCCAGCCCCGCGATCGGCGTGCTGCTCTCCGCGCACCAGTCGATCGGCGTGCCCCAGCCGCTGAAGCTGTTCGGCACCCAGGAGCAACGCGACCGCTTCCTGCCGCGCTGCGCCCGCACGGACATCAGCGCCTTCCTGCTCACCGAGCCCGACGTCGGCTCGGACCCGGCCCGCCTCGCCACCACGGCCGTGCCGGACGGCGACGACTACGTCCTCGACGGCGTGAAGCTGTGGACCACCAACGGCGTCGTCGCCGATCTGCTGGTCGTCATGGCCCGGGTCCCCAGGAGCGAGGGCCACCGCGGCGGCATCACCGCCTTCGTCGTGGAGACGAACGCGCCGGGCGTCACCGTCGAGAACCGCAACGCCTTCATGGGCCTGCGCGGCATCGAGAACGGCGTCACCCGCTTCCACCAGGTCCGCGTCCCCGCCGCCGACCGCGTCGGCGAGGAGGGTCAGGGCCTGAAGATCGCCCTGACCACCCTCAACACCGGGCGGCTCTCCCTGCCGGCCTCCTGCGTCGCGGCCGGCAAGTGGTGCCTGAAGATCGCCCGCGAGTGGACGGCGGCCCGCGAGCAGTGGGGCAAGCCCGTCGCGCACCACGAGGCGGTCGGCTCCAAGATCTCCTTCATCGCGGCCACCACCTTCGCCCTGGAGGCCGTGACGGACCTGGCCTCGCAGATGGCCGACGAGGACCGCAACGACATCCGCATCGAAGGCGCCCTCGCCAAGCTCTACGCCTCCGAGACGGCCTGGACGATGGCCGACGAACTCGTCCAGATCCGCGGCGGGCGCGGCTTCGAGACGGCCGAGTCCCTGAGGGCCCGCGGCGAGCGCGCCGTCCCCGCCGAACAGCTCCTGCGCGACCTGCGCATCAACCGCATCTTCGAGGGCTCCACCGAGATCATGCACCTGCTGATCGCGCGCGAGGCCGTCGACGCCCACCTCTCGGTCGCCGGCGACCTCATCGACCCCGAGAAGTCCCTCGGCGACAAGGCGAAGGCGGGCGCGAACGCGGGCGTGTTCTACGCCAAGTGGCTGCCGAAACTGGTCGCGGGCCCCGGCCAGCTGCCCGCCTCCTACAGCGAGTTCAAACACGAGGTGGACCTCTCCGGGCACCTGCGCTACGTCGAGCGCACCGCCCGCAAGCTCGCCCGCTCCACCTTCTACGCCATGTCCCGCTGGCAGGGCCGCATGGAGTCCAAGCAGGGCTTCCTCGGCCGGATCGTCGACATCGGCGCCGAACTGTTCGCCATGAGCGCGTCCTGCGTCCGGGCCGAACTCCTGCGCGGCCAGGGCGACCACGGGCGTGAGGCCTACCAGCTCGCCGACGTCTTCTGCCGCCAGGCCAGGATCCGCATCGAGGAGCTCTTCACCCGCCTGTGGACCAACACCGACGACCTCGACCGCAAGGTCGTCAAGGGCGTCCTGTCCGGCACGTACGAGTGGCTGGAGCAGGGCATCGTCGACCCGTCGGGCGAGGGCCCCTGGATCGCGGACGCGACACCCGGCCCGAGCCGGAAGGAGAACGTCCACCGGCCGATCAGGTAGGCCCGGCCCTCAAGGGGGCGTGCGCAGATATGGCGCGCGCCCCCACGAGGGGGATGCGCTGTCCTCACACACCGGCCTTACGGCAACAATGGAGGAATGAGCGACAGTCCAGCCCCTCTCGCAGACCCTCACCTCGTCCACGACCCAGTCGCGGGCGACGGCCCGAAGGACGTGGTGATCCTCGGCTCCACCGGGTCCATCGGCACCCAGGCCATCGACCTCGTGCTGCGCAACGCCGACCGGTTCCGCGTCACCGGCCTCTCGGCCAACGGCGGCAGGGTCGCCCTCCTCGCCGAGCAGGCGTACCGGCTGCGGGTGCGCACGGTCGCCGTGGCCCGCGAGGACGTCGTACCGGCCCTGCGCGAGGCGCTCACCGCGCAGTACGGCACGAGCGAGCCGCTTCCCGAGCTCCTCGCCGGCCCGGACGCGGCCACGCGGCTGGCGGCATCCGACTGCCACACCGTCCTGAACGGCATCACCGGCTCCATCGGACTGGCCCCGACCCTCGCCGCCCTGGAGGCGGGCCGCACCCTCGCGCTCGCCAACAAGGAGTCGCTCATCGTCGGCGGCCCGCTGGTCAAGGCGCTCGCCAAGCCCGGGCAGATCATCCCGGTCGACTCCGAGCACGCCGCGCTCTTCCAGGCCCTGGCCGCCGGCACCCGCGCCGACGTCCGCAAGCTGGTCGTCACCGCCTCCGGCGGCCCGTTCCGCGGCCGTACGAAGGCCGAGCTGGCGAGCGTCACCGTCGAGGACGCCCTCGCGCACCCCACCTGGGCCATGGGCCCGGTCATCACGATCAACTCCGCGACCCTCGTCAACAAGGGCCTGGAGGTCGTCGAGGCGCACCTCCTCTACGACATTCCCTTCGACCGCATTGAGGTCGTCGTGCATCCCCAGTCGTATGTCCACTCGATGGTTGAGTTCACGGATGGATCGACACTGGCCCAGGCGACCCCGCCCGACATGCGCGGGCCCATCGCCATCGGCCTCGGCTGGCCCGAGCGCGTGCCCGACGCGGCGCCCGCCTTCGACTGGAGCAAGGCCTCGACCTGGGAGTTCTTCCCGCTCGACAACGAGGCCTTCCCCTCGGTGAACCTCGCCCGGCACGTGGGTGAGCTCGCGGGCACCGCCCCGGCGGTGTTCAATGCGGCCAACGAGGAGTGCGTGGAGGCGTTCCTCCGGGGCGCACTGCCCTTCGACGGGATCATGGACACCGTCACCCGGGTCGTCGAGGAGCACGGCACCCCGCGTACGGGAACCTCACTCACCGTGTCGGACGTCCTCGAAGCGGAGACCTGGGCGCGGGCCCGGGCCCGGCAACTGGCGGCACAGACGGCGGAGGCCCGTGCATGACGACCCTGATGTTCATCCTCGGCATACTCCTCTTCGCGGTCGGCCTGCTGTTCTCGATCGCGTGGCACGAGCTGGGGCACCTGTCCACCGCCAAGCTCTTCGGCATCCGCGTGCCGCAGTACATGGTCGGCTTCGGCCCCACCCTCTTCTCGCGCAACAGGGGCGAGACGGAGTACGGCATCAAGGCCATCCCGTTCGGCGGCTACATCCGCATGATCGGCATGTTCCCGCCCGGCCCCGACGGCCGGATGGAAGCCCGCTCCACCTCCCCCTGGCGCGGCATGATCGAGGACGCCCGCACCGCCGCCTACGAGGAGCTCAAGCCGGGCGACGAGAACCGCATGTTCTACACGCGCGCCCCCTGGAAGCGCGTGATCGTGATGTTCGCGGGCCCCTTCATGAACCTGGTCCTGGCGGTGGCGCTGTTCCTCACCGTCCTGATGGGCTTCGGCATCACCCAGCAGACCACCACGGTCAGCTCGGTCTCCCAGTGCGTCATCGCGCAGAACGAGAACCGCGACAAGTGCGAGAAGGGCGACCCGGCCGCCCCGGCCGCCGCCGCCGGCCTCAAGGCGGGCGACAAGATCGTCTCCTTCGACGGTGCGAAGACCGACGACTGGAACAAGCTGTCCGACCTCATCCGCGCCACCCCCGGCAAGGAGGTGGCGATCGTCGTCGAGCGGGGCGGCCAGGACGTCACCCTGCACGCGAAGATCGCCACCAACCAGGTCGCCAAGAAGGACTCCGGCGGCCAGATCGTCGAGGGCCAGTACGTCCAGGCGGGCTTCCTCGGCTTCAGCGCCGCCACCGGCGTGGTCAAGCAGGACTTCGGCGACTCCGTGACCTGGATGGGCGACCGCATCGGCGAGGCCGTCGACTCCCTCGCGGCACTCCCCAGCAAGGTCCCGGCCCTGTGGAACGCGGCCTTCGACGGCGCCGAACGCGAGGCCGACTCCCCGATGGGCGTGGTCGGCGCGGCCCGCGTCGGCGGCGAGATCTTCACCCTCGACATCCCGCCCACCCAGCAGCTGGCCATGGCCCTCATGCTGGTCGCCGGCTTCAACCTCTCCCTGTTCCTGTTCAACATGCTCCCGCTGCTGCCGCTCGACGGCGGCCACATCGCGGGAGCCCTGTGGGAGTCGCTGCGCCGCAACACGGCCAAGGTGCTGCGCCGGCCCGACCCGGGCCCCTTCGACGTGGCGAAGCTCATGCCCGTCGCCTACGTCGTCGCCGGGATCTTCATCTGCTTCACGATCCTGGTCCTGATCGCGGACGTGGTGAACCCGGTGAGAATCTCCTAGTCATACGGCGTTCACGGCGGCCCGGCATGCTTTCCGCCGGGCCGCCTCCCATCGAGTGGCACGACGGGTGGGATGTGCCCGAGCCGGCGCATGTGCCGTAATCTCGAAGCTCGGAGCCCGCTGCTCACGGGACCGGACCTTGATCCACGACTTGGGGTTGCACAGCAGATGACTGCGATTTCTCTCGGCATGCCGTCCGTTCCGACCAAGCTCGCCGAGCGCCGGAAGAGCCGCCGGATCCAGGTCGGATCCGTGGCCGTCGGCGGAGACGCCCCGGTCTCGGTGCAGTCGATGACCACGACCCGCACCTCGGACATCGGCGCGACCCTCCAGCAGATCGCCGAACTGACCGCCTCCGGCTGCCAGATCGTCCGGGTCGCCTGCCCGACGCAGGACGACGCCGACGCCCTCGCGACCATCGCCCGCAAGTCGCAGATCCCGGTCATCGCCGACATCCACTTCCAGCCGAAGTACGTGTTCGCGGCCATCGAGGCCGGCTGCGCGGCGGTCCGCGTCAACCCCGGCAACATCAAGCAGTTCGACGACCAGGTCAAGGAGATCGCCAAGGCGGCCCGGGACCACGGCACCCCGATCCGCATCGGCGTCAACGCCGGCTCCCTCGACCGTCGCCTGCTCCAGAAGTACGGCAAGGCGACCCCCGAGGCCCTCGTCGAGTCGGCCCTGTGGGAGGCGTCCCTCTTCGAGGAGCACGACTTCCGCGACATCAAGATCTCCGTCAAGCACAACGACCCGGTCGTCATGATCGAGGCCTACAAGCAGCTCGCCGCCCAGTGCGACTACCCGCTGCACCTCGGCGTCACGGAGGCGGGCCCGGCCTTCCAGGGCACGATCAAGTCGGCCGTCGCCTTCGGCGCCCTCCTCTCCCAGGGCATCGGCGACACCATCCGCGTCTCGCTCTCGGCGCCCCCCGCCGAGGAGGTCAAGGTCGGCATCCAGATCCTGGAGTCCCTGAACCTCAAGGAGCGCGGCCTGGAGATCGTCTCCTGCCCGTCCTGCGGCCGCGCCCAGGTCGACGTCTACAAGCTGGCCGAAGAGGTCACCGCCGGCCTCACCGGCATGGAGGTCCCGCTCCGCGTCGCCGTCATGGGCTGCGTGGTGAACGGCCCCGGCGAGGCCCGCGAGGCCGACCTCGGCGTCGCCTCCGGCAACGGCAAGGGCCAGATCTTCGTCAAGGGCGAGGTCATCAAGACCGTCCCCGAGTCCAAGATCGTGGAGACGCTGATCGAAGAGGCGATGAAGCTCGCCGAGCAGATGGAACAGGACGGCGTCGCCTCGGGCGAACCGTCGGTGGCGGTAGCGGGCTGACGCTTGAGAGGCCGCCGGTTCGATCCGCGCGCGGAAAGGGGCGCGGGAAACCGCGCCCTGAAAGGGGCGCGGGGAACTGCGCGACCAGCCACAGAAATCCCGCACCCGCCGACGGATCCCCGGCTCCCGAGCTCCAAGGCGCCCCGCCCCAGCAGCGCAGCTATAGTGCGGAGACCAGCAACCCCAGTTCGTGAGGCCCGCACGTGTTGACGCAGACCACCTCACGGGTCCTCGAACCGAGCGACCTGGACGCGGCGCTCGCCGTCCTCGACCGCGAGCCGGTCGCGAACGCTTTCGTGACGTCGCGCGTGCAGATCGCCGGACTCGACCCGTGGCGGCTCGGCGGCGAGATGTGGGGCTGGTACGAGGACGGCATACTCACCTCCCTCTGCTACGCCGGCGCCAACCTGGTCCCGATCTGCGCCGGCCCGCGCGCCGTCCGCGCCTTCGCCGACCGCGCACGCCGGGCCGGTCGCCGCTGCTCCTCCATCGTGGGCCCCTCCGGCGCCACCTCCGACCTGTGGCGGCTGCTGGAACCCCAGTGGGGCCCGGCCCGCGAGGTCCGCCGGCACCAGCCGCTCATGGTCACCGACCGCCTCCCGGCCGGCATCCCCCCGGACCCCTACGTCCGTCGCGTCCGCAAGGACGAGATGGAGACGATCATGCCGGCGTGCGTCGCGATGTTCACCGAGGAGGTCGGCGTCTCCCCGCTGGCCGGCGACGGCGGCCTGCTCTACCAGGCCCGCGTCGCCGAACTCGTCGGCTCCGGCCGCGCCTTCGCCCGCTTCGACGCGGACGGCAAGGTCGCCTTCAAGGCCGAGATCGGCGCCGCGACGGACCGCGCCTGCCAGATCCAGGGCGTGTGGGTGGCCCCGGAGCACCGCGGCACCGGCCTGGCGGCCCCCGGCATGGCGGCCGTACTGCGCTACGCCCTGGCCGACGTCGCCCCCGTGGCCAGCCTCTACGTCAACGACTTCAACACGGCGGCCAGAAGGGCCTATCAGAGGGTTGGCTTCCAGGAAGTGGGAGCTTTCATGAGCGTCCTGTTCTGAAGGCGCCCCGAAGGGGTTCCGCCGCGTGGGCGCGATCAGCCACATCCAACCCGCACTCGGCAATGAACGGGAACCCCCCTGTAGGCTCCCCGCCATGGACCTGGTGATCGGCCCACTCGACCTCTCCGCCCACGTAGACGAGGCGCTGGCCGTCCAAGCCGTGGCCTTCGGCCTGGGCCCGGACGAGGTGGCCGTCCGACGCCAGATCGTCCTCCGCCACATGACGTACCCCGGGGCCCGCGCCCTCGGTGCCACAGCCGACGGCGACCTCGTCGGCTTCGTCTACGGCATGCCCAACGACCGCACCCACTGGTGGTCCACCGTCGTCGAGCCCTACCTCCGCGCCCTGCGCAACGACCACTGGCTCGACGACTCCTTCGTGATCACCGAACTGCACGTCCACCCCGCGTACCAGAACCGTGGCCTCGGACGCTCCCTGATCACGACGATCACCGACAGCGCCGCCGAACCCCGCTCGATCCTCTCCGCGATCGACACCGACAGCCCGGCCCGCGCCCTCTACCGCTCCCTCGGCTACCAGGACCTGGCCCGCCAGGTCCTCTTCCCCAGTGCGCCGAAGCCGTACGCCGTCATGGGCGCCCCTCTGCCACTGCGCCGCGGATAACCGATTTCCACCCCCGCGCACCCCCCGGATAACCTCCTGCCATCACCTTCCCCCACTCTCGGCTCCGCTCGAGCGGGGGGACCCCCAGCAGCAGGAGCAGAGGAACCATGGCGAACGTACCGGTCCAGCGCATGTCCCAGTTGTTGGCGAAGACGTTGCGCGACGACCCGGCGGACGCCGAGGTCCTCAGCCACAAACTCCTCGTCCGCGCCGGCTACGTGCGCCGCACCGCCGCCGGCATCTGGAGCTGGCTGCCCCTCGGCAAGAAGGTGCTGGCCAACGTCGAGCGGATCGTCCGCGAGGAGATGGACGCCGTCGGCGCCCAGGAGGTCCTGCTCCCCGCGATCCTGCCCCGCGAGCCCTACGAGGCCACCGGCCGCTGGGAGGAGTACGGCCCCGAGCTGTTCCGCCTCCAGGACCGCAAGGGCGGCGACTACCTCCTCGGCCCCACCCACGAGGAGATCTTCACCCTCCTGGTGAAGGACCAGGCGTCCTCCTACAAGGACCTGCCGGTCATCCTCTACCAGATCCAGAACAAGTACCGCGACGAGGCCCGCCCCCGCGCCGGCATCCTGCGCGGCCGCGAGTTCCTGATGAAGGACTCCTACTCCTTCGACACCGAGGACGAGGGCCTCGCGAAGTCCTACGCCCTGCACCGCGAGGCCTACCAGAAGATCTTCGCGCGCCTCGGCCTCGACTACCGCATCTGCGCCGCGACGGCCGGTGCGATGGGCGGCTCCAAGTCCGAGGAGTTCCTGGCCCCGGCCGAGGCCGGCGAGGACACCTTCGCCGACTGCCCCAACTGCGACTTCGCCGCCAACACCGAGGCGGTCACGTACGAGTTGAAGCCCGTGGACGGCTCGGACGTGCCGGCCGCCGAGGACATCCCCACCCCCGACACCCCGACCATCGAGACCCTCGCGGCCTCCCTCGGCGTCCCCGCCTCGGCCACGCTGAAGAACCTCCTCGTGAAGGTCGACGGCGAGATCGTCGCCGTGGGCGTCCCCGGGGACCGCGAGGTCGACATGAGCAAGGTCGAGGCGCACTTCGCCCCGGCCACCGTCGAGCTGGTCACCGAGACGGACTTCGCGGCCCGCCCCGACCTGGTCCGCGGCTACGTCGGACCGCGGGGCCTGGACAAGGTCACCTACATCGCCGACCCGCGGGTCGCCCCGGGCACGGCCTGGATCACCGGTGCCAACAAGGCCGGCACGCACACCAAGAACGTCGTCGCGGGCCGCGACTTCGAGGTCGACGGTTACGTCGACGTCGTGGTCGTACAGGAGGGCGACCCCTGCCCCACGTGCGGCACGGGCCTCGTCCTCGACCGCGCCATCGAGATCGGCCACATCTTCCAGCTGGGCCGCAAGTACGCCGACGCCCTCAAGCTCGACGTCCTCGGCCAGAACGGCAAGCCGGTCCGCGTCACCATGGGCTCCTACGGCATCGGCGTCTCCCGCGCGGTCGCCGCCCTGGCCGAGCAGAGCGCCGACGACAAGGGCCTGTGCTGGCCCGCCGAGGTCGCCCCGGCCGATGTCCACGTGGTCGCCGCCGGCAAGGCCCTGCAGACCGAACTGGCCCTGGACATCTCGCAGAAGCTGGCCGCTGCCGGAGTCCGCGTCCTGGTCGACGACCGCCCCGGCGTCTCCCCGGGCGTCAAGTTCACGGACTCCGAGCTGATCGGCGTACCGCAGATCCTGGTGGCCGGCCGGCGCGCGGCCGACGGCGTGGTGGAACTGAAGGACCGCCGCACCGGCGAACGCGAGGAACTGACGGTCGAGGAGGCCGTCGCCCGCCTCACGGCATAGCCCCGACGCCGCACGGCACAGCACCGACAGGGCCGGGCGGACTGGCCGAAATCAGTCCGCCCGGTACGCGAGGACGACGTCCCGGCCGGCGGTCCTGGACGCGGCGGCCGGGCCCTCCGCCCCGACGCCTCACAGCCAGCTCGCGAACTCCAGCAGCAGTTCCGCGTCGCGCGGCCGTCCGACCCGCCCCGCCCGAACGCCCGACTCCACGGCCCGGAACAGCGTCCAGCCCCGCAGCCGCTCCTGGTCCACGTCCAGGGACTCGGCGAGCCGCTTCACCCGGCGCCGGGTCGTGGCCGCGCCGGACGGCTGGGCGATCAGGTCCTCCACCCGGTCCCGGACCAGCCGGGCCAGATCGAAGGCGCACTCGCCGACCACCGGGTCGGGCCCCACGGCCAGCCACGGCATCCGCTCCCCGCCGAGCACCTTGCTCTGCCGGAACGTGCCGTGCAGCAGCCGGTGTTCGGGCGGCGCGGCCAGCAGTTCCTCGCGGGCCGCGAGCGCCACGTCGACCAGGGGCGCCACCTCGGGAGCAGCCCGCCCACGCGCCCGCATCGCCTCCGCCTGCCGCCCGGTCCGCTCGGCCACGGTCTCGAAGGGGAAGCCGGCGGGCGGCTCCACCCACAGCCGCCGCAACGTCCCCGCCGCCTCCAGCAGCGCCTTCGCCTCCGGCAGCGACCGCACCGACACGTCCGGGTGCAGCCGCTCCAGCAGCATGACGCCCTCCGCGGACAGGGGCGTCTCGCCGCCCGAGCCAAGCGCAGATCCCGGGGGAGGGTCGAGCAGCTGCACCGCACCCCGCCCGGCCCAGTGCGCCAGCGCGGCCCGCTCCGCCTCCGGGCGGGCCCGGCCGGGCGCCAGCTTGAGTACGGCCGGCGTCCCGTCCGCCGCCCGCACCAGCACCACCAGGCTGCTGCGCCCGCCGGGCACCTGCACCCGCTCCACGGTCAACTCGCGTAGCGCGACGGCCCGCTGCGCCGCCTCGGGCAGCCTCTCCAGCCAGTCGTCACCGTCAGGTGCCGTCTCACCGAGCGCCCTGACCAGGCGCTTCGGCGGTTCGAAAACCATGAGCGAGTCGTTCCCTTCGTACTGTCCCCGGTGCGTGCCCCGCGTGGGTCACGCCGTCGGCGCCGCCGAGGGCGGGGCCGTGCCGGCCCGCTCCGCGAGCCCAGGGAAGGCTACGCTCTTCCCGCGCCAGCGCACCGCCCGTACCGCCGCCTCCCGCAGCGCCTCCGCGGCCAGCGCCCGCCGCCCGCCCCCCGCCGCGCGCACCAGGTCGGCGTACACCCCGGCCACCCGGTCCTCCAGCTCGGCGGCGAGCCGCACGGCCGCCGCCGAGTCGGGAACCTGGAAGGGCAGCGCGTATCCGGCGGACGCGGCCACCGGCCGGCCCCCCAGGTCCTTCACCTCACGCACCAGCGCATCCCGGCGTGCCCGGTGCGCGTCGTACGCCGTGACCGCCTCGGCGCGCCGCCCGTCACCGATCCTCCCGCCGACGAGGCCGTAGCCGTACACAGCCGCGTGCTCGGCCGCCAGCGCGGCCTGCAGGGCCCGCAGCTCCCGGTCCTTCTCCTCGCTCACGCGTCCCCCTCCGTCAGCAGATACACGTGCGCCGCCCCGGCCGCCGCCACCGACGCCAGCAGTCGCGCCAGCTCCCCCGGCACTCCGCCCAGCGCCCTGGCCCGCCGGTCGGCGAGCTTCTTCTCCGCCGCGGCGAGCCCGGCGAGGGCGTCCTTGTCGTTGCCCGGCACGGCCGCGGACGCCGAGGGCGTGGCCGAGGAGGACGCCGAAGCCGAAGGGGACGCCGAGGGCGATGCCTTCCGGCCACCGCCGAGGGCCCGCGCGTGCCGCACGGTCTCCTCGCGCAGCGGCCGCAGCCGGCCCTCGAGCCCTGGCCGGGCGGAGATCACCGCGTCGTAGCGCTCCACGAGGGCCTCGCTGTCCCGGGCCGCACGCGCGCGTGCCCGGTCAGCGGCAGGCTGACCGTCGCCGGCCGGGCCGCCGGAATCCCCGCCGGTACAGCCCGTCAGGGCGAGGGCCGCCGGGGCGAGGGCCGCCGGGGCGACGGCGAGCAGGCTCCTTCTGCGCGGCCCCGAGCGGGCGGGCGGCGATAGGGGGAACGGCACGTCAGACGTCCTCGGGGCTCGTTTCGAGAAACATTCGAGAAAGAAGGGACTGCGAGGGCTGCACGCCCGTGATCACGGTACCCGGGCCCCCGCCCCGCATCACTCAGCGGCACCGTTCGTGACCGGGTGGACGGCAACACACCCCGCGACCGGATACCCTTTGATCAGACACGCGACCCATCCCACAACAGCACACGCGGCCGAGGAGTCACCCGGATGAGCACCACCCAGAGCGAGAGGCTGCGAGGACTGCTGGAGCCGCTCGTCACCTCTCAGGGCCTGGACCTCGAAGAGATCGAAGTGGACTCCGTCGGACGCAAGCGTGTGCTGCGCGTCGTCGTCGACTCGGACACGGGCGCCGACCTGGACCAGATCGCCGATGTGAGCCGCGTGCTCTCGGCGAAGCTCGACGAGACGGACGCGATGGGCGAGGGCGAGTACACCCTCGAGGTCGGTACCCCGGGCGCGGAGCGCCCCCTCACGGAACACCGGCACTACGTCCGCGCCACGGAGCGGCTGGTGAAGTTCCAGCTGGCCGAGGGCGGCGAGCTGGTCGCCAGGATCCTGAAGGTCGACGACGAGGGTGTCGACACCGAGGTGCCCGGGGTGAAGGGCCGCAAGGCCACCGCGCGCAGACTCGCCTTCGACGACATCGTCCGGGCGCGGGTCCAGGTCGAATTCAGCCGCAAGGACAAGAAGGAAGAGGAGGCGTAGCCGTGGACATCGACATGAGTGCCCTGCGGGGCTTGGTTCGGGAGAAGGAGATCTCCTTCCCCCTGCTGGTCGAGGCGATCGAGTCGGCCCTCCTCATCGCCTACCACCGCACCGAGGGAAGCCGCCGCCACGCGCGCGTGGAGCTCAACCGGGAGACCGGCCATGTGACCGTGTGGGCGAAGGAGGACCCCGACGACCTCGAGGAGGGCCAGGAGCCCCGCGAGTTCGACGACACCCCGTCCGGTTTCGGCCGTATCGCCGCCACCACGGCCAAGCAGGTCATCCTGCAGCGCCTGCGCGACGCCGAGGACGACGCGACGCTCGGTGAGTACGCCGGCCGCGAGGGCGACATCGTCACCGGCGTGGTCCAGCAGGGCCGCGATCCGAAGAACGTGCTCGTCGACATCGGCAAGCTGGAGGCCATCCTGCCCGTGCAGGAGCAGGTGCCGGGGGAGACCTACCAGCACGGCATGCGGCTGCGCAGCTACGTCGTCCGAGTCGCCAAGGGCGTCCGCGGTCCGTCCGTGACGCTGTCGCGCACGCACCCCAACCTGGTGAAGAAGCTCTTCGCCCTGGAGGTGCCGGAGATCGCCGACGGATCGGTGGAGATCGCCGCGATCGCCCGTGAGGCCGGCCACCGCACGAAGATCGCCGTACGGTCCACCCGCTCCGGCCTGAACGCCAAGGGCGCCTGCATCGGCCCCATGGGCGGCCGCGTGCGCAACGTCATGGGCGAGCTCAACGGTGAGAAGATCGACATCGTCGACTGGTCGGAGGACCCGGGCGACATGGTGGCGAACGCGCTGTCCCCGGCCCGGGTCTCCAAGGTGGAGATCGTGGACATGGCGACCCGGTCGGCCCGGGTGACCGTGCCCGACTACCAGCTGTCGCTGGCCATCGGCAAGGAGGGGCAGAACGCCCGCCTCGCGGCCCGGCTGACCGGCTGGCGGATCGACATCCGACCGGACACGGAGCCCGCCGGGAACAGCTCCGAGGAATAGATCCAAGCCGCGCGCCGTTCAGATCACGACAGGTTCACGCGCGCCAACTGTTCGATCCCTGCCCCAAAGGGGTGAGGGGTGTACGGGGAGGTAGACTTAGCAGTGTCTGGCCGGACGCGCGCCCGCGCATGCCCTGAACGCACCTGCGTGGGGTGTCGGGAGCGAGCGACCAAGGCCGAACTGCTGCGGATCGTAGCGATCAAGGACACATGCGTCCCTGATCCACGCGGTACGCTGCCCGGCCGGGGTGCGTACGTACACCCCGCACCGGTCTGTCTCGACCAGGCGGTACGCCGCCGTGCGTTCCCGAGGGCACTGCGCGTCCCGGGACCGCTCGACACAAAGGCGTTGCGCCGATACGTCGAGCAGACGACAGTTGCCGAGCAGGCAACACGGTAAGACGTGCCGTACGGAACCCCGTGCGGCTAGGTACCTCGCGAGTCGAAAGCAGGTCGAGATTGCGATGAGCACTCGATGAGTACGCGATGAGTACGCCCATGAACTAGCGACGGTCCGGACGCAACCCGGACCTCAAAGGAGCGAAGTGGCTAAGGTCCGGGTCTACGAACTCGCCAAGGAGTTCGGCGTCGAGAGCAAGGTCGTCATGGCCAAGCTCCAGGAACTCGGTGAATTCGTCCGTTCGGCGTCTTCGACGATCGAAGCGCCTGTTGTACGCAAGCTGACGGACGCCCTCCAGCAGGGCAGCGGAGGCGGCAAGTCCGCCCCTGCCCGCAAGGCTGCCCCGGCGAAGCCGGGCGCCCCCTCTCCGGCGCAGGCGGCCCGTCCGGCCGCCCCGCGCCCGCCGGCCCCCAAGCCGGCCGCCGAAGAGAAGCCCGCGGCTCCGGCCGCGCCCGCCTCTCCCGGCCCCCGTCCCACCCCGGGCCCGAAGCCCGCGCCGCGGCCCGCCCCGGCGTCCCCGGCTCCGACCACGCCCGAGTTCACGGCACCCCCGGCGGCTCCCGCCGCACCGGCCGCCTCTCAGGGCCAGGGCGGCCAGGGCGGCCAGGGCGGCCAGGGCTCCGGCCCGCGTCCGGGCGCCCCGCGTCCGGCCGGCCAGGCGCGTCCGGGTGCTCCGCGTCAGGGCGGTTCCGGCCAGGGAGGCCAGGGCCGCGGTGACCGTGGCGACCGTCCCGGCGCTCCGCGCCAGGGTGGCGGCGCCCCGCGTCCGGGTGCCCGTCCGGCGGGCCCCCGCCCGGGCAACAACCCGTTCACCTCTGGTGGCTCCACCGGCATGGCGCGCCCGCAGGCGCCCCGTCCGGGCGGTGCCCCGCGTCCCGGCGGCCCCGGTGCGCCCGGTGGCGCCCCGCGTCCGCAGGGCCAGGGCCAGGGCGGCCCCCGTCCGCAGGGCGCCGGCGGCGGTCCTCGTCCGCAGGCTCCGGGCGGCGCGCGTCCGACTCCGGGCGGCATGCCCCGCCCGCAGGGCGGCGGCCCGCGTCCCGGCGGCGGTCCCGGTGGTCCGCGTCCCAACCCCGGCATGATGCCGCAGCGTCCTGCTGCCGGCCCGCGTCCCGGCGGCGGTGGCCCCGGCGGCCGCGGTCCCGGTGGCGGCGGTCGTCCCGGTGGTGGCGGCGGCGGTCGTCCGGGTGGCGGCGGCTTCGCCGGCCGTCCCGGTGGCGGCGGTGGCGGTTTCGCCGGTCGTCCCGGTGGTCCCGGTGGCGGTGGCGGCGGTTTCGCCGGTCGTCCCGGTGGTCCCGGCGGCGGTGGCCGTCCCGGCTTCGGTGGCCGTCCCGGTGGTCCCGGTGGCCGTGGTGGCACGCAGGGTGCCTTCGGTCGTCCCGGTGGTCCCGCGCGTCGTGGCCGCAAGTCGAAGCGGCAGAGGCGCCAGGAGTACGAGGCCATGCAGGCCCCGTCGGTCGGCGGTGTGATGCTGCCTCGCGGCAACGGCGAGACCGTTCGCCTGTCGCGCGGTGCCTCGCTCACCGACTTCGCGGAGAAGATCAACGCCAACCCGGCGTCGCTCGTCGCGGTCATGATGAACCTCGGCGAAATGGTCACGGCCACGCAGTCCGTGTCCGACGAGACGCTGCACCTCCTCGCCGGCGAGATGAACTACACGGTTCAGATCGTCAGCCCCGAGGAGGAGGACCGCGAGCTCCTCGAGTCCTTCGACATCGAGTTCGGCGAGGACGAGGGCGACGAGGAGGACCTGATGGTCCGCCCGCCCGTCGTCACCGTCATGGGTCACGTCGACCACGGTAAGACCCGGCTCCTCGACGCCATCCGCAAGACGAACGTCATCGCGGGCGAGGCCGGCGGCATCACCCAGCACATCGGTGCCTACCAGGTCGCGACCGAGGTCAACGAAGAAGAGCGCAAGATCACCTTCATCGACACCCCGGGTCACGAGGCGTTCACCGCCATGCGTGCCCGTGGTGCGCGCTCGACGGACATCGCGATCCTGGTCGTCGCGGCCAACGACGGCGTCATGCCGCAGACGGTCGAGGCGCTCAACCACGCCAAGGCGGCCGAGGTCCCGATCGTCGTCGCGGTCAACAAGATCGACGTCGAGGGCGCCGACCCGACCAAGGTGCGCGGTCAGCTGACCGAATACGGCCTGGTGGCCGAGGAGTACGGCGGCGACACCATGTTCGTCGACATCTCCGCCAAGCAGGGTCTGCACATCGACTCCCTGCTGGAGGCCGTGGTCCTCACGGCCGACGCCTCGCTCGACCTGCGGGCCAACCCGCACCAGGACGCGCAGGGCATCTCGATCGAGTCCCGTCTCGACCGCGGCCGCGGTGCCGTGTCGACGGTCCTCGTCCAGCGCGGCACCCTCCGGGTCGGCGACACCATGGTGGTCGGCGACGCGTACGGCCGAGTCCGGGCGATGCACGACGACAACGGCAACAGCGTGGCCGAGGCCGGCCCGTCGACGCCGGTCCAGGTCCTGGGCCTGACCAACGTCCCGGGTGCGGGCGACAACTTCCTGGTGGTCGACGAGGACCGTACGGCCCGTCAGATCGCCGAGAAGCGCGCCGCCCGCGAGCGGAACGCCGCGTTCGCCAAGCGCACGCGCCGCGTGTCGCTGGAGGACCTGGACAAGGTGCTGAAGGCCGGCGAGGTCCAGCAGCTGAACCTGATCATCAAGGGTGACGCTTCCGGATCGGTCGAGGCCCTCGAGTCCTCGCTGCTCCAGCTGGACGTCGGCGAAGAGGTCGACATCCGGGTCCTGCACCGCGGCGTCGGTGCGGTCACGGAGTCCGACATCGACCTGGCCATGGGCTCCGACGCCATCGTCATCGGCTTCAACGTGCGCGCCGCCGGGCGTGCGCAGCAGATGGCCGAGCGCGAGGGTGTCGACGTCCGGTACTACTCGGTCATCTACCAGGCGATCGAGGAGATCGAGGCGGCCCTCAAGGGCATGCTCAAGCCGGAGTACGAAGAGGTCGAGCTCGGCACGGCGGAGATCCGCGAGGTCTTCAAGTCGTCCAAGCTGGGCAACATCGCGGGTGTTCTCATCCGCTCCGGCGAGGTCAAGCGCAACACCAAGGCGCGCCTCATCCGCGACGGCAAGGTGATCGCGGAGAGCCTCAACATCGAGGGCCTGCGTCGCTTCAAGGACGACGTCACCGAGATCCGCGAAGGGTTCGAGGGCGGTATCAACCTCGGCAACTTCAACGACATCAAGGTCGACGACGTCATCGCGACGTACGAGATGCGCGAGAAGCCGCGCGTCTGACCTGAGTCACGATCGGGGCCGATCGGCGGGGTTTATTCCGTCGATCGGCCCCGGCCGTTGCGTGTACGGTTCCCGTATCGGCGTCGAAGCGTGGCGCCCGTACCCCGAACCGGCGGGACATCCGGATACACACATGTACGTGGGGACTCTGTCCTTCGACCTGCTCCTCGGCGACGTCCACTCGCTCAAGGAGAAACGCTCTCTCGTCCGTCCGATCGTGGCAGAACTCCAGCGCAAGTACGGGGTGAGCGCGGCCGAGACGGGCAATCAGGACCTCCACCGCAGGGCAGAGATCGGGCTCGCGGTGGTCTCAGGGGAGACGGGACACCTCACCGACGTCCTGGACCGCTGTGAGCGGCTCGTCGCCGGGCGGCCCGAAGTCGAACTGCTCTCGGTTCGACGCAGGCTCCACAGCGACGAAGACTGAAGCAACAAGTAAGCACTTAAGGAGACGGACCAGTGGCCGACAACGCGCGGGCTAAGAGGCTGGCGGACCTCATCCGAGAGGTGGTGGCCCAGAAGCTGCAGCGCGGGATCAAGGACCCGCGGCTGGGCTCGCACGTCACCATCACGGACACCCGGGTCACGGGCGACCTCAGGGAGGCGACCGTCTTCTACACGGTGTACGGGGACGACGAGGAGCGCGCGGCGGCCGCCGCCGGCCTGGAGAGCGCCAAGGGCATCCTGCGCTCCGAGGTGGGCCGCGCCGCCGGTGTGAAGTTCACGCCGACCCTGGCCTTCGTCATGGACGCCCTCCCGGACAACGCCCGTGCCATCGAGGACCTCCTCGACAAGGCGCGCATGTCCGACGAGAAGGTGCGTGAGGCGTCCGCGGGCGCGAAGTACGCCGGCGACGCCGACCCGTACCGCAAGCCCGACGAGGACGACGAGACGGACGACAGCGCCGAATGACCCAGAAGCACACCACGCCCGACGGCCTTGTCATCGTCGACAAGCCGTCGGGCTTCACTTCGCACGACGTCGTCGCCAAGATGCGCGGCATCGCCAGAACGCGACGCGTCGGGCACGCCGGCACCCTCGACCCCATGGCGACGGGCGTTCTCGTCCTCGGCGTCGAGAAGGCCACCAAGCTCCTCGGCCACCTCGCGCTGACCGAGAAGGAGTACCTGGGCACCATCCGGCTCGGACAGAACACCCTCACGGACGACGCCGAGGGGGACATCACCTCCTGTGCCGACGCCTCCAAGGTCACCCGGGACGCGATCGACGCCGGCATCGCCGAGCTGACCGGCGACATCATGCAGGTGCCGTCCAAGGTCAGCGCCATCAAGATCAACGGCGTGCGGTCGTACAAGCGGGCCCGTGAGGGCGAGGAGTTCGAGATTCCGGCCCGGCCCGTGACGGTCTCCTCCTTCGGCGTGTACGACGTCCGGGACGCCGTCGCCGACGACGGCACGGCCGTACTCGACCTGGTCGTCTCGGTCGTCTGCTCCTCCGGCACCTACATCCGGGCCCTGGCCCGCGACCTGGGCGCCGGTCTGGGCGTCGGCGGTCACCTCACCGCCCTGCGCCGCACCCGCGTCGGCCCCTACAAGCTGGACGCGGCCCGCACCCTCGACCAGCTCCAGCAGGAGCTGACCGTGATGCCGATCGCCGAGGCCGCCACCTCCGCGTTCCCCCGCTGGGACGTCGACGCCCGGCGGGCCAAGCTGCTCACCAACGGCGTGCGGCTGGAGATGCCCGAGACGTACGGGGGCGCCGGCCCGGTCGCCGTCTTCGACCCGGAGGGCCGCTTCCTCGCGCTCGTCGAGGAGCACCGGGGCAAGGCCAAGAGCCTGGCCGTCTTCGCCTGACGGAGGAACCCGGGGCCGGTGTCCGCCCGTGGAGCGGCAGCCACGGGGTACCTCCACTGCCGCCGCTCCACGGTCCCCCTCGGTTCCCCCACCCCTAGGTGTATCCAGCCGTCCCCGTTCCTTCACCCGTTCGTGCAGGCGCTCGGAGTGAACCGGGGGAGCGGAGGGGGGCGCTTTCACGGAGCGATCTGTCCCGCTGATCATCCCGCCCCTACTGTCGAACACAAGGGCACGGGTGTACGGCGGGGAGGCTCGACGATGGCGTCGCGGAACCGGTCCCGGGAGACGGACGACGGCCCACAAGGCTCCCCGGACGTCTCCGGACCAGCACGGCACGAGGACGGGGCGGATCCCGGTGACGCCCTCGTCCGCATCCACGACCTGGCCGGCCGCCCGCGCGGCACCGGCTTCCTGGCCGACCACCACGGCACGCTGATCACCAGCCACGAGGCCGTCGACGGCCTGCCCCGGCTCGTCCTGTACGGCGCCGGGGACCGCCGCCGGGTCGTGTCCGCCGACGCGGTCACCCCGCTGCCCGCACTGGACCTGGCCCTCGTGCGGACCGAGGGGCTCGGCCTGCGGCCGCTGCCCGTCACCGTGCGGGAGGAAGCCGGAACCGGCACCTATGTGCGGATCGCCGCCGGCGGCTGGCGCGAGGCACGGCTGCTGGGCGCGACCGCCGTGACGTACGCGGCCACGGACCGCTGCCACCGCCTCGACGCACTGGAACTGGCGGTCGGCACCGCAGGACGGGACGCGCTGCGGCTGGGCGGCGGAGCGGCCGGCGGCCCCGTGCTCGACGCCGGGACCGGTGCCGTGGTCGGGGTGCTGGGCACCGCCCTCAGCTCCGATCACCGCGATGTCGGGTTCGCCGTACCGCTGCATTCCCGGCTCCCCGGTGCCCCGCAGCCACTGGCCCACGTGCTCGCCGAGAACGCGGCGACGGTTCCCGCGTACGGCGCGGACCTCAACCCGGCCGGGGTGCTGGACCTCACCGCCGCCTCGGTGGCACTGGCGGGCCCGCCCGGCGGCACCGGTGTCCCGCAACCGGTCGAACGGGCGGCCGTGGCAGCCGGGTTCACCGCGTTCACAGACGGCCCGGCGGCCGTGCTCGGCCTCGTCGGCCCCCCGGGCAGCGGCCGTACGACGGAACTCGCGGCGCTCGCCGAGCGGCGCCGACGAGACGGGCGGCCCACGCTCTGGCTGCGCGGCTGTGAACTGCGGGACGGCGACGGGTCGGTGGCGGACGCGGCGCGCCGGGCGCTGGACCGGGCCGCCCCCGCCGTGGCCCCCTCCGCTCCGGCCGGCCCGGGCGACATCACGCCCGAACGCCTGGCCCACCTCGCCCGGTCCGCGGGCCGCCCGCTGCTGCTCCTGCTCGACGCCCCCGAGGAGATGCCGCCGGCTCTCGCCCGCCGTCTGACCGACTGGACGGACCGGACCACGCGGTGGCTGCGGGAGACGGGAGCCAAACTGGTGGTGGCGTGCCGGGCGGAGTACTGGGAGGCCGCGTCCTTCCCGGCGGAGCCGTGCGTGGGTCTCGGCGACCTCACCGAGAGCGAGGCGCGGGAGATGTGCCGGAGCCACGGCATCGCCGGTCGCGACCTCGCCCCGGCCGACGCCCGGCATCCCCTCACCCTCGGTCTGCTCGCCGAGGTCCGGGCGGCCCTCACCGAGGCCCCCGAGGCCCCCGAGGCGTTCGAGGCCGACCGGAACGACGTCTTCGCGGCCTACCTCGACCTGATGTCCCTGCGGATCGCCCAGCGCCTGGCGGCGGGCGACGGCCTGCACGGCACCGCCGTACGCCGCCTGGCCGCGAAGGTCGCCGGGCAGGTGCACGAGGCCGCCCGGCGCAGTCTCGGACCGGGGCCGGGGGACCTGGACCCGGAGGCGTTCGCGGCGGTGTTCCCGTGGGGGACCGCTCCGGAACGGCTCGGCGGCGGCAGCGGCTGGGCGTCGGCCGTGCTCGCAGAGGGCCTGCTGGTGCCCGCCGGACCCGGCTACCGCTTCGCGCACGAAGGGCTCGCCGACTGGCTCCAGGGCATGCACCTCGACCTCGACGAAGCCCTGCACGCCCTCGTCCACCGCGGCGAAGACGCCCAGTCCGACCCGGTGCCGCACCACCGCATCGGTCCGGTCGTCCAGGCCCTGCTCTGCCTCGGCCGCCAGCACGGCCCGGTTCGGCTGGCCTCCCGCCTGGCCGACCTGGTGCACGCCCTGGACGCCGATCCACGCTCCTGGTGGGCCGTCCGGCTCCTCGCCGGGACGCTGTCGGCCCTGCCCGACGCGGCGCCGTACACAGAGGCGCTGCGGCTGCTCGCCGACCGGATCGTGGCCTGGAGGCGGCAGGAGCGGCCCGTGCCCGAGGAGGTCGGGCCCGCCTTCTGGACCGGCCTACGGCTCCCGGAGGAGGCACGCTGCGCCCTGCTGCGGCGGCTGGTCCACGCCGACGGGCCGCCGTGCGAGGCCGGCCCCCGCTTCCTGGACGCCGTCGCCGGACTCCTCGCCGCCGACCCCGCCGCCGTGCAACCGCGGCTCGCCCGCTGGTTCGACGACGAGCAGCCGTTGCCCGCCACCCCGCACGCGACCGTGGCCACGGCCGCGCAGGCGCTGCTGCACACCCACCGCCTCGGCGCCCTGGACGGTCTGACCGACGTGCTCGTCGACCGTGCGCACCGGCGGGCCGACGAACTGCTCGCGGTGCTGGCCGAGGAGGAGCCGTCGGCGGTGTGCCGGGCCGTCGACCGGTGGGCGCGCGACGAGCGGCCCGCGCGGCGGAGCGCCGCGGTGGTGCACGGACTGCGCGTCGCGCCGCACGTGAGCACCGGAGGCGACCGCGCCCTCCTGCGCTACGCGGCCCTCACCCTGCTCGCCCGTCCCGCCGACCGTGACCTGCACGGCGGCGCGCTCGCCCTCCTCGTCCAGGACCCGCACACCCGGGCCCGCTACCTCCCCCGGGCACTGGAGCACTTCGCGGCGGGGGACCCGCGGTTCTCGCCGGACGCGCTCGCCGGTGCCCTCCTGACCGACCCAGAGCCGGTCCTCGCGGCCTTCGCGGCCCGGCTGGAGCGGCCGGACGCGGAGGAGGCCCTGCGGGCCCTCGCCGACGCCGCTCCGCCCGGACTGGCCCGGCGGGTCGCCGCGCTGGTGTGCCGGGCGGCTGAGCTGCGGCCGGAACTCGCCGGGCAGACGGCCGCGTACGCCGACCAGCGGCTCGACCGGGGCCCGGCCGCCCGGCCCGTGCTCCTGCCGCTGGTCACGGGCCTGCTGGAGGACGGCCCGGTGCGGCTGCGCTGCGCCCTGGCCGCCGCTCTCGCCCCGCCCGGCATCCCCGCCTCGCGTCCGCTGCGCAGTGAACTGCGCGACGCGCTCCTGGCCCGCGAGCACGACACCGACGTCCTGGACGCGCTCCTGCACGCCGCCGCCCGCAACGGCGGGGACGACCTGCGCGACCTCGTCCGCCGCATCGGACTGCTCCTCGTGCGCACCCCGGAGGGCGCCACCCGTTTCGACCGCGCCCTGGTCGACCTCGGTCGGCACGTGCCCGGCTTCGCCGCCCGCGCGGCCGCCTGGCTGGCCGAGGCGCCCGAGGAGTGGGCGGCGCTGGTCGGGCCGAGTTCGCACCGGATGATCGAGAACCTGGCGGGTGCGGGCGTCCCCGCGTGAGCGGGCTCCCGGTCGCCGGGCCGCCGTACGGTGTCGTGCGCCCTGTCACAGCCCCCATGCCGATGCGGGCAGCGGGCACCCGGCATGGCACCCTTAGTCCTGCGCACGAGGCAACCAGGGACAACGACCGGACACGGGTTCGACGAGCTTTCGACAAGGAGCAGGCACAGTGCAGCGCTGGCGTGGCTTGGAGGACATCCCCCAGGACTGGGGGCGCAGCGTCGTCACCATCGGCTCCTACGACGGAGTGCACCGCGGGCACCAGCTGATCATCCGGCATGCCGTGGACCGCGCCCGGGAGCTGGGCGTGCCCGCCGTCGTCGTCACCTTCGACCCGCACCCCAGCGAGGTCGTACGCCCCGGCAGCCACCCGCCGCTGCTCGCCCCGCACCACCGCCGCGCCGAACTCATGGCCGGCCTGGGCGTGGACGCGGTGCTCATCCTCCCCTTCACGACCGAGTTCTCGAAGCTGTCCCCGGCCGACTTCGTCGCCAAGGTCCTGGTCGACAAGCTGCACGCCAAGGCGGTCGTCGAGGGCCCCAACTTCCGCTTCGGTCACAAGGCCGCCGGGAACGTGGAGTTCCTGTCCACGCAGGGCAAGACCTACGACTTCGAGGTCGAGGTCGTCGACCTGTACGTGACCGGTGCGGCGGGCGGCGGCGAGCCGTTCTCCTCCACGCTGACGCGGCGGCTGGTCGCCGGGGGAGACGTCGAGGGCGCGGCGGAGATCCTGGGCCGGCCGCACCGGGTGGAGGGCGTCGTCGTCCGGGGCGCCCAGCGGGGGCGCGAAATGGGCTTCCCCACGGCCAACGTCGAGACGCTGCCGCACACGGCCATCCCGGCCGACGGTGTGTACGCCGGCTGGCTGCACGCTCAGGGCGAGGCGATGCCGGCCGCGATCTCCGTGGGGACCAATCCGCAGTTCGAGGGAACCGAGCGCACGGTGGAGGCTTACGCCATCGACCGGGTGGGGCTCGATCTGTACGGCCTCCATGTCGCCGTCGACTTCCTGTCGTTCGTGCGGGGGCAGGCCAGGTTCGACACGCTGGACGCGCTGCTGGAGCAGATGGCCGAGGACGTCAAGCGCTGCCGGGAACTGGTGGCGGCGGCCGAGCGGTCCGCCTGACCTCCCTGGCACCGCCGCCGACTCGCTACGCGCTCGCGGCCTCGTCCGGGTGGAGGGCGTCGAGGATGAGGGTGAGACCGAAGGCGAACTCGTCGGCGTAGTCGTAGCCGGGCTTGAGGACGTGCTCGGTGGCCAGTTCGGTGAGGTGGGGGTAGGTGTCGGCGGGCATGTCGCGCACGATGGCGCCCGCCACCTCGTCCAGCTCGGCGGCGCCTCTGAACGGCAGGCTCAGCTCCTGGAGCACGAACCCGTACAGATAGCTGTCGATCAGCGAGACGGCGTGCGCCGCCATGGGGACGGAGAATCCTCCGGCGCGCAGCGTTCCGATGACGGCGTCGTGATGGCGCAGGGTCGCCGGGCCGGGCTGGGAGCGGGAGTCCATGAGGCCGACGGCCCAGGGGTGGCGCCGCAGTACGGCACGGGCGGAGTCCGCGCGGTGGCGCAGGGCACTCTTCCAGTCCGTGTCGCGCGGCGGTAGGTCGATCTCGTCGAACACCGCGTCCACCATGCCGTCGAGGATGTCTTCCCGGCCCGCGACGTGGTGGTAGAGCGACATCGCCTCGACGCCGAGTGGTTCGGCGATGGCCCGCATGGTGAGCGCGTTCGCCCCCTTCTCGTCCGCCACCGCCACCGCTGTGCGGATCACGCGCTCGCGACTGAGCGGAGTGCGCTCCGACGCCCCCCGCCGGCCCTTCTTCCCCGCACCCATCCGGCCCTCCTGCTCGCTTTTCGCCGTGCGCTTCCCTTGACCGCCTTACGGCATAAGGCTAGCTTGCCTTACAACATAAGGTAGGCATCCCGGCGAAGGGGGCTGCGCCATGGACACGGAACGCGTGAAGAAGGTCTGCGTCATCGGGGCTTCGGGGAAGCTCGGGCAGTACATGGTCGGGCACGCGCTGGAGCGCGGCTACGAAGTGGTCGGGGTGTGCCGGGAACGCAGCGTGCCGAAGCTGGCCGCGTTCGAAGGCCGGATCACCGTCGTCCCCGGAGACACGAACGACCCGGAGGTGATCCGGCGGGCGGTCGCCGGGTGCGACGGGGTGCTGACGGTGCTGGTGCCGTGGGGTGTACGGCAGTACGCGTCGGGCACGGCGCAGGCGGTGCTCGACCACGCACGGCCGGGCGCGCGCCTGGTCTTCTCCTGCGGCTGGCACATCACCCGCGACGGCAAGGACAGGTACTCACGGCTGTTCGTCCTGGGCGTACGGATCGCCACCGTGCTGGCCAAGCTCGTCCGCGCCGTCGAACTCGACGACCAGGTCGAGGCGTGCCGACGGGTGTTCGCCAGCGACACCCGGTGGACCGTGGTGCGCGGCAGCTCCCTGGAGGAGGGCGAGAGCCAGGGCCTGCCCGTGTGGAGCCGGCACGTGGGCGACCCGGTACTGGCCGGCAACCTGACGCGGCGGGTGGACTTCGCCCTGTTCATGGTGCACGCCCTCACCGACGACACGCTCGTCCAGGAGGCCCCGGCGATCGTCGGCTGCCGGACCCCCAGCGCCCTCGCCCACGCCGGGGGGCCACAGCACTAGCCGGGCTGTCCGCCCGGCTTCGCCTTCAGCGCGTCGCCCAGTGGCATGCCACCTGGGCCGTGCCGCCGCCGTCGAGGATCTCCGGATCCTGGGTGCGGCACGCGTCCGCGACACCCGCCCGTTCCGCCTCGCCGCCCGCGAGGATCTGGCAGCGGGCGTGGAAGCGGCAGCCCGACGGGACGCGGGAGGGATCCGGGGGCTCGCCCGTGAGGACCACCGGGGCGCCCGGGGCCTCGGGGAGGACGGACAGCAGTGCCTGGGTGTACGGGTGCCGGGGGGCCGTCAGCACCTGCTCCACCGCCCCCGTCTCCACGATCCGGCCCAGGTACATCACGGCGACCCGGTCGGCGATGTTCCACGCCAGACCCAGGTCGTGCGTGACGACCAGGGCGGACAGGCCCAGCTCGGTGCGCAGCCGGAGCAGCAGGGCGAGGATCTCGCCGCGTACCGAGGCGTCGAGGGACGCCACCGGCTCGTCGGCGACGAGGAGTTCGGGCTCCAGGACGAGCGCGCCCGCGATGACGACGCGCTGGCGCTGCCCGCCGGACAGTTCGTGCGGGTAACGCAGGAAGAAGCGCTCCGGGGGCCGTAGCCCCGCCCGGGACAGGGCCTCGGCGACCGCCGTGCGTTCGTCGCCGCCGTAGCGGTGGATGCGCAGTCCCTCGGCGACCGCGTCGTACACCGTGTGCCGGGGGTTGAGCGAGCCGCTCGGGTCCTGGAGGACCAGCTGGACGCGTTTGCGGTAGGCCTTCAGGGACCGGCCGGAGTAGTCCAGGGGGCGGCCGTCGAAGGTGACCCGGCCGGCCGTCGGCTCGACCAGACCGAGCAGGCTGCGGGCCAGGGTCGTCTTGCCGCAGCCGGACTCGCCGACCAGCGCGACGATCTCGCCCGGACGGATGTCGAGGCCGACCCCGTCCACCGCGCGGGCCCGGGGGCCGCCGTGCCGTCCGGGGAAGGTGACGTGGAGGCCCTGGGCGCTGAGCAGTGGGGCCGTGGTGACCTCGGGGGACGTGGGGGAGATGGTCATGGCGTGCTGGGCCTCGCTTCCTCCAGGGCTTCCGGTTCCCCGGCCGAGCCCTCACCGCGGGTCACCGGTTCCCGGACTGCCTCGCCGGTTGCGGGTGCCGCCGTCGCCCGCTCCTCACGGGCCCTGTCTCCCGGCGGCCCGACCAGCACACACGCCGCCCGGCGCTCCGGCCCCGCAGCGCGCAGCGCCGGGTCCTGCTCGGCACACGACTCCAGCGCCACCGGACACCGGGGATGGAACGTGCAGCCGGACGGCAACGCCGCCGGGTCCGGCGGGTCGCCCGCCAGCCCCTGCGGGGCGAACCGGGACGCCGGGTCGCCGATGCGCGGAAACGCGGCCGACAGGGACCGGGCGTACGGGTGCCGGGCGTCCTCGTAGACCTGCTGAGCCGGCCCCTCCTCGACCACCCGGCCCGCGTACATCACCGCGAGCCGGTCGCAGGTGTCGGCGAGGACCGCCAGGTCATGGCTGATCATGATCAGGCCGAGGTCCTGGTCCGCGACGAGCTGCTCGATGAGCCGGAGGATCTGGGCCTGGATCATCACGTCGAGTGCGGTCGTCGGCTCGTCCGCGATGATCAGCCGGGGATCGCAGGCCAGGGCCATGGCGATCATGACGCGCTGGCGCTGGCCGCCGGACAGCTCGTGCGGGTAGGCGCCGGCACGGGCCGCCGGGAGACCGACCTGCTCCAGCAGTTCACCGGCCTTCTTCTTCGCACCGGCCGCGGTGGCCTTCCGGTGCAGCACGATCGGCTCGGCGATCTGGTCGCCGATGCGGTGCACGGCGTTGAGGGAGTGCATCGCGCCCTGGAAGACGACGGAGGCCCCGGCCCAGCGGACCGCCCGGACCCGGCCCCACTTCATGGCCAGCACGTCCTCGCCGTCGAGGAGCACCTCCCCGGTGATCCGCGCGCCCGCCGGCAGCAGCCGCAGCAGGGCCAGCGCCAGCGTCGACTTGCCGCAGCCCGATTCGCCGGCGAGGCCGAGCTTCCGGCCCGCCTCCAGGCGCAGATCGACCCCGCGCACGGCGGCCGCCCCGCCCGCGTACGTCACGGTCAGGTTCCTGACGTCGAGCAGACTCAACGCGACACCCCCAGCCTGGGGTTCAGGACGGACTCCACGGCCCGCCCGCACAGCGTGAACGCCAGCGCCACCACGGCGATGGCGATGCCCGGCGGCACCAGGTACCACCAGTCCCCGGCACTGACCGCGCCCGCCTCCCGCGCGTCCTGGAGGAGCCCGCCCCACGACACGACCGTGGGGTCGCCGAGGCCGAGGAAGGCGAGGGTCGCCTCGGCGAGGATGGCCGAGGAGATGATCAGGGTCGTCTGGGCCAGGACCAGCGGCATCACGTTGGGCAGGACGTGCCGGGACATGACGTGCCCGTGGCCGCCGCCCAGCGCCTGCGCCCGCTCGATGTACGGCCGGGTCTCCACGGCGAGGGTCTGGGCGCGCACCAGCCGGGCCGTGGTCGGCCAGGTGGTGACGCCGATCGCGACGACGGTCGTGGTCAGCGACCGGGACATCACGGTCGCCAGGGCGATCGCCAGCACCAGCGTCGGCATGACCAGGAACCAGTCGGTGATCCGCATCATCACCGTCGCGTACCAGCCCTTGAAGTGCCCCGCCGTCACCCCGATCAGCGTGCCGATCGCCACCGACAGCACGGCGGCGAGCAGCCCGACCAGCAGCGACACCCGCGAGCCCCAGATCACCAGGCCCAGCAGATCCCGCCCGAACTGGTCGGTGCCGAGCGGGAACGCGGCGCTCGGGCTCTGCATCGGACGCCCCGGCGCGTCCGTCACGCTGCTCACGTCGGAGCCGACGAACAGCGGTGCGAACAGCGCCAGCAGCGCGCACAGCGAGAGCGCGGTCAGGCCGTACAGCCCCGCCCGTTCGGAGCGGTACTGCCGCCAGAAGCGGGCGACGGACGCCCTGCGGCGCTGCCGGGCGAGGGCGCGCGGGCTCGTGGCCGTGCCGGTCGACGTCGTCATCGGGCCACCCGGGGGTCCAGCAGCGGATAGACCAGGTCGGCGAGGGTGTTCATCAGGATCACCGCGGCGGCGAACACGAAGAAGAGCCCCTGCACGAGCGGCAGATCGGGCACGCTCAGCGCCTGGTAGAACAGCCCGCCGAGGCCGGGCCAGGAGAACACCGTCTCCACGAGGATCACACCCGCCACCGTCCGCCCGAGGTTGATGAAGATCAGCGTCACGGTCGGCAGCAACGCGTTCGGCACGGCGTGCCGACGGCGGACGAGGTCGTCGCGCAGCCCCTTGGCCCGCGCGGTCGTCAGGTAGTCGCTGCCCATCTCGTCGAGCAGCGCCGACCGCGTGACCAGCAGCGTCTGCCCGTACTCCACGGCCACCAGCGTCACCACCGGCAGCACCAGATGGTGCGCCACGTCGAGCACGTATGCGAAGCCCTCCTCGCCGCCCGACTCCATGCCGCCGGTCGGGAACATGCCGGGCAGCGGGCCGATGCCCACCGACAGCACGATGATCAGCAACAGTCCCAGCCAGAAGGACGGGATGGAGTACAGCGTCAGCGCGAGGCCCGTGTTGAAGCGGTCGCCGAGCTTGCCGTGCCGCCATGCCGACCGGGTGCCGAGGAAGATGCCCAGCGCCGTGTAGAGGACGAAGGCGGTACCGGTGAGCAGCAGGGTGTTCGGCAGCGCCTCGGTGATCTTGTCGACGACGGGGGCGCGGAACTGGTAGGACGTCCCGAAGTCGCCCGTGAGCGCCTTGCCGCAGTAGCCCGTGAACTGCCGCCACAGCGGCAGGTCGAGCCCGAACTCCTCACGATAGGCGGCCAGCTGCTCCGCCGACACCTGACGGCCGCCCGTCATGGTCTTCACCGGGTCCCCCGGGATCAGCCGGAAGAGGAAGAAGCTGGTCACGAGGACGGCCAGCAGCGATACGGCGGCACCGGCCACCTTGCCCGCCAGGTACCGCGGGTACGCGGAGCTCTTGCGCACCCGGGGCCCGGCCGCCGTCCGCTGCTCGTCCTCGACCAGCGCGGGGGTCGCGTCAGCGGTCATGGGTACCCGCTCGCCGCTTCACTCGCGTTCCTCGGCGGTGGCCCGCCGCCGCATCGCCGCGAAGGCGCCCAGCCCGGCCAGGACCAGGACACCCGCGACGACCCCGACCACCACGCCCGTCGACGACGCGTTGTCCGATGATCCGCCGGAGTCGGCCGGGACCGCCGACCACCAGCTCCAGTAGCCGTCCTGGCCGTAGATGTTGCCCGCCTTCGCCGGCATGGTCGTGATCGACTTGATCTGGTCCGTCCGGAAGGCCTCGACCGCGTTCGGATACGCCATGACGTTCATGTACCCGAGGTCGTACAGCCGCGACTCCATCTGCTTGACGATGTCCGCCCGTTTGGCGGGGTCGTACTCGGTGAGCTGCCGGGCGTAGAGCTCGTCGTACCTCTTGTCGCAGATGAAGTTGTCCGTCGCTCCCGTCTCCTCGGGGGTCGCCGGGAGGGCACCGCAGGTGTGGATGGACAGCACGAAGTCCGGGTCGGGGTTGACCGACCAGCCGTCGAACGCCAGATCGTACTTGCCGGCCAGCCACGGGTCGGTCACGTTGTCCAGGCAGTTGAGCCGGACGCCGATGCCGAGCTCGCCCCACCACTCCTGGAGGTACTTGCCGACCGCCTTGTCGTTCGGGTCGGTGGCGTGGCACAGCACGCGGTAGGTGATGGGCTTGCCGTCCTTGCCGACGCGTTTGCCGTCGCCGTTCTTCTTGTAGCCCGCCTGATCGAGCAGCCGGGCCGCCTCGGCCGGGTCGTACGCCAGCTTCTGGCTCGCGGACGGCTTCCAGAAGTAGTCCTGGAAGCGCGGCGGGATGTAGCCCTCGCCCTCGACGGCGTGGCCCCGGAACACCTTGTCGATGATGGCCTCGCGGTCCACGGCCCGGAACAGGGCGTTGCGCACCCGCTGGTCCAGCAGGGAGGGATGGCCGTCACCGAACTTCTTGCCGTTCTTCGCCTTCGCGCCCGGGTTGGTGGCGAGGGCGTAGAAGCGGCGGCCGGGGGCGTCGTTGACCTGGATGTCCTCCGCGCCCTTCAGGGACTCCGCCTGAGCGGGCGTCAGGGACGGGGACCCGGCGACGAAGGACACCTCGCCCTTGCGCAGCGCCGACACGGCCGCGTCCTGGTCCTTGTAGTAGCGGAAGACCAGCTCGTCGAACTTCGGCGAGCCGCGCCAGAAACTCTTGTTGGCCTTGAGCCGGACGTAGCTGTCGGCCTTGTAGCCGCTCAGCACGAACGGCCCGTTCCCCACGACGGGGAAGTTCTTGTCGTTGTTGAACTCGGAGAAGTCCGAGACCTTCTCCCACACGTGCTTCGGCACGATCGGCACGTCCAGCGCGGCCATCGTGGCCTGCGGCTTCTTCAGCTCGATGACCAGTTCGGTGGGGCTCGGGGCCGTCACCTTCCGGAAGTTCCCGACGTAGCTGCCGTTCGCCGTGGCCGCGCCGGTGTCGGTCATCATCTTGTTGAAGGTCCACGCCGCGTCCTCGGCGGTGGCCTGCTCGCCGTCCGACCACTTCGAGTTGGAGCGGATCGTGTACGTCCAGGTCAGCTTGTCCGGCGACGGCTCCCACTTGGTGGCCAGGCCCGCGATGGCGTGGTTGTCCTTGGGGTCGTAGTTGGTCAGGTACTCGTACATGAGCCGGTGGATGCTCGTACTGAGCAGCCGAACCGCCAGGAACGGGCTGAGCGAGTCCACGCTCTGCGCCACGGCGACGGTCAGCACCTTCTTGCCGTCGTCGGCCGCCCGGGCCTGCCGGGGCGCCGGATCGAGCGGGGTCGCGAGACCGGCTGTGAGGGTGAGCGCGGCGGCCCCGGCCAGGGCGACGAGCCGGAGGCCGTGCGGGAGGCTGCGCTTCTGATCGTTCGTGCCCATGGTCGGACCTCGCGTCATCGCTCGGACGGGAAGGACGGGTTGATCAGCTGTCAGATGCGTGATGTGTGTGTACCAGCGGCCGTCTCCACCCGTCAACGGCGTGTTCACCCCTTGTGGCCTGCGGAAATAACGAATTGGCGAGCATTTCGCACTCATTGGTCGAGACCACTGACGCGCTCCTGGCCAGGGCCTGGCAACGGATTTCGCCCCTGAACGCGCCGAGGCCCGCGCCGAGTCGAACGGCGCGGGCCGGGCGGGGATCGGCCCCTCGAAAAGGGGCCGATCGGGTGAGGCGGTTACTGCGTCGGAGGCGGGGGCGGTGGGGTCTGTCCGTCGGGCTGGGGGTAGCCGTAGCCGGGCTGCGGGGGAGCGGCCGGGGGCTGGCCCGGCTGGGGGTAGGGCTGGCCGGGGTGGGCTGCCGGTTGGCCCGGTTCCTGCCCCGGCTGCCCGGGCTGCCCGGGCTGCGGGTAGGGCGGCTGCTCCGCGGCCTGTGGGTACGGCTGTCCCGCGGCCTGTGGGTACGGCTGCCCAGGCTGGGCGTACGGCTGTCCGGGGTGGGCGTACGGCTGGCCGGGCTGCGGATGCGGCTGTCCGGGGTGGGCGTACGGCTGCTGTGGCTGTGGCTGTGGCTGCTGCGGGTACGGGCCAGGCTGACCGGGAGCCGGCTGCTGCTGCCCGGGGTACGGGGGCTGCCCCGGCTGGGCGTAGGGCTGACCGGGCACGGGCTGTCCCGGGATGGCCTGTCCGGGCATGGCCTGTCCGGGCATCGGCGGGGCCGCGACCGGCGGCGGGTTGCCGTCGGAGGTCCACAGGCCGTGTGCCTGCTGGTGGCGGGTGAGGTCCTCGGCGACCATCGCCGCGAGGTTGAAGTACGCCTCGCGCACCTTCGGCCGCATCATGTCGAGGTCGACCTCGGCACCGGCGGCGAGATGCTCGTCGAACGGCACGACGACGACGCCCCGGCAGCGCGTCTCGAAGTGCGACACGATGTCCTCGACCTTGATCATCTTGCCGGTCTCGCGGACCCCGGAGATGACGGTGATGGACCGCGAGACGAGGTCGGCGTACCCGTGCGCGGACAGCCAGTCCAGCGTCGTGCTCGCACTGCTCGCCCCGTCGACCGACGGCGTCGAGATGATGATGAGCTGGTCGGCGAGGTCCAGCACACCGCGCATGGCGCTGTACAGCAGACCGGTACCCGAGTCGGTGAGGATCACCGGGTACTGCTTGCCCAGCACGTCGATCGCGCGCCGGTAGTCCTCGTCGTTGAAGGTCGTGGACACGGCCGGGTCGACGTCGTTGGCGATGATCTCCAGACCGGAGGGCGCCTGGGACGTGAACCGCCGGATGTCCATGTACGAGTTGAGGTACGGGATCGCCTGGACGAGGTCGCGGATGGTGGCCCCGGTCTCCCGCCGAACTCGGCGCCCGAGGGTGCCGGCGTCCGGGTTGGCGTCGATCGCGAGGATCTTGTCCTGCCGCTCGGTGGCGAGCGTGGAGCCCAGCGCGGTGGTCGTGGTCGTCTTGCCGACACCGCCCTTGAGACTGATGACCGCGATCCGGTAGCAGGACAGCACGGGCGTACGGATCAGGTCCAGCTTCCGCTGCCGCTCGGCCTCCTCCTTCTTGCCACCGATCTTGAACCGGCCGCCACCGGCCGCCGGACGGCTGCTCTTCGCCTTCTGCTTCTTGCTGTTGAGCAGCCGGTCGGACGACAGCTCAACGGCGGCGGTGTAACCGAGCGGTGCCGCACCGGGGTTGGTCGGCTGCCGCTGGTCGTGCTGCATGGGCTGCGGCCAGGCGGCACCGGAACGGGGGTCCACCGGCTGCTGCGGCTGCGGCTGCCCGGCGTGCGGCTGCCCCGACGGGTCGGGCTGCCCGGCGTGCGGCGGCTGAGCCCCGGGCTGTGGCTGGGCGTGCGGGGGTACGCCGGGCTGTGTCTGGGGCTGTGGCTGCTGGGCCGGCGGCTGCGGGAAGCCGTAACCGCCCTGGGCGTTGGGGGCGCCGGGGTGCGGGAAGCCGTAACCGCCCTGGGGGTTGGGCGCGGCCGGGGCGGGGGCGCCCGGCTGTGGGAAGCCGTAGCCGTCCTGCGGGGTCGGGGCGGGGGCGGGCGGAGGGGCGGGGTGCTGGGCCGAGGGCTGTTGTGCGGCCGGGGCGGGGGCGCCCTGTTGTGGGAAGCCGTAGCCGCCCTGGGCGTTCGGCGCCGCCGGGGCCTGGGCCCCCGGGTGCGGGAAGCCGTAAGCCCCGGCCTGCGGTACGGGCTGGGCGGGCGGCGTCGGTCCGGGCTGCTGGTTCCATGCGGCGGGCGCGGGCTGCGGCGCCTGCGGCTGGAACGGCGGCTGCTGTGCCGGGACGTAGGGCTGCGGCGGCACCGGAGGCTGTCCCTGGGCGGCCGTCGGCTGCGGCTGAGCGGGCGCGTCTGCGCCCGAGGGCCGGGCCTGGGGCTGCTGCGGCGGCGGCACGGGCCACTCGCCCGCCGGGGCCGGAGCGGCCGGCTGGTACGACGGCGGCAGCGGTGGCACGCCTTGCGGGGGCGGGGGAGCGGAGTCGGACGGAGTGCTCTGCCGGGCATCGGACGAGGCCGCTACGGCCGGTGCGGCGTCCTCCGGCTCGTTCTGCGCGGGAGCGGCGTCGGCGGGAGGCACGTCGGCCGGCTCGGCGGCAGGCGCCACCGAGTCCTCGCGCTCCTGCTCGGCCCCGGCCGGCGCCGCGTCGTCAGGCTCGTCGGAGTCCCGCTGCGCGTCGTCGGGCTGTGCCTGCTCGGTCTCCGCGTCGTCGCCCTCGGCGTCCTCGGCCTCGGCGTCCCCCGGCCCGGCGTCCGGGGTCTCGGTTCCCTCGGGTGCTGCGACCTGCGGCTCAAGGGCCTCGGGGGCCGCGTCCTCGGCCTGCGGCCGGGTGTCCTGCGGCTCAGGCTCCTCGATGGGCGGCACGTCGGTGAAGGAATCCGCGTCCAGCGCGTACTCCGAAACCGCGGCGGAGTCGTCGGCCTGCGCACCGGGGCCTTCGTCCTCCACGTCATCGGCACGGGTCCTGCTGCCGGCCCCGTCGGCGTCCTCCGCATCGGTGACGTCGGGTGCATCGGGCGCGGAAACCGCCTGAGCAGCGGCATGCTCCTCGATCTCCCGCTTCAGGGCGACGGCGGAGAAGCGCATGGTGGCACCGCTCTCCAGATCGCCGTTCTCCGGCTCCGCGGCATCACCGGAGGCCGCGGCGGCCGGAGCCTCGGAGGTGGGCGGAGTTCCGGGGCCGGCCGGAGCCTCGGAAGTGGTCGGAGTCCCGGGGGTGGCCGGAGTCTCCGGAGCGGCAGGCGGAGTCGCCGCAGCCTCGGGAACGGCCGGTGCCTCCGGCGGAGCCGGCGGCGTCCACGGCGACTGAAAGCCACCGACGGGGATGTTCGGCACAGCCGTGGGAGAGGCCGCGCCACCCGCGGGCGCCTCGGTCTGCCCCTGCGGCCGGCCCTGCGGCTGCGAACTCTCCGGCTGCGAGCCCTGCGGCTGTGAGCCCTGCGGCTGTGAGCCCTGCGGTTGCGAGCCCTGCGGTTCGAATCCGCTCCCCATCGGAAGCCTGGGCACGGCCGAGGGTCCCCCCGATGAAGGCGCGGGCGGCGCCGGCGGCGTGAAGGGCGTCCCCGTCGCGGGCGCGGGAGGTGTGAACGGAGCGCCCGGAGCGGGCGCCGGCGCGGGCGGGGTGAAGGGCGCCCCGGGCGCCGGAGCCGGTGCGGAGGCCTGCCCCGGCACGGACGGCGGAAGGGACGAAGGTCCACCGGAAGGGTTGGCATGGGGCGGCGGAGTCAGTCCGGGGAGCGGCGGCACGGGCCCCCTCGGCATCCCGGAAACTCCAGGCGTCCCGGCCCCCGCGGCTCCGGAACTCCCGCGGGCACCGGAAGCCCCGTCGACCCCGGGACCCCCGGGCGCGCCGGAAGCCCCCGGCCCGGAACCCCCGGGCGCCCCCGAAGCACCGGAATGCTCGGACGCCCCCGCCCCCTGCCCGGAACTCGCGTTGCCCGAGGCGTTCTGCGTGTACCAGGCGGGCGGCGCGTAGTCGATGGTGAACTCGCCCGTCATCTCTGCTGCGGACTCCGCGTCGGGCTGGTCATCGCCGGGTGTCGCCCAGCCCCCGCGGTTCCCGTCCCGATCGCTGCTCACAGTGTTCCTCCTGGTGTGGTCGAGCACCCTCATGCCGTGCTGGGGCGACCCTTGCTTGTCGTCCGACGTCGTGTGAAGTCGTTTGAGGCGTATCGAGGTCGTCCGAGGTCCGTCCGCTCCACAGGCTCCCCCGCTTGCCCCTTGGGACGCCGACGCCCCCTCCACGGGGTCTGACGTCGAGCCCTGTCCCAGCCTAATCACCACACGCCCCGGCCCGGCAGGCCCCGTCTGCCCCTCCACAGCAACGCCGGACCTCAAATACCAGGCAAATGCGACGTAATTGCTGGCGCAACAGTTGACAAACCGGGTGCTGCGAACGGTTTCGCTGCCAGGCCTGTCAGTCCATCCGACGTGGCGTACCCAACAACCCCGTCTCCGCGTCCGTGGGCTGTGTCATCACGTACTGCCGATCGCGGTCGGTACACCACAGGGTGAGGCCGTCGGAGAGCCCCGGCAGGGAGTCCATCTCGGCCCGGGTGAGCGCCATCGTGCGGCCCAGTTCCGCGGCCTCGTCGGGCGACACCCTCTGAATCCCGACCAGCCGCGCCTGCCGCACGAGCCGCGGAGCGACCGGGCTGACGTACGGCAACAGGGTCAGCACCGACTGCCAGGGCCCGGAGACCACGCGACCGCGAGGTGGCCGCATCCCGCAGTCCCGCACCACCAGCACCGGCGTACCGGCCGAGGCGCCCAGCGGCGGCACCCGCCCGACGTCGTACACGGCCATCCCGTTCTGACCGCCCCCCATGGCGTGCACCATCGGCATCCAGACCTGCGCCCGCGCCGTCTCCACGGCGACCCGCGTCCCCGTCGCCGCCGCCCTGAGCGCGATGACCTGCACGGTCCACAGCCCGCCGATGAGTACGACGTCGTACGGCAGCGGCCGATTGAGCCCGAGTACGGCGGGCCGGTTCTCCGCGTCCACGCCGATGACGACGCCGTCGTCGGCCACGGGAAGGGCGAGGGTGTCCAACTGGTCGACGGTCACGGAGTGCCGCGGGTGTCTCGGGCCGATCAACCCGAAGCCGCGGCGCAGCAGTTCACGCGCCCGCTCGGGGGCGGAGGCCTGCGGCTCACCCCGTCCGGTGGCAGTCGCTTGTCCTGCGCGCGGGGTCGTCGCCGTCACCGGACACCTCCGAGGGGCAGAGTGGCGAGCATGCCGGGTACCTGCTCCCGGTCGAGCCGGGAGAGCCCCATGCCCGTGTGCCGGGCCGCCGCCTGCACCGCGCTCCGGGCGGCGACGAGTTCGTCGTCGCTGCGCCCGGTCACCCGCAGGTGCCCGCAGACGGACACCTCCTTCCGCTCCCCCCGCCTGAGCGTGAGGCTGAAGGTGGTGGCGAGGGTGGGAACGGCCGTGACCAGGGCGACGAGCTGCGGCAGCGACGGTGCTCTCTCCCCACCCAGGGCGGGCCACCGACGGATCCAGTACGTGGTGTGTCTGCGGTTGTCGCAGCGCCAGTTCCGACCCGACTCCTCGGTCCGCCGCTCCCGCGTTTCCGTCCGCCCGGCCTCCGCGGTCACCAACGGGTTGGCGCAGGCCGACGTGGCGATGGCGGAGATCAGCTGCTCCTCGTCGAGGAGGGTCGCCCGGAATCCGGATCCGGTGAGCCGGCTCGCGAGATGATCGGCGGCACGCACGACGCACTTCTGCGCTCCGACCAGGCCGCCCCCGCGCGCGGCCACCGCTTCCGCGCACAGCTCCGGATCGAGCTTCAACGCGATCCACGTGATGCGCACGGCCGGCGCACCCGTCTGCTCCTGCAGGGGCGCGTAGTTGGCGACGGCCACGGACTGCCGGGGCAGATGGATCGCGGGCGCGGGCTGGGTGTGGAGCACGACCTGCGCCGACTCCAGCCGGATACCGTCCACCTCCAACGCGTCGTGCACCAGAGAGAGCGGCAAGGGCTGCTTGTTCCGCTCGGCCCGCAGCGCCGTGGCGTCGGCCTCGACATGCAGGACCGCGGTGACGAACGTACCGTCCCCGACGATTCCGACGGGCCGGCGGTCGCGGCCGGCGTACGTGTACGTCCGCAGACTCGGGTCGCACTCCACGGCCGGCGCCAGCCCCGGCTCCGTGCCCTCCGGTATCGGCGTACTCGCGGCCCGCCGCTGTCGCGCACGCAACGCCCGAGCCGTGGCCAGCCACTCGGGCAGGGAACGCCCGCGGCGGCGGAGGAAGGAGAGCAGCACCAGACAGCCGGCGAGGACAGCCGCAGGCACCACGGCCACGGGATCGATCACCCACCCGACGAGCAGGATGGCCGCCGCCACCTCGAACAGGACAAGACGTTGCAACCGGAATGCCCCGAGCTGACCCGAACGCACCCTGGAGTGGAGCGCGCCCGGCGAGGCCGACCGCTGCGCCGGTCCCTGCCCGGACGCCGCAGCACCCCGCGTCCGCGATCGGTCACGGGACCGGGCGCGCGTTCCGGAAACCATGACTCCATCCCCCCGTTCTGCTGACAACTCACTGGCGTTTCAGCACCGCACCGTGCCCTGAAGGCCCGGGCACCCTACCCGCTCCACAAGTCCCCGCGGATACCAGGCATAGTAGGGGGCCGCTCTGACACCGGGGCGGTCGGCCATGGCACACCAGGCGAGCGCGGCACATCTGAACACGGGGAGAGACAAGCAGAGATGGCATCTCGGCGCGACCAGCTCAATGCCTACACCTTCGCGAAGCGCCGCATGCTCGCGGCCTTCCTGCAGTCGTCGCCCGACGGTTCGGAGGAGGGGGCGCCGCGTCCACTGCGCGCGGTCGTCCCCGGCGCCATCGTGGGTGTGGTCGTCATGGCCGTCTTCGGAGCCTGGGGCATGTTCAAGCCCACCGCGCCCAAGGGCTGGGACGAGCCCAACGCCAAGGTGATCGTCGCCAGCGACTCGACCACGCGCTACGTCGTCCTGAAGACCGGCAAACAGGTCCAGCTGCACCCGGTCCTCAACATGGCCTCCGCGAAGCTGCTCCTCAACGAGGGCCAGGGCGATGTGGTGACCGTCGCCGAGTCCGTCCTCGACAACGGCAAGATCCCCCACGGGGCCACCATCGGCATCCCCTACGCGCCCGACCGCCTCCCCTCGGCGTCCGAGGCGGGCGGCGAGAAGCGCTGGGCGGTCTGCGAACGCCGCAGCGCGGGCGGCGACTCCATCCAGAAGGCCGCCCTGGTCCTCGCCTCCCGCGACTTGAAGGCGACCGAGGGCAAGGGCGAGAAACTGACGGGCGGGCAACTGCTCTACGTCGTGGCCCCGGACGGGAAGCACCACGTGGTGGACGCGAGCGGACGCTCCTACCCCGTCGACAAGAGCAACGAACTGCTGCTGCGCGCCGTCGTCGGCTCCGGACGCAAGCCGCAGAAGGTCTCCGACGAGTGGCTGCAGACCCTGCACACCGGCGACCCGATCTCCTTCCCGAAGATCCCCGACCAGATCGGTGCCGCGGCCGGCGCCCCAGGCCAACTGGACGACAAGACCAACAAGGTCGGCATGGTCCTCAAGGCGTCCGACCTCAACAGCGACCAGTACTACGTGGTGCTGCCCGGCCGGGTCGCCCCCGTCTCGGCCTTCGTCGCCCAACTCCTGCTGTTCAGCGAGGACCTGGCCTCCCTCGGCCAGGCCGGTTCGGCCAAGGACATGAGCCCCGGTGCGATCGTCCCCGGCAAGCCGTTCGGCACCGAGCACCGCTGGCCCACCGAAGACCCCCAGCCCGTCAACGACGCCTCCGGCACCGCGGGAAGCCGCGGCACCGTGTGCAACGTCCTGCGCGGCGTCGACGCCGGCTCGGGCGCCACGACCCTGAGCACCTGGGCCGGCACGGACTTCCCGGCCAAGCTCCCCACCGGCTCCTCCAGCGCCTACGTCACGCCCGGCTCCGGCCAGCTCTACCGCCAGTTCCAGGGCAGGGAGACCAAGGCCGGCCCCGTCTTCCTCGTCACCGACACGGGCCTGCGCTACGTCCTGCAGTCCAACGCCGACAGCGGCGCGGACGACGCCGGGATCGGCACGACGGCCAAGGACCGCGAGCAGGCACAGCAGGAGGCCCAACAGGCCCAGACCCGCCTCGGCTACAAGGACGTGGACCCCGCGCCGATCCCCGCCGCCTGGTCGGAGTTCCTGCCCACCGGCCCGCGCCTGTCGACGACGGCGGCACGCCAGCCGCAGGGTTCCTGAGGGGGCCGGACATGCCTCACGTGCCCTCCCTCCTCCGGACGGCGACCACAGTGGTGGCCGCGACCGTGCTCACGGCCGCCCCCGTCGCCCTCGCGCCCCCCGCGGCGGCGGCCGACCTCCCGTACTCGGACCAGTGCGCGTTCCCCAACGGCAAGTACCCGGGCCGCCCCTGGTCCCTGCAGCGCGTCCTCCTGGACGAGCTGTGGAGCCAGTCCACGGGCAAGGGCATGCGGGTGGCGGTGATCGACACCGGCGTCGACGTGACGAACCCCCAACTCACCGACGCCGTCGACGTGAAGAGCGGCCGCAATCTCCTGCCCGAGAACCTCAAGGACGACGACGGCAACCCGATCGAGCGGGGCAAGGAGAACGGCACCACGGACACGGTCGGCCACGGCACCAAGGTCGCCGGCATCATCGCGGCCCGGCCCGCCAAGGGCACCGGCTTCGTGGGCCTGGCCCCCGATGCGACGATCATCCCCATCCAGCAGAACGACGCGGAGGGCAACGGCGACGTCGGCACCCTGACCGACGCGATCCGCTACGCCGTCCAGGCCGGGGCCGACGTCATCAACATCTCCCAGGACACCACGAGACCGATGACGTCGACGTCGGAGCTGAAGCTGGCGATCGACCAGGCCCTGAACAAGGGGATCGTGATCGTGGCCTCGGCGGGCAACGACGGCCTCGGCGGCAACGTCAAGGAGACCTACCCGGCCTCCTACGAGGGTGTCCTCGCGGTCGCCGCCTCGGACCGCAACAACGAGCGCGCCTCCTTCTCCCAGTCCGGAGAGTTCGTCGGCGTCGCGGCCCCCGGTGTCGACATGATCTCCACCGTCCCCAAGGGCGGCCACTGCTCCGACAACGGCACGAGCTTCTCGGCACCGTACGTCGCCGGCCTCGCGGCGCTGATCAAGGCGAAACACCGCGACTGGACGGCCCGGCAGATCGTCGCCCAGATCGAACAGACCGCGGAGCGCACCACCGCCGGCCACGACCGCCTCGTCGGCTGGGGTGTGGTCGACCCCGTACGGGCCCTGACGCAGGACGAACACCCCATAGAGTCCCCCAACCCCCAGGCAGGCCTGGGCAAACCGGAAGCCCCCACCCCGGCCAAGTTCCAGATCGGCGAAACCGCCGAGGAACGCAACGCCCGCCTCGCCACCTACGTGGCCGTGGGCGCGGTGGTCCTCGTCGCGGGGATGGGCGGCACGGCGGTGGCGCTCCGGGACGCGCGGCGCAGGCATAGGCGACGGGGGGAGGGCGGATCATGGACGCGCTGACCGAACTGAACGTCCTCGGCCTCATCCTGTCCGCCTTGCTGCTGGCCATGGCCTGCGTCAAGGCGGACCGCGTCCGGGCCTGGCGCGCCGGCATCAACCCGTCGGCCGAAGACCTGTCCGACGCCGCCTTCGTAGCCGCCCGCGTCGTGTTCGTCGCCCTGGCCGGCGTCGGCATCTACCTATGTGTGCAGGGCTTCAATGTCTCCGATGACACGGCGTGGGACGACGCCGAGTTGACGACTGCCGTGCAGGGCGCCACGGACGCCTTGGACGGCAGTTCCGGCTTCGGCGACATCTACGCCGAAGACAAGGACACCGGCTGGATCGACGAATACGCGACAAGAATCGAGCAGGAGGTCGTCGAGCACGGTGGCGGCGACGCCCCGCAGTACGGCGTGACAGCGACGCCCGCCGACTCGAACTCGGCCTCCGAGGCGCGTTACACGGTCACCGGCGGCGACTCGGCCTTCTGCATGCAGGTCACCCGCACCCGGTCGAAGGACGGGGACTATGAGCCGCCGGGAATCGGCGGAGGTCAGGGGACGGTGACGGTCCCTGCGTACGACTTCGCGGTGACGACGGCTGAGGGCGGGTGCTGACTCCGTGGGGCGGCCCGTTTCCGTCCATCCCGTAACTCGCATACCACGAAGTTCAGTTGGTTGCGTCTCACACGTTGACTACAGTGGTTGATCGAGTGTGCCGATCGGGTCATCACCTGCGCACCACTCAATGACTTACAAACGGGGAACGGGGAGGGACGGCATGCTGCCTGCGGAGGGTTTCAAAGTCGGCTTGGAGGCGCTGGGAACCTTCAAGAAGCGTGTCGATGCCGTGCTCTCCACGTTCGAGGGCTCACCCGGCAGTCCTCAGAAGATCGCGGCGCACGCCCTCTCCCAGGCCTCCTTCAGCGGCTCGGGCGGCTTCGCCGAGGCCAAGGGCCTCCACAGCCAGTACGAGCGCGTCCACGAACGTCTCACCGCACTCTCCAAGAACCTGGGCCTTCAGATCGAGGCGATGCAGATCGCCGTCATGGGCGCGGGCGGAAACTTCAGCAACATCGACGAGGAGGAGCGGCGGCGGTTTTGGGCGATCACGGCGGACATCGGCCGTCAGCAGCTTGAAGCGAAGCAGGAGAGGGAAGCGGCGGAGGCTGCGAAGCAGGGCGCGTCCGCGCCGAAGGACACCGACGAGCGGACGGTCACCTACTAGTGAGCGACAAGCAGAAGCCCCAGGAATCGCACCAGGCGGAGAAGGAGCAGGCCGCGGCGCAGGTCAGCGCCATCGACATGGTGAATGGTGCGACTGGGATCGCCCAGTTCCTCCCCTTCGGCTGGAACGTCCCCCGTGTCTTCGGCAAGACGAACTTCGAGGGCCACGACCTGAACGCCATGATCGACATGGTCGAGTCCGCGAAGCCGGAGGACCTGGAGCTTGCGGGCACTGCCCTGCTGAACGCCCAGACCGCCATCGAAGACGCCGCCGAGGAACTCGAAGGCCACATCACCCGGGTCGACTGGGAAGGCGAGTCGGGTGAGGCCTTCCGCAAGTGGGGCGCCAATCTCGTGATCCACGCCCGTAAACTCGCCGCCTTCGCCGACGCCGCCGGCACCCAGGTCACGGCAGCGGCCACGGGCCTCGCCTCCGTCCGCAGCGCCATGCCACCGCGCGACACCCGAGAGGACCCCAAGGCGGTCGCCGACATTCCGACGCCCAAGCAGATCGAGAGCAACGCGGAGTACGCGGCTGCGGTCAAAGCCGAGAAGGACCGCCAAGAGGCGATCAACCAGATGAACCGGCTGGCGTCCTTCTACGCGGTGTCGGAAGAGATCATGGCAGCGCAGGAGCCGCCGACGTTCGAGCCTATGCCGGATGTGGGGGTGCCTAAGCCGGATCCGACCTATGGGGATCTCAGAATCGAGGGAGGGCAAGGCAGTGGGGGGCTAGGGGCCGCACACCAGTCCCTGGTGGCCGCACATGACTCCTCGAGTACGGCGACTGGGCACGCGCGATCCGGAGACCCTACGCCGCCGCTCAGGCAAGTGGACGCCCCGACCGTTTTCTCGGATGCGAACATCGGCACGAAGATCGACAGCGTGGGCACCCTGCCGTCCCAAGAAACCACAAGGCCGCTAGCCAATGCGCCACATACGGTGACGGGTCCGAGCGGCAATGGTGGGATCACCTCTCCATTTCCCTCCGGCACGGTTCCTCCTGCCCAGAGCGGGATGGCCGGCCGCACCTCGGGCTTCAGCGGAGCGAACGGCAACAGGGGGCCGCTCTCGGCTCAGGGTCGTACAGGCGCTTCGAGCGGCGGCACCGTCGGCGGTCGCGGTACGACTGGCCCGATGGGTCAGGCCACCACCACGGGGCAGTCAGGTGCCCGAGGTAGTAGCGCTTCCCCCATGGGCCGAGGCGTCTCCGGCGGAATGCCACGCCCCGTCGGAGGACCGGCGAGCGACCGCGCGGGCGGTGCGAGTTCCACAGGTGCGGCGCGCGGTAATGGAATTGTCGGAGGAAGACCCGCCACAGGTCCTCAAGGGACGACCGGTTCCAAGGTCCCGCGCGGTACGGTCGTCGGCGCCGGCGGCACCACCGGCTCCAGTGCGCCCGCCGGCCAAATCGGGCAGCGCGGAGTGATCGGGGCGCCGAAGTCCGCCCCTGGCGCGCGTCCGGGCCAGACTGCGCGTCCAGCCGCGGGCAATGCCGACGGCGTCGTCGGTACACCCAAGGGGCAAGCCCCAGCAGGAAGAAGCGGTGGACCGACCGGAGGCGGTGCAGGCGCGCCGCACGGCCGCCCGGGAAACCGACAAGACACGAACCGCAGGGATCGTGAGGGCGAGTCTCAACCGCAGACCCCGCGACGCAACACGCCACCAGTGACTGACTGATCAGAGCGAGGATCTACAGAGGCATGACAGGGACCAGCCCACGTGGCGGATTGACGGCGTTCTTCGCGGGACGTGCCGGAAGACGAGTGTCCACCGCGTGCGCGGCACTCGGTGCTTTCGCAGCCATGTCTTCGGGGCTGGCTCCGAGCGCGGCCGCCGCAGACGCTCAGCCGAAGCAGTGGTACTTGAACGCGATGCACGCCGAAGACATGTGGAAGATCAGCACAGGCAAAGGAGTCAAAGTTGCCGTGCTGGACACCGGCGTGAATCCGGATACACCTTCCCTGAAGGACCAGGTACTCGCAGATGAGGTGCCGAACGGGGTCTCGTACAAGGCCACCGAAGACTACAACGGCCACGGCACCAGCATGGCGGAGTTGATTGCCGGTACCGGCGCCGGAGGTGGGCTGCAGGGCTTGGCCCCCGGCGCGAGAATCATCCCCTATCGAGTGCTCTCCAAAGGCTTGAGTAGCACCGTCAAGAAGGAAACACCTGCTGTCGCCGATGCGATCAAGGCTGCGGCTGACAGTGATGCTCAAATCATCAGCATGTCCATCGGCAGTGACATCATCGACCCGGATGTGGAGAAGGTCGTCAAATACGCCCACTCCAAGGGAAAGCTGATGTTCGCCGCTACCGGAAACGACGCTGAATCCAAAAACTATATTGACTATCCAGCCGCCTATCCCTACGTAGTGGGGGTGGCTGCCACAGACGACAAGGGGAAAGTGGGCGGCTTCTCGGAGTTCGGCAACTATGTCGATCTGGCGGCTCCAGGTCTCAACGTTCCCTATTGGTGCGACGCGACATTTCGCTCGTATTGCGACGGCGGTGATGGAACAAGTATGGCAACGGCCATCGCCTCCGCCTCAGCTGCCCTCATCTGGTCCGCCCACCCCGACTGGACGGCCAACCAGGTCCTGCGCACCATGATCGATACAGCTGGCCGCACCTGGGCGAAGGGCGAGCGGAGCAACTACGTCGGCTACGGTGCCGTCCGCCCCCGCAAGGTGCTGGAGAACAGCGACATCAACCCGGGGTCGGCCGCCACCGACCCCCTCAGCTTCGAGAACGGAACCGGCGTCACGGGCGTCACCGCCTCACCCTCTGCTCCCGCATCAACCTCGTCACAGGCCCCCAAGAACACTTCTGGCGGCCAGACTTCGGCGGCAGGATCAACCTCGGAGTCGTCCGACAACACCACGATGTGGGTCGCTCTAGGAGCCGCAGGGGCGGCCGTGCTGATCGGGGGCAGCGCCTTCGCGGTGATTCGCTCGCGGCGAAAGGCATGACGACTCACGCACGTCAACCGGTCAACCAGTCACACAGGACCTCTCCGGCGCGATGACGCGCTCGGAATCGAACCACAGCTCTTACGAAGGGGAATGCCGAAATGGTCGACCGCAAGCTAAATGAAGGCGACGTACAGAGGCTTCAGACCGAGGTCGTCGATCGATACGACAACATCAGGGGATCGCTCGCGAAGCTGCAGGGCACGATCGACATGATCGAGAAGGCCTGGAGGGGACAGGGCGCCCAGGCGTTCAACACGAAGCAGACGGAAATCAACCAGCACATGGTCGCGATCGGCAAGATGCTCGACGACTTCCTCGAGGGCATCAACCTGAACAAGACCGACAAGCGCAACCTCGAGAATCAGATCGAAGCCGACCTCAAGCAGATTTCGGTAGACGATCTCGGTGGAAAGACTTCGGCGCTCAACAGCTACTGAGGCTACTGACGAGCCATCGGCGGCAGCGAGCCGCACCGCGGTCCGGGCTGCGCAGTCCGGCTGAAATCTGCACAGAAACGAGGGAAACATGTCCGGAGCACACTACGACGAACTTGCCGTCACGTACGGCACCATGGATGCGCTCGCCACCGAGCTCGGCAATCAGGCAAAGAAGCTCGAGGAGGACCTCGAGGCCCTGAAGCAGGCCGTGCTCAACGTGTCCGCGGGCTGGGGCGGCGAAGCGTACGAGGAGTTCCAGAAGAAGTCCAAGCAGTGGGACACACACGCACGGGGCATCCACCAGGCGCTGGTCAACATCTCACAGCGAGTCAGCACCGCCGGCGGTGACTACCGAGGCGGCGACCTGAAGGGCGCCAGCTACTTCCAGTAGAGCGCACAGTCTGCAAAACCAGGGTGGGCACGCACGGGAGGTGCCCACCCTGTATTACATCAATCAGCCGCTCTTCTCCTTGGTGAGAGGAGAGAGGTTCACTGTGGCGTCAGCGCAGCATCGCGCGGCTCAGGATAAGTGTGAAGCAGTGATGCGGGTTGACGTTCGACTGCTTAAGCTGCCGCCTCGGTTGGCAAGTTGAGGCGCGGGTAAGAAGGCTCCGTGATCAGTCGATATCGGGACTGGCGGGTCACCCGTCCCGAACCGGTTCGCGGCCTCCATGCGCACCTGCTCGCGGGCTTGTTGCCGCTTCGGAGGCAGCCCGCGAGCGCGTACCTCATAGCGATGGCATACCAGGGGATCAAGCTATGCTACGAGCCTGCGGCATCAAAAGTTCAACCTCGGTATCTGACTCAGCTCAGCAGATCCAGAGTGACGAGAGTGCCGCCCACGAAGATCCAGATAACACCCATGATCCGGAGGGTCAGGGAGGTCCCAATCATCGGCACAAAGCGGGAAGCGAACTGATATACCCGATCCGCGAGCCCCATAGTATTCAGCGCAAAAAGCCAACCGAAAATGAAGAAGATCAGCGGCCCTGGGTTGATATTGAACACTATTCATCCGATCCGGTCTCTGTCTTGACGCCAGGTCCTTCTGACCGCCCCAGGAACCCATTGAGGGGCCCGAATCAGCGGGGTACTGGTTCAGTCGCATGCCGACGCCATGTGCAGCTGTGCGACCGTCGCCGTACTGCTCTGCGACAGGTTCCGTCATGGTTCCTTGCCCCCGTGTGGTCGGTTGACGTGCGCCCGTCAGGCGAGCAACTTGGCCACCTCCTATGGGCGACAGGGACCATCCCCGCTGCCCATAGACTCAGTAGTCCAGCTGCACCAAACCCGTCTGCACCAACGGCCTCCCCCTCCGCCGAGACACAAAGACCCCCCGCCCCGCAGGCATGGGCCGCGGCCGAACCCCGCCGAGTAGATCCCCCTCGCCCGGATCGCCGGCCAGCACCACACCCTGCGCCCCGAGTTCCTTCACCCGCTGCATGAACGCCTCGTAAGACGCCCGCCCGGCGCCCGCGGTCGACCGCGCGATGATGAACCCCACCCCACATCCCGGGCGAACGGCAGGAGTTCCGGTGAGTCCCGCCAGTAGGTTGCCGCTGGACGTGGCCACGAGGTCGTAGTCGTCGATGACGACATACACCGTGGCTCAGCTTGCCCGGGCCGGCGATGTCGGCATGGTAGATCCTTGTGGCGGCGGCCGGTTCTGGCCGTACAGTTCCGGAATACTCCGTGATAGGCCCCCAGCCACCTCTGCCTTCCTCGTCGGCATTTGAGCTCAAATCCCTTCATTCTGCATAACGCCCGTCGGGCCGCTCCCAGGCGCTACCTTTTCGCTCGCGTGTGCTTGTGGTGCGGTCACGCGGGTAGAGGGGCGGGCTTAAGGCCGCCCCGTTCTCTTTCCCGGCGCGGACGCAACTCGGGATCGAGCAGGCGAGAAGGCGTTGTCATCATTCCGTCAGCTCCATTGATCCGCGCGGCCGAGTGCCGAGCTCCTCCCTACTGAAGCCGGTGTTTGAACGTTGTTGCAACGGATGGTCCGGGACGACGGAAGGCGGAGGTGGCGGCGGAGGCGGATAGGTCGGCCGGGACGGGATCCGAGGCCCTGGGGGCCTCGGCGGTGGAGGCGGTTTGGGCTCCAAAGACTGCCTGGGGCGTGATGGTGACTTCCGCGGTGTGGGTGGTGGAACCGGTGGAGGTGAAGGCGGAGGCGGCTCTATTGCCGGCAATACAGGGTTGCCCGCACGCAGCCGTTCGATGGTCCGCTCTGCCCGGCGGCGGGCGTCGGGAGTGTCGTCGCGTTCGTAAAAACGGGGGAATTCTCGGCGGCCGAGAGCGTCGGTGAACAGCGGCTTGTAGCCGAGCGCATGGGCAATCGCGCCACCATACGGCGACAGCGTTCGACACTCGTGGTGTAGGGATACTGCAGTTGCACGCGGCCGCGTCCGTCGAAGTGTCTGATAATCTCCTCGTCCGTCATTTGGCGTCCTCGTAGCGGGGGAGCTCCTCGGGGAGAGTGCGAGGGCCCCGGCATTCCGTCAGGTCGTAGGTGTGTTCGGTGAGTTGGTAGGCGAAGTCGGTCACCGCATCTCGACCTGGTCACGAGGTCATAGTCATCGATGGCGATGATTCGTGAATCTTCCTTCGATCGATTTGTGCTGCCCAGGTGGTTCCCCTGGGCAGCTTTATGGTTCTGCTGAATCTTAGAACTGTTCGATTTTCTCGCCGTCCGGAACCTGATAGCAGCCTGATACGACGAAGAAGTTCAGATGCGGTGAATTGTCCTTGGCCCGGTAGGTGATGTTGACGCTGAACTTCTTCGTGTCATTGTCGGCTGTGAGGTTGAGATTCTTGTTCCGGCTGGTGTCGGGCCCGTAATCGACGACCTTCCAGCCATGCTTGGGTAGATTCGCTTTGAGGCGTTCCATCGCGCTCTCGAGTTGCTGGGGCGAGGTGGGGGTGAAGGACCAGGAATGAAAGATCTGGAAATATTTCTCCGGGTCTTTCTTGCCGCACTCCTTGACTCCGGGCCCGGTGTCGCTTGCCTTCCCTTTAAGCCCGATCAGGTTGTACAGCTCACTGGAGGCCTTCTCCGCCTCCTGGGCGGCATCGCTCGAGGTGCTGGTGCCGGAGGATGGGATGTCGTCGGAATTGCTGGCTTCAGTCATGCTGCATCCGGTGAGAGTCATGAGAGCGATGGGCAGGGCGAGCGCGGCTGCGCCCAGTTTGATCTTCAAGTTGGGGCCTCACTTGATCGAACCGGGACACAGGCCGGTGTTTGATTGGGTATGGCTGCTTCCTATTTCACATGCGCCCAGGGGTTCGGCGGCGGCTTCAGTTGTACGTCGTCCCCATTTCCGACCGCGACCCTGGCTTGGTTCCGCAGGCTGTCGGAGCCCACGTCCCAGTAGCCGCTGTGACCCTCCGTGTCCGTGGTCATCTGGTTGGCGCCGAAGCTCGGATCGCTGGGGACAATGAAGCCATCCCCGCCATGACCGTAGCGGCCTACGTCCGGAACAGGGTCTCCGTCAGCTTCTTCGTTCCACACATGTCCCTCGGGGACATCCAAGTCCGTGGCGTGCGACACTTTGACGCCGGGGCTGCCCGCCAGGATGACGTCATCGGCGTTGAGATGCCCTGTCTCGGCTGCGGCGCCGACAAGGGTGGATCCGTACGAGTGGGCGATCACAGTACGGTGCGGGGTCGAATCATCGGAATGCGACGCGTCGAGTCCGTCCATGAAGTTGCGAAACGTCGGTGCTCCGTCATATGCGTAATGTTCGAATGGTGAGTCCTTGGCGAGGTTTTGAGGCGCGTCGTAGCCAAGCCAAGTGATCGTGGATACGGACTGTCCGTGCGCCTCGGTATTGGCTACACGCCACAGATCTGTCATCCGGTTGATGTCGCCGTCGACCTTCCCCAGGTTCGACGTCGTGCCAGGCACATATACCGCCTGATGATCAGCTGTGTCGGGATTCCCGTTGGCGACGATGGCCCGGCCATTGCCCTCCGTGCTGAATCCCAGCAGATATGCCTCGGGCAGCCCGCCTTTGCCGGTTGCGTCAAAACGCTCCTGGATGCCCTGCATGCCCTTGAGCGACTTGGTGAGCTGCTCATAGCGGCCCCCGTATTTGTTGTTCCACTCCATCCATTCATCGGTATGGACTTTGGACGGGTAAGGCCCGGAGGTAATCCAGGTCCACTCATTTATCGGAGGCGCCGGGATCGAGTTCAATTCCGTCTGCAGCTTGCCCCGCGTCTCGTCGAACACGATGCGGTTCGCCTCGTCCCGAACCGTGGCCGGCAACCCGTCGAGCTTCCCCACAGAGTCGGGGTGCGTGGAAATCCAGGCGGCCTGCTCCTCCGCGCTGAGTTTCTTCCACCACTCCGCGTTGTCCTGTGGGCTGCCGTCCTTGGGCGGCTGCGGCAGCGAGTCGAGATACTCCTTACTCGCCTCGCTCACTCCGCTCGTGTCCGAGGACGCGTCGGCCCAGTCCTTGTCGGAGACGGTCAGATCGTCGTCCGCCTTCAACGCCCGCAGCTTCGGGGACCACTTCTCGTCGGCCTCCGTCGCCTCCTTGAGGGCAGCGGCGATTTGGTCCGCGTAGTCCTGTGCGAGGCGGTGGCTGGGGTTGGGGTCGAAGCTGGCCGCTTGACGGCCCACCGCGGCGGCCGTGTCATCCGTCAGGCCGCTCACTGTGCCACCCTCGGGGATCTTGCCGTCGGCGGCCTTCTCTCCACCTGGCGGATAAGTGATCGAGCCGTCGCTGTTCACGGTGAGCTTCGCGGCTTGTGCACCTTCGAGGGCTGCGTCGAGCTTGGTCTTAGCCGCTCCCATCTCATACGAGAACGCTTCGAGAGCTGTACTGACGAGACCACATTCGACCTGGACGTAGTGGAAATTCTTACTCAACTCTCCCAGTTGCTTGATCGCCGCGGTCGCGGCTTCGCCCTTCAGGGAGTTCCTCATGGCCACGGTGATCTGGTTGTCTATGCGGTCCTTGGCCGCGCTCGCCATGTCAGAGGTGCTTCGGTATCCGTCGGCTGCTTGCGAGTACTCGTTCGGCTTGAGAGCTTTGAGTGTTGAGAGGTCCATGGCGTGTCGTTACCGGCCCTTTTCCTGACCGCCGACAGCCGGAGTGTCCGCGTACTCCACCTTCAGGTTGCCGATTTCGACCTCGATCGCCTCATCGGTCTTCAGCTGGTCATTGCCCGCCTTCTCCAGCAGACCCGAGAGCTTCGCGCAGCGCCCGCTCACATTCCTGACATAGCGCACCCACGAGTCATGGACGTCCTTTTGGGCGCCCGCTGTCAGGCAGCCGGAACCCTCGCCAAGGCCCTTCTGGCCGTCCTCCAGCCTCCCCATCGCCTTGCTGATGTCGTCACGCAGCGAGCCGATGTCGTGACCGGCCTTCGTCCAGGACGGCTTGTTCGAAACCAGCGTGCCGGTGCCGCTGCCGCCTGGGTCGAGCGGTACCTGGTTCAGTTGCATCTGCGCTGGGTGCTGCTCTGCTGCCGCACTTTTGAGCTGCTCCCACTCATCCCACGCCATGCGTGGACCCCTTCCCGTGTCCCCGTGAAGCTCGTTTTGTCGAACGGGATGTTTCTGGTCGAGTTACAAACACGTCAGATTCGTGAGCTCAGTTCAAGTGAGTTCGCGGATCTCACCGCACTTTCCACAATTCGCTGCCGTACGGCGTGACGTCGGTGGGGTAGAACACGCCAGTCCCACTGCTGAGTTCGTCCCTCGGGACGCTACCTACAACCACCTCAGTAGACCCCCTCCGCCACCAACCCCACCTGCACCAACGGCTTCCCCCTCCGCCGAGACACAAAGACCCCCCGCCCCGCAGGCATGGGCCGCGGCCGGACCCCACCGAGCAGGTCACCTTCACCCGGATCGCCGGCCAGTACCACGCCCTGCGCGCCCAGTTCCTTCACGCGCTGCATGAACGCCTCGTAAGCCGCCCGCCCCGCACCCGCCGTCGACCGCGCGATGATGAACCGCACCCCCACATCCCGTGCGAACGGCAGCAGCTCCGTCAATCCAGCCAGCGGGTTGCCGCTCGACGTGGCCACGAGGTCGTAGTCGTCGATGACGACGTACACCGTGGGTCCGCGCCACCAGCTCCGGTCCCGCAGCTGCTGGGCGGTGACGTCGGCTGTCGGTGTGCGGCGTTTCATCAGGTCGGCCAGGGCGGCCATGTGGTGGTCCATGGAGTTGGACATGGGGATGTATTCGGCGAGGTGCGACGACGGCGTCGCGTCCAGCAGTGAGCGCCGGTTGTCGATGACGAACAGCTTGGCCTCGTCGCCGGAGTACCGCTGCGTCAGCTGCTGGATCAGCAGCCGCAGCAGGTTCGACTTGCCCGACTCGCTCTCGCCGAAGACGAGGAAGAACGGGTCCTGCTCGAAGTCCACGAAGACCGGTTCGAGGTTGTCCTCATCGAGGGCGAAGGCGACGCCGCGACGGGGGAAGCGATCGCCCGGAGGAAGCCGGTCGGCCGGGAACTCGCGCGGCAGCAGGCGGACTTCGGGGGCGCCGGGGGCCTGCCAGTGCCGGGAGACCTCGGTTGCGAGGGCCGCCGTGGCGTCCGCCAGGTCCGTGTCGGAGGTGAGTCCGTCTATGCGCGGCACCGCCGCCATGAAGTGCAGCTTCTGCGGCGCCTGTCCGCGGCCGGGCACCCCCGCCGGGACGTTCGCGGCCACCTTGCGGTCCAGCTCGGAGTCCATCGTGTCGCCGAGCCGCAGCTCCAGGCGGTTCATGAGGTGGTCCTTGAGGTTGGCCCTGACCTCCATCGAGCGTGAGGCCGTCAGGATCAGGTGGACGCCGTAGCCGAGACCGCGCGCCGCGATGTCGTGGATCACCTGGTCCATCGCCTCGTAGTCCGCACGGAAGTTGCCCCAGCCGTCGATGACCAGGAACACGTCGCCCCAGGGCTGGTCCGTGACCGGGATCTCGCCCCGGGCCCGCCTGGCCCGGAAGTCCGCGATCGAGGCGATGCCCGCGGAGCGGAAGTACTCCTCGCGACGGTTCAGCACGCCGTACACCTCGGCCACCGTGCGTCGCACCCGCTCCGGATCCAGGCGTGAGGCGACGCCGCCCACGTGCGGCAGGCCGGCCACCGCCGCCATGCCGCCGCCGCCGAAGTCGAGGCCGTAGAACTGCACTTCGTACGGCGTGTGGGTGAGCGCGAACGCCGAGATCAGGGTGCGCAGCAGCGTCGACTTGCCGGACTGCGGGCCGCCGATGATCTGCATGTGGCCGGCCGCGCCGGAGAAGTCGACCCAGAGCGGGTCGCGGCGCTGCTCGTAGGGCTTGTCCACCAGGCCCGCCGGTACGACCAGGCGGCCGGCGCCCTCATAGCCCGGTTGCGTAAGGCCGCGGCCCTGTACCGCCGTGAGGCCGGGCAGGAGTGCGTCGAGCGGCGGCGGACTGTCCAGCGGCGGCAGCCACACCTGGTGTGCGGCCGGGCCCTGGGCCTCCAGCCGGCGCACGATCACGTCGAGCACGGTGTCGGCGAGCGCGTCGTCGACCTCCGGGCCGTCCGAGGCGGAGGGGCGCTGCTGTGGCACGGCCATGTACTGCACCGGCACCTCGGCAGCCGTGAACAGCACCGGCCGCCGGTTCATCGGCAGCGGACCGCCGCTCAGCGCGGTGCGCTGCGTGCCCGAGCGGTACACGCCGGAGACGTAGGCGGCCTTGAAGCGCACCATTTCGTCCGTACCGAACTTCAGAAGGCCGGAGCCGGGGACGTTCGGCAGTTCGTAGGCGTCCGGTACGCCGATCGCCGCGCGGGACTCGGCGGCGGAGAAGGTGCGCAGACCGACTCGGTACGACAGGTAGGTCTCCAGACCGCGCAGGCGGCCTTCCTCCAGGCGCTGCGACGCCAGCAGCAGATGCACACCGAGCGACCGGCCGATGCGGCCGATCTGCACGAACATCTCGATGAAGTCGGGCTTCGCCGTCAGCAGCTCACTGAACTCGTCGATGACCAGTACCAGTGACGGAATGGGCCGCAGGGCGGCACCGGCCGCGCGGGCCTTCTCGTAGTCGTGGATGTTGGCGTAGTTGCCCGCGTCGCGCAGCATCTCCTGGCGGCGGTTGAGTTCGCCGCGGATGGAGTCGCCCATGCGGTCGACGAGGGTGAGGTCGTCGGCGAGGTTGGTGATGACGGCCGCGACGTGCGGCATCTGCGCCATGCCGGCGAAGGTCGCGCCGCCCTTGAAGTCCGCGAGGACGAAGTTCAGCGTCTCCGACGAATGGGTGACCGCGAGGCCCAGCACCAGGGTGCGCAGCAGCTCCGACTTGCCTGAGCCGGTGGCGCCGACGCACAGGCCGTGCGGGCCCATGCCCTCCTGCGCGGCCTCTTTGAGGTCCAGCATCACGGGGCGTCCGTCCTCGCCGACACCGATCGGCACCCGCAGCCGCTCCGCCAGCGACCGCGGCCGCCAGGTGCGCTGGGTGTCGACGGACGCCGCGTCACCGAGGTTCAGCAGGTCGGTGAACTCCAGGTTGGCGAGCAGCGGTTCGTCGTCGTCACCGCCCGAGGCCATCCGCAGCGGGGCCAGCTGCCGGGCGAGGGCTTCGGCGGACTCGTGGGAGAGGACGTCGGGGGTTCCTTCGTAGACGACACCGTGTCCCGACTCCAGGTGCAGCGCGTCGGGCCGTACGACGATGGAGAGCTCGCCGCCGCCCGTGATGAGCTCGCCGGGGACCACCTCGAGGACGGTGACGCCCTGGAGCCCTTCGGGATTGGCCAGGACCGAGTCCGGCGGCAGGGTGAGGCCGTCGAGCACGACGACGATATGGGGCTCCTCCGGCAGGGGCGCCGCGTTCGGATGGAAGCGCGGGCGGCCGGTCAGCCGGGTGGCGAGGAGGTTCTCCAGTTCGCGGCTGTCGCTGTCGATCAGCCTGCGGCTGCCCGCTCCGTCCACGGCGCCGGGCGCCTGGACGTGCGGCAGCCACTTGGCCCACTCCCAGTGGGGCAGGGCCTCACGTCCCGCCGCCACCACGATGAGCAGATCCTCCGGGGAGTGCAGCGCGGCCAGCGAGCCGGTGACGGCCCGGGCGGAGGACCGTACGGACTGCGGATCGCCGCTGATCGTGACGTGGTAGAACGCCCGCAACGAGACCGCCATCGGCAGGTCGTCCAGGGTGCCGTGGACGGCGAGGAAGCGCTGCATCGCACCAGCGGTCAGCGGTTCCAACTGCTCCACGGGGGCGGTTTCGGGGGCGACGATGGGCCTGGCGAGGGACTGCGCGCCGAGGCCGACGCGGACCTGGGCGAAGTCCTCGTCGCCGGAGCGTCGTTCCCACACCCGGCTGCCCTCGGCGACCAGGGCCCACAGCTGTTCGGGGGAGGGGTGGAGGAAGTACTGCGCGTCCCGCTGTGCCTTCGCCGTGCCGACGGCCGTGCGCCGGGTCTGCGCCAGATAGCTCAGGTAGTCGCGGCGCATGTCCGCCAGCTCCCCCTGGGAGCCGCGGCGGAAGCGGATCACCATCGCGACCGACATGGCGATGGTCGAGGCGATCATGACCATGCCCATGATCCGCATGAACGGCTGCCCGCTCGTGAAGAAGAAGACCACCGAGCCACCCATGCCCAACGTCGGCAGGAGTTGCATCAGCACGCTCTCCCGATGGCCCCGCGGAAGTTCCGGTGGAGGCTGCAGGATGATGTCCTGCGTGGACACTTCGGACGGCAGCACCCGAGGCGGGCGCTTCACGACGATGTGGCTCACTGGCATCCATTCCCTCGACCAGCCCGAGAGTCCGTCCGCCGCCCCGTGTCAGGCGGACGCAGGCCGCCGCGCGATCCTACTGACTCCCCTGGACGCAAGGGGCGATAGGGTGCCGTAAGTTCGCGTCGGCACACGCGAGTTGAGCCGGAGTAAACGGGGCATTGCGGCAGATCCCGCCGACTGCCGGAAGCCCGGCGACGACACGCAGGGCTGTTCCCGCGACCTCGTCGCACGACCGGTCGCACGATCGGTCACCGGGGACGGGAAACCGCCGCAGGGCTTCCGTACCGTAGGTAAAGAATCATCACTGAGGGGGAGCAGCAGGTGAGCATGACGGCCTCCGCGGCAGCCACCGGAAGGGGACCCGGTACGGGAACTCCCTCCGGGGCGGGCACGGGTCTCGGTTTCTGCCGCGTCACCATCGTCGCACCCGACAGCCGGATCGACGTGGCGCTGCCCGACGACATCCCGGTCGCCGACCTCTATCCGGAGATCCTCACCCTCACCCGGCAAAGCCCCGCCGAGGGCGCGCCCGTCGGCTACCACCTGGTCCGCCGCGACGGAACTGTCCTCGACAGTGCCCGTTCCTTCGCCGCCCAGCGCATCCTCGACGGTGAACTCCTCGCGCTGCGCCCGTTCTCCGAGTCGCTGCCGCCCGCCGTCTTCGACGACGTCTCCGAGGCGGTCGCCTCCGCCGTGACCAGCGAGCGCACCCTGTGGAGCGACGACCTGACGCGCGCGGCGGGTCTCGTCGGGGGAGGCGTGCTGCCGGTCCTGCTGGCCTTCGTGGCCTGGATGGGCGACCCGCGGCACGACATGAACAGCCTGCCCGGCATCCTCGCCGGCGTCGCGGGTGTCCTCCTGGTCGTACTGGCCTGCGTGCGTGCCCGGGTCTACGACGATCGGGCCTCGGCCATCGCCCTGGGGCTCGGCGCCCTCCCCAACGTCGGCGTGGCCGGCTCGGGTCTCCTGCCGCTCGCCGACGGACAGGGCATCGGCAGGCTCCAGTTCCTCCTCGCCTGCGCGGCGGTGCTGCTGGCCTCGGTCCTGCTCACCCTGTGTTCGCCGAGCGGGGACGGCCCGTTCGTCGGCTTCGTCGTCGCCTCCGCCATCGGCCTGCTCGCCGTGTTCGCGGCGATCCTCGCCGACTGGACGCCCTCCGAGATCGCCGCCCTGTGTGCCCCGATCGCCGTCGGGGGCCTGGCCTTCCTGCCGGGACTGTCGATGCGCTTCGCCCGGCTCCCGATCGGCTTCGACACCCCGAACACGGCCCCGCGCAGCGCGTACGACACGGACCCCGCCCCCCAGGAGCCGGTCGACGCCGAGCGGGTCGCCGCCCAGGCGCGGCGTGGACACGAACTCCTGGTCGGCCTGGTGGGCGGCTGCGCGCTGCTCGCCGTCGGTTCCTCGGCGGTCCTCGGGTTCTCCGAGAACGTCTGGGCCCAGCTCCTGGCCCTGGCGACCGGCCTGGCCATGCTGATGCGGGCCCATCTCTTCCGGTACACCGGCCAGGTGGCCCCCCTCCTGGCCGCCGGTCTCGCCTCCCTCGTACTGCTCGGCCTGGGGCTGGCACTCAATCCGCCGCACTCGATCGTCCGCGAGGCCCTCACGGGCGACCGCAGTGACCTCGACCTCCGGACCATCTGGCTCGTCGCGGCGATCGCGGCGGCGGCCACGCTCGTCACGGCGATCGGTTTGATCGTCTCGCGCGGCGGCCTCACCCCGTTCTGGGGACGCTTCCTGGAGATCGCCGAGGGCTTCGTGCTGCTGACCCTGGTGCCGCTGACCCTGGCGGTGTTCGACGTGTACTCGGCAGTCCGCTCGATGACCAGCTGAGCCCCGCCCCACTGCCCTCCGTGCTCACGCGGTCCCTGCGTGCTCACGCAGTCCGCTCCGTGTTCACCCAGCGCATCCCGGCGGCGGATCCACCACACCCACGGGAAGCGTCGAACGACGCAGCGGGGCGCCGGTCCGCCGTCCGGCGGGGTAGCGGTGGCCGCAGGGCCACCGCGCGACCCGTTTCCCGCTCTCTCGGACACGCCGCCCACCGCCACGAAGCAGCGCCGCACAGGAGCTCGCCGGCTCGATCACCGGGTCGTCGGGAAGTACCCGACGACCCGCCAAGGGCCCCGGGCCCGTCCGTCACTCCGCGCCGAGCCCCCCACCGCGGGGCGCCGACTCGAGATCGAACTCCCCGTCCCGGGCCCCCAGCACGAACGCCCGCCACTCCGCCTCCGTGTAGCGCAGCACCGTGTCCGGGTCGAGCGACGACCGCATCGCCACGGCCCCCTCGGGCAGGTAGGCGATCTCGACCCGCTCCTCGTGCCCCTCGGTGCCCGGCGCGCTGTGCCACTCGACACCGGAGATGTCGAGGGCATAGAGCTCGTCCCGCTCCCGCTCCTTGCGTGCCTTGGTCTCCTCAGCCGTCTCCGCCATGCCGCAGCGACCCCTTCCCGACGTACGAACGATCCGAATCTGCTCACCCTAGTGGCCCTCTACGCTCCGGCCGGGAGGTTCGAGAGACCGGGGCAAAGAGGACCCCGGCCGCCTGGTACGCTGGTCGACGGCCGTTTGTGTACGCACCCCCGGAGCTCACCGCTCTGGAGGCCGCGCCCAGCGGATCCCCGCCTTCCGAGTCATGGAAGCTCCCCCGAGACACAGACCGGGGGCACTCGGTGGCCATCACAGACTACGAGGAGTACGCGTGCCGCTCGACGCCGCTACGAAGAAGCAGATCATCACCGAGTTCGGCCAGAAGGAGGGCGACACCGGCTCCCCCGAGGTCCAGGTCGCCATGCTCTCGCGCCGCATCTCGGACCTGACCGAGCACCTCAAGACCCACAAGCACGACCACCACTCCCGCCGTGGTCTGCTGATCCTCGTGGGACAGCGCCGCCGCCTTCTCCAGTACCTGGCGAAGAAGGACATCCAGCGCTTCCGCGCGCTGGTCGAGCGCCTCGGCATCCGCCGTGGTGCGGCGGGCGCCAAGTAAGACGCCGTGAGGGGAGCGGTTCCCGAAGAATCGGGGGACCGCTCCTTTTGCTGTACGTGCGGAGTGTCACCACTGCTTTGTAGTGTGGTAGCACAACGCAATACGGACGACTCAGCACGACAAGAAGACGACACAGCACGACAAGAAGAGGAGAGGCGCACCCAGCCGCCGCCGGTCCTCGGTAGTGGCCCCCGGGAGAGAGAACCCCGGGTGCTTCGATCGAAGACCGGCCCGCACAGCACGGCGCGCTTCTCCGCAACCGTCCCCCTGCCACACGGGCAGGGCGACGAGGACGAGGAGAAAACGCTAGTGGAGAACGAGACCCACTACGCCGAGGCCGTCATCGACAACGGCACCTTCGGCACCCGCACCATCCGCTTCGAGACGGGCCGCCTGGCCAAGCAGGCCGCCGGCGCCGCCGTGGCGTACCTGGACGACGACACCATGGTGCTGTCGGCCACCACCGCCTCCAAGAACCCCAAGGACCAGCTCGACTTCTTCCCCCTCACGGTGGACGTCGAGGAGCGGATGTACGCCGCCGGCAAGATCCCCGGCAGCTTCTTCCGCCGCGAGGGCCGTCCCTCCGAGGACGCGATCCTCACCTGCCGCCTCATCGACCGCCCGCTGCGCCCCTCCTTCAAGAAGGGCCTGCGCAACGAGATCCAGGTCGTCGCCACGATCATGGCGCTCAACCCCGACCACCTGTACGACGTCGTCGCGATCAACGCCGCGTCCGCGTCCACGCAGCTGGCCGGCCTGCCCTTCTCCGGCCCGATCGGCGGCGTCCGCGTCGCGCTGATCAGCGGCCAGTGGGTGGCCTTCCCGACGCACACCGAGCTCGAGGACGCCGTCTTCGACATGGTCGTCGCGGGCCGCGTCCTGGAGGACGGCGACGTCGCGATCATGATGGTCGAGGCCGAGGCCACCGAGAAGACCATCAAGCTGGTCGAGGGCGGCGCCGAGGCGCCGACCGAGGAGGTCGTCGCGGCCGGTCTGGACGCCGCGAAGCCCTTCATCAAGGTGCTCTGCAAGGCCCAGTCGGACCTCGCCGCCAAGGCCGCCAAGCCGACCGGCGAGTTCCCGATCTTCCTCGACCACCAGGACGACGTCCTGGAGGCGCTCACCGCCGCCGTCAAGCCGGAGCTCGCCTCCGCGCTGACCATCGCCGGCAAGCAGGAGCGCGAGGCCGAGCTGGACCGCGTCAAGGCGCTCGCCGCCGAGAAGCTCCTGCCGGAGTTCGAGGGCCGCGAGAAGGAGATCTCCGCCGCGTACCGCTCGCTGACCAAGACCCTGGTCCGTGAGCGCGTCATCAAGGAGAAGAAGCGCATCGACGGCCGCGGTGTCACCGACATCCGCACCCTGGCCGCCGAGGTCGAGGCCATCCCGCGGGTCCACGGCTCCGCCGTGTTCGAGCGTGGCGAGACCCAGATCCTGGGCGTCACCACCCTGAACATGCTCCGCATGGAGCAGCAGCTCGACACGCTGTCGCCGGTGACGCGCAAGCGCTACATGCACAACTACAACTTCCCGCCGTACTCCACCGGCGAGACCGGCCGCGTCGGCTCCCCGAAGCGCCGCGAGATCGGCCACGGCGCCCTCGCCGAGCGCGCCCTCGTACCGGTCCTGCCGACGCGCGAGGAGTTCCCCTACGCGATCCGCCAGGTCTCCGAGGCGCTGAGCTCCAACGGCTCGACGTCCATGGGCTCGGTCTGCGCCTCCACCATGTCGCTGCTGAACGCCGGTGTGCCGCTGAAGGCCCCCGTCGCCGGTATCGCCATGGGCCTGATCTCCCAGGAGATCGAGGGCGAGACGCACTACGTCACCCTCACCGACATCCTCGGTGCGGAGGACGCCTTCGGCGACATGGACTTCAAGGTCGCCGGCACGAAGGACTTCGTGACCGCCCTCCAGCTCGACACCAAGCTGGACGGCATCCCGGCCTCCGTCCTGGCCGCGGCCCTCAAGCAGGCCCGCGACGCCCGCCTCCACATCCTCGACGTGATGATGGAAGCGATCGACACGCCGGACGAGATGTCCCCCAACGCCCCGCGGATCATCACCGTCAAGATCCCCGTGGACAAGATCGGTGAGGTCATCGGCCCCAAGGGCAAGATGATCAACCAGATCCAGGAGGACACCGGCGCCGACATCACGATCGAGGACGACGGCACGATCTACATCGGCGCGGTCGACGGACCGTCCGCCGAGGCCGCCCGCACCACGATCAACGGCATCGCCAACCCGACCATGCCGGAGGTCGGCGAGCGCTACCTGGGCACGGTCGTGAAGACGACCACCTTCGGCGCGTTCGTGTCGCTGCTCCCGGGCAAGGACGGCCTGCTGCACATCTCGCAGATCCGCAAGCTGGCCGGCGGCAAGCGCGTGGAGAACGTCGAGGACGTCCTCGGTGTGGGCCACAAGGTCCAGGTCGAGATCGCCGAGATCGACTCCCGCGGCAAGCTCTCCCTGATCCCGGTCATCGAGGGCGAAGACGGCGACGAGAAGAAGGACGACGGCGACAAGTGACGTCCCGCGGCTTCCAGGCGACGGCCCGCACCTCCTCGGAGGCGCGGGCCGTCGCCCGTACCCAAACCCTCATCAAGGGCCACAACGGCATCGGCACGGTCCGCAAGACCACCCTCCCGGGCGGCCTGCGCATCGTCACCGAAACCCTGCCCTCGGTCCGCTCCGCGACCTTCGGCATCTGGGCGCACGTCGGCTCCCGCGACGAGACCCCGGCCCTGAACGGCGCCACCCACTACCTGGAGCACCTGCTCTTCAAGGGCACCGGCCGAAGGTCCGCCCTGGACATCTCCGCCGCACTCGACGCGGTCGGCGGCGAGATGAACGCGTTCACGGCGAAGGAGTACACGTGCTACTACGCACGCGTGCTCGACAACGACCTGCCGCTGGCCATAGACGTCGTCTGCGACATGCTCACGGGCTCCCTCATCCTCGAAGAGGACGTCAACGTCGAGCGCGGCGCGATCCTCGAAGAGATCGCCATGACCGAGGACGACCCGGGCGACTGCGTGCACGACCTGTTCGCGCACACGATGTTCGGCGACAACCCCCTCGGCCGCCCGGTCCTCGGCACGGTCGACACGGTCAACGCCCTCACCGCCGACCGCATCCGCCGCTTCTACAAGAAGCACTACGACCCGACCCACCTGGTCGTCGCCTGTGCCGGCAACATCGACCACGCCAAGGTCGTACGGCAGGTCCGCGCCGCCTTCGAGAAGGCCGGTGCCCTCAAGGACCTCGCCGCCGACCCCGTCGCCCCACGCAGCGGCAAGCGTGCCCTGCGCACCGCGGGCCGCGTCGAGCTGGTCGACCGTAAGACGGAGCAGGCACACGTCGTGCTCGGCATGCCCGGCCTGTCCCGCACCGACGAGCGGCGCTGGGCCCTGGGCGTGCTGAACACCGCCCTCGGCGGCGGCATGTCCTCCCGCCTCTTCCAGGAGGTCCGGGAGAAGCGCGGCCTGGCCTACAGCGTGTACTCGTACACGTCCGGCTTCGCCGACTGCGGTCTGTTCGGCGTGTACGCCGGCTGCAGGCCCTCGCAGGTGCACGACGTGCTGAAGATCTGCCGCGACGAGCTCGACCACGTCGCCGAGCACGGTCTCTCCGACGACGAGATCGGGCGTGCGATCGGCCAGCTCCAGGGGTCCACGGTGCTCGGCCTCGAGGACACCGGCGCGCTGATGAACCGTATCGGCAAGAGCGAGCTGTGCTGGGGCGAGCAGATGTCCGTCGACGACATGCTGGCCCGGATAACGTCGGTCACCCCGGACGACGTCCGCGAGGTCGCCCACGAGATCCTGGGACGGCGGCCCTCCCTGTCGGTCATCGGCCCGCTGAAGGACAAACAGGCGGCCCGCTTGAACGACGCCGTCGCCTGAAGATCCCCTGGTGAAGGAAGCACAAGAGATGAGCAAGCTGCGCGTGGCGGTCCTCGGCGCCAAGGGCCGGATCGGCTCGGAAGCCGTACGAGCCGTCGAAGCCGCCGAGGACATGGAACTGGTCGCCGCCCTCGGCCGGGGCGACAAGCTGGAGACGCTGACCGAATCAGGCGCCCAGGTCGTGGTCGAACTGACCACGCCAGACTCGGTCATGGCCAACCTCGAGTTCTGCGTCGGCCACGGCATCCACGCGGTCGTCGGCACCACCGGCTGGACCGACGAGCGCCTCGCCCAGCTGAACGGCTGGCTGTCCGCCTCCCCCGAGACGGGCGTGCTCATCGCGCCGAACTTCTCCATCGGGGCCGTCCTCACCATGAAGTTCGCGCAGCTCGCCGCCCCCTACTTCGAGTCCGTCGAGGTCGTCGAGCTGCACCACCCGAACAAGGTGGACGCCCCCTCCGGCACCGCCACGCGCACCGCCCAGCTCATCGCCGAGGCCCGCCGCACCGCCGGCACCGCCCCGGCCCCCGACGCCACGGCCACCGCCCTGGACGGCGCCCGCGGTGCCGACGTCGACGGTGTCCCGGTCCACGCGGTCCGGTTGCGCGGACTGCTCGCCCACCAGGAGGTCCTGCTCGGCGCCGAGGGCGAGACCCTCACGGTGCGGCACGACTCGCTCCACCACAGCAGCTTCATGCCGGGCATCCTGCTCGGCGCCCGCCGCGTGGTGAGCACCCCGGGCCTCACGTTCGGCCTGGAACACTTCCTGGACCTGAACTGAGCCCCTGACCGTCATGCGCGCGAAGCTCACCTACGCCCTCACCGCCGCCGTCCTGGTCGTCTACTTCGTCCTGGTCGGCAGCCGCGGAGTGCTGCTCATCGAGACCGGCACACCCCTCACCGTCACCTTCGGTGTCGCGGTGCTGATCCTGCCGGTCATCGGCCTGTGGTTCCTGTGGAAGAACACCCAGTTCGCCCGTAGGGCCAACCAACTCGCCGCTGAACTGGACGCCGAGGGCGGCCTGCCCGTCGACGAACTGCGGCGCACCCCCAGCGGGCGCATCGACCGCGACTCGGCCGACGAGGTCTTCGCCAAGCGCAAGGCCGAGACCGAGGACGCCCCCGACGACTGGCGCACCTGGTTCCGCCTCGCCGTCGCCTACCACGACGCCCGCGACACCCCGCGCGCCCGCAAGGCGATGCAGCGCGCGATCGCGCTGCACGACGGCAAGCAGCCCGAAGCGGCCTGACCCGCAACCCCGAACATGCCGGCGGGGCCGGACCGTACCTACGGTCCGGCCCCGCCGGCATGAGGTCGAAAGAGGTCAGCGCGGGCCGTATTCGTCGGCCCACGCCTCGACCGAGTCCGCTGCCCGGTCGAAGGCCACCGAGCGGCCCAGGAAGTCCGCGTTGTGCGTCGTCATCAGGGGCGGCAGGCCGCCCGCTTCCCGGCCCTGGCGTCCGGCAAGCAGCGCCTGTCCCTGCACGGTCCGCGGCAGCCCCAGCCAGCGCACCGGCTGCTGCACCGTACGCACGGAGACGACCTGCTCCCAGGACGCCGTGCGCGTCGCGAGGAAACCCACGTGCCGCAGCCCGCGGGCGCTGACCCACACGCCCATGCGCAGCAGCCGCAGAGCCGCGGCGATGACGAGCAGGGCGAGCGCGAACACGACCCCGGCCGACGTCAGTTCGGCCGTCGCGGCGATGATGACCGCCGCGAACAGAACGAACGAGGCGAGCAGCAGCGCGAGCGCCGCGACTCCGACGCGCCACGGCCCGGGCCGGTACGGCCGCCGCCAGCGGTCACGGTCGTCGTAGGGCAACGGAACGTCGTCCGCCGCCTCGAAAACGCGGTCGGCCGTCAGGAAGGGCAGGGGCACGGCTGGTCCTCACTCGATCCATGCGTGGGCTGTGCCCGGTGAGGCTACCGATCTGCGTCCCCGGTCACCACTGGCGGGGGGCCGGATGAGTCACCGTCGGTGCGGTGTGGTTCAGCGCTTCTCGGACGCCTGCGACTGCTGCGGCTGATCAGCCGTCTTGTCGGGCGTCAGCGCGGGCGTCCCGATGACCAGGGACCCCACGAGCCCCGCCACGATGGTGAGACCCAGCAGCCAGCGGCCGGCCATCTGACCGACGGACGACCGCTCGCGCGGTGGGGGAGTGACATTGCTGCGGAACCTGTCGGCCTCTGCGACGAAGGCAAACGGTACGGGTTCACGCCGACCGAACATCAGGGGTACGTCTCCTTCAAGGATGGAACGGATCACTTTCGTCTGTAGAGACGAACGAACTCCCTCAGAGGTGCCCTGTTTCACCGACTTCATTGCGGCACGGCACCGATCGCACTGAATTGGCCGGGCCGTAGAGTGGCGTCGCCACACGACGAGATGGGAAGGCCCTGCCAACCGTGACCGACACCCCCGCCGACGACCTCAAGCCCAGCTACCGCAGTGACGTCACCGTCGAGCTGGTCAAGCACACCGCGTCCGACGCGGACGTCCTCTTCGCCGCCCGCGTCTCGACCCTCGGCGAGCAGTCCCTGGACGAGATGAAGAAGGACCCCGAGCGTTCCAAGGGCCTGATCAACTACCTGATGCGGGACCGGCACGGCAGCCCCTTCGAGCACAACTCGATGACCTTCCTCATCAGCGCCCCGATCTTCGTCTTCCGCGAGTTCATGCGGCACCGCGTCGGCTGGTCGTACAACGAGGAGAGCGGCCGCTACCGCGAGCTCCAGCCCGTCTTCTACGTCCCGGACGAGTCCCGCAAGCTGGTCCAGGAGGGCCGCCCGGGCAAGTACGTCTTCGTGGAGGGCACCCAGGCCCAGCAGGAGCTCGTCGGCCGTGTGATGGAGGACTCCTACCGGCAGGCGTACGAGGCCTACCAGGAGATGCTCGCCGCCGGTGTCGCCCGCGAGGTGGCCCGCTCCGTCCTCCCGGTCGGCCTGTACTCCTCGATGTACGCCACCTGCAACGCCCGCTCGCTGATGCACTTCCTCGGTCTGCGCACCCAGCACGAGCTGGCGAAGGTCCCCTCCTTCCCGCAGCGCGAGATCGAGATGGTCGGCGAGAAGATGGAGGCCGAGTGGTCCCGGCTCATGCCGCTCACGTACGCCGCCTTCAACGCGAACGGACGCGTGGCGCCCTGACCACGCCCCGGTCCCCCCGTCAGGTACAGATGTACGGTTCAGCCGAGCGAAGTGTCCGTATTGCGGCATTTGGAGAAGTTCATCTAGCCTGATCAAACGGGTCCGGCACTGCTTGAACCCCCGAGCAGGCAGTGCCGGGCTCCACCTTTGTCGCGACTTGTCACCTGCCCCGCGGGCAGACCCGGTCCTGAGCAACGAGTAGCGTGTAACCCATGGCTCCGACCTCGACTCCGCAGACCCCCTTCGGGCGGGTCCTCACCGCCATGGTCACGCCCTTCACGGCGGACGGCGCACTCGACCTCGACGGCGCGCAGCGGCTCGCCGCCCACCTGGTGGACGCAGGCAACGACGGCCTGGTCATCAACGGCACCACCGGCGAGTCCCCGACCACCAGCGACGCGGAGAAAGCGGATCTCGTACGGGCGGTCCTGGAGGCGGTCGGAGACCGCGCCCACGTGGTGGCCGGAGTCGGCACCAACGACACGCACCACAGCATGGAGCTCGCCCGGGCGGCGGAGCGCACCGGCGCGCACGGCCTTCTCGTCGTGACCCCGTACTACAACAAGCCCCCGCAGGAAGGCCTCTACCGGCACTTCACGGCCGTCGCCGACACCACCGGCCTCCCGGTGATGCTCTACGACATCCCCGGCCGCAGCGGCGTCCCGATCAACACCGAGACGCTCGTCCGTCTCGCCGAGCACCCCCGGATCGTGGCCAACAAGGACGCCAAGGGCGACCTCGGCCGCGCCAGCTGGGCGATCGCCCGCTCCGGCCTCGCGTGGTATTCCGGCGACGACATGCTGAATCTCCCCCTGCTCTCGGTCGGCGCGGTCGGCTTCGTCTCCGTCGTCGGCCACGTCGTCACCCCCGAGCTGAGAGCTCTGGTCGAGGCGTACACCTCGGGCGACGTCCAGAAGGCCACCGAGATCCACCAGCGGCTGCTCCCCGTGTACACGGGCATGTTCCGCACCCAGGGCGTGATGACGACCAAGGCGGCACTCGCCCTGCAGGGACTGCCCGGTGGGCCGCTGCGCGCCCCCATGGTCGAGTGCGCGCCCGACGAGATCGAGCAACTCAAGATCGATCTTGTCGCCGGCGGGGTACAGCTCTGACATCAGACTTCGCGCGGGTCTCCGCGCAACTGCTTCACAACTGAATAAGCGGGCCACCGGTGCCCGCACCCCACACAGACAATTGCTTCTGCACGAACGTCACGCGCGCCACGTGCCCCACCGGTACGTGGCGTGCGTGGTTGAGGAGAGTCTTTTGAGTCATCCGCATCCCGAACTCCGCACGCCTCCGCCGCTTCCCGAAGGCGGCCTGCGCGTCACCCCGCTGGGCGGCCTCGGCGAAATCGGCCGGAACATGACCGTCTTCGAATTCGGCGGCCGCCTTCTGATCGTCGACTGCGGCGTGCTCTTCCCCGAGGAGGAGCAGCCCGGAATCGACCTGATCCTGCCGGACTTCTCGTCCATCAGGGACCGCCTCGACGACATCGAGGGCATCGTGCTCACGCACGGGCACGAGGACCACATCGGCGGCGTCCCCTTCCTCCTGCGCGAGAAGCCGGACATCCCGCTGATCGGCTCCAAGCTGACCCTCGCCCTCATCGAGGCCAAGCTCCAGGAGCACCGCATCCGCCCCTACACGCTGGAGGTGGCGGAGGGGCACCGCGAACGCATCGGCCCCTTCGACTGCGAGTTCATCGCGGTCAACCACTCCATCCCGGACGCGCTGGCCGTGGCCATCCGCACCCCCGCGGGCATGGTGGTCCACACCGGCGACTTCAAGATGGACCAGCTCCCGCTGGACAACCGCCTCACGGACCTCCACGCCTTCGCACGCCTGAGCGAGGAGGGCATCGACCTCCTCCTCTCGGACTCGACGAACGCCGAGGTACCGGGCTTCGTACCGCCCGAGCGGGAGATCTCCAACGTCCTGCGCCAGGTCTTCGCCGGCGCCGGCAAGCGCATCATCGTCGCGAGCTTCGCCAGCCATGTACACCGCATCCAGCAGATCCTGGACGCGGCGCACGAGTACGGCCGCCGTGTCGCCTTCGTCGGCCGCTCCATGGTCCGCAACATGGGCATCGCCCGTGACCTGGGCTACCTGAAGGTCCCGCCGGGCCTGGTCGTGGACGTCAAGACGCTCGACGACCTCCCGGACAGCGAGGTGGTCCTGGTCTGCACGGGCTCCCAGGGCGAACCGATGGCCGCCCTGTCCCGCATGGCCAACCGCGACCACCAGATCCGCATCGTCCAGGGCGACACGGTGATCCTCGCGTCGTCCCTGATCCCCGGCAACGAGAACGCGGTCTACCGCGTGATCAACGGCCTCACCCGCTGGGGCGCCAACGTCGTCCACAAGGGCAACGCCAAGGTCCACGTCTCCGGCCACGCCTCAGCGGGCGAGCTGCTGTACTTCTACAACATCTGCCGCCCGAAGAACCTGATGCCGGTGCACGGCGAATGGCGACACCTGCGGGCCAACGCCGAGCTGGGCGCCTTGACCGGTGTCCCGCACGACCGCATCGTCATCGCCGAGGACGGCGTCGCCGTCGACCTCGTCGAGGGCAGGGCCAAGATCTCCGGCAAGGTCCAGGCGGGCTACGTCTACGTCGACGGCCTTTCCGTCGGTGACGTGGGTGAGCCGGCCCTGAAGGACCGCAGGATCCTCGGAGACGAGGGCATCATCTCGGTGTTCCTGGTCATCGACTCCTCCACCGGGAAGATCACCGGCGGTCCGCACATCCAGGCCAGGGGCTCCGGCATCGAGGACTCGGCCTTCGCTGACGTGATCCCAAGGATCACGGAGGTGCTGGAACGCTCCGCGCAGGACGGCGTGGTCGAACCCCACCAACTTCAGCAACTCGTGCGCCGCACGCTGGGCAAGTGGGTGTCGGACACCTACCGGCGTCGGCCGATGATCCTGCCTGTGGTGGTGGAGGTCTGACGGTCCGTAGGGCCTGAGCCCACGCCAACTGGGAGCGGGGCGCCTCGATTTGCATCGAGGCGCCCCGCTCCAGTAGGTTTACAACTCCTCCCGACGGGGCACCCGGGCCAACTCAGGCACCAGGGACCATGTCCGGCCGGGGAGGGAAATCCGACTCAGAGCTTCTGATAAAGTCGGAACCGCCGGAAAGGGAAACGCGGAAGCGGGAACCTGGAAAGCACCGAGGAAATCGGATCGGAAAGATCTGATAGAGTCGGAAACGCAAG